>NZ_JBVIGC010000015.1:0-54310 GCF_055571015.1 Streptomyces sp. NPDC031049
CCGTCATTTCTCATCGACAGCCGTCAGTCCAGCGATCACCACCTGCCTCCGAAACCGGTCGACAATCGCTGTTCCTAGAGATCAACGAAGCCACCGATCCGGACGCCTACGCGGCGGCGGCCACGCTGCCGCCCGGCACCGGGCCGGAGACGGAGGCCGCCGCCCGCCGCCGCAGGGACCTCGCCGTCGAGGGCTACCTCGTCCTGCGGCAGGCCCTGCGGGCCGGGGACGACGGGCCCTGCCGGGAGTTCCAGCGGGCCGCCGCCCGCCTGGTCCGCGACAGGGTGCCCGCCTGGCGGGAGCTGTGGCGGGCCGGTGCGCTGGCCGCCGCCGAGCGCACCGGCGCCCACCTCGACGCGCTGGCGGCGGGCGACCCGGCCTACCTCGCCGCGGCGACGGCGTACCGGGCCGAGCCGACCCGGCGCGGCGGCTACGGCATGTGCGGCCGACGGGAGGAGTACGCGCTGCCGGGGACGACGCTGCCGTACGGCGGGGAGTGACGCGGGCGCGCCGGGGCGCCCGCCCGGGGCTGAAGCGCCCAAGTCGCCGCCGTTCTCCGGCAGTTCACGGTCCGGCCGTGCGAACCGCCGCGGAGTTCACGGGGTGTTGTGCCGGTACAGGTGTAAGGACCTCGTTGACCCGTGAATCATCTTGTCATGAACCTGCGGCCCGAGGGGCGGGTCGCAGAGCCTCATGGAGGTGTGGGATGCACCGAAGACTCGCCACCGGCCTCGCGGCCTCCGCCCTCTCCGTCGCCACCGTCGTCGCCACCGCCACGGCGGCGCAGGCCGCTCCCGCCGACAAGGCCCAGGTGCTCGCGAGCTGGACGCAGACCAGCGCGTCGAGCTACAGCCTCTGGGCCGCCGCCCGGGCCGATCGGGCCGCCTGGGCCGCGTACGGGTTCGACTGGTCCACCGACTACTGCTCCTCCTCGCCGGACAACCCGTTCGGCTTCCCCTTCAGCAACTCCTGTGCGCGACACGACTTCGGCTACCGCAACTACAAGGCGGCGGGCACCTTCAGTGCCCACAAGGCCCGACTGGACAGCGCCTTCTACGAGGACCTCAAGCGCGTGTGCAACCGCTACGGCGGCGGCACGAAGACCACCTGCAACAGCACCGCGTGGACGTACTACCAGGCGGTGAAGGCCTTCGGCTGACGCCCGAGGCCCGAGGCCCGAGGCCCGACGCGCGGCCTTCCGGCCCGCGTTCCCCGGGTCGCTCCCGAGTCGGACCCCTCGGTTTCTATCAGCTGTCGCTTATATAAGCGCCAGCTGATATTCTCGCCGCATGCACGCCTTCGATGTGCTCGCAGACCCCGTGCGCCGCCGGATCCTGGAACTCCTGGCCGGCGGCGAGATGACGTCGGGGGCTGTCTGCGAGGTCGTCCAGGAGGAGTTCGGAATATCCCAGCCGGCCGTCTCCCAGCACCTGAAAGTGCTGCGCGACAACGGCTTCGCGACGGTGCGCCCGCAGGGGGCGCGGCGGCTGTACGCCGTCGACCCCGCGCCCCTGCGGGACATCGACGCCTGGCTCGACCGGTTCCGCCGGTTCTGGACCCCGCACCTGGACGCCCTCGCCACCGAACTGGCCCGCGGCAAGCGTGAACGGCGCCTGCGCGGCGCCGACGAACCACCGAGGAGTACGTCATGATCGACGTCACACACCAGATCAACTCCGTGCGCCGCACGGTCGGAACGCGCACCTTCAAGGCGGGCGAGGCCCGTGTGGTCACGATCGGCCGCACCTACGACGCCCCGCTCGACGACGTGTGGGACGCGTGCACGAACGCCGAGCGCATCCCGCGCTGGTTCCTGCCGGTCACCGGCGAGCTGAAGCTGGGCGGCCGGTACCAGCTCCAGGGTCACGCCGGCGGCACGATCGAGAGCTGCGACCCGCCGAACAGCTTCTCCGCGACCTGGGAGTACGACGGCGACGTCAGCTGGATCGAACTGAACCTCACCGCCGACGAGGACGGCACCCGCTTCGAGCTCCAGCACATCGCCCACGTCGACGACGAGAAGTGGGCGCAGTACGGGCCCGGCGCGGTCGGCGTCGGCTACGACCTGCTGTTCGTGGGGCTGACGCTGCACCTGGCGAGCGGCGGCGCCGCCGTCGACCCGGAGGAGGCCATGGCCTGGACCATGTCGGACGAGGGCCGGCGGTTCGTCAAGGAGAGCAGCGAGGGCTGGTACGCGGCGAACGTCGAGAGCGGCACCGACCCCCGGGCGGCACGCGAGGCCGCCGACCGGACCACGGCGTTCTACACGGGCGAGACCGGCGACCAGGCCGCGTCCGAGTAGCGGGCGCCGGGTGGCCGGGCGGCCGCTGCCGCCGCCAGCGCGGTGGCCGCGCTGGCGATCCCCAGCACCGCACCGGCCGCCACGTCCCCCGGGTAGTGCACGCCGGTGTGCACCCGTGCGTAGCCGACGGCGCTCGCCAGGGCGCCGAGCGGGACGGCCGCCGCCGGGAGGGTCACGCCGACCGCGGTGGCGAACGCGACCGCCGACGCGGTGTGACCGGAGGGGAACGACGCCGACGCGGGCATCCGGACGTGCCGGTCCACCGTCACCCGGGCCGCCTCCCGGTCCGGCCGGGGCCTGCGGACCAGGCGCTTGCCGAGCAGATTGGCGGCGGCCGAGGCCACGGCGATCGCTCCGACCCCGACCACGGCCGCCCGGCGCGGGCGCGCACCGCCCAGGGCGAGGGCCCCGGCGATGCCGAACGAGATCTTCGAGTGGTCGGCGGCGTGCGAAAGGCGGCGCAGCGCATGGTCGAGGGTGGGCGTCGGGGTGGCGGCCACCGCGGCGTACAGGGCGCCGTCCACGGCGCGCAGGTCGCGCAGGACGGAGGTCAGGCGTGGGGCGCGGGAGCGTACGGGGCGGGCGGTGGGGGCGGTGGTGTCCGTCGGTCCGCTCATGGGCTCCTTCTCCGGCGGGGCGCTCGCGCTGGTGATCGCGGGTGATCGTGTGGTCCTTGCGATCAGTGTGATCCGTTGCCGCCCCAGCCTGCCCGGCGCCCCGCCGCCCGGCGCCCCGACGGGGCCCGACCGGGCGACCCGCCGGCCCCGAGAGGGGGTTTCGCCCCCGCCGCCCCTACCCGTCCCGTCCCCTGGGGGCTGCGCCCCCAGACCCCCGCTTCGGCCTGAACGGCCTCGTCCTCAAACGCCGGACGGGCTGGTATGTCAGCCCCTCCGGCGTTTGAGGAGCGGGGGTCCGGGGGCGGAGCCCCCGGGGACGGGACGGGTAGGGGCGGCGGGGGCGAGACTCCGTCACCCGGGGCACCGGCCGCGCAGGCGTGAAGCGGACACCGCCCGGGCAGTGTTCTCCGGAGGTCTGACGAGCCCGCCCGAGGAGACCGCCATGTCCCAGGACCACGTGTCGCGCAGCCCGCAGGACCGCCAGTGCGCCGGCGAGGACGCCGACGGCGCCGACACCTTGCTGCTCTCCTGCGAGGAGATGCCCGTACTCATGGAGGGCCTCGCCGCGGCCACGGACGGTGGCGGCGGCGGACGGAACACCTGCGTGACGACGGCATGACACCGGCCATGACGACGGCCATGACGACGGCATGACGAGGACCGTGCGCGGAGGCGGCGGATGAAGCTGCGGGACCTCGTGGCCCCCGTGCCGCTCGAGGAGTTCCTCACCGACTGCCTGGGCCGCACCACGGTGCACATCCCCGGCCCGGAGGAACGGTTCCGGGGCCTGTTCGGCTGGGAGCCGCTGGACCGGGCGCTCAACCAGCAGCGGTTGCCCGCACCCCGTCTCCGCCTCGCCAGGGACGGGAACGTCCTGCCCGCCACCGGCTACACCCGCCCCGTCACGGACTCGCTCGGCATGGTCCACCACGTCGTCGACACGGGGCGGTTGTACCGCGAGCTCGGTGCCGGCGCTTCGCTGGTGCTGGACGCCGTGGAGGAGTTCAGCGAGCCGGTGCGCGCCCTCGTCTGGGAGGCGGAGCGCACGTTCCGGGAGCGCGTCTCGGTGAATGCCTACGCCTCCTGGGCGGCGACCCCGGCGTTCGGCACCCACTGGGACAACCACGATGTGATCGTCCTTCAGATCGCCGGGGAGAAGCAGTGGCGGCTCCACGGCCCGGGACGGCGCTGGCCCCTGCGCACCGACCTCGCGGAGAACCCCGCCCCCGCCGGCACGCAGGCCCGGACGGTCACACTCGCCCCCGGCGATCTGCTGCACGTGCCCCGGGGCTGCTGGCACTCCGTGCACACCGGCCGGCCACCGAGCCTGCACCTCGCGCTGGGCGTCACCCGCAGCACCGGTCACGACCTCGTCCGCTGGGTCGCCGACCAGGTGCTGTCCGCGGAGGTCGTCCGGCAGGACCTGCCCCGTTTCGGGCCGGCCGGGGAGCAGTCGGACCATGTGGCGGCGTTGCGTGAGGAGGTGCTCGCCCGCCTCACCCCGGCCGGGATGCGGGAGTTCTTCGCCGCCCGCGACGGCATGGCCCCCGCGCGGCCGGCCGTACAACTGTGCCTGTTCGGCGAGGACTTCGCCGTCGACCGGCGACTGCTCCGGCGGGACGCGCGCATCGAATGGCTCTTTCCGCGCGCCGTGCTGAGCGAACCGGACGACGACGGCGAGCAGCCGGTCGCCCTGACCGCGGGGGGCAGGGTCTGGCGATTTCAGCGGGCGGCCACGGTGATCCTCACCCGCCTGCTGGCCGACAGGGAGACCGGAGTCGGAACCCTTCAGGACGCCGTGGCCCCGTCCGTGGCCGGGGGCACCGTGCGGCGACTGCTCGCAGACCTCCACCGTCATGGGCTGGTACGGATCCTTCCGGCGGCGGCCGGTCCGTCAGGTGAACAGCCATCGGCAGAGCAGGACCACCACGACCACCCAGAATGACGCCTCCAGCCCGAACTGCACGAGAAACCCCGCCAGTACGATCGCGTCACCGAACCCGATGAAGGGCTCCCGTGCGCCGCCGCCCGGACCGCCACCGGAACGCGTCTCCCCGTCGCTCATGTCGCCCTCCCATGTCCACGGGCTCCCCTCGAAGCCGTCCCCAGCGTGGCGAAACACGTGCACCGGCCGCGAGAGCACAGCCGGTTGTCCGGTCCAACGCCGGTTCGCGGCGGCGGACGCCGGTGAACGGTTGAAAGCGGGGTTGAAAACCGCCCTTGCGTGCTGTCGGCCGGAAACAGCGGTGATTAGGATGAAATCCGACTCCCAGGGCACCCGAGGGCGGCCGACGTGCATCAGTCGAGGAACGAGAAGCTGAAAGCCCTGCTGACCGAGGCCGGTTGCTCGTACGAAGGCCTCGCGGTGCGCGTGAACGGACTCGGCGCCCGGCACGGTTTACGGCTCTCCTATGACAAGTCGTCGGTGAGCCACTGGGTGAGCGGCAAAAGACCGCGCTCCCCGGTTCCCGCCCTGATCGCCGAGGTTCTCGGCGCGAAACTGGGACGTACCGTTCCCCTGGACGAGATCGGCCTGGGAGACACCTCGGAAGCCGGGCTGGCGGCGGAGTCCCTGCTGCACCACGGTGACCTGGAGCGGCAACTGGGCGTCATGGACAGGCTGGGGCGAGCGGACATGGAACGGCGTCAATTCCTGTACCTCCTCCCCTTCTCCCTGTCCGCGGTCCCCGGTACGCAACGGGACTGGCTGCTGCACCTTCTGTCCCTCGACGGCGCGCCGCCGCGCACCTGCCGCTCCGCGGACGTGGAGAACATCCGGCGGTCCATGCAGATGTTCACCGCGATCGACGTCCAGTTCGGCGGGAACCAGGCGCGCGAGGCCCTCGCGGCGTACGTCGCCCAGGATGTCGTCCCCCTGCTGCGTTCCTCCTCCCGGACGGAGCGCGTCGAGCAGGAGCTGTTCAGCGCGGCGGCGGAGCTCTATCTGCAACTGGGCTGGATGACCTGCGACGTCGGCGCCGACGGGCTGGCCCAGCGGTATCTGGTCCAGGGTCTGCACCTGGCGCGCCGGTCGAACCGGTCGGGGCTCGTCGTGGCCAGTCACCTGCTCTCCGCGCTGGGGCAGATCTCCATGGCCAACGACCGGCTCACCGAGGGGCTGAACTTCGCCCGCACCGCGCTGCACACGGCGGAGCGCGCCGACAGCCCTCGCGCCACCACCCGGGCGCGCGTGGTGGAGGCACGGGCGCTGTCGGGTCTGAACGACGGCAAGGGCGCCGTCGCGGCGATGTCCGCGGCGGAAGCCGCCGTGGACCGTACGGCTGACGAGCCGGAGTGGACGGCTTTCATCGACACCGGGTACCTGGCGAGCCAGATGGCCGGCTGCTTCCGCCTGCTCGGCGACCCCGCCAGGATGCTCCGCTTCGTGGAGCTGAGCATGGGCACGCAGGTCCGGGCGGGCCGCCAGGCGGCACACAACGCCGTCTACCTGGCCACGGCCCGGCTCCGGCTCGGTGATCTCGACACGGCGTGCGCCCATGCCGAGCAGGCTGCCGACATGACCTCCCGGATGAAGTCGGCCATGACGAGCCGTCTGCTGGGCAAGCTCACCGCCGAGATGCGCGCCCTGCCGCCGCACCCGCGTATCACGGACTTCCTCGAACGCTCCCGTGCGCTGCGGGCCTGACCTCCCGCACGCGCGCGCCGCCCGGCGTCCGCGGGGCGGAACACCGGGCGGCGGGCCGTGGCGGATCAGGACGCGGCGCGGAACGAGCGCAGCCGCAGGGAGTTGCCGACGACGAACACCGAGGAGAAGGCCATCGCCGCCCCGGCGATCATCGGGTTGAGCAGTCCCGCCGCGGCCAGCGGCAACGCGGCGACGTTGTAGGCGAACGCCCAGAACAGGTTGGACCTGATCGTGCCGAGGGTGCGCCGGGCCAGCCGGATCGCGTCGGCCGCGGCGCGCAGGTCGCCCCGGACGAGGGTGAGGTCACCGGCCTCGATCGCGGCGTCCGTGCCGGTGCCCATCGCCAGCCCGAGGTCGGCCTGGGCGAGCGCGGCGGCGTCGTTGACCCCGTCGCCGACCATCGCCACCGAACGGCCCTCGGCCTGCAACCGCCGGACCACCTCGACCTTGTCCTGCGGCAGCACCTCGGCGATCACGTCCTGCTCCGCGATCCCGACCTCGCGGGCGACGGACTCGGCGACGGCCCGGTTGTCGCCGGTGAGCAGCACCGGCCGCAGCCCGAGACCGCGCAGCCGGGCGATGGCCTCGGCGCTGGTCTCCTTCACCGCGTCGGCGACCTCCAGGACCGCTCGGGCCTCGCCGTCCCAGGCGACCGCGACCGCGGTCCGCCCCGCGGCCTGAGCCTCGGCCCTGGCCCGCTCCAGCTCCACCGGCAGCGCCATCGCCCACTCGGCGAGCAGCCGCTCCCGGCCGACCAGCACCGCGTGGCCGTCGACCACGCCCTGCACGCCCAGACCGGGCACGTTCGCGAAGTCCTCCGGCGTCGGGAGCGCGCCCAGTTCGGCCAGGGCCCCGTCCGCCACGGCCCGCGCGATCGGGTGCTCCGAGGCGTGCTCCAGCGCACCGGCCAGCCGCAGCACGTCGGCCTCCGCCACGCCCTCGGCGGTGCGCACGGCCAGCAGGGTCATCCGGCCCGTGGTGACCGTGCCCGTCTTGTCGAGGACGACCGTGTCGACCCGCCGGGTGGACTCCAGGACCTCCGGGCCCTTGATGAGGATGCCGAGCTGCGCCCCGCGCCCCGTGCCGACCATCAGCGCGGTCGGCGTGGCCAGCCCCAGGGCGCACGGGCAGGCGATGATCAGTACGGCGACGGCGGCGGTGAACGCGGCCGTCAGCCCCGCCCCGTTGCCGAGCCAGAACCCCAGGGTGCCGAGGGCGAGCGCGATCACGACGGGCACGAACACCCCCGAGATCCGGTCCGCGAGCCGCTGCGCCGCCGCCTTGCCGTTCTGGGCGTCCTCCACCAGCTTCGCCATCCGCGCCAGCTGGGTGTCCGCGCCGACCCGGGTGGCCCGAACGACCAGCCGCCCGCCGACGTTGACCGTGGCCCCGGTGACCGCGTCGCCCACGGCCACCTCCACCGGCACGGACTCGCCGGTCAGCATCGACGCGTCCACCGCCGAGGAGCCCTCGGTCACCGTCCCGTCGGTGGCGATCTTCTCGCCGGGGCGCACCAGGAAACGGTCGCCGACCCGCAACTCGCCGACCGGGACGGTCTCTTCGCCGCCTCCGCGCAGCACCGTGACGTCCTTCGCGCCGAGCTGGAGCAGGGCCCTGAGCGCCGCGCCGGCCTTCCGCTTGGAGCGGGCCTCGAAGTACCGCCCGGCCAGGATGAAGGCGGTGACTCCGGCGGCGGCCTCCAGGTAGATGTTCCCGGCGCCGTCGGTGCGGGCGATGGTCAGCTCGAAGGGGTGCGTCATGCCCGGGGTGCCCGCCGTGCCGAAGAACAGGGCCCACAGCGACCACAGGAACGCCGCCGAGGTGCCGACCGAGATCAGCGTGTCCATCGTGGCCGCCCCGTGCCGGGCGTTGGTCAGGGCGGCCCGGTGGAAGGGCCAGGCGGCGTACGTCACGACGGGCGCCGCCAGCGTCAGGGACAGCCACTGCCAGTACTCGAACTGAAACGCCGGCACCATCGCCATGGCGATCACCGGTACGGCCAGCGCCACGGCCGTGACCAGCCGCTGCCTGAGCGGGCGCAGCTCGTCGTCCGCCCCGTCGGCCGTGTCGCCGTCGCCGTCGCCGGGCGCGGGCCCGCCGCGCGGGGGCTCGGGTTCGCGCGCGGTGTAACCGGTCGCCTCGACCGTGGCGATCAGGTCCGGGACGGAGACGTCACCGCCGTAGCTGACCTTCGCCTTCTCCGTCGCGTAGTTGACGGTGGCGGTGACCCCGTCCATCCGGTTGAGCTTCTTCTCGATCCGGGCCGCGCACGAGGCGCAGGTCATGCCGCCGATGGCGAGTTCTACCTCGGCCGGCGCTTCGGTCGTACGGGTGGTCATGGCTGCTCCTGATACGGGGTCGTCGGCCGGGACCCGGGGCGCGGGTCCCGGCGCTGCGGGGGAGTGGGGGCCGGTCAGGCCTCGCCGGTCAGACCCGGCCGGTCAGTTCGTAGCCGGCCTCGTCGACCACCTCGGCGATCACGGAGTCGTCCGGGCCGGCGGCCGAGGTGACGGTGACGTGGCCGGTGTCCAGGTCGACGTCCACGCCGGTCACGCCGTCCAGTGCGCCGATCGCCTCGGTGAGGGTGGCCTTGCAGTGGCCGCAGGTCATCCCGGCGACGGCGTAGGTGGTCGTGACGGAGCCGACGGTCGCCTTGGCGGTGGCCGCGCCGGTCGAGCAGCGGCCGTCGGTGGAGCAGCAGGACGACGAGGGAGACGAGGACGGCGAGGAGGTGGACGTGGACATGAGGCTCTCCTGGGTCTGAGATCGCACGGGGCGGATACGGCCTGGGGGTATCCCCCTGCCGGAGACCATGTATACCCCTGGGGGGTACGAGAAGCAAGCGCGCCTCCGGCTTGACTTGGTACCCCCCGGGGGTATGGTGAGCTGCATGGAGGGCCTCCCGGACGAGGGAGGCCGCAGGGACGAGGAGCGACCGTCATGCACACCGGACTGAGGATCACCGCGTTCGCCGCCGCACTCGCCGCGACCTTCGGCACGGCCTACGGGGTCGGTCAGGGCCTCGGCCCGGTCGTCGCCGGCACCGCACCCGCGCCCCACGACGAGCACGGCCGGACCTCCTCGCCGCCCGAGGAGCACGCCGGCCACGACGGCGCCCCGGCCGGCGGACTGCAAGTCTCGGAGGACGGCTACACGCTCGACCTCGCCACCCCGCGCGTCACCGCCGGGCAGCGCACCGAACTGCGGTTCACCGTCCGCGACGACCGCGGCCGTGCCGTGACCGACTACCGGCGCGAGCACGGCAAGGAACTGCATCTGATCCTGGCCTCGCGCGACCTGGTGACCTACCGTCACCTGCACCCCACCCGCGCCGCCGACGGCACCTGGAGCACCTCCGTCGACCTGCCCCGCGCGGGCGGTTACCGGGTCTTCGCCGACTTCACCCCCCGGCGCGAGGGCGCGGAGAACCTCACCCTCGGCGCGGACCTGGCGGCCTCCGGGCGCTATGAACCCGCGGAGCTGCCGCGGCCCGCCGGCACGGCCCGCGTCGGCGACTACCGGGTCGGCCTGTCAGGCACCCTCCGCCCGGGCCGGCCCGCCGAGCTGACCCTGAAGGTCACCCGCGACGGCCGGCCCGTCACCGACCTCCAGCCCTACCTCGGCGCGTACGGCCACCTCGTGGCCCTGCGCTCCGGTGACCTGGCCTACCTGCACGTCCACCCCAACGGCGAACCCGGCGACGGCACGACGAAGCCCGGCCCGGAGATCTCCTTCACGGCGACCGCGCCCACCGGCGGCACCTACCGGCTCTTCCTGGACTTCCAGCACGAGGGCGAGGTCCGCACGGCGGCGTTCACCGTCCGCACCGGTCAGGCGCCCACGCCGGCACAGGAACCGGCACCCGAGCCCCACCCCGCCGACGGCCACGGACACTGACCCGCCTCGCTCGCACCGCGTCGAGCCGGACCCCGGGCGTCCTCGCTCACACCGCGACGACCCGGACCCCGGCGTCCTCGAACCGCCGCACGGTGTCCGGGTCGGCCGCGCTGTCCGTCACCAGCGTGTCCACCGCCCCGACCGCACAGATCCGGGCGAACGCCCGCCGGCCCAGCTTGCTGGAGTCGGCGGCGACCACCACCCGCTCGGCGCGCTCGCACAGCAGCCGGTTGATCGCCGCCTCCGCCTCGTCGTGGGCCGCCGCCCCGTGGGTGACGTCGAGCGAGACCACGCCCAGCACCGCCACGTCCAGGGTGATCTGCCCCAGCACACCGTCCGCGAGCGGGCCGATCAGCTCGTAGGACTGGGCCCGCGCCACCCCGCCGGTCACCACGATCTTGAACTGCGGCCGCACCGCCAGCTCGTTGGCGATGTTGAGCGCGTTCGTCACGACGGTCAGCGCCGGAGCGCCCGAGGCGAGGTCGCCGCGCACCGCCAGGGCGCGCGCCACCTCGGTGGTGGTCGTTCCGCCGGTCAGGCCCACCGCCTCGCCGGGCGCCACCAGGCCGGCGACCGCCTTCGCGATGCGCTGCTTCTCCGAGGCCCGGCGGGCCGTCTTGTACCGCAGCGGAAGCTCGTACGACACCCCGTGCACGACCGCGCCGCCGCGCGTGCGCACCAGCATCTGCTGTTCGGCGAGCTGGTCGAAGTCGCGCCGGATGGTCGCGGCCGACACCTCCAGCCGGCTCGCCGCCTCGTCGACGTCCAGCCGGCCGCGTTCCACGAGCAGTTCCAGCAGCGCCTTCCAGCGGGCGTCGCGCGACATGCGCACCCTCCGTCCCTCGGTCCCCGACCGACCCTAGCGCACGACGATCTCCCGCCGAATGCTTGATTGTGCTCGAAAAGGCGCTATACCTTGCATGAACAATCAGTCCCGAGGGAGGGGTGCGACATGGCGCACGTCGAGGACGAACTCACCAGCCAGCCCGAGTGCTGGACGCGCGCGGCGTCGGAGGCGGGCCGCCACGGCGGAGCGCTGCCGGCGCCGGGGGAGCGGGTCGCCGTGGTCGGCTGCGGCACGTCGTACTTCATGGCCCAGGCCGCGGCGGCGCTGCGCGAGGAGGCGGGCCACGGCGAGACCGACGCCTTCGCCGCCTCGGAGTTCCCCGCGGCCCGCGCGTACGACCGCGTCGTCGCCCTGACCCGGTCCGGGACCACCACCGAGGTACTGGAACTGCTGGGCCGGCTGCGCGGCCGCACCCGCACCGTCGCGATCACCGCCGACCCGGACACGCCCGTCATGGCGGCGGCCGACGACGTGGTCGTCCTGGACTTCGCCGACGAACGGTCCGTGGTGCAGACCCGGTTCGCCACCACCGCCCTCACCCTGCTCCGCGCCCACCTGGGCCGGCACACCGACGCGGCCGTGGCCGACGCCCGCACCGCGCTCACCGCCGAACTGCCCGCCGGCCTCGTCGAGTGCACCCAGTTCACCTTCCTCGGCCGCGGCTGGACGGTCGGGCTGGCCAACGAGGCCGCGCTGAAGATGCGCGAGGCCTCCCTGTCCTGGACGGAGGCCTACCCGGCGATGGAGTACCGACACGGGCCCATCAGCATCACCACCCACGGCACCGCCACCTGGATGCTCGGCCGGGCCCCCGACGGACTCGCCGACCAGGTCCGGGGGACCGGCGGACTGTGGGTGGCGGGCGGACTCGACCCGCTCGCCGAACTGGTCCGCGCCCAGCGGCTCGCCGTCGCCGTCGCCGCCGCCCGCGGCATCGACCCCGACCGGCCCCGCCACCTCACCCGCTCGGTGATCCTCGCCCCCTGACGCCCCAAGGACAGGCCGTGCCCCTCGCCACCACCGGCGACCTCGTCACCCGTGCCGCCGCCGCGCGGTCCGCCGTCGCCGCCTTCAACATCATCACCCTGGAGCACATCGAGGCCGTCGTCGCCGGCGCCGAGTCCGTGGCCGCGCCCGTCGTCCTCCAGGTCAGCGAGAACGCCGTGAAGTTCCGTTACGGCCGGCTGCTGCCGCTGGCCCGCGCCGCCGCAGCAGCCGCCGAACGCGCCGCCGTGCCCGTCGCCCTCCACCTCGACCACGTGCAGAGCGACAGCCTGCTCCGCCAGGCCCCGGACGCCGGATTCAGCTCCGTCATGTACGACGCCTCCCGGCTGCCGTACGCCGAGAACCTGGCCGCGACCCGCGCCGCCGCCGACTGGGCGCACGCCCAGGGACTGTGGATCGAGGCGGAACTGGGCGAGGTCGGCGGCAAACACGGCGAACCACCGCTCGACGCCCACGCCCCCGGCGCCCGCACCGACCCCGCTGAGGCCCGTTCCTTCGTCGCCGACTCCGGCGTGGACGCCCTGGCCGTCGCCGTCGGCAGCAGCCACGCGATGACCACCCGTACCGCCGCCCTCGACCACGACCTGCTCAAGCGCCTGTCGGCCGCGCTCGACGTCCCACTCGTCCTGCACGGCTCCTCCGGCGTTCCCGACGACGAACTCGCCACCGCCGTCGCCGGCGGTATCGCCAAGGTCAACGTCGGCACGGCCCTCAACGCCGCGATGACCGGCGCCATCCGCGAGTACCTGGCGGCACACCCGGAGGCCGTCGACTCCCGGCGCTATCTGACCGTGGGGCGTGAGGCCATGGTGGCAACGGTCGCGGACCTCATCCGCGTCGTCGGCCGCGTGCCTCCCGCTTGACCGCCTTCAGCACCACGAACTTCGGGTCGCTCGCCACCAGCCGGCTGTTGCCGAACACCCGCCGCAGTTTGACGTGGTAGCCCAGGTGGCGGTTGCCCACCACCCACAGCTCGCCGCCGGGGCGCAGCACCCGCCGCGCCCCGGTGAACATCCGCCACGCGGTGGCGTCCGTCGTCGCCTGGTGGGAGTGGAACGGCGGGTTGTTGAGCACCAGGTCGACGCTGGCGTCCGCCACCCCGGCGAGCCCGTCGCCCACCCGGAACTCGGCGTGCCCGGGCACCCCGTTGGCCTTGTACGTCGCCTCCGCCGAGGCGACGGCCTGGAACGACTCGTCCGTGAACAGCACCTCGGCACCGGGATCGGCCAGCGCCACGGCCGTGCCGACGACGCCGTTCCCGCAGCCGAGGTCCACCACGCGCCGGGTGCCGCCGTCCGACGGCGGCCGGCCGGGCAGATGGCGGAGGAAGAACCGGGTGCCGATGTCGAGTCGGTCGGCGCAGAAGACGCCCGCGTGGTTGACGACGGTGCGGCCGGCGACCGGGCCGGCGTCCTCGGGGAGCCGGTAGGTCAGCGGCCAGGGGTTGGCGGGCCGCCGGAGCGCCGGGTCCGGTGCGCACAGGATCAGCCGGGCCTTCTGCTCCGCCAGCGAGGTGCGGGTCGGCCCGAGAATCCGCTCGAACAGCGCGAGCGTCGAGGTGTGGATCTCCTTGACCATGCCGGTGCCCACCACCACCGTGCCCGCGTGCACCGCCGGTGCCAGCCGCAGCAACTGGTCCTCCAGCAGGGCCAGGCTCTTGGGCACCCGCACCAGCAGCACGTCGATCCGGGCGGGCGGCGGGTCCTGCGTGGTCAGCAGCCGCACCGCGCCCGGCGTGACGCCGTTGCGGGCCAGGTTGGCGCGGGTCGCCTCCTGCGCCAGGTGCGAATCGGTGATCTGCACCGGCTCGTGCGCGGCCAGCGCGGTGACCAGCGCCCCCCAGCGGTCGCCGACGACCACCACCGTGCCGGACAGCGGGACCCGCTCCGCGGCGAGGTGCCTGAGCAGATACGCGTCGGACGCGTCCCAGGCGCGCAGCCGCTCGCGCGGAACCTCGGGAAACCGGGCCAGCGTCAGCTCGCCCCACGGCGTCGTCATTCGGTCGGTGCGCTCGTCCATCGTGCGTCCAGGCTAGCCGAGCCGCAGCTCAGGCCGGTCGGCGGCGGGGAGCGGCACGAGGGAGGCGTGGACGCCGAGCCGTTCCCCGTGGCTCGTCGGGAGCGCGAGGAGACCGAGACCGTGCCCGGCGCGGTGCACGTCCCGGACGGGCCGCCCGCCGGGCGGCGGCGCGCGCGGCCCGCGGCCCGCCGATGCGGCCCGGGCGGGTGGACTGCCGGCCGCCGGGTGCCCTCGGCGGAGCGAAGCCCGGAGGGAGCCGGGGCCGGCCGGCAGGCCGGACGTCCCGCCACGGGTCAGCCGCCGGCGGTCGGGCGGATCATGGGAGACTCACCCTCATGAGCGGCAAGGCGGAGCCCCGGCAGGCGGGGGACGGGACCACCTCGAGGACGCGGCTGGACCGGGGGCGCGGCGCCCTCGGGCCCGCGTTGGAGCTGGTGCACACCGGACGCGCCCCCACCCGCGCCGTCCTCACCGCCGAACTCGGCGTCACCCGGGCCACCGCCGGTGCCGTCGCCGCCGAACTGGAGGCGCTCGGGCTGATCCGGGTCGACGCGCGGCCCGGCGCCCCGGCCGGCTCGCAGGGCCGTCCCTCGCACCGGCTCGCGGTCGCCGAGGACGGCCCCGTCGCCCTCGCGGCGCAGATCCACGCCGACGGCTTCCGTGCCGCGCTCGTCGGACTCGGCGGCCGGATCGTCGCCACCGCGCCCGGCTGCGAGGTCGTCGACGCCGATCCGGCCAAGGTGCTCGGCTCCGTCGTCGAGGCCGGCGCGGAACTGCTGCGGGCGACCGGCCGGCGCTGCGTCGGCGCGGGCCTCGCCGTACCGTCCGCGGTGGCCGAACCCGACGGACTGGCCCTCAACCCGCTGCACCTGGCCTGGCCCGCGGGGGCGCCGGTGCGCCGGATCTTCGCCGAGCGGGTGCGCGCGGCGGGCATCGACGGCCCGGCCTTCGCGGCCAACGACGTCAACCTCGCCGCGCTCGCGGAGCACCGGCACGGCGCCGGACGCGGCGCCCGCGACCTGCTCTGCGTCGCCACCGGCCACCGCGGCGTCGGCGGCGCCCTCGTCCTCGACGGCCGTCTGCACACGGGCAGTTCCGGCCTCGCCCTGGAGGTCGGGCACCTCACCGTCAACCCCGAGGGCCGCCCCTGCCACTGCGGCAGCCGCGGCTGCCTTGACGTGGAGGCCGACCCGCTGGCCCTCCTGACCGCCGCCGGCCGCGCACCGGGCCCCGAGGTCTCCCTGCTCCGGCAGGCCGACGACCTGATCCGCGGCCGGTACACCGACCCGGCGGTCCGCACCGCGACCGAGTCCCTCATCGACCGGCTCGGCCTCGGCCTCGCCGGCCTGGTGAACATCCTCAACCCCGACCGCATCATCCTCGGCGGCCTGCACCGCACCCTGCTCGAAGCCGACCCCGAGCGCCTGCGCGCGGTGGTCGCCGACCGCAGCCTGTGGGGCCAGAGCGGCGGCGTCCCCATCCTGCCCTGCACCCTGGACCACAACAGCCTGGTCGGCGCCGCGGAACTGGCATGGCAGCCGGTCCTCGACGACCCGCTGACGGCCCTGGCCTGAACCCGCCACAGGGACGCCGCAGCCGGGCCGTATCGGCCGCGGGAACGCCCCACCGGCCGACCGGTGGCCGGCCGACCGACTCGCACTGACGGTCCGTCACGTCCCGGCGCGCCAGGAGGAAGTGCAGGGGACGGTCACGTCCGGCCGCACCCCTGGGAGCAGGTGAAGGGGCCGGACCCACCGGGTGTCCGGCCCCGAAACCTCCCATGGTCTCCCGCCGGGAACGCCGGGAAAGCCGCCCGCACCGGAGCCACCGCCTCGGGCGGGCGGCACCGCGAACCGGATGCGTCCCGGGCACGGCGGGGGCCGGAAAGGCGGTCAGGTGCCGAGGTTCATCTGGTCGAGCAGGCCCTCGATCGCCTGGGCCTGGTCGACCATCTCCTGGCTGACCTGGCCGCCGACACCGGCGTCCTTGACCCGGAGCACGAGGGGCTCCACCTTCGCCGCGAGCTGCGCGGGATCGACGGTTCCGCCGCCGGCGACGGGAATTCCCTTACCCATGATCATCTCCCTTGATCGGTGCCGCGCCGCCACTCGGCGCGGCCCTCGGTACGCCACTGACCGACTCGGGCACGGACACGCCGACAGTCTTCGCCGCCCACTCGAACGGGTGGTCGTGCGAGGGTCGTCACCCGCACTCCTGTGGAACGGGCGTTCCCTCGTCGCTCGTGTGTACGAGCGCGGTGCGGGTTCCCGGGCAGCGGCGTACTTCCGGTGCGGTACGCGCATCGCCGCCGGCCGTACGACGACGCGGACCCCTCACCGGAGCCAGGTTCGAAGGCACCGCACACACTGTCCGCGAACCAGGAGATGAACCGTCATGCAGACACTCGCGCACTGGGGCGGCGGGCCCGGCCCGTGGTTCCTGTTCCTTCCGTTCCTCTGGGCTGCCGTCGTCATCGGGGCCGTCGCCCTGCTGCGCCGCACGGTGTGGCGTGGCCGGCGCGGCCCGGGCCCGTGGCGCCCGGCGCCGGCGGACGCCCGTCCGGCGGGTGACTCGCCCATCGCCGTGCTCGGCCGGCGCTTCGCCTCCGGCGAGATCGACGAGGACGAGTACTGGCGCCGTCTGTCCGTGCTGGACGAGCAGTTCGGCCGGCCGGGCGGGGACCGCGCACCCTGACCCCGACGGGGAGGGTCACCGCCCGGTCAGCCGGCAACGGCGGACCGGGCGGGAGCGGGTTGCGTCCGGGCCAGGTCGGCGGGCCCCACCTCGGCGAACGCCTCGGCGGTCACCTCCTCGACCAGGTGCCGGGGCGGACGCGCGACCGCGGCCGGGGCGGACGAGGGCCTGGGCAGCGTGAACCAGACGACCTTGCCGGACTCGCCGTCCGGCCGGGCGCCCCAGCTCTCGCTCATCGCGGCCACCATGGCCAGTCCCCGCCCGGTGGTCGCGAGCGGTTCGGCGTCGTCCACCACGGGAAGACGCGGGTCGTGGTCGTGCACCGAGACCGTGACCCGGTCGAGCAGCAGCTCGATCTCCACGGTGCACGTCTTGTCGGGGCGGGCATGGAGGTGGACGTTGGTCAGCAGCTCCGTCACACCGAGCACCGCCCGGTCGATCAGGGAATCCAGATGCCAGTAGCGCAACTGCGCAGATACGATTCTGCGGACCTGGCCGATCCGCGACGGCAGGGCTTGGAGCTCCACCGTGCAGTGCCTGCTTGGGTGAGTGATCACGGCTGCGGCTCCCCGACGTAGAGGTCCGGAAGAACACGACGTACGGATCCAGCAGGCGCGTGCGTCACGCCTCCGCCTGCTGTCGTGGCCGGCGGGCTGGTTCGCAGCGTTATCGCCGGTAAACCCAGAGTGACGTGTGACCAGCGTGACGCAAGGGGTGGGGCGCCGCAACTTACGGCCATCTTCAGCCGCTGCGTCCCGCCGCCCGGCGCACGGCCTCGATGAAGCGGCGTGCCGCGGGCGGTCCCGGCTCGCCGGGCGCGGGGTCGCTCTCCCGGAGCGTCAGCAGATACCGCTTGCCGCCCAGGTCGGCCAGGGCCCGGTCGGCGGCGGCGAACCAGGGCCTGGAGGCACGCACCGACTGCACCGGCGCGCTGTCGATCTCGCTGCCGTAGCTGGTGAGCAACTCCAGCCTGCCGCCGCTGATCCGGACCTGACCGGCCCGGGTGAGCGAGCGCAGCCGCTTGTCGATCCGCACCCCCCTGGCCGAGAACTCCGGCTCCGCCATGCCGTCACCCCCTGCTAGCGCGTCGATGCGCCGGACCGGTCCCGGCGCGAGCAGGCGCGTCTCCTGCTCCAGTGTGCGCCCGTGGCGGGAGTTTGCCCCGCCGGGTGCAGTCTGCCCGCACCCGAGGTGGCGCACCAGTGCCCGCGGTGTGCTTCCGGGGGGCGCACGATGCACGCGGGCCCACGCGCCCCTGCCACCCTTGCGCCCCCCGTCCCCAGGGGTGGCTTGGGGGCGCTCAAAGAAGCGTTTATGCAGGTGAGAAGCGTGCCGAAGGTGCTTATGATCGAGGTGTCGGGCGCGCGACGCGCCGCCGGCGCGCAGCAGAAGGAGCCCCGCCGTGAGCACCTCCCAGCAGATCCCAACCGGCCGCACCCTGGACGTCGACCGCAGCGACGCCGCCTACCGGGCCTGGCTGAAAGAAGCCGTCCGCAAGGTCCAGGCCGACAACAACCGCTCGGCCGACACCCATCTCCTGCTCTTCCCGCTCCCTGAGCACTGGGGTATCGACCTCTACCTCAAGGACGAGTCCACCCACCCGACCGGCAGCCTCAAGCACCGGCTCGCCCGCTCCCTGTTCCTCTACGGCCTGTGCAACGGCTGGATCCGGCCGGACCGCCCGGTGATCGAGGCCTCCAGCGGTTCGACGGCCGTCTCCGAGGCGTACTTCGCGGGGCTGATCGGCGTGCCCTTCATCGCCGTCATGCCGCGCACGACCAGCGCCGAGAAGATCCGCCTCATCGAGTTCCAGGGCGGGCGGTGCCACTTCGTCGACGACTCCCGGCGGATGTACGAGGAGGCGGCCCGCCTCGCGGCCGAGACCGGCGGCCACTACATGGACCAGTTCACCTACGCCGAACGGGCCACCGACTGGCGCGGCAACAACAACATCGCCGAATCCATCTTCCGCCAGCTGCGCCTGGAGCGGTTCCCGGAGCCGGCCTGGATCGTCGCCACGGCCGGCACCGGCGGCACCTCGGCGACCCTGGCCCGCTACGTGCACTACATGCAGTACGACACCCGCGTCTGTGTCGCCGACCCGGACAACTCCTGCTTCTTCGAGGGCTGGACGACCGGCGACCCGGACGTCACCTGCGACTGCGGCTCCCGTATCGAGGGCATCGGCAGGCCGCGCATGGAGCCGAGCTTCGTGCCCGGCGCGATCGACCGCATGATGAAGGTGCCGGACGCGGCCAGCATCGCCGCCGTACGGGCCCTGGAACGGGCCATCGGCCGCAAGGCGGGCGGTTCCACGGGCACCGGGCTGTGGAGCGCACTGAAGATCGTCGCCGAGATGGTGGCCGAGGGGCGCCGGGGCAGCGTGGTGACGCTGCTGTGCGACCCGGGGGACCGCTACCTCGACAAGTACTACTCCGACGCCTGGCTGGCCGAACAGGGGCTGGACATCACGCCGTACGCGGAGGCGATCGAGTCCCTGCTGCGCACCGGGGTGTGGCCGGACGCGGACGGCGCTACGCGGCCGGCAGCCGCCGCTCCAGGGCGGTGACCGACTTCCGGAAGGCCCGCCCCCAGCCCGCCCTGCCCAGGTTCAGCACCGCACGGAACGGCGCCGGGCCGTCGGCGGCGACCGTCCACCGCACCCGCGTGCCGGTGCCGGCCGGCGCCAGCCGCCATTCCTCGACCAGCGCCCGCACCCCCGGCGTGTTGCTGACGTCCACGCGGTAGGCGTACAGCTCCGGCTCCCGCGCCGCCAGGACCGTCTCCAGGGCGCGGGTGCCGCCGCGCAGCCGGACCTCGCGGCGGCCCGTTGCCTCGCCGGCCGGCCGGGCGGACGTCACCGCGGAGAACCACCGGCTCCATCCCGGCGTGTCGAGGAGCGCCCCGAAGACCGCGTCCGGCGCGGCGGAGATCTTCCGGGCGAAGACCAGGCGGACGGGCGCGGTCCCGACGAAGTCGAGCCCTACGGGGCGAAGCAGGCGTGCCGTGGACGTGACCCCCTTCGGAGCTACGGGTCCGGCGCTCTCACGAGCGGCCGGCCGGGCGGCGCCACCCTACTTGCCGGCCCGTCAGCTGTCAGCGGGGCGTCGCTCAGGCCGCCTCGTCCGGCTCGCCGGCCATGACCACCCGCAGGTGCTCCGCGACCTCCGCCCGGGCCTCGTCCGGCAGCCCGGCGTCCGTCACCAGCGTGTCGACCTGGTCCAGCGAAGCGAACGAACTCAGTCCCACCACACCCCACTTGGTGTGGTCGGCGACCACCACGACCCGCCGGGCCGACTGCACCAGCCGCCGGTTGGTCTCGGCCTCCGCGAGGTTCGGCGTCGACAGCCCCGCCTCGACCGATATCCCGTGCACACCGAGGAACAGCACGTCGAAGTGGAGCGCCGCGATCGCCTGGTCGGCGACCGGCCCCACCAGCGAGTCGGACGGCGTGCGCACCCCACCGGTCAGCACCACCGTCGCCGCGCCCGGCCGGGCCCCCGAGCTCCGCTGCGCCGCGTGGAAGACGTCGGCCACCCGCACCGAGTTGGTCACCACCGTCAGGTCCGGCACGTCCAGCAGCCGGTGCGCCAGCGCGAACGTGGTGGTGCCGCCGGACAGGGCGATCGCAGCGCCCGGCGCGACCAGTTCGGCCGCGGCCCGCGCGATGGACTCCTTGGCGCTCTGCTCCAGCCCCGACTTGGCCTCGAACCCCGGCTCGTGGGTGCTCGCCTCGGCCACCGGGACCGCCCCGCCGTGCACCTTCTCCAGCACGCCCTGGCGGGCGAGCGCGTCGAGGTCCCGGCGCACCGTCATGTCCGACACACCGAGCCTGCGGGTCAGCTCGTTGACCCGGACACCGCCCCGGCGGCGGACCTCGTCGAGGATCAGAGCGCGGCGCTGCTCCGCGAGGAGGTTCTGATTCTCGCTCACGTCGCTTCCGGTCCTTTCGCCGCACCTTCGCCAACAGCCGTCCGATCCGCCCGCCGCGCCCGCCCGGTGCCCCGGCCCGCTCGGCCCGGCCGGACCCCGTCGACGAGGACGTTCTCCCGCCGGCGGGCGTACGGACGTCCCATCCTCGCATGCCCCACCCAGGGACGCGCCACCGGCCGAAGCGACGCGCACATGTCACTCCCGTAGGCTCGGAGCACCGCCGTCGCACGATTCGGGGAGATTCCGTGCCGGGGGGTGTGCGCGGCCCGTTGAGCGGAGATCCTGGTGCCCGCACGGACAGAGCCGACGGCGCGTCACGGGGGAAGTGCGGGACAGTGGAACAGGCGCAGCAGGACGTCGCCATGGGCGGAACCGACCGTCCCGGACCGCGGGCCCGGGGCACCGGCACCGCACTGGAACTCCTGGTCCACGGAGTGGGCGGCACGACACCGGAGCGGATGCTCGACGACCCGCGCACGGTACGCGTCACCGGCGACGACGTCGCGGCCGTCTTCCGGCGCACCGAGGACGCCGACGCCGAGTCCCGGCCCGAGGACTACCGGGGCCGCCCGGTCCCCGAGGCGTACGTCTGGTGCAACCTCACCTCCGGCAACGGCACCCGGGCCCTGTGGCTGCTGCTCCTGCCGTTCATGGTGGTCAACCTGGCCCACTGGATGCGGCCGTCCGCCCGCGGCCGCGAGCGGACCGTGCGGCTGTACGGACTGCTGGTGCGGCTCGCCGGACTGAGCCTGACGGTGCTGCTGGTCGCCGCGGCCTGCGAGGTCGCCCTGGACCTCGTCGCCTGGCAGTGCGCGGGCACGCACGCGTGCGCCGACCGGCACTCGTGGCTGGGGTTCTTGTCCCCGACCGGATCGGACGGCGGCTGGTGGAGCCGGCCCGGCCGCAGGCTCGCCCTCGCGGCCGTCGTGCCCGCCGCGCTCACCGGCCTGCTGTGGTACCTGTCCCTGCGCACCTGGCGCGCCTACGAGTCGCAGCCGCCGCTGGACCGCACCCCCGAGGCCGACGAGGTTCCCGGGCCCACCGCACTCGGCCGGCCCGGTTTCTGGTACGGGCGCCGGCTGGTGGCCCGGCTGCGCGCCGCGCACACCGCGGCCGGCCTGCTGACCGTCGCCGCGGCGGTCGGCGCGCCGGCGGCCCGCTTCGACCGGCGGCCCGGCGGCCCGGCCGTCCTCGACACGCTGGGCTGGCTCCTGCCGGCCGCGCTGGTCACCGGCGCGGTGCTCGTGGTGGTCGTCGTCTGCCGCCGGGGCCGCAGCGAGCGGCGCCTCGACCGCACGCTCGACCGGCATCTGGTGCGCCTCCTGCCCTTCGGCGCCCTCGGGGTGCTGGTCCTCGCCGTGCTGTACGCCGGCTGGGAGCGCCCGGGCTGGGCCTCGGCCGGCCGGCTGCCGGGGGACGCGACCTTCGGCGGCATCGCCCTGGTGCAGGGCCTGCTGGTGATCGCCCTGGGCGTCGTCGCCCACCTGCTGCACCGCACCGGCCCCGATCCGCGCGCCGCGATGCGCGGCCTGGGCGGACCCGCGGTCGCCATGCTGGCCTGCGCCCTGGGCGGGGTGATGTCCGGCGGGGTCGCCCAGCGGGTGTCGGACTGGCTGGACGGCACCGGCGCCTCCCTGCCCGGCCCCCCGGTCCTGCTCACCTGGCAGGCGTCCGTCATCCCGCCGCTGCTCGTCCTGGTACTGCTGCTGTGCGCCGCCCTGGCCGCGCGCACCTGGCGGACGGCCCGCGCCGAGCGCGCCGCCGTGGCCGGCGACCACCCCGGAGAGCCGGCCGACACCCCCCGCACCCGCCGGATCGCGACGGTCCGCGCGGTGGCCGGTCTCACCGACCGCGCACCCCTGCTCGTCGCCGTCATCGCCGCCGCGACCCTGCTGGCGGGTGCCGGCGCCCTCGCCGGCGCCCTGGCCACCGACCGCGTCCCCGCGCACGCCGCCCGCGACACGCCCGCCTTCGTGCACGGTGCCGCGCAGACCGCGCAGGCCCTGGGCTCCTGGCTGATCGGCCTCGGCTTCATACTGTTCGTCACCTGGGGCCGCCGCGCCTACAAGGACGCCTCCGCCCGGCGCACCATCGGCATCCTGTGGGACGTCGGCACCTTCTGGCCGCGCGCCGCGCACCCCTTCGCCCCGCCCTGCTACGCCGAGCGCGCGGTGCCCGACCTGACCTGGCGCATGGCCACCTGGACCCGCGCCACGGGCGGGCGGCTGGTCATCTCCGGCCACTCCCAGGGCAGCGTGCTCGCCGCCGCCGCGGCCTGGCAACTGGCGCCCTCCGCCCGCAGACGCGTCGCCCTGCTCACCTACGGCTCCCCGCTGGAGCGCCTCTACGGCCGCTGGTTCCCGGCCCACTTCGGGCCCGCCGCGCTGGACTCCCTGCACCGGGAGGTGGACTGCTGGCGCAACCTGTACCGGCTCACCGACCCGATCGGGGGCCCGATGCGGCTGTCCGGCGACCGCGGTCCCGCCGTGGACCGCGCGCCCCTCAAGGACCCGCTCGCCCACGGCCGCACCGACGCCCATCCGCTGCCCGCGCCGATCCTCGGCCACTCCGACTACCAGGCCGACCCGGTGTTCGCACAGGAACGGCAGCGGCTGCTGGCCCGGCTGCGCCCGGAGGTGCCGGCGCCGCGCGACACCGGCGGGACGGCCGTGCCGGGCGCCGACGGCGGGACTCAGGACTGCTCGGGCAGGTCCTCGGCGTAGAGCAGCGTGAGGTCGTCCGTGCTGGGGTCGGCCAGCTGGGCGACCCGGCTCGCGTGCCGCTCCACCATCGCCTCGAACGTCTGGCGCGCCGTACGGCCGTTGCCGAACGCCGGGCCCTTCGGGAGCGCGGTGAAGTACGCCAGCAGCGCCTCGGCCGCGCCCGGCGCCAGCCGGTACTCGTGCTCCTCGGCCTGCTGCTCCACGATCCTCAGCAGCTCCTCGGGGCCGTAGTCGCCGAAGGTGATGGTCCGTGAGAATCGGGAGGCCACGCCCGGGTTGACCGACAGGAACCGCTCCATCTCGGCCGTGTAGCCGGCGACGATCACCACGACCGCGTCCCGGTGGTCCTCCATCAGCTTCACCAGCGTGTCGATGGCCTCCTTGCCGAAGTCGCGGCCCGCGTCCTCGGGGGACAGCGCGTACGCCTCGTCGATGAACAGCACCCCGCCGCGCGCCCGTTCGAACGCCTCCTGGGTGCGGATCGCCGTGGAGCCGATGTGCTCGCCGACCAGGTCGACCCGGGAGACCTCGACGAGGTGGCCCTGGTCCAGGACGCCGAGGGAGGCGAGGATCTCGCCGTACAGCCGGGCGACGGTCGTCTTGCCGGTGCCGGGGGAGCCGGTGAAGACCAGGTGGCGCTTGACGGAGGCCGCCTTGAGCCCCGCCCGCTGCCGGCGCCGGCCCACCTCGATCATGTCGGTGAGGGCCCGCACCTCCCGCTTGACGCTCTCCAGCCCGACCAGCGCGTCCAGTTCGCCCAGCACGGCCCGGGAGCTCCGCGTCTGCGGCTCCGGCCCGGCGGCGGAGACCAGGGGCTCCTGCTCGGTGCTGCGCTGGCCGGGGATCGAGCCCAGCAGCCCGGGCGCCCGGTCCGCCGTCTGCACCACGGTCTCCCGGACCGGTGACGGGCGCGGGCGCAGGCCCGCGCTCTCGTCGCTGGTGCAGTCCTCCACCAGCGGCCCGGCGTCGAGGGAGCCGTCGGCACCGCCGTCGGCGAACTCGTACCCGCCGCGCGCGCAGCGCTCCGTGCGGCACTTCCGCAGGGTCGTGCGGCAGCCGTCGATCACATGGAAGCCGTAGCCTCCGCTGCCCGTCACCCGGCAGTCGAGGAAGCTGCCGCGCCCGCCCGCCGACACGTAGACACCGGCTTCGGCGGGGGAGTCGACGGAGCAGCGCTCGATGGTGGGGTCGGCGCCCTTGGTGACGATCACACCGGTCCGGGTGCCGTCGAGGGTGCAGTGGTTCAGGGTGCCGCCGCTGCCGTGGTCGCGGAACCAGGCGCCCGTCGCGGCGTCGCGGATGCGGCAGTCGTCGAGCTGGGCGGTGGCGCCGTCGCTCACCGACACCGCCGTGTTGCGCACCTGCGACAGGTCGCTGTCGACCACGTCCGCGCGAGAGCCCCGGTCCAGCACGAACAGGGCGTCCGGCACGTCGTGGACCCGGCAGGAGTCCAGCACGGCCGTGGCGCCGTCGCTGACCCACACGGCCGGGTAGTCGCCGGTGCTGTCGAAGATCTCGCACTGGTTGGCGTCCACGCGCGTGCCCGGGTCCCACACCGACAGCCCGTTGCGGCCGAACTGCCGCACGCTGGTGCGGGTCAGGGTGAGCACCGAGCGGGAACGCAGGTCGACCGCGTTCTCCGGGATGTCGTGGATGCGGCAGTCGGCGAGCGTCAGCACCGCGTCGGTGTCGAGCGTGACGCCGTCGGCGGTGGTGCGGTGAACGTCGCAGTCGGTGAGGTGCCCGGTGGCCCGGGCGGTGATCTGCACGCCGCTGCCCCGCACCTCGTAGACCTCGCAGCCGACGGCCTCCAGGGCGGAGTGCTCGCCGGTCGCCGTCAGCCCCGAACCGGCGGCGTGGTGGACCCGGCAGCGCTCCAGGCGCGGGTGGGCGCCGGTGCGCACCGCCACGCCCGCCTGCCCGGCCGCGACGACCTCGCACTCCTCGAAGACCCCGCCGCCGCCGTCCACCACGGCGATGCCGACGCCCGCCGGATTGTCGACCGTGCACCGCCGCACCGTCGGCCGGGCGCCGCCCCGCACCTCGATGCCGGCGGCGGAGCGGGTGACCACCCGTATGCCGAGCAGCTCCGGCGTCCCCTCCTCGACGAGCACCGCGGGCGAGGTCGGGTCCTGGCCCTCGACGTGCAGGTCCTGCACCACCGCCGAGGCGCGCACGACCAGCGGCACCCCGTCCACGGGCGCGATGCGCACCGAGCCGTGCGCCCCTTCGGGGCCGCGCAGGGTCACCGCCCGCCGGACGACGAGGTTCTCCCGGTAGGTGCCCGGGGCGACGGTGAGGACGTCACCGTCGGCCGCGGCCTCCAGGGCGGCGGCGAGCGATGCGTACTCACCCGTGCGGCGCCGCCACCGCGATGTGCCGGTGTGCGTCACCTGGACCGTGCCCTGTGCCATGGCGTTGCTGTGCCCCCACCTCGTCGTCACTGATGGCTCGTTCGCCCGCGGGGCGTCACGGCCCCTACGGCTCTCTCCCGCGCGGGTCGATGCCGAACGGGTCCGGCCGGTCCACCGTAGCGTGCGCGCAGGCGGTGGGTTGACCAGAGGCGCAAGCCCGTCAACTGCCCGTACCCGCGCGGCCCCAGTCCCCACCGGCCCGCTCCCAGGCCTCGTCCAGGCGGGCGTAGCGGCGGCGGACCAGGCGCCGGACGACGATCCACCGGGCGCCCCCGACGAGGCACGCGGTCACCAGCGCGGCGCCGAACCCGGCGAGCACCGCGTGGGTCGTGGCCGTGGCGGAGTCCAGCGGGCGGGCCGTCGTCCGGCCCTGCGCGTCGGTCCATATCGCGAAGCGGTCGCCCGGGCGCGGGTCCTCGAGGCCTGTCAGGACCGGCCCCCGGTGCTCGGAGCCGTCCGGCGCCGTCCAGTGGGCGAGGACCCGGCTGCGCAGGTCGCCCCCGGCGGTCGCCTCCGGGTCGAGACGCACGGCGGGACCGTCCAGCTCTCTCACCACGGTGGCCGTCACCGGGTGGCGGGAGGCGAGCTGCTCCCGCGCGGATTCCTGCAAGGAGTCCTGGGCCAGACCGCCGGCGACGAGGCCGGCCACGGGCGCCGCGCACAGCAGGAGCAGCAGGGACGCCAGAGCCACCCACGCCTCGGCCAGGTCGGTGGCGCGGCACAGCGGATTGTGCCGCCAGCGCCAGAGCCCGCTGATCGCCCGCATCGCCCGCAACCCCCTGCCCGCACCGCACCGGCCCCCTGGAGCAGCTCATGCGCGGTCCGCTGCGGTCCGCCCATGAACGGCTCACACGAGGCGAACGCGCGGAGCGCGCACCGGGTTCCCGGCGGTGCCGGTGCCGGTGCCGGTGCCGTTGTCGGTGCGGGTGCGGGTGCGGGTGCGGGTGCGGGTGCGGGTGCGGGTGCGGGTGCCCCTTTCGGCCGACGGCCGTGGGCGTCTCACTCCAGGACCGTGACCGGGTCGCCGACCCGGACCGTTCCGGGGCCGAGGGGCACCAGGTTCTGCCCGAAGACCAGCATGCCGCCGCGGCGGCGGTGCCGCCCCAGCGTGTGCAGCGGCTCCCGGCCGCGCACCGTCGTGGTCTGGTCGGTGGTGGTCACCACGCAGCGCCCGCAGGGCTTGGCGATCCGGAAGCGGACCTCCCCGATCGCGATGCGCGACCAGCCGTCCTCCGCCCAGGCGTCGGTGCCGGACACCACCACGTTGGGCCGGAATCGGTTCATCGGCAGCGGGCCCTCGTCGGCGTGGTCCCCCTGCGCGATCAGGGCGTTGAGGGCGTCCAGCGAGGCCGTCGTCGTGACCAGCAGGGGGTAGCCGTCGGCGAAGGAGACGGTCTCGCCCGGCAGCGCGTACCGCGGGTCGACGGGCCGCCGGGTGGCGGGGTCGTCCATGTGCACCAGGCGCACGCTCGTCCCGAGGAAGCCGCTGCACCACGCGTGCGCCGCCCCGCCCTCGGCCGGCACGGCCTCCACCTTGTCCCGGAAGATCTCCACCGGCAGCGTGTCGGCCGGGCGCGGCACCGGCACCGTCAGCGGCTCGGCACCGGGCGCGGACAGCCGCAGGCCGCCGCCGGGCAACAGCTCGGCGGCGGCCTGCGCGAGGCGCGGCTGCTGGCGTTGCGTGACGACCTTTCCCCCGTCGTCGATCAGCATCCAGCGGCGGTCACCGGTCAGCCCCCAGGGCTCCACGACGGCCTCCCGGAGCGGCTGGCCCCGGAACGCCTTGACCGGATGGACGTGAATGGACTGCAGTCGCGCGTTCCCCATGGGGCCATCGTGCCAGGCGGCGGCGACGGCCCCGGGGGAGACGGCTCAGTAGCCGCGGTACTGCTGGTTGTTGTGCGGGTCCTGATAGGGCGCGGGGGCCGGCCGGGGCGCGGCGGGCCGCATCGCCTCGTACCCCGCGGGGCCGGGCGCGGCCGGACGCGGAGGCTGGGGATGCTGCGGGCCGGGGTAGCCGCGGGGCGCCGTCGCCTGCTGCGGGATGTAGGCGGTGGGCGCCTGTTGCAGCGGTGCGGGCTGGGGCGCCTGCGGATAACCGTAGGAGGGCTGGGACGGGGCTGCCGGCAGGGCGGGCAGCGCCGAGGGGAGCGCGGGCATGTGGCTGCCCGGCGCGTCGTACGCGGCGGGGACCCGGATCGGGGCGATCTGCGGGGTGCCCCGCTCGGCAACGAGCGAGTCGTAGATCGGGGTGTCCGGGAAGGAGGCGGAGTAGTAGCCGCCGCCATAAGTGGAGCGGGGGGAGGTCATGGCACATAAGTTAAGCCCACGATGTGCTGGTTGGGGAGACCGATAAGAGGGTTGTTTTCCGTGTCCGCCGTGACCTGGGATCCCCAATGCGAGCGAACTTGCCGAAAAAGGACGTACGCGAGACGCGGTTTTCTGGTAAAGGCCAAGTTCCGGGCGGGTTACCGGCGGTCGGCGACCGGGCGTGGACCTGCGCGTCGCGGACGTTCCCCGTACGGGGCATAGGTTGGGCCCGTCAGAATTGACGCGACGGCCGGGGCACGGCCCGGCGCGGCGACAAGCGAGGGGGCACGTGCATGTCCATGTCGAAGGGGTCCAACACTCCCGTACCGACGACGGCACTGCGGGTCGAACTGGGCTGGCGCTCCGCGCCCGGCGTGCCCGACGCCGACGCCTCGGCGCTGCTGCTGGCCGGCGGGAAGGTCCGCTCCGACGCGGACTTCGTCTTCTACAACCAGCCGGTCCACTCCTCCGGCGCGGTGCGGCACGAGGGCAAGCACGACCGGGGCGGCCGGGTGACCGACGCCCTGCTCGTCGACCTCGCGCGCGTGGAGCCCTCGATCGAGACCGTGATCGTGGCCGCCTCCGCCGACGGCGGCTCGTTCGGTCAGGTCCCCGGCCTCTGCATCGAGGTCCGCGACCCCGACCGGGACACGGTCGTGGCCCGCTTCGACAACCCGGGCGCGACGGTGGAAACGGCGTTCGTGCTCGGCGAGTTCTACCGCCGGCAGGGCGCCTGGAAGTTCCGCGCCGTCGGCCAGGGCTACGACACCGGCCTCGAGGGCCTGGCCACCGACTACGGCATCACGGTGGACGAGCCGCAGCAGGCGCCCCCGGCCACCGCGCCGGCCCCGCCGCCCGCACCCCCGGCCGCGTCCCCGGCGCCGACAGCCGCGGCGCGGCCCGCCGCCACCGCCGTGCCGCCGCCCGCCGCACCCCCGGCGGAACCGGTCCGCCTCACCAAGGTGACGCTCACCAAGGCCGCCCCGTCGGTCTCCCTGACCAAGCAGGGCGGCACGTCCGGCTCCCTGCGCGTGAACCTCAACTGGGAGGTGCGCAAGCAGTTCTCCGGCTGGGCCCGCAAACTCGGCCGCCCCGTCGCCCTGCACAACGACCTCGACCTCGACCTGTGCGCCCTGTACGAACTCACCGACGGCAGCAAGGGAGTCGTCCAGGCGCTCGGCAACGCCTTCGGAGCCCTGGACCGGCCCCCCTACATCCACCTCGACGGCGACGACCGCACCGGCGCGGTGTCGACCGGCGAGAACCTCACCGTCAACCTCGACCACCGGCAGGCCTTCCGGCGCATCCTCGTCTTCGTCACCATCTACGAGGGCGCGCGCTCCTTCGCCGACCTGCACGCCACGGTCACCCTCCAGCCCCAGCACGGCGCACCGGTCGACTTCTCCCTCGACGAGTGCACGGTCCCCTCCACCGTGTGCGCGCTCGCCCTGATCACCAGCACCGGCGGCGACCTGGTCGTCCGGCGCGAGGCCCGCTACCTCGTCCCGGAGCGCGGCGTCAGCCCGCAGCGCACCGTCGACCACGCCTACGGCTGGGGCATGAACTGGACCCCGGGCAGGAAGTAGCGACCGGCTCCCGGCAGGGGCCCCGGCGGCGCCGGCTCAGCCCTCCTCGGGCACGGCGCCCGGACGGGCGTAGGTGCGGCCCTTCCACGCCGCGCCGCGCCCGCGGTAGTGCTGCACCGCGGAGTCGACGGTCATCAGCAGGTACAGCAGCGCGGTGAACGGCAGCGTCAGGGCGAGCCACGGCGGCTGCCGGTAGTAGCGCAGCATCGGCAGGAACGTCCCCGCCATCACCAGCCACGCCAGGGCGCCGAGCACCCCGGCGGCCGCGTTCCCGGTGACCGCGCCCACGACGACGGCCGACGGCGGCACCAGATACACCAGCGCCAGCCCCAGCACCGTTCCCGCCAGCACCGCCGGCCGGTGCCGCAGCTGGGCGTAGGCGCTGCGCGAGACCATCCGCCACAGGTCGCGCAGCCGCGGATAGGGGCGCACGCTCTCCACCCCGTCGGCCAGCCCCAGCCACACCCGGCCGCCGCTGCGCTTGACGGCCCGGGCGAGCGCCACGTCGTCGATCACGGCCTGCCGGATGGCGTCCGGGATCCGCGCCCGCTCGGCGGCCCCGGCCGACAGCAGCACGCACCCGCCCGCCGCTGCCGCCGTCCGCGTCCCCTCCTTCGCGATCCGGCGGAAGGGATAGAGCTGGGAGAAGAAGTAGACGAAGGCGGGGACCACCAGCCGCTCCCAGCCGCTCGCCACCCGCAGCCGGGCCATCTGGGAGACGACGTCGAACCCGCCGGCGCGGGCCGCCGACACCAGCCGGCGCAGACTGTCCGGCGCGTGCGCGATGTCGGCGTCCGTCAGCAGCAGGTACTCCGGGTCACGCGCGCGTGCCAGCACGATGCCGTGCCGCACCGCCCACAGCTTGCCCGTCCAGCCCGGCGGCGGCTCACCGGGCGAGGCGACCGTGAGGCGCAGCCCGTCCTGGTGCCGGGCCAGCTCGCGGGCCAGCCGGCCGGTCCCGTCCGAGCTGCCGTCGTCGATCAGGAAGATCTCCGCGCGCCCCGGGTAGTCCTGGCCCAGCAGCGAGGGCAGGCTGGCCGGCAGCACGGCCGCCTCGTCCCGGGCGGGCACCACCACGCACACCGAGGGCCAGGCGTCGGGCCGCCTCGGCGGCGGCAGCCGGACGTCCGTGCGCCAGAACATGCCCTGGCCGAGCAGCAGCCACAGCCAGGCGGCGAGGGACACGGCGGAAACGGCGGAAGTCCACAGGGCGGCGCTCACGTGCGCAGTCTGCCCCACCGGACCGGGCCGACGGCGCACATCGTCTATCGTGGGCGGGTGAAGATCGCGCTCATGGACTCCGGGATCGGTCTGCTGGCGGCCACCGCCGCGGTTCGGCGCCTCAGGCCGGACGCCGATCTCATCCTCTCCCTGGACCCCGACGGCATGCCCTGGGGACCGCGCACGCCCGAGGACCTGACCGGGCGTGCCCTCGCCGTCGCCGAGGCCGCCGCCGCGCACCGCCCGGACGCCCTGATCGTCGGCTGCAACACCGCCACCGTGCACGCGCTGCCCGCGCTGCGCGCCCGCCTGGAACCGGAGCTGCCGGTCGTCGGCACCGTCCCGGCGATCAAGCCCGCCGCGGCCGGTGGCGGACCCCTCGCCATCTGGGCGACGCCCGCCACCACCGGCAGCCCCTATCAGCGCAACCTGATCGAGGAGTTCGCCGCCGGGGTCACCGTCACCGAGGTGCCGTGCCCGGGGCTCGCCGAGGCGGTGGAGCGCGCCGACGAGGCCGCGATCGACGCCGCCGTGGCCGCCGCGGCCGCCCTCACGCCGGCCGACGTCACCACCGTCGTCCTCGGCTGCACCCACTACGAACTGGTCGCCGAACGCATCCGGGCCGCGGTCCAGCGCCCCAGCCGCCCGCCGCTCGCCCTGCACGGCTCGGCCGGCGCGGTCGCCGCCCAGGCGCTGCGGCGCATCGACGCCCGGCCCGCCCCCTCCGCCTCCGCGCGGGGCTCGCTCACGGTGCTGCTCAGCGGACGTGAGGGCGCGCTGCCCGGGCCGGCACTGGCCTACGAGGAGGGCAGGCTGCTGCGGGCGGTCACGCCGGCACGCTGACCGCCGCCCGGTCGGCGCAGTCACGCTCCGCGGTGAGCCGTCGGCGGAAACGAAAGCTGAGTAACCTCATAGCCATGAGGGACCACCGCCACGGCGAGCACGCTCCCCACCCCGACGTCTGGACCGGACGCGCCACCAACCGGATGCAGTGGGTGCTGGCGCTGGTCGGCGCGGCCTGCCTGGCCCTCGGTATCGCGCTGGCCGTCGACTCGGCGTGGGAGTCCGGCATCGCCCCGCTGGTCATGGCGGTCGTCGGCTGCATCGCCGCCGGCCTGCTGGTCCTCTTCGGCACGCTGGCGTTCGTGCACGTGGCGCTGAGGGTCGACGAGGACTGCCTCGAGGTGCGCTGCGGCCACATCGGCGTGCCCCGCCGCCGCATCCCGCTCTCGCACGTCGCCGGCGCCGAGTTCGCGCCGCACGTCACCCCCCGCCACTGGGGTGGCTGGGGCTACCGCTGGCGCCCCGAGAAGGGCACCGCCGTGGTGGTCCGACGCGGTGAGGGCGTGATCCTGCGGCTGTGGGACGGCCACACCTTCACGGTCACCGTGGACGACGCGGAAGCGGCCGTCCAGGTCATCAAGGACCGCCTGCGCCCCAAGAAGCCCGGTCCGGCGGCCTGATCTCTTCCCGCTTGCCCGCCGCGCCGGCCCGCCTGCCGGCCCGGCCTCCTGTGACGGGCGTACGGTCCCAGCCCTCCCGGTGCCGCCTGTGCGTCCGGTGCACGCCACGGCGGCGCCCACCGGTCGGGCACCGGTGGGGCGGCGGCCTTCGGATGACACGGGACCGGGTGGGCGTGGCGGCCCGGCGACCGTGGGCCGGCCGTTCGGGAGTGGTCGGGCGGACCGAAAGCGGGGGGCCTCCGCGGGTCCGTCCTGGCACGGGCCGGGGCCGGGGTCCCGTCCGGGCCCCGGTGACCGTGCTGCCCGGCGGGAAGCCGCCCGCCGTACACTCCGGAGGGTGACCGTCACCGCAACATCCGTCGGCGACTCGGACCGGGCGGAGCCCCCGCCCGCGCCCGCGCCGCGCGCCGCACGGCTCGTCCGCCGGCTCGCCCCGGCAGCCGCCTCCGCCCTCGCCGGCGTGCTGCTCTACGTCAGCTTCCCGCCGCGCACCCTGTGGTGGCTGGCCGTGCCGGCCTTCGCCGTCCTCGGCGCGGTGCTGCGCGGGCGCGGCTGGAAGGCGGGCCTCGGCCTCGGCTACCTCTTCGGCCTCGGCTTCCTGCTGCCGCTGCTGGTGTGGACGGGCGTGGAGGTCGGCCCCGGCCCCTGGCTGGCGCTGGTCGCCATCGAGGCGGTGTTCGTCGCCCTCGTCGGCGCCGGCGTCGCGGCGGTCTCCCGGCTGCCCGCCTGGCCGGTGTGGGCGGCAGGCCTCTGGACCGCCGGCGAGGCCGCACGCGCGCGCGTGCCCTTCGAGGGCTTCCCCTGGGGCAAGATCGCCTTCGGGCAGGCGGACGGCCTGTTCCTGCCGCTCGCCGCCCTGGGCGGCACACCGGTGCTCGGCTTCGCCGTGGTCCTGTGCGGCTTCGGCCTGTACGAGGCGGTACGCGTGGCCGTGCGCGTGCGCCGCACCGGTGCCGTACCGCGCGGCGCGGCGGTCCTGGCCCTGATGAGCCTGGCCGCCCCGGTGCTGGCGGCCTTCGCCGCCCGCCCGCTGGTGTCCGACGCCGCGCAGAGCGGCACGGCGACCATCGCCGTGATCCAGGGGAACGTCCCCCGGGCCGGCCTCGACTTCAACGCCCAGCGCCGCGCGGTGCTCGATCACCACGCGCGGGAGACCGAACGCCTGGCCGCCGAGATCCGGGCGGGCAGGGTCGCCCAGCCCGACTTCGTGCTGTGGCCGGAGAACTCGTCCGACATCGACCCCTTCGCCAACGCCGACGCGCGCGCCGTGATCGACCGCGCGGCCAAGGCCGTCGGGGCGCCGATCTCCGTCGGCGGTGTCGTGCAGCGCGACGGCAGGCTGTACAACGAGCAGATCCTGTGGGACCCGGTCGACGGCCCCGTCGACACCTACGACAAGCGGCAGATCCAGCCGTTCGGCGAGTACCTGCCGCTGCGCTCGCTCATCGGCGCGATCAACGGCGAGTGGACGGCCATGGTCCGCCAGGACTTCAGCCGCGGCACCGAGCCCGGCGTGTTCACCATGGCCGGCACCGAGGTGGGCCTGGTCACCTGCTACGAGGCCGCGTTCGACTGGGCCGTGCGCTCCGAGGTCGCCGACGGCGCCCGAATGATCTCCGTGCCCAGCAACAACGCGACCTTCGGCCGCAGCGAGATGACCTACCAGCAGCTCGCCATGTCCCGCATCCGCGCCGTCGAGCACAGCAGGACCGTCGCCGTGCCCGTGACCAGCGGCGTCAGCGCGATCATCATGCCGGACGGCACCATCACCCGACGGACCGGGATGTTCGTCGCCGACTCGCTGGTGCAGGAGGTGCCCCTGCGCTCCTCCCAGACCCCCGCCACGCGGCTCGGCGTGCTCCCCGAGGCCGCCCTCGTCCTCGTCGCCGCCGCGGGGCTCGGCTGGGCCGTCACCGCGGGCGTGCGCGGTCGACGCGCCGGTGACGTGTAGCCGTACGCCCCGCGAACGTGCCCGGTGAACGCCGGGCGGCCGGTTAGGGTCGGGCGCATGGCTACTCCCGACTTCATCACCGCCCTGCGCGCCTCGGCCGGGCACCAGCTGCTGTGGCTGCCCGGCGTCACCGCCGTCGTCTTCGACGACGAGGGCAGAGTGCTGCTGAACCGTCGGTCCGACAACCTCCGCTGGTCGCTGATCGGGGGCATCGCGGAGCCGGGGGAGCAGCCCGCCCTCTGCGCCGTGCGGGAGGTGGAGGAGGAGACCGCCGTACGGTGCGTCGCCGAGCGCGTGGTGCTGGTCCAGGCGCTGGAACCGGTGACGTACGACAACGGCGACGTGTGCCAGTTCATGGACATCACCTTCCGCTGCCGGGCCGTCGGCGGCGAGGCCCGGGTCAACGACGACGAGTCGCTGGAGGTGGGCTGGTTCGCGGTGGACGCGCTGCCCGACGTGGGCGAGTTCGGGTGGTTCCGGATCAAGCAGGCCCTGTCCGATGCACCCACGTGGTTCGAACCCACTGGTTCGGTCTGAACTGTAGGGCCTGGGCACATGGGGCGGGGGTCGGGCGCTGCCTAGGGTCGGCACATGACCTCGCCCAGCGTCCTCCCGGCCCCCCACGCCTCCTCGCCCGACCTCGGCGGCCGCACCGCTCTCGTCACCGGCGCCGCCGGCGGCATCGGCCGCGCCTGTGCGCTGCGGCTGGCCGCCGCCGGAGCCAAGGTCAGAGCGGTCGACCGGGACGCCGCGGGCCTGGAGGCGCTCGCCGAGCGCGCCGGTGACCTCACGGGCACCGTCGAGCCCCACGTCCTGGACCTGACCGACCTGGACGCCGCCGAACTCGCCGCCACCGGCACCGACGTGCTGGTCAACAACGCCGGGCTCCAGCTGGTGCGGCCCATCGAGGAGTTCCCGCCGGACGTCTTCCACACCGTGCTCACCGTCATGCTGGAGGCGCCCTTCCGCCTCATCCGCGGCGCCCTGCCCCACATGTACGGGCAGGGCTGGGGCCGCATCGTGAACATCTCCTCCGTGCACGGCCTGCGCGCCTCCGCCTACAAGTCGGCGTACGTCGCCGCCAAGCACGGACTGGAGGGACTGTCCAAGACCGCGGCCCTGGAGGGCGCCGCGCACGGGGTCACCTCCAACTGCGTCAACCCCGGCTACGTGCGCACCCCGCTCGTCGAGAAACAGCTCGCCGACCAGTCCAGGGCGCACGGCATCCCGGAGGACCGCGTGCTGTCCGAGGTGCTGCTGAAGGACAGCGCCCTCAAACGGCTCATCGAACCCGAGGAGGTCGCCGAGGCCGTGGCCTACCTGTGCGGCCCGCAGGCGTCCTTCGTCACGGGCACCTCGCTCGTCCTGGACGGCGGCTGGACCGCGCACTGAGCGGGCGGGCGTCCCCGGCGGGCCGGGTTGTCCACAGGGCTGCCGGGGCGGCCCCGCGATGGGGAATCCTGTGAGCATGTCCCGCGATCACGTGCAGTCAGCCGAGCGCTCCGCTCACGGTGCCGGAGCCCGGGCCTGGGCCCCGGACCCCGGGGACCGGCCGGCGCCCCACAGCACCGAGACGCCGTTTTTGGAGCTGCTCGCCCGCGGCGCCTCCGCCGACGCCTACGAACAGCCGGTGCTGCGCGCCCGCGCCGAGGGCCGCCCGGCCGGCCACGTCGCCGCGCTCGAGGAGGCCAAGCGGCTCGCGCTGCGGGTCCGCTCCGAGCTGGAGGGACGGCGGCGCCGCGAGGCCGAGCTGTCCGCGCTGTTCGAGACCGCCCACGACCTGGCGGGGCTGCGGGACCTGGACGCCGTCCTGCGCGCGATCGTGCAGCGCGCGCGCTCGCTGCTCGGCACGGACGTCGCCTACCTCAGCCTGAACGACCCGGAGCGCGGCGACACCTACATGCGGGTCACGGAAGGCTCCGTCGCCGCCCGCTTCCAGCAGCTGCGGCTCGGCATGGGCGAGGGACTCGGCGGCCTCGTCGCCCAGACCGCCCGGCCCTACGTCACCGACGACTACTTCAAGGACGACCGCTTCCAGCACACCCGCACCATCGACGCCGGCGTGCGGGACGAGGGCCTGGTGGCGATCCTCGGCGTCCCCCTCACCCTCGGGGACCACGTCATCGGCGTGCTGTTCGCCGCCGACCGCCGGGCCCGGGTCTTCGAGCGGGAGCAGATCGCCCTTCTCGGCTCCTTCGCCGCCCTGGCCGCGGCGGCCATCGACACCGCCAACCTCCTGGCCGAGACCCGCTCCGCCCTGGCCGGCCTGGAGCGGGCCAACGAGATCGTCCGCGACCGCAGCGGGGTCATCGAGCGCGCCTCCGACGTCCACGACCGGCTCGCCGAGCTCGTCCTGCGCGGCGGCGGGGTCCACGACGTCGCCGCCGCCGTCTCCGAAGTCCTGGACGGCACCGTCGAGTTCACCGAGGCCACCGCCGCCCCGGCCGCGGCACTGGAGGCGTCCCGCGCCGAAGGACACGCGGTGCGGCACGAGGACGACTGGATCGCCGCCGTCGCCGCCGGCGGCGAACAGCTCGGCGCGCTCGTGCTGCGCGGCCACCCCGGACTCGACCCCGTCGACCAGCGCACCCTGGAGCGCGCGGCCATGGTCACCTCCCTGCTGCTGCTCGCCCGCCGGTCCGCCGCCGAGGCCGAACAGCGCGTCCGCGGCGAGTTGCTGGACGACCTGCTCGACGCCCGCGACCGCGACCCGCGCCTGCTGCGCGAACGCGCCTTGCGGCTGCGTGCCGACCTCGACACCACCCACGCCGTGCTGGCCGCCCGCCTCGACGGCCCGGCGGCCGGCGCCGAGCAGGAGGCGGACGCCCGCAGACGGCTGTGGGCCGCCGCCTCCCACCTCGCCGCGACCCGGCACGGCCTCGCCGCGGCCCGCGACGGAGGTACCGTCCTGCTGCTGCCCCTCGGCGCCCGCGACACCGCCGGCGACCTGGCCCGGCGCACCGCACGGCAGCTCGGCCGGGCCGTGCACGAGGCCGTCACGGTCGGCGCCTCGGCACCCGTGGAGGACCTCGCCGCCCACCCGGACGCCGTGTCCGCCGCCTACACCGAGGCCCGGCGCTGCCTGGACGCCCTGCGCCTGCTGGGCCGCTCCGGCGACGGCGCCGCGGCCGAGGACTTCGGCTTCCTCGGCCTGCTGCTGGCCGGGGACCGGGACATCGCCGGCTTCGTCGACCGCACCATCGGCCAGGTCGTCGCCTACGACGAGCGGCGCGGCACCGAACTGCTGCGCACCCTCGACGCCTACTTCGCCTGCGGCATGAGCCCGGCCCGCACCAAGGACGCCCTGCACGTGCACGTGAACACGGTCGCCCAGCGCCTGGAGCGCGTCGGTCGGCTCCTCGGCGACGACTGGCAGAGCCCGGCCCGCGCCCTGGAGATACAACTCGCCCTGCGCCTGCACCGGTTGTCGGCCCCGGCACAGCACTGACCCCCGCACGCGCCGGGCGTGCGGGGGCCGGAGCCGGCAGCGGTCAGACCTTGTGCGGATCGGCGGCCCGGGCGGCCGGCACCGCCGGGGCGTCACCGGAGCCGGACACGTCGGCCAGGTCCCGGTTGCGGGTCTCCTTCGCCGCGGCCACGGCGACCACGGTGAGCAGCGCCGCGGCGATGACGTACAGGGAGATCGGGGTGGAGCTGCCGAAGTCCGACAGCAGCGCGGTGGCGATGAGCGGCGCGGGGGCACCCGCCGCGACCGAGGAGAACTGCGCGCCGATGGAGGCACCGGAGTAGCGCATCCGGGTCGCGAACATCTCGGAGAAGAAGGCCGCCTGGGGCGCGTACATCGCGCCGTGCAGCACCAGGCCGACGGTCACCGCGAGCAGCAGGCTGCCGAAGCCGCCGCTGTCGATCAGCCAGAAGAACGGGAACATCCACAGGCCGACCCCGGCCGCGCCGGCCATGTACACCGGACGGCGGCCGACCCGGTCCGACAGGGCGCCCCAGACGGGGATGACCGCGAAGTGCACGGCCGAGGCGATCAGCACGGCGTTGAGCGCGGTCTGCTTGGAGATGTCGGCCTCGGTGGTGGCGTAGACGAGGATGAAGGCGGTGATCACGTAGTAGCTGATGTTCTCCGCCATGCGGCAGCCCATCGCGATGAGCACGTCCCGCCAGTGGTGGCGCACCACGGAGACCAGCGGCGCCTTCTCGGCGTCCTGGCTCTGGGCGGCCTTGCGGGCCTCCGCCTGCGCGAGCGCCTGCTTGAAGACCGGCGACTCGTCCACGGACAGCCGGATCCACAGACCGACGATCACCAGGACCCCGGAGAGCAGGAACGGGATCCGCCAGCCCCAGCTGGTGAAGGCGGCGTCCGAGAGCAGTGCCGTCAGCAGGGCCAGCACACCGGTCGCCAGCAACTGCCCCGCCGGCGCGCCGGTCTGCGGCCACGAGGCCCAGAAGCCGCGCCGCCGGGCGGTGCCGTGCTCCGACACCAGCAGCACGGCACCGCCCCACTCGCCACCGAGTGCGAAGCCCTGCACCAGGCGCAGCACGGTCAGCAGCACGGGAGCGGCCGAGCCGATCGTCGCGTGCGTCGGCAGCAGGCCGATCGCGAAGGTCGCCCCGCCCATCAGCAGCAGACTCAGCACCAGCAGCTTCTTGCGCCCGAGCCGGTCGCCGTAGTGCCCGAACACCAGCGCACCCAGCGGCCGCGCGGCGAAGCCGACGGCGTAGGTCAGGAACGACAGCAGCGTGCCGACGAGCGGGTCGGAATCCGGGAAGAACAGCTTGTTGAACACCAGCGCGGCGGCGGAGCCGTAGAGGAAGAAGTCGTACCACTCGATGGTGGTGCCGATGAGGCTGGCGGCGACGATGCGCTTGAGGTTGCTCGGCGTCGGGGGAGCGGATGCTGCGGAGGCCATGTGCGCCACTTCCTCGTGTGCGGTGGGGACGGGTACGTGTCGGGACACGGTAGGAAGGCGCAGGTCAGGGGCACATGTGGTGGGGCACCATAGTTCGGTGGCTGGGTATGCGCGCGGCCACCATGCTGGCTTACGGGGGGCTGGTTCAGCGGCCCGGAGGTGCCGGCGGCGCCCGAGCCAGCCACCTACGGGCGTCACGACTGCTTGCCGGAGTCAAGAGCCGCAGAACGCGCCCTCCAGCTTTCCCACCGCCGCGCACCTGGCCTCCTACGCCGGCCTCGCCCCGAACGGGCGATGAGGCACCCCCGTTGGGACACGACGGCCCCTCACCGCGCACGGTGAGGGGCCGTTGCTCAGGAGGCGGGGGTGTAGATCTGGTTGATCACACCGGTGGAGAAGGTCTCGGCCGAGGCCAGGTGCAGCTTCACGGTGCCGAGGCCGTCGTACCACCGCGAGCCCTCGCCGAGGACGACGGGGTGCACGAACAGCTGCAGCCGGTCGAGGAGCCCGGCGCCGAGCAGTGTCCGCACGAGGGTCAGACTGCCGGTCACGGCGATGTCCTTGCCCTCCGAGGACTTGAGCGCCTTGAGCCCGCCCAGGACGTCTCCGCCGATGATCTCGGTGTTGTTCCAGGTGGCACGGGTCAGGGTGTTGGTGACCACGTATTTCTTCTGGTTGTTCATGAACTCGGCGAACTCGTCCTCGCTGGACGGCCAGTACGCCGCGAACTGTTCGTACTGGACCCGGCCGAGCAGCATCGCGTCCGAGTCGGCCATGGCCGCCCCGACGGCGTTGCCCATCTCGTCGTCGAAGTAGGGGAAGTGCCAGGTGTCGGGCGCCTCGGCGACGCCGTCCAGGGAAACGAACAGACTCGAAACGATCTTGCGCATCAGATCCTCCTGCGGCCCGGTTTCACACTACTTCGATGGGTTGATAGTAAGGCGTCTAACTATCTGTGGTCAAATAGTATGGTGCCATGCGCGACAGCGACGAAGTTGACGAAGTGATCGCACAGTGGAGGCGTGAGCGGCCCGACCTCGATCTGTGGCCGGTCGAGGTGCTCGGACGCGTGATGCGGTTCGCCGCGGTCATGCTGCGTTCGTTCGACGAGGTGTTCGCCCGCCACGGACTGCGCAACGGGGAGTTCGACGTGCTCGCGGCGATCCGCAGATCCGGTCCGCCCTACACGGTGACGCCGTCGGCGCTGTCGGAGCAGCTGATGCTGTCCCGGGCGGGGATGACCAACCGGCTCGACCGCCTCGAAGGGGCCGGCCTGATCCAGCGCAGGCTGGACCCCGAAGACCGCCGGAGCTTCCTGGCCACGCTCACCGAGGAGGGTATGGCCACCATCGACGCGGCCATGACCGACCACGCCGCGAACGAGGCGGAGCTGCTGTCCGGGCTCTCCGGACAGCAGCAACGACAACTCGACGACGCCATGTACACCCTGCTGCGGTCACTGCGCGGCAAGGACGTCTGATCCGAGGGTCCCGCACTCGGGCACGCCTTCCAGCCACGCCGGTCCCTTGATGTAGATGTTGGTCACCCATGCCTCGTAGTCCGGCAGGTAGGACCAACACGTCGTTGGTGTAGCCGTCGGACGTGACCGATTCGGCGTGTTGCCGGCACTGGACGCGGATGGCGGTGGACTGGGGGAACCCGTTTCCTGTCGGTGTCGACGTGGTGTGGACGGCGCCGCCGCGGCGCCTGGACGGCGCCCTGGAGGGAGTGGCCGTACGGCGGCAGCCTGTCGGCCGTGCCGCCCCCGCGTCGAGGTTCCCGGGCCGCCCTGCCGGGACGGGCAACGGGAAACAGCCGGAAACCCCCTGCGAGCAGGACGGTCGGGCGTCATCCTCGGCGGCGGCCGGCACAGGTGCCGCCGCGTGCGAGGGGAACGCCGGGCAGGAGATGTTCGCGTTCGTCGGGGTCGAGGCCCGCCCGCAGGCGGCAGATCTCCGCCAGCCGGGCCCCCGGGTCCAGGTCCCACAGCCGTACCGTGCCGTCGGTGCTGCTGCTGGCGACCGTGCGCCCGTCGGGGGCGAAGGCCACGCTCCACACCGAGTTGGTATGGCCGGTCAGCGTCGCCCACGGCCGCCTTACGGCGACGTCCCACAGGCGCACCGTGCGGTCGTTGCCGCTGCTGGCGAGCGTGCGGCCGTCGGGAGCGAAGGCGATGCCGCGGGCGGATCCGGTGTGGCCGGTCAGGGTGGCCTGGGCACGGCGTTCACGGACGTTCCACAGCCGTATGGTCCCGTCGTTGCTGCTGCTGGCCAGCGTCCGGCCGTCGGGGGCGAACGCCACGCCCCGTACGGCGCCCGTGTGGCCGCCGAGGGTGCCGAGCGGGCGGCGCGAGGAGACGTCCCAGAGCCGTACGGAGAGGTCGTCGCCGGCGCTCGCCAGCATCCGGCCGTCGGGGCTGAAGGTGACGTCGTTGGCGTAGTCGCGGTGGCCGGTCAGCGTCGCCAGGGGCTTGCGTCCGGCCACGTCCCACAGGCGCACCGTGCGGTCGGCGCCGGCGGAGGCCAGGGCCCGGCCGTCGGGGGCGAAGGCCACCGAGAAGACCTGTCCGGTGTGGCCGGTCAGCGTCGCCAGCGGCGTGCGGTCGGCGAGGTCCCACAGGCGCACCGTGCCCTCGGAGCCGGCCGAGGCCAGGGTCCGGCCGTCGGACGAGAAGGCCACGGAGAAGACGGTCTCGGTGTGGCCCCGGAACGTCGCCAGGAGCCGGCGGCTGCCCACGTCCCACAGCCGTACCGTGTGGTCGGTGTCGGCGGTGGCCAGGCGTTTCCCGTCCGGGCTGTACCGGGCCTGCCAGACCTCCGTGAACGGACGTGGCCTCAGCACCGGCCCGTCGAGGTCCCACAGGACGACGGACCGGTCGAAACCGGCCGTGGCGAGCAGGGCGCCGTCGGAGGTCACGGCCACCCCCATGACGTAGTCGGTGTGGCCGGCGAGCACGGCGGTCTGCCGTCCGCTGCGTACGTCCCACAGCCTGGTGGCCCCGTCGCCGACCGCGCCGACGACCGTCGCGCCGTCGGGTGTGTGGGCGACGGCGTTGATGTCGTCGCTGCTCCCGGACAACGTCGCACTCAGCCGGCGCTCGCGCACGTCCCACAGCCGTACGGTCCGGTCGACGCCTCCGGAGGCCACCTTCCGGCCGTCCGGGGAGAACGCCACGCCCAGCACCTCGTCGGTGTGCCCCTTGAGCACGCCGAGGGGGCGGGCCCGGCCGGTGTCCCACAGCCGGACGACCCGGTCGGCGCCTGCGGAGGCCAGGGTGCGTCCGTCGCGGGCGTAGCTCAGCGTGTTGACGGGTCCTCGGTGTCCGGTGAGGGTGGCGGTGATCCGGTGGGTGCCCGCGGTGGCCCACAGCTCGACCGCTCCGTCCGCCGTCGCGACGGCGAGCCCGCGTCCGCGGGGGTCGAAGGCCACGGCACGGGCCTTGACCGTACTGTCGGCGAGCACCGCGGTCCTGCGGCGGCCGGCGAGGTCCCACAGGCTCACCGGTCCCTGCGTCGATGTCGCCGCGAGGGTACGGCCGTCGGGGCTGAGAGCGACCGACCGGACGGGGCCGGCGACGGTGAACGTGGCGATCGTGCGATGGCCGGGAATCCGCCGCAGGGTCACCGTTCCGTCCGAACTGGCCGTCGCCAGCAGCCGGTCGTCCGGCGCGAAGGCCACAGCGTTGACCGGTCCCCGGTGGCCGCCGAGCCGGGCGGAGAAGGGCTGGGACTGGGTGCTCAGCAGGGCGCCGCGCGCCTCGGCGGTGGCATGGGCCCGGTAGGCTTCCTCCGCCAGCAGCATCGACGCCTCCGGCTGGCCGCCGGCCAGAGACGCGGACCGGACGGCGAGCGCCTGGGAGCGGGAGACGCGCTCCTGGTCGAGGGCGCTCTCCCGCTGCTGATAGGCGATGCCTCCGGCGGTCACGGCGAGCCCCAGCAGGACGGCGAGTGTGGCGAGCATCGACTGCCGCAGCCGCACCTGGCGCCTGGCCTGTTTCCGGCGGCCGTCCCGCTCGGCCTGGCTCGCCTTCAGGAACGCCTCCTCCGCGGGGCTGAGCCGGGTCCAGCCGCCCAGCTCGTCGGCCCAGGCGCGCACGGTGTCCAGCCGGGTGCCGCGGTACAGGGCGGACGGATCGCGGGCCTCGCGTTTCCATTCCGCTGCGGCGTGGGCCAGGTGCTGATGGAGCAGCAGTCCGGCACGGTCGGCGTGGATCCAGTCGCGCAGCCGTGGCCAGGCGTGCAGCAGGGCCTCGTGGGTGATCTCTACGGTGTCGCTGTCCATCGTGATCAGCCGGGCTTGGACGAAGGCGTCGAGCGCGGCGGCGACGCCGTCCGCGTTGGCGAGTTGCTCCATCAGGGCGGTCCTGCTCATCCGGCGGCGGCTCGCCCCGGCTCCCTCCGCGACGGACACCAGACGGGACAGGATGCGGCGGATCGTCTTCTGCTCCGCCGGATACAGCCGGGCGAACGCGGTCTCGGCCGTACGCGCGATCGCTCCCTGGAAACCGCCGGCCCGCTCGTACCCGGCGACGGTCAGCGCGGAGCCCTCGCGCCGCTGCCAGGTGGCCAGCAGGGCGTGGGAAAGGAGGGGTAACGCGCCGGAGGGTGTCTCGTCGGCTCCGGTACCGGGGGCGTTCGCGGTCTCTCCCGAGGTCGTGCCCGGCGCGTCGCGCAGACCCGCGTCGCGCAGGAGCAGGGAGACGAGGCCGGGTTGGAGGGTCAGTCCGGCCAGTCGTGCCGGCCGCGTGATGGACTCCCGCAGCTCCGCGACGGACATCGGGGGCAGGACGAACAGCCCGTCGGCGAAGACGGAGGCCAGTTGCGGGAGCTCCAGGCAGTCGCCGGTGAAGTCGGCGCGTACGCCGAGCACCACGACGGCGCAGCCGTCCGCGTCCTGCGCCGGGTCCTCCACCAGGTTCTTCACCGGGCTTCTCACCGGGTTCTTCACCGGACGGGAGGTCGCCAGGGCACAGAGCACCCGGACGAAGGCGCGTCGCTCCTCCTCGTCGGGGCAGAGGGTGAAGAGTTCCTCGAACTGGTCGACGATCAGTACCGGCCGGCAGGGCGGGGGCCGCCGGTCCCCGGGAGCCGCCGGTGGTCCGTCCAGCATCGCGCGTACGGCGGCCAGGACCGCGCCGGGGCTTTCCCGCGCCTCCTCGACGGTGACGCCGAGGTCGCCGCCCACTGCTTTCGCGGTGCGTTCCAGCAGTTCGTCCAGCGGCCGTGAGGTGGGGGTGAGCATCACCAACGGCCATCGGTCGACGCCCGGCATGGGAAAGTCCCCGCGCCGCAGCGCCGGTACCAGGCCGGCGTTGAGCAGGGACGACTTGCCCGCGCCCGACGGGGCGACCAGCATCAGCGGACCGCTTCCGACCCGTTGGTAGATCCGTTCCACCAGCGCGGCCGTCGCGCGCTCCCGGCCGAAGAACCAGTCCGCGTCCTGCGGAGTGAACGCCGACAGGCCGCGGTAGGGGCAGGCCGCCCTGTCGGAGCGGCGGTCGGAGGCGGTGCCATCGTCCCCGGCCGAGCCGTCCGCGGACGGCTCTCTCCGCAGAAGTCCGATCAACTCCCCTTCGGCGCCCAGCACTTGGTCGCAGAGGCGGGCGACGTCGGCGGTCGCGCGCTTCCTTCCGGTCTCTACCTTGCTGAGGTAGCCCTTGCTGTAGTGGGTCAGTCGTGCGAGGTCGGTGAGCGACAGACCGCGTTCCTGTCTGAGTCGTCTCAGTCGTGCGGGAAAGGAGTGCGTGGTCGGCGCATCCCCGTCCCGTCCGTTCCGGTGGTCTGCTTCCTGTCCGTGCTGCTGCGGGTCTCCCACGGTGTCCCCCATGGCAGTGCGGCCGTGAGACGGCGGATGCCCAGGTTACGTCCGGGGTGGTCAGGCCAGCCAAACCTTTCCCACGGTGTGGCGGAAACACCGCCGTCCGGAACCGCGGGTCGGCGATTCCGGACGACGGTTCTCCGTTGCTCAGTTGTGCGGTCGCTCCGGGCGGGAGGTGGCGGGTCAGGTCAGGAAGGACCCGCATGCGCCCCCGGTCACCCACCGGTGCGAGCTGATGTTGTCGTTCACCCCGACGCCGTTGGTGAACCGGTTGTCGGTCAGGTTGTCGGCGTACAGCTCGCCCGGGGCCAGGCAGGCGTGGCCGCCGCCGTAGTTGGCGTGCTGGTAGAACGCGACGTGGTCGAGGCCGCCGGTGTACCCGCGGTTCATCACGGACGTGGCCTCGTCGTTGTCCGCACTGCCCCAGTAGCTGCTGTTGCCCGGCGTGCTGATCAGCAGGGTGCCCGAGCAGTCCAGGTCCTGCCAGGCGTACATGTTGCCGTTGCGCGGACCCCACTTGCTGTCGCAGACGGGGCCGGCGACGGTGCTCTCGGCCGCCTGCGAGGCCGTGGCGGGGACGACGACGCCCAGGGCGGTGAGCCCGAGGACCGCCGCCGTGACGGTGAACTTGCGCATGGTGTTGTTCCCTCGTTTCGTTGGTGGTGCGCTGGTGGTTGCCTGGGTCGTGCGCTGGTGGCGGTGCGTCGTCCGTCCGGGAGCGAGAAGTGCTCAGTCGCGCTCCGCGACGATGCGCACCGCCCGGTCGTAGGCCCGCTGACCGAGGTGTCGGTGGGTGTCGATGTCCTTGCCGAACCGGTCGCGCAGGCGGTCCAGGTAGTACGTCTCCCGGGCCGTGGCCACGGCCCGCAGGGAGGTCTCGCGGGCGCAGGTCGCGTCCGCGACGGCGGTCGCGCGCTCGGCGGCGAACGCCTCGTCGGCGCGGGGGGCTCCCAGCCGGCTCGTGTTGACCCGGACGGCATCGCGGGCCGCCGGCGGGTCCTTGTAGGGCCGGCCCGCCTCCTTCATGCACTGGGACCATGCCCGCACGGCCGCGGTGAGCCGGCGGTCCTTCATGAGCTGTTCGCCGTACAGGGCGCTGAGTCCTGTGACGACTTTGCTCGTGCGGAACCACTCGGCCGGGTCGCCGTAGAGCGTGCGCTCGGCCTCCTCCATGCAGCCGCCGCTGCGTTTGCGGATCTCCCCGCCGCCGGGCAGCGGTGCCGTGAGCGTCCGGGCGCTGTCGCCGCCGTCGAGCGCGGTGTCGAAGGCGGTGCGCCGGGACGCGGGAAGGCTCTGTCGGTAGACGCCGTTGGGGTTGCGTTCGCGGACGCGCTCGTTCTTCGCGTAGATCCGGCCGCCGTACCCGTACGTACGCGCCCATTCCACGTCGTCCTGGACGTAGCGCACGGGACGGCTCTCGCGGAGCGTCAGCCGGCGGTCCTCCCAGTAGTCGAAGCCTTGGCGGTTCAGGCACTGCTTGGTCAGACGTTGCTGGGCGTCGGCGACGCGCAGTTCCTGCTGCCAGGTCAGCGGCTGGGGCCGCGACTGCTGTGTCTGCTGTGTCTGGCCGCCGGTGCCGCCGGTGCCGCCGGCGCATCCGGTCGCGGCGACCGCGGTGGTCGCCACCGCCGCGCAGAGAGACATGAGCGCACGTCTCACGGACCCGAACCCCCTTAGCCTTCGTCAGCCCTCGACCACCGGATCTCGCTGCCGTGCTGACGGATCCAGAGTTGCCTCGCTGTGTCGCAGGGGTCGACGGGTTTCCCGTTGCCCGCGCGGCGGCCTGTCCGGGAAACCTGGGGTGACCAGGGGTGACACGGGCCGGAGGCAACGCTGTGAGGGCGGGCGGACACCGGGGCCTTCGGCGCGCACGGTTACGGATGCGCGCACCACCGGGCCTTTGTCGTTCCCGGCATCAGTGCACCGGTCGGCGCCCTGGAACCAAGATCGGGGCCGTACATAAGATCGCCGGCGTGGCAGGCAAAGTGATCGGCAAAGGACCCTTGCGCGGCTACCTCCTGGAGGAGGTGCTGGCCTGGCTGCTGCTCTCCAGCGGCTTCGAGGTCCTCACAGCAGACGATGACAAGGACAAGGAGCCGTGGAAGGTCCTGAAGGAGGACAAGAACGGTCTGCTGGTCCGCGGACGCGGTGCCTGGCACCAGGTCGACGCGCTCGGGCAGTTCCGGTACGTCCCGCCGTTCTCCTTGCCCGTCCGCCTCTTCGTCGAGGCGAAGTACCTGACCACAACTCCAGTTGGCCTGCCCACCGTACGCAACGGGCACGGTGTGATCCATGATGTGAACGAGGGCGAGACGACCACGCTCACCGCCCCGGGGACCGGCCGACCGCGGACGCGATACCGCTACAGCTACGCGATCTTCTCCACGTCCGGGTTCAGCCCAGAAGCACAGGACTACGCCCTGGCCCACCAGATATCCCTCATCGACCTCTCCGCTCCGGACTTCGCCGTCCTGCGGAATCTCGTCAAGAACACAGCCGACACGATTCACGCAGCCCTCGAGGCCGCCCCTGCGACCGAGCGGCCGAAGGTGCGCGAGATGCGGGCATGTCTCCGTGGCCCGCTGCTGGACATGGACCCCGGCGACGTGAACCTGCCCGATCCGATTCGCGGCCCCCTCGACCACCTGGCGCAGGCGCTGTACAGCCGGTCGCAGCTCGGTCTTGTTCTGGCCTTTCCCGCAGCGCCGTTCGTACTGGGCCTGGCCTCGGATGACCTGTATGGCTTCGTGGACTACGCGAGAGAGCACCCCACGCACGCGGTGCGCCTGCGCCGCCTCAATCAGCCCGCGTCACATCCTGTTTGGGAACTGCGTTCCGCGGTGCACCCCGAGGCGTACGCGTTGCGGTTCGGGCTGCCGGAGCGCGTGGAAGCTTGGATCGTCGCGCAGGACGAAGGGATGCCCTCGCGAACCCGGTACATCAAGCGGAGCATGTTGTCGACCATGACCTTGTACTGGATGGACGGAGAGCACGCGCAGACCTTCCAACTCCGGTACGAGCCAGGTGAACTCCGCCTCGACGGCTGATCGCCCGATAGGACGAAACCCCGGTGTCCCGCCCGTCGGGTCGGCAGATCCGGGACACCGGGGTGGGCGGCGGAGCGGTTGAGGGTGCGGTGCGCGCCTTGGTGAGCGCCTGGTCCACGTGGGTGTCCACGAGGCCCGGCGAGCGGTGCCGATGTCGACGACGGTGCTGCCCGACGCCACCTGGTAGCGATGACAGTCTCGGCCATGACCTGACGCAGCCGGACGGCTTCGGCCGGCTCACCCGGCACGGGCGGCTGCTCGACGGCGACGGGATAGGAGACCACGGGCGGCAGGTGCGGGGTGACGCCGGGCCACACGGCATCCAGCGCGTGAACGGCCGGGACGAACACGGCGCCGACTGGTGAAGAGGCGGTGTTCTCGCCTTGCACGGTTCAGTCGGGGCGACGGCGGACTGAGGGCTGCGGCCTGGGGCGCAGGTCGTGATCGACGAGGTTACGAACCCTCCGTGAAAGCGATGGCGTGGTCAACGGCCCACTGGCGAAACGTTCGCGGCGCCGTCCCGAGGATGTCGGCCACCGCAGTGGTGATGTACGCGGGCTGTCCGACCGCCGCACTCCACGCGGCGAGCAGCATGTCGACGGCCGAGCTGGGCGCCGTACCCGCCCACAGACTTCGGAACTCGTCCGGCGTTGTCTCCTGGAATGCGATCCGGCGCCCCAGGACGTCACCGATGACGTCCACCTGCGCGGCTTGGGTCAGCGATTCGGGGCCGGTGAGGACATAGTCGCCTCCGACGTATCCGCCCTGATAGAGCGTCCGCGCCGCGACGGCTGCGATGTCGCGGTCGTCGACCGGTGCGGACTCGGCAGCGCTGTAAGGCCACCGGACGACGTCGCCGGCCCGGATCGCGGGCGCCCACCAGGCCAGCGAGTTCGACGCGAACATCCCCGGCCGGATGATCGTCGACTCGAGTCCGGTGGCCGCGATGAGCCGCTCGATGTCGGCGTGCAGCACCGCCATGGGATTGGGCTGCTGGAAGAGGGGGTGCGGCGTCTGATGCGGGGAGGAAAGGAAGACGACCCGCCGCACGTGGGCTGCCAGCCGCTCGACGACTGCCGCGGCGGTCTGAGGCGGGGCGGTCCAGACGAGAAAGACCGCACCGGCGCCACTCAACGCCGGGTCGAGCGACTCGGGCACGGTGAGGTCACCGGCGAAGACCTCGGCCTTCGCCGGCAGCGTCGCCGCCGCCTCAGGGCGACGGGTGAGGGCACGCACCGGCACGCCCGCGTCGAGGAGTCGGTCGATGACGAGGCGGCCGACCCGGCCCGTCGCCCCGGTGACGAGCACGGGAGAAATGTCCATCTGATTCATGCCGCCCATGAAAACGTTACTCGGTTAAAAAAGCAATCCGGGCAAAAATGTTACGGTGGTCAAATGAGCGAGTTGACGGGACTGCGTGCCCGCAAGAAGGAGCGGACGCGCGACGCCATCGGAGACGCGGCCGTCTCGCTGTTCCTGGAGCGCGGCTTCGACCGCGTCTCGGTCAACGACATCGCCGCGGCGGCCGAGGTCTCCAAGCCGACTCTCTTCCGGTACTTCCCCACCAAGGAAGACCTGGTGCTGTACCGGTTTGCGGATCACCAGGGCGAGGCTGCACGCGTCGTACGTGACCGTAAGTCCGGCATCGAGCCGGTGACGGCGCTGCACCAGCACTTCCGGGCCGGCCTCGATCAGAACGACCCCGTCACCGGCCTCAACGACCATCCCGAGGTGGTGGCATTCCATCGGCTGGTGTTCACCACGCCGAGCCTGGCGGCACGGCTCACGCGGTACCAGCTCGAGGACGAGGAGGCACTGGCGGACGCCCTCGGCGACGACATCCAGGCACGCCTGCTGGCCGCCCAGGTACTCGCGGTGCAACGGGTGCTCGCCCGCACCAACTGGCAGAAGATCGCCGACGGTCGCACCGCCCACGACGTCCACCCCGAAGCCGTAGCCGATGCCGAACAGGCATTCGACCAACTGCCGTGACAAGCGACGCTCCCGGTCGAACCCGGAATCAAAGCAGGTAGGGCGACCGTCCTCACGAGCAGGTCAGCGGCGTATGTGGTGGGACACCACAGTTTGAGCACGGCAGTGGAGCGAGCCCACCACGAAACGCCCCCGCGGACCTCCTGCACGCCCACGCGAGCGCTGGGGGCGCGAGCGGCGCGGTCGACGGCCGTTGCCCCCCTCCAGCGGCCGGCAACGGATGTCGCGTACCGGACCGTTGACAAAGTCGAAACCCGGTAGAAACCTGTGCCCTCAGTCATTGCAAGAAATCGACAACCCAACTCAACTTCTCAAGGGTGCTCGGGAAAACAGGCGACGAGACCGTCGCCCGGCGCCCAGGAAGGGATGCGAGGGCACATGAGACGAAGGCATCGCGGCCGGCGCTGGTGCGCCGGCCTGGTGACGGCGGGGCTCCTGGCCGCGGGGCCGCTCCCCGCGGCGGCCCACGCCGCGGCGGACGGCCCCGAGGCCCCCCACGCCGCGGCGGAGGCGGCCAACCTGGCACTCGGCAGACCCGTGACGGCCGGCGGAGCGCACGGCGGCTACCCGGCGCGCAACGTCACCGACGGCAGCCAGGCCTCCTACTGGGAAGGCCCCGCGGGCTCGTTCCCGCAGTGGGTGCAGATCGACCTCGGACGGAAGACCGACGTCGACGAGGTGGTGCTCAAGCTCCCCGCGCAGTGGGAGGCGCGCACCGAGACCCTCGGCGTCCAGGGCAGCACCGACGGCAGCGACTTCACCGCACTGGCCACCGCCGCCCCGCGCACGTTCTCGCCCTCCTCCGGCAACACCGTCGTGCTCGACGTGGCCGGCGAGGCGCGGTACCTACGCGTCCGGATCACCGCCAACACCGGCTGGAACGCCGCCCAGCTGTCCGAGGTCGAGGTCCGCGGCGACGCCGGTGACCCGGGGCCCGGCGAGCCGCCGCCCACGGGCACCAACCTGGCGCTGCGCAAGCCGATCGAGGCGTCGTCGCACACCCAGAACTACATCGCGCCCCACGCCAACGACGGAAGCACCACCACCTACTGGGAGGCGAGCGGCCAGTCCTCCACGCTGACCGCGAAGCTCGGTGCCGACGCCGACCTGAGCGGCGTCGTCCTCAAGCTCAACCCCGATCCCGTCTGGAGCGAGCGCACGCAGAGCATCCAGGTCCTGGGCCGCAAGGCCGGGCAGCCAAACTTCACCTCGCTGAAGGACCGGGCCGACTACGTCTTCAGCCCCTCGCAGAACAAGAACACGGTGACCATCGGTGTCTCCGGCCGGTACGCGGACGTGCGCCTGGCCTTCTCCGGCAACACCGGCGCCCCCGGCGGACAGGTCGCCGAGTTCGAGGTGGTCGGCACGGCCGCCCCGGCCCCCGACCTGATCGTCACCGACCTGACCTGGTCACCCGCCTCCCCCTCCGAGGCGGACCCGGTCACCGTCGAGGCGACCGTCCGCAACGCCGGAACCGCCGCCGCGCCCGCGACCACCGTGGACGTGAGCCTCGAAGGCACCGTCGCCGGCAGCGCCGAGGTCGGCGAGCTGGCCCCCGGAGCGACGGCGAAGGCCTCGGTGAACGTCGGCAAGCGCCCCGCGGGCAGCTACACCGTCTCCGCCGCCGTCGACCCCGAGGGCACCGTCACCGAGCTGGACGACACCAACAACAGCCGCAACGCCGCCTCCCCGCTGGACGTCGGCCGCGCCCCCGGACCCGACCTCGAAGTCACCGGCATCACCACCGACCCGGCCGCTCCGGCCGTCGGCGCCGAGGTCGGCTTCTCCGTCAAGGTGCGCAACCGCGGCACCAGCCCGGCGCCCGCCGGGTCCGTCACCCGCCTCACCGTCGACGGCACGACCCTGGACGGCACCGCCGACGGCATCCCCGCCGGCGGCACGACCACCGTCGCCGTCACCGGCAGCTGGACCGCCACCAGCGGCGGGGCCACGCTGACCGCCACGGCGGACGCCACCGACGTGGTCGAGGAGACCGACGAGGACAACAACACCTTCGCCCGCTCCCTCGTCGTCGGCCGCGGCGCGGCCGTGCCCTACGTCGAGTACGAGGCGGAGGACGGCCGGTACGACGGCACCCTGCTGAAGGCCGACCCGAAGCGGACCTTCGGACACACCAACTTCGCCACCGAGTCCTCCGGCCGCGAGTCGGTGCGCCTGGACTCCACCGGCGAGTACGTCGAGTTCACCTCCACCACGCCCACCAACTCGATCGTCGTCCGCAACTCCATCGCGGACGCCCCGGGCGGCGGCGGCCAGGAGAAGACCATCAGCCTGTACGCCGACGGCGAGTTCGTGCGCAAGCTGACGCTGTCGTCCAAGCACAGCTGGCTCTACGGCACCACCGACGACCCCGAGGGCCTGACCAACCGGCCCGGCGGTGACGCCCGGCGGCTGTTCGACGAGTCCCACGCGCTGCTCACCGAGACCTACCCGGCCGGCACCGACTTCCGCCTCCAGCGCGACGCGGGGGACGACGCCGCCTTCTACATCATCGACCTGATCGACTTGGAGCAGGTCGCACCGCCGGCCGCCAAGCCGGCCGAGTGCGAGTCCATCACCGCCTACGGTGCCGTCCCCAACGACGGGATCGACGACGCGGACGCCATCCAGCGCGCCGTCACCGCGGACCAGAAGGGCGAGATCCCCTGCGTCTGGATCCCGGCGGGCCAGTGGCGCCAGGAGAAGAAGATCCTCACCGACGACCCGCAGAACCGGGGCCAGTACAACCAGGTCGGCATCCGCGACGTCACCGTCCGCGGCGCCGGCATGTGGCACTCCCAGCTGTACTCGCTGACCCCGCCGCACGAGGCCGGCGGCATCAACCACCCCCACGAGGGCAACTTCGGCTTCGACATCGACCACAACACCAAGATCTCCGACATCGCCGTCTTCGGGTCCGGCACCATCCGCGGCGGCGACGGCGGCCACGAGGGCGGCGTCGCGCTCAACGGCCGCTTCGGCAAGGACACCAAGATCAGCAATGTGTGGATCGAGCACGCCAACGTCGGTGCCTGGGTCGGCCGCGACTACTCCAACATCCCCGAGCTGTGGGGACCCGGCGACGGCGTCGAGTTCACCGGCGTACGCATCCGCAACACCTACGCCGACGGCGTCAACTTCGCCAACGGCACCCGGAACTCGACCGTCTACAACTCGTCCTTCCGCAACACCGGCGACGACTCGCTCGCGGTGTGGGCCAGCAAGTACGTGAAGGACACCTCGGTCGACATCGGCCACGACAACCACTTCCGCAACAACACCATCCAGCTGCCCTGGCGGGCCAACGGCGTGGCCGTCTACGGCGGATACGGCAACACGATCGAGAACAACCTGATCTCCGACACGATGAACTACCCGGGGATCATGCTCGCCACCGACCACGACCCGCTGCCCTTCTCCGGAAGGACACTGATCGCCAACAACGGGCTGTACCGCACGGGCGGAGCGTTCTGGGGCGAGGCACAGGAGTTCGGCGCCATCACCCTGTTCGCCCAGGGCCCCGACATCCCCGGCGTCACCATCCGCGACACGGACATCCACGACTCGACCTACGACGGCATCCAGTTCAAGACGGGCGGCGGGGCCACGCCCGGTGTGCAGATCCAGAACGTGACCATCGACAAGTCCAACAACGGCTCCGGGATCCTCGCGATGGGCGGGGCCCGCGGCAGCGCGACCCTCACGGACGTCACCATCACCGGCTCGGCCGAGGGCGACGTCGTGAAGGAACCCGGCTCCCAGTTCGTCTTCAACGGTTCCGCGAACTGAGCACCACCGCGGCAGGGTGCGCCGGCGCTCCGGACACCCCCACCGGTGGGGCGGGGTCGGGCGGGGGGGCAAGGCCACCCCCCCCCCCCACGGGAGACCCCCATTCCTGGTGTCCCCCCCCCCGGGTGGGGGAAAAAACCCCCCCCCCCACCTCGGG
>NZ_JBVIGC010000015.1:54320-217716 GCF_055571015.1 Streptomyces sp. NPDC031049
TCTCCCCGGCTTGTCTCTCGAGTCAAGAAGAAAACACACCCCCCCGACGGGTTCTCCCGGCCCCCCCCCCCCCCCCCCTCTCTTCCCCCCCCCCCCCCCCCCCCCCCGCGTCCACCCCTCCCACTGACGGGCCCCGCCCTCCGCGGCGGGGCCGAGATCGGGGACGCATGACAACCCGCACACACCCACCGACGACCGGCACCCGCCCACCGACGGCCCGCCGGCGCCCGTCGACACCCCGAGGACGACCGTCACGGACCCTGTGCGCCGTGCTGGCCACCGGCCTGCTGGCCCTCGGCGGCCTGCTGGCCGACCCCGCCTCGGCGGCCGGGGGACCCGACCTCGCCGCGGGAGCCCCCGCGGCGGCGAGCAGCTCCCACGGTGAGTACCCCGCGGCGAACATCACCGACGGCAACCAGTCCACCTACTGGCAGAGCGCCGGCAGCGACCTGCCCCAGTGGGTGCAGACCGACCTCGGCACCACCAACCGGGTGGACGAGGTCGTGCTGAAACTGCCGGCCGGCTGGGAGAAGCGCAGCCAGACGCTGTCCGTGCAGGGCAGCGCCGACGGCACCGGCTTCACCACCCTCAAGGCACCGGCCTCGTACGCCTTCGACCCGGGCTCCGGCAACACCGTCCGGGTGGGCTTCCCGGCCGCGCAGACCCGGTACGTCCGCGTGGCGATCACCGCCAACACCGGCTGGCAGGCCGCCCAGCTGTCGGAACTCCAGGTCCACGCGGCGGGGGAGTCGTCGGAGAACCTCGCCCGCGGACGGGCGTTCACCGCGAGCAGCCACACGGAGGTCTACACGGCGGCGGGCGCCGGCGACGGCAACCGGGCCACCTACTGGGAGAGCCGCAACCACGCCCTGCCGCAGTGGCTCCAGACCGACCTCGGCTCAACGCGGCGGATCGACCGCGTCGTGATCGGGCTCCCCGCCGGGTGGCCCGCGCGCACGCAGACGCTGAAGCTCCAGGGCAGCACCGACGGCTCGGACTTCACCGACCTGACCGCGAGCAGGCAGTACACCTTCGACGCCCGCACCGGCAACGCGGCGGACCTCACCTTCGACGCGCTCACCACGCGCTACGTGCGCGTCCTCGTCACCGCCAACAGCGTCCAGCCGGCCGCACAGATATCCGAACTGGAGGTGTACGGGCCCGCCACCGGCGACACCGAGGCGCCCACCGCCCCGAAGAACCTGGCCCTGACCGAGCCCGAGACCGGAAAGATCCGGCTGACCTGGGACCCGGCCGCGGACGACACCGGCGTCACCGGCTACGACGTGTACGCCGACGGCGACCTGCTCACCTCCGTCGCGGGAGACGTCACCGCCTACACCGACACCCGGCCGCCCGGCACCCGCGTCAGCTACACCGTGCGCGCCAGGGACGCGGCGGGCAACCAGTCCCCGGACAGCAACACCGTCACCCGCCCCGGGGACGACGGCGACACCGAGGCGCCCACCGCCCCGGCCCATCTGACCCTCACCGAGCCCGAGACCGGACGGATCGCACTCACCTGGGGCGCGTCCGTGGACGACAAGGGCGTCACCGGCTACGACATCTACGCCAACAACGCCAAGCGCGCCTCCGTCGCGGGCGACGTGACCACCTGGACCGACACCCAGCCCGCCTCGGCGACCGTCACCTACCACGTGCGGGCCCGGGACGCCGCGGGCAACCAGTCGCCGAACAGCAACAGCGTGACCCGCAACGGCAGCGGCCAGGCCTCCGACCTGGCCGTCGGCAAGCCGATCTCCGCCTCCTCGGTGATCCACACGTACGTCGCGGAGAACGCCAACGACAACGACACCGGGACCTACTGGGAGGGCGCCGCCGGCTCCTACCCGAACACGCTCACGGTCCGGCTCGGGGCCAACGCCGACGTCGACCGGCTGGTACTGCGCCTCGACCCGGGCTGGGGCAGGCGCACCCAGACCATCGAGGTCCTCGGACGCGAGCAGGACGCCTCCGGCTTCACCTCCCTGGTCGGCGCGGAGGAGTACGTCTTCGATCCGGCGCGGGACCGCAACAGCGTCACCGTTCCCGTCGGGAAGCGGGTCGCCGACGTCCGGCTGCGGTTCACCGCCAACAGCGGGGCGACGGCCGGTCAGATCGCGGACTTCCAGGTGATGGGGGTGCCCGCACCCAACCCGGACCTCGAGGTCACCGAGCTCGTGGCCTCGCCGGCCTCGCCCGTGGAGTCGGACGAGATCTCCGTCGCCGCCACGGTCCGCAACGGCGGCACGGCCGGCGCGCCGCAGAGCGAGGTCGCGGTGCGGCTCGGCGGCACGACCGTCGCCACCGCCCGGGTCGAAGCCCTCGGCGCGGGGCAGCAGACCACGGTCACCGCGTCCCTCGGGACCCGCGAGGCGGGATCGTACGAGCTGAGCGCCGTGGCCGACGAGGAGGAGCAGGTCGTCGAGGAGAACGAGACGAACAACACCCACGTCAGCCCGGACGCCCTCGTGGTCAGGCCGGTGGAGAGCGCGGACCTGGTCGCCGCCTCGGTCACCACCTCGCCGTCCTCCCCGGCCGCGGGCGACGACGTGACGTTCGAGGTGGCCCTGAAGAACCAGGGGACCGTCGCCACCGCGGGAGGCGACCACGCCATCACCCTCACCGTGACCGACTCCGGCGGCTCCACCGTCAAGACCCTGACCGGCACCCACAGCGGTGTCATCGGCGCCGGCGACACCGCACCCGCCGTGACCCTCGGGACGTGGAAGGCCGCCGACGGCTCCTACACCCTGAAGGTCGCCGTCGCCCCGGACACCGAGGAGGTCCCGGCCAAGCGCGAGAACAACACCTCCACGCGGCCCCTGTACGTCGGGCGCGGCGCCGACATGCCCTACGACACCTACGAGGCGGAGGACGCCGTGGCCGGCGGCGGCGCCGAGGTGGTCGGGCCCAACCGGACCGTCGGCGACATCGCGGGCGAGGCGTCCGGCCGCCAGGCCGTCCTTCTGGACGCCACCGGCGAGTACGTCGAGTTCACGGCCAAGGCGAGCACCAACACCCTCGTCACCCGCTTCTCGATCCCGGATGCGCCCGGCGGCGGGGGCATCGACGCCACGCTCGACGTCTACGTCGACGGCGTGCTGAAGAAGGCGATGCCGCTGACGTCCCGGTACGCCTGGCTGTACGGGGCCGAGGCCGCACCCGGCAACTCGCCCGGGGCGGGCCCGCCGCGGCACATCTACGACGAGGCGCACCTCATGCTCGGCGAGACCGTCCCGGCGGGGTCGAAGATCCGGCTCCAGAAGGACGCGGCCAACACCTCCACCTACGCGATCGACTTCGTGGACCTCGAACAGGCCGCGCCGGTGGCCAACCCCGACCCGGCCGCCTACGTCGTACCGGCCGGCTTCGGCCACCAGGACGTGCAGAACGCCCTGGACCGGGTCCGGATGGACGGCACGGGCACGCTGGCCGGCGTGTACCTGCCGCCGGGCGACTACCGCACGACGGGCAAGTTCCAGGTGTACGGCAAGGCGGTGAAGGTGGTCGGGGCCGGGCCGTGGTTCACCAGGTTCCACGCCCCCCGGGAGCAGGAGAACACCGACGTCGGCTTCCGGGCCGACGCCTCCGCCAAGGGCTCGGTGTTCGCGGACTTCGCCTACTTCGGCAACTACACCACGCGCATCGACGGCCCGGGCAAGGTGTTCGACTTCCAGAACGTGTCGGACATCGTGATCGACAACATCTGGAGCGAGCACATGGTGTGCCTGTACTGGGGCGCCAACACCGACCGGGTCACCGTCAAGAACTCCCGGATCCGCAACACGTTCGCCGACGCCGTCAACATGACCAACGGCTCGACGGACAACCGCGTCGTCAACAACGACGCCCGGGCCACCGGCGACGACAGCTTCGCCCTCTTCTCGGCGATCGACGCCGGCGGCGCGGACATGAAGAACAACCTGTACGAGAACCTGACGTCCACGCTCACCTGGCGGGCGGCCGGGGTCGCCGTGTACGGCGGCTACAACAACACCTTCCGCAACATCCGTATCGCCGACACCCTCGTCTACTCGGGCATCACCATCTCGTCCCTGGACTTCGGCTATCCGATGAACGGGTTCGGCCCCGACCCGACCACGTTCGAGAACATCTCGATCGTGCGGGCCGGCGGGCACTTCTGGGGAGGCCAGACCTTCCCCGGGATCTGGGTGTTCTCCGCCTCGAAGGTCTTCCAGGGCATCCGCGTGAACAACGTCGACATCGTCGACCCCACCTACAGCGGGATCATGTTCCAGACGGACTACGTGGGAGGACAGCCGCAGTACCCCATCAAGGACACCGTCTTCACGGACGTGACCGTCACGGGGGCGCGCAAGAGCGGCGACGCCTTCGACGCCAAATCGGGCTTCGGCCTGTGGGCGAACGAGATGCCGGAACCGGGGGAGGGGCCGCCCGTCGGTGAGGTCGTCTTCCACAACCTGCGGCTGAGCGACAACGCCGTGGACATCCGCAACACCACCTCCACCTTCACGATCATCCGAAACCCCTAGGAGGCCGGCAGCAGACCCAGCAGGCAATCTCGGCTGAAACGCGTAGCGCAAGTCCTTGCGGGGCTTGCGCTACGCTTGCGCGTATGACGCGACGACTTGCTCAGGTGGCGAAGAAGGTTGGGGTCAGCGAGGCCACGGTCAGCCGGGTCCTCAACGGCAAGCCCGGGGTCTCGGAGTCGACCCGGCAGTCGGTGCTCACGGCGCTGGACGTGCTGGGCTACGAGCGTCCGACGCAACTGCGCGGGGAGCGGGCCCGGCTGGTGGGCCTGGTCCTGCCCGAGTTGCAGAACCCGATCTTCCCGGCGTTCGCCGAGGTGATCGGCAGCGCGCTCGCGCAGCAGGGGCTGACCCCGGTGCTGTGCACCCAGACCAAGGGCGGCGTCTCGGAGGCGGACTACGTCGAACTGCTCCTCCAGCAGCAGGTCTCCGGCGTCGTCTTCGCGGGAGGGCTCTTCGCGCAGGCCGACGCGCCGCACGCGCACTACCGGCTGCTCGCCGAGCGGCGTATCCCGGTGGTGCTGGTGAACGCGGCCATCGAGGGGCTCGACTTCCCCTGTGTGGCCTGCGACGACGCCGTGGCGACGGAGCAGTCCTGGCGCCATCTGGTGTCGCTGGGGCACGAGCGGATCGGGCTCGTGCTCGGCCCCGCGGACCACATCCCCTCCGGGCGCAGGCTCCGGGCCGCCGCGCGGGCCGCCGGCGGCCGGCTGGACGACGCCTTCGTGGAACGGTCGATGTTCTCCCTGGAGGGCGGGCAGGCGGCGGCCTCGCGCCTGCTGGAGCGCGGGGTGACGGGGATCGTCTGCGCCAGCGACCCCCTGGCCCTGGGGGCGGTGCGGGCCGCGCGCCGGCGCGGTCTGCGGGTGCCGGACGACGTGTCCGTGGTCGGCTACGACGACTCCGCGTTCATGACCTGCACCGAGCCCCCGCTGACCACGGTGCGTCAGCCGATCGAGGCGATGGGGCGCGCGGCGGTCGAGCTGCTGGCGTCCCAGATCCAGGGCGCGGACGTGCCGCACCGCGAGCTGCTGTTCGAGCCCGAGCTGGTGGTCCGCGCCTCCACGGCCCAGGCCGTCGGTTTGCGCGCGGCGATTCCCGCATGACTGTCAATCATTTACGAAATCAGCGCGAGATATTGCGTCCACTTGTCCGTGGTGGTTGAGTGAGCGGCGCCCCACAACGCATCGGCGGTGGGGCGCCTTCCACGTTCATGCCCGAAGGGGTCACCCATGAGAAGTGCTCGGTTCCGCCGTGTCCGCAGTGCGGGCACCATGACCCTCGTCTCCGCGCTCACGCTCACCGCGCTGGCCGCCTGCGGCACGAGCAGCAGCAGCGGCGACTCCGGATCCTCCGGCGGCGGGTCCTCGGACCCCGCGGCCCCGCTGGACCCGAAGACGAAGGTCACCATCACCATCGACTGCATGCCCCCGGCGGCGAAGGCGGCCGAGCTGAAGCAGTGGAAGGAGGACGTCGAGGAGTTCAACAAGACCTACCCCAACGTCACCGTCGAGGGCCGCTCCACCCCCGGACAGTGCCTGGAGCCCCCGCGGTTCACCGCCATGCTGAAGGCCAAGTCCCAGCCGGACGTGTTCTACACCTACTTCACCGACCTGCCGCAGGTGCTCACGCACGACGGCGCCGAGGACATCAGCGCGTACGTCAACGACAAGACGGTGCCGCTGCTGGACGACATCGACCCGGACGTCCTCGGCACGCTCGAGCAGGACGGCAAGCTCTACGGCCTGCCCACCAGCAACTACACCATGGGCCTGCTGATCAACCGCAAGCTCTTCGAGCGGGCCGGCCTCGATCCCGACACACCGCCGCGCACCTGGGAGGAGGTCCGCGCCGCGGCCAAGAAGATCGCCGCCCTCGGCGACGGCATCGCCGGCTTCGGCGAGTACAGCGCGGGCAACACCGGCGGCTGGCACTTCACCGCGCAGATGTACAGCATCGGCGGCGACATCGTCGACGACAGCGGCAGGAAGGCCGCGTTCAACACCGAGCAGGGCCGGCAGATCGCCGAGAACCTGCACGCCATGCGCTGGCAGGACGACAGCATGGGCAAGACCCAGCTGCTGAAGTGGGGCGACCTCCAGAAGCAGATGGCCACCGACAAGCTCGGCATGTTCCTCGCGGCGCCCGACGACATCGCCTACATGGTCCAGCAACTCGGTGCCGAGTACCGCGACTTCGGCATGGGGCCGATCCCCGGGGGCCGGAACACCCTCGCCGGCGGCAACAGCTACATGATCAAGAAGGGGATCTCCGGCGACAAGATCAAGGCCGCGATCGCCTGGCTGAACTTCAAGAACCTCACGGTCGGCGAGGGGCAGTTCGACTGGGCGCGCACCAAGGCCGACGGCCTGCCGGTCGGCATCCCGCAGCCCAACTTCTGGCAGGGCGAGTCGAAGAAGAAGGACGACGCCGCGCGCGTGGAGCACGCCACGATGCCGGTCGCCAACTTCAAGGCGTTCATGGACGACCCCGTCCCGGGCAAGGCCGAACCGCCGAAGGCGCAGGAGATCTACAAGGTCCTGGACAACGTCATGTCCGGCATCCTCACCAACGAGGACGCCGACATCGACAAGCTGCTGGACACGGCCGAGGACCAGGTGAACCGGGTCCTCGCCCACCAGTGACCGGACCCCGGCGGGGCGGGACTTCCTCCTGACCCCGCCGGGCGCCGCCCCCCGGGCGGCACGGCCCCCGGTCATCCGCGGCGTCCGCGACAGCACCCCGGCAGACCAGCAGCAAGGAGCGACGATGTCGGCCCCCAGCGTCACCCCGAGAAAGGCGGCCAGTCACCGCCGCACCCCGCCGCCCGCAGCGGACCCCGGGCCCCCCGGCGGACGCCTCGGCCGCAGCCTGCGGCGCAACCTCACCGCCCACGGATTCCTCATCGGCGCGGTGATCTGCTTCGCGCTGTTCTCGTGGTACCCGATGATCCGCGAGTTCTTCCTGGCCTTCCAGAAGACGGACGGCGGCGAGGTCTCCTGGGTGGGGCTGGACAACTTCGCCACGGTCTTCAACGACCCGGCGTTCTGGCAGGCCTGGCGCAACACCCTGCTGTTCACGGTCCTCGCACTGCTCCTCGGCTTCGCGGTGCCGTTCGTGGTCGCCGTGGTGATCAACGAGTTCCGGCACGGCAAGGGCTACCTGCGCCTGCTGGTCTACCTGCCCGTCATGCTGCCCCCGGTCGCCTCGGTGCTGCTGTTCAAGTACCTCTACGACCCGGGGTACGGGCTGCTCAACGAGATGCTCGGGTTCTTCGGCGCCCCGGAGCAGCAGTGGCTCCAGGACCCCGACATCTCGATGCTCTCCGTCGTCATCGCCTCGACCTGGATGAACATGGGCGGCGCCGCCCTGATCTACCTCGCGGCGCTCCAGGGCATCCCCGGCGAACTGTACGAGGCCGCCGAACTGGACGGCGCGGGGGTGCTCCGGAAGATCTGGCACGTCACGATCCCGCAGACGCGGCTCGTCCTGTCCCTGATGCTGCTCATGCAGATCATCGCCACCATGCAGGTCTTCGTCGAACCCTTCCTGCTCACCGGCGGCGCCGGCCCCGAGGGATCGACCACGACGGTCGTGTACCTCATCTACCAGTACGCCTTCAACTTCAACGACTACGGCGCCGCGGCGGCCCTCGGCCTGCTCCTGCTCGTACTCCTCGCCGGGTTCTCGGCGGCGTACGTCAGGCTCAGCCGCGCCGAGAACGAGTAGGACCCGGGAGACCCAGCATGTCCGCACGCACGCTCATTTCGCCGGCCCAACTCGCCCGGCCCCGGGGCAGGGCCCTGTACTGGCTGACGTTCGCCGTCGTCGTCGGCGGCTTCACCCTCGTGTTCCTCGGCCCCCTGTACTGGCTGGTCTCCAGCGGCTTCAAGGACGCCCAGGAGGTGATCCGGACCCCGCCGACCCTGGTCCCCGGCTCCTTCGAGGCCGGCAACCACAGCCGGGCCTGGGAGGTCATGGACCTGGCCAGGCTGCTGTTCAACACCCTGTACTACGCCTTCGGCGCCCTGGCCTTCCAGCTCGTCCTGGACGTCGCCGCGGCCTACTCGCTCTCCAAGCTCCGCCCCGTCTTCGGCAAGGCCGTCCTCGGCATGATGCTGGCGACGCTGATGATCCCCGCGACCGTCCTCGTCGTACCGCAGTACCTCACCGTGCTCGACGTGCCCGTCGTCGAGCGCAACCTGCTCAACACCCCCTGGGCGATCTGGCTGCCGTCGGTGACGAACGCCTTCAACATCTTCCTGCTCAAGCGGTTCTTCGACTCGATCCCCAAGGAACTGCTGGACGCCGCCGCCATGGACGGTGCGAGCCCGATGCGCACCCTGTGGTCGGTGGTGCTGCCGATCTCCCGGCCCATCCTCGGCGTCGTCTCCATCTTCGCCGTCGTCGGGGTCTGGAAGGACTTCCTCTGGCCGATGCTCACCCTCCCCGACCCGGCCCTTCAGACCCTCAACGTCGGCATCTACTCGCTCTCCAACGGCGTCCCCGTGAACGTGCTGATCGCCGCGCTCACGATCGCGTCGCTGCCCACCCTGCTGATCTTCCTGATCTTCCAGCGCAACATCATGAGCGGCCTCACCGCCGGCGGGCTCAAGGGCTGACGCCCCGAACCCCCGCCCCTGGCGCCGTGTCCACGCCTTCGCCGCCGGCCCGTCCGACGCCCCGCCTCCTGGCCGGCGGCGAAGATCCACCCTGCCCGAAAGGAACCGCAACGTGGCAGCCCCTCTCCCGCCCCGCACCGACGACTGGTGGCGCGACGCCGTCATCTACCAGGTGTACCCACGCAGCTTCGCCGACGGCGACGGCGACGGCACCGGGGACCTCGCGGGCGTCCGGTCGAGGCTGCCCCACCTCGCCACCCTCGGTGTCGACGCCGTCTGGTTCACCCCCTGGTACGCCTCCCCGCTGGTCGACGGCGGCTACGACGTCGCCGACTACCGCGCCATCGACCCGGCCTTCGGCACCCTCGACGAGGCCGAGAAGCTGATCGCCGACGCGGCGGAGCTGGGCATCCGGGTCATCGTCGACATCGTCCCCAACCACGTCTCCGACCAGCACGCCTGGTTCCGCGCCGCCCTCGCCGCCGGACCCGGCAGCCCCGAGCGGGAGCGCTTCCACTTCCGGCCCGGCCGCGGGCCGGGCGGCGAACTCCCGCCCAACGACTGGCCGTCGCAGTTCGCGGGGAGCACCTGGACCCGCCTCCCCGACGGCGAGTGGTACCTGCACCTGTTCGCCCCCGAACAGCCCGACCTCAACTGGGCCCACCCCGACGTCCGCCGGGAGCACGAGGACATCCTGCGCTTCTGGTTCGACCGCGGCGTGGCGGGCGTGCGCATCGACTCCGCCGCCCTGCTCGTCAAGGACCCCGCCCTCGCCGACTTCCGGGAGGGCGTCGATCCCCACCCGTACATCGACCAGGACGAACTGCACGACATCTACCGCTCCTGGCGCGCCATAGCCGACGAGTACGGCGGCATGTTCGTCGGCGAGGTCTGGCTGCCCGACGCCGAACGCTTCGCCCGGTACCTGCGCCCCGACGAACTGCACACCGCCTTCAACTTCAACTACCTCACCTGCCCCTGGGACCCGGAGCGGCTGCGCCGCACCATCGACGCCACGCTCGCCGAGCACGCCCCCGTCGGCGCACCCGCGACCTGGGTGCTCAGCAACCACGACGTCACCCGCACCGTCACCCGGTACGGACGCGAGGAGACCGGCTTCGACTTCGCGGCCAAGGCCTTCGGCACCCCGACCGACCTCGCCCTCGGAACGCGCCGCGCCCGCGCCGCCGCCCTGCTGACCCTCGCCCTGCCCGGCTCCGTCTACCTCTACCAGGGCGAGGAACTCGGGCTCCCCGAGGCCGACATCCCCCTGGACCGCATCCAGGACCCGATGCACTTCCGCTCCGGCGGCACCGACCCCGGACGAGACGGCTGCCGGGTGCCGATGCCCTGGGCGGCCGACGAGCCGTGGTGCGGCTTCGGGTCGAGGACCGAGCCGTGGCTGCCCCAGCCGGCGGACTGGTCCCGCTACGCCGTGGACCGGCAGCGCACGGACCCCGACTCGATGCTCTCGCTGTACCGGGAGGCTCTGTCGCTGCGCCGGGCGGGCGAGGGCTTCGGCGACGGCCCGCTGACCTGGCTGCCCGCCGAGGAGGGCGTCCTGGCCTTCGGCAGAGGGCACGGGCTGCTGTGCGTGGTCAACCTCGCCGAGCCGTCCGTCGCCCTGCCGCCGCACGAGCGGGTGCTGCTCACCAGCGGCCCGCTCGACGGCGACGGCCGTCTGCCGCGCGACACGGCGGTGTGGCTGCGCGCCTGACCCCGCGGCGCCGGAGAGGGCCGGACGCGCCGGGGCGGCCCCCCGGACAGGCGCTGAGTGTCGTACGCACGGCGACGACGGACCACTTCGCACAGGACCCGCGCTCGAACTGGGAGCGCATGACGGCCGGTGACCTCTACATCGCCGACGACCCGGGACCGGGCGGGCGGCCTCGGCGTCCCTGGAGCCGGGGCCCCGGCGCGACAAGCTGGAGGCGGCCCGGCCGGTCACCATCGGGAACAACGTGTGGCTCGGCGGCGGCGCCATCGTGCTGCCCGGCGTCACCATCGGGGCTCGACTCGGTGATCGGCGCCGGCGCGGTGGTCACCGGGGACGTGCCCGCGCGCGTCGTCGCCGTGGGCAGTCCGGCCCGTGTGGTCCGGGAGCTGTGAGCCCGCCCCCGTGGCCACCGGACACACCGACCCGCGGCGCCGCAGCGCATCCTCGCGGCCACGCTGGAGCTGATCGCCGAGGAGGGCGTCGCGGGCGTCTCCCATCGGAAGACCGCCTCACGCGCCGCCGTCCCGCTCGGGTCGATGACCTATCACTTCGACGGCATCGACGACCTGCTGCGCGAGGCGTTCGCCCGGTTCACCGACCACATCGTCGCCGTCTTCGACGCGCACCTGGCCGGCCCGGCCGGTCCCGAGGAGGCGCGGGAGGCGGTCACCGACCTGGTGCACGCCCTCTCCGACGGGGAGCGGCGGGACCTGGCGCTCACCCAGGAGCTGTACATCCTCGCGGCCCGCCGGCCCGCCGGCCCGCGTACCGGGAACTCACCCAGGAGTGGATGCGGCGCAGCCGGGTCCACCTGGAGAAGCACTTCGACCCGGACACGGCCCGGCAGCTCGACGCCCTGATCGAGGGGCTGACCCTGCACCGGGCCCTGACCCGCGAGCCGCACGGGTGGGCCCTGGCCGCCGAGGCCGTGGCCCGGATCACCGGGGCCGGCGGCCCGGCCCGCTGAACGCCCGTGCGGCACGGACCTGACCGCCGTGCCGCACGGGCTTCCGTCGTGCGGCGGTTGTCAGACCGCCGGCGCCGGGTACGTCGGGTACTCCACGCCCGAGACGTGCTGGACGACGCGGACGACCTGGCAGGAGTAGCCGAACTCGTTGTCGTACCAGAGGTAGAGGATCGCGTTGTCGCCCTCGACCTTGGTCGCGCCGGCGTCGACGATCGAGGCGTGGCGCGAGCCGATGAAGTCGCTGGAGACCGCGTCGGGGGCGGCGATGAAGTCGATCTGACGCTTCAGCGGCGAGGTCAGCGACACCTCGCGGAGGTGGTCGAGGACCTCCTCGCGGCTGGTCTCGCGGGCGAGCTGGAGGTTGAGGATCGCGATCGAGACGTCCGGCACGGGGACGCGGATCGAGCTGCCGGTGATCCTCGCCTTGAGGTCCGGAAGGGCCTTGGTGACGGCGGAGGCCGCACCGGTCTCGGTGATGACCATGTTCAGCGGCGCCGAACGGCCGCGACGGTCGGCCTTGTGGTAGTTGTCCAGCAGGTTCTGGTCGTTGGTGAAGGAGTGGACGGTCTCCACGTGCCCGCGCAGCACGCCGAACTCGTCGTCCATCGCCTTCAGCGGCGGCACGATCGCGTTGGTGGTGCAGGAGGCGCAGGACAGGATCTGCTCGTCGGGCTTGATCGTGTCGTGGTTGACGCCGTGCACGATGTTGGGGACGTCGCCCTTGCCCGGCGCGGTCAGCACGACCTTGTCGATGCCGGGGCGCAGGTGCTTGGACAGGCCCTCGCGGTCGCGCCACTTGCCGGTGTTGTCGATGAGGATGGCGTTCTTGATGCCGTGCGCCGTGTAGTCGACCTGCGTCGGGTCGTCGGCGTAGATCACCTTGATGGCGTTGCCGTTGGCGACGATCGCGCTGTTCGCCTCGTCGACCGTGATCGTCCCCTGGAACTGGCCGTGGATGGAGTCACGGCGCAGCAGCGAGGCGCGCTTGACGAGATCCTCCCCGGCCCGTCCCGCACCGCCGCGCACGACGATCGCGCGCAGCCGCAGGCCGTTGCCCGAGCCGGTCTTCTCGATGAGCAGGCGGGCGACGAGACGGCCGATGCGGCCGAAGCCGTAGAGCACGACGTCGCGCGGCTCACGGCGGTCGATCTTGTCGGCGCCCGTGGCACCGGCCACGGCCTCGGCGGTGAACTCCGCGATCGACAGGCCCCGGTCGTCGTCCTTGTACGTCGCGGCGAGCATGCCGATGTCGATCTGGGACGGGCCCAGGTCGAGGGTGGTCAGGGCCTGGAGGAAGGGCAGCGTCTCGGTGACCGACAGCTCCGCGCCGGCGATCTGCCGGGCGAACCGGTGGGTCTTCAGGATGCTGACCACCGACTTGTTCACCAAGGAACGGCTGTGCAGCAGGACCGTGACGTCCCGCTCCCGGTGCAGCTTCCCGATCATCGGGATCATCGACTCCGCGATCTCCTCGCGGTTCTTCCAGTTGGTGAACGAGTCGTCGTTGACAGTCACAGTTCGCATCTTTCGAGCTAGGCGGCGCTCATATGTTAACCACACCGCCGGGGTGATCGATCAACGGGGGTCGCACGGAACCGGCCGGGCTCGTGGAGCCCGGCCGGTTCCGCCGGTGGACGCCTGCCGGTGGGCCTGTCGGTGGGCTGTTCGGCGGGGCCTGTCGGCGAGCCGGTCAGCGGGCGCCGGTCCAGTTGTGGGCGACGTCCACGACGAGGCGCCCGTCCAGCGTCAGCACGCGGAACGGCAGTCGGGCGCGCACGCCGAGCCCGAACTGGGTCTCGCCCTCGAAGCTGCCCCCGAACCGGGCGTCCCGGAAGGTGCGGTGGCCGTCGAGGTCGACGCCCGGGAGCGGGCGGCCCACCCGGCCGGGATACGTGGGTGTGCCGGTCTCCGGCCGGTAGGCGGGCGCCGTCACCCGGATCTCCAGCACGGCGCCGCCGGCGACGGGGAGGGGGCGGCCGGAGCCGGGCTGGTGGAGCCGGTCGACGTACCCGACGGTGTGGCCGAGCCGGCCGGCCTTCGCGCCGGGGACGTCGACGACCAGCCGGTCGAAGCAGGCGTGGCGTCCTGTGCGCACGTTCGTGACCGGGATCGCCGTGCCCGTGGTCCGGGTCTCGGGGAGGCTGCCCCAGCCGGTGGGGCAGGCCGTGGTGCGGGCCGCGGCGGGCGCCGTGGCGAGCGGGGCGGCGCCGGCCGCGACCGTGGCCGGGACGAGCGCGGCGCTCGCGAGAGCGGCCGTCACCCATGCTGATCTGCTTCGTCGCATTGTGTCCCCCCAGGGTGCGCATGTTCAGGTATTGGGTGAGACATACGGATTGCCCGGAAGGTTGCGGAAGATTGCGACGCCGTGCCGCGTCACGCTGCGGCACGGTGTGCCACGACGGCGCGTACGGCGGTGGGCCGGCCCCGGGCCGCGCGGCGGAGCCGGCGCGGCCCGGGGGCGGGGCGTCAGCGGTCTCGGTGCAGTTCCTCCTGGACCGGCGGCTCGGGCACCTCGCGCAGGTGCTGGGACTGGCCCGGCCGGCCGCCGGCCCGGGCCTGCTCGGCGCGTTGCGCGGGGGAGGTGCCGAGGTCGGAGTCGGGGTCCACGCGCACCGACCGGGCCACCTCGTCGCGGTTGGCGTAGTTCTCCGGCGGAATGCCGCGCAGTGCCTTGACCGCCTCCTGCGAGGCGCCGGCCTTGCGTGCCGCCTGGATCAGTTCGTCCTTGCCCGCGGGGAAGTCGACGTCCTTGATGGCGTCCACCACCTCGCGGGCGCTCGTGGTGTGGGACATGAGCACATCTCCCGGTCCGTGGTCCGACCTGCGTGCGCGTTCCGGGTAACCGCCGGGGCGGCGGTACTCACCTCCCGCCCGTCCGATCGAACCCGACCACATCGGATCATGCCGGGCGCTTTCGTTTCATTGGTTGGCCGAAGGGTGGCCGAAGGGGATTGCTCGGGCGGCGACCGGGTACGCGTGGACGGACCGCGCCCGTGCCGATCATGCCGGGGCGGGCCGCACGACCGCCGCTACCAGGGAACCTGCCATGGAGACACCCGCGAACGACAACACCGTCACGCCCGCCCAGCGGGCGCTGGACGCGCTCGCCGAGAACACCGAGAACACGGCGGCGCTCGACACGCTGGCGAGCAGCGACGTGCTCGTACCGGTGCCGGACGACGCCAGCGACGAGGACGCCGCGAACCCCGCCACGCTGGCCCTGCCGGTGCTGGAGCAGTCGGGCGGCGGGCAGGTGGTGCCCGTGTTCACCTCGGAGCTGGAGATGGCCGACCTGCTGCCGTTCGTCTCCCGCTACCGCATGGTGCCGCTGGGTGCCCTCGCCGCGCAGTGGCCCGCCGACGACCTGTCGCTGTCGATCGACGCCGGCTCCGAGCACCGTCTGACCCTCACCTCGGAGGGCGTGCGCACGCTGCTGGCACGTCCGTAGGCCCCCGGCCCCCGACGCGCGCGCCGGGCGGCGGATCAGCCGTCGCCCAGCGACCGCTCCAGCGCGGCCCGCTGCAACGGCAGCACCCGGGCGTGCACGTCGCGGCCCTTGCCGGTGAGTGCCACGTACACCCCGCGCCGGTCCTCGGCGCACACGGACCGCTGAACGAGTCCGTCCCGCTCCAGCCGGGCGATGAGCCGGGACAGCGCACTCTGGCTCAGGTGCACCCGTCCGACGAGGTTCTGCACCCGGCAGTGGCCGCCCTCCCCGGGCGCCGAGGCGAGGATGTCGAGCACCTCGAAGTCGCTCGCGCCCAGGCCGTGGGGGTGCAGCTCACGGTCTATCTCGCACATCGTGCGCGCGTGCACCGCGAGGATCTCCCGCCACCGCTCCTCGAGCCGTCCACCGGCCGCAGTGGCCGCCGTGCCTGCCATATCTGCACGGTAACACCACGACCGCCACTGGTTGACTGTGCAACTAGGCTTTCCGGAAGTCGGCGCCCCTCCCGGACCGGGGCGGGCCGGGAGGTTCTCCGCAGCCCGCCGGTGCTCCGCCGGACCTCAGGTCGATTCCCGCCGCACCAGTTCCGTCGGCAGGATCACCGCCGCCGGGTCGTCCCCGCCGATCTGCGCCAGCAGCACCCGGACCATCTCCGAGCTGATCCGGTCCCAGGGCTGCCGGATGGTCGTCAGCCGCGGGCTGGCCGCCACGGCCGCGGGGGAGTCGTCGAACCCGCCGACCGCGACGTCCTCCGGCACCCGCCGCCCCGCCCGTTGCAGGGCCGTCAGCACGCCCTGCGCCATCAGGTCCGAGGCGACGAACACCGCGTCCAGGTCGGGCGCCCGGGCCAGCAGCCGCTCCGCGCCCGCCTCGCCGCTGGCCCGGCTGTAGTCGCCGGAGACGACGAGCCGCTCGTCGGCCTCGATCCCCGCCTCGGCGAGCACCTCCCGGTACCCGGCGAGCCGCTCGACACCGCCCGGGGTGTCCGGCGGGCCGGTCACCACGCCCACCCGGCGCCGGCCCAGCGACAGCAGATGGCCCACCATCTCCCGGGCGCCGTCCCGGTCGTCCGCCGCCACATAGCTGACCTTGGAACCCAGCCCGATCGGCTTGCCGCACGCCACCAGCGGCACGCCCGCCGCCCGCAGCTCCTCGGCGACCGGGTCGCCGGAGCGGCTGGAGACCAGCAGCACGCCGTCGACGTGGCCCGCGGTGATGTAGCGGGTGATGCGCCGCCGTTCGGCGTCCGTCCCGGCCAGCATCAGCAGCAGCGGGATGTCGTGCGCGGCCAGCGCCTGGGTGCAGCCGCGCAGCAGGACGTTGAAGTTGGGGTCCTCGAAGAACCGCTCCTGCGGCTCGGTGAGCAGGAAGCCGACCGAGTCCGAGCGGCCGGTGATCAGCGAGCGGGCGTGCCGGTTGACGACGTAACCCGTTCTGCGGATCGCCGCGTTGACCGCCTCCTGCGCGGCCGGGCTGACGTAGTGCCCGCCGTTGAGCACCCGTGAGACGGTGCCCCGCGAGACCCCGGCCTCACGGGCCACGTCGTGGATCGTCGGTGCGCGGCGCCGGCCCCCCGTGTTGCTCATGGTCATGACTTTACGGCTCCGGACAGCAGGTCGAGGCTCCAGAACCGCTGGACGACCAGGAACAGCGCGACCAGCGGCACCACCGCGAGGAACGCGCCGGTGATCACCAGCGTGTACAGCGCGGGCGTGCTGGCCCCCTGCTCCAGCAGCGTGTGCAGGCCGAGCGTGATCGGGAACCGCTCGTCGTCGCTGAGCATGATGTACGGCAGCAGGAAGTTGTTCCACACGGCCACGAACTGGAACAGGAACACCGTCACCAGCCCCGGCACCATCATCGGCAGCGCGATCCGGGTGAAGATCCGCCACTCGCCGGCCCCGTCCATCCGCCCGGCCTCCACCACGTCGGCGGGCACGGCCGCCGCGGCGTAGATCCGCGCGAGGTACACGCCGTACGGGGAGAGGATCTGCGGGAGCAGCACCGACAGGTACGAGTCCGTCAGACCGGCCCCGGCCAGCAGCAGGTACTGCGGCACGGCGAGGATCACCGGTGGCATCAGCACGCCCGCCAGCAGCACGCTGAACAGCGCCTCCCGGCCGCGGAAGCGGTAGACGGCCAGCGCGTAGCCGCTCACCGCCGACACGGCCGTGGACAGCAGGGCGCCCAGCCCGGCGTACAGCGCCGAGTTGGCCATCCACCGCCAGTACACACCGTCGCGGTAGGCGCTGAGGTCGGCGAGGTTGTCGGCGAACCCGGTGCCGGGCAGGAAGGTGAAGGTGGAGAACAGCTCCCGGCCCGACTTGGTGGCCGCGATCACCACCCACGCCACCGGCAGCAGGCAGTACACCGCGCCCAGCAGCAGGGTGAGCGTCGGGACCAGCGCGGTCCGGCGGCGCGGCGGCCCCGCGGCGGTGCCGGGCGTGGTGCCCGCCGCCGGCCGGGTCCCGCGGACGGCGAGAGTGCTCATCGGGCTGCCTCCTGCCGGGTGCGGCGGTTGGCGGCGCGCAGGAAGCCGAAGGAGAGCGCCAGGGTGGCCAGCGCGATGATGGTCGCCTGCGCGGCCGCCGCGTGGACGTCCCCGTTGCCGAAGGCGTCCTGGTACACCTTCATCAGCGGACTCCAGGTGGTGGACACCGAGTTGGTCAGCGGCTTGAGCGTGGTCGGCTCGCTGAAGACCTGGAGCGTGGCGATGATCGAGAAGAAGAAGGTCAGCACCAGCGAGGGCGCCACCATCGGGATCTTGATCCGGAGCGCGATCTGGAGCGGGGTGGCCCCGTCCAGCTTCGCCGCCTCGTACACCTCCGCCGGGACGGCCCGCAGCGAGGTGTAGATGACGATCATGTTGAAGCCGGTGCCGCCCCACACGGCGATGTTCGACAGCGCGAGATACAGCGGCCCGCCGTCCAGCAGGTCAGGCTGCGGCAACCCCAGCTCGCCGAGCACGAAGTGGAAGGGGCTGACGTCCGGCAGGTAGAGGAAGCCCCACAGCAGGGCGGCCACGACACCGGGGACGGCGTACGGCAGGAAGATCGCGAGCCGGGTGAGGGGGGTGAGGCGGACCCGTTCCGCGTCGAGCATCAGCGCGAACAGCAGGGCCAGCCCCAGCATCACGGGGACGACGATGCAGCCGTAGCCGAGCACGCGCAGCGCCCCGGCCAGCAGCTCGCCGTCGGTGAGGGCGTCCGTGTAGTTGCGCAGGCCCGCCCACACCTCCGTGCGGGCCCCGGCGCCCAGGCCCAGCCCCGACACCTCCATCTTGCGGAAGCTCAGCCAGAGCGCGTAGCCGATGGGCAGGGCGAAGAAGAGGAGGAACAGCACCGTCGCCGGGAGGAGGAAACCGTAGGGGGCGCCCTTCGCCCCGTACGGCCTCCGGCGTGCCGTCGCGCCGCTCATCCAGCGACCTCGAAGCCCTGCTTCTTCAGGTCGGCGACCGTGTCCCGCTGCATGGTCCGCAGGGCGGCGGTGAAGTCCGACCTGTTCTTGGCGGCGGCCCCGAACGCGTCCTTGAAGGACGTGTAGGCGACGTTGACGTTCGGACCCCAGGCGGACGGCGCCGTGGTCTTCGCTATCTCGGCGGCCCGGGTGTAGAAGTCGGGCTGGTTGGAGAAGAACTCCGGCGGTTCGGCGAACGCGCCGCTGACCTGGGCGGCGGTGGCGGCGGGGTAGATGCCGCCCTCCTTGGCCAGCGCGTTGAGGGCGGCCTCGTCGGTGTTGAGCCACGCGGCGAACTTCGCGGCGGCCTCCTTGTGCGCGGAGTCCGTGGTCACGCCGGTGGAGGAGCCGCCCCAGCTGCCGGTGCGGCTCTCGCCCGCCGACCACTGGGGGAGCGGGGCCATGGCCCACTTGCCCTTGGTGGCGGGCGCGGCCGTGGTCAGCGTGCCGGGGGCCCACACGGCGCTGACCCAGGCGAGCTGCTCGCCGGTGTCGAGCGCCTTGTTCCAGGCCGGGGTGTACATGGGCTGGTTGTCGATCGCGCCTTCCGCGACCAGCCCGCCCCAGAAGTCGGCCACCTTGCGGGTCGCCGGGTCGTCGATGCCGACCTTCCACTTCTCGCCCTCGGTCGTCCACCACCGCGCACCGGCCTGCTGGGCGAGGCCCGCGAACAGGCCGGAGTCGTTGGCGGAGAAGGTGGTGAGGTCCTTGTCCGGGGCCTTCTTCTTCAGCGCGCGGGCGGTCTCGGCGAACTCCTCCCACGTGGTGGGGACGTCGAGGCCGTATTTCTCGAACAGGTCCTCGCGGTAGTAGAACATCATCGGTCCGATGTCCTGCGGCACCGCGTAGACCGCGTCCGTGCCCAGCGTGGTCTGCTGCCACACCCCGTCGGCGAACTCGCCCCGCACGTCCTCGACCTCGGCCGATATGTCGGCGAGCGCGTCGTTGCTGACCAGGGTCGGCAGCGCCTGGTACTCGGCCTGGACCAGGTCGGGCGCCTCGCCCGCCTGGTGCGCGGTGAGGATCTTGGTGACCAGCGTGTCGCCGGACGCCTGCTTCTTCACCGTGACGGAGATCTGCTCCTTCCTGCCCGGGCCCTCGTTCCACAGCTCGACGACCTCGTCCATGCCCGGTGTCCAGGTCCAGTACGTCAGCGAGACCGGCCCCGACCGGGCGTCGCCGTCGTCGCCGGACGATCCGCAGCCGGCGAGTGCGGTGGCGCCGAGCGTGACCGCGACGGCGGATGTCACGAGGCGTCGGCGCTTCGTGTACGGCATGGAACTCTCCCCTGACCTGGGCCCCCGCCATGGTGCGCGGGCCGGGCTCGTGTCTGTGAGCGTTCACAGTAGAGAAACGTTCCGGACACTTGTCAATGGTTGATGCTGTGCGGTTATGTTGGGCTCGCATCGCCGATCATGTGTGTGCACGTTCCCAAACGATCGATCACTTCGGGAGAGATTCCATGCCGGAGACCACCCCCAGGGGCCTCGCCGGGCTCGCCTTCGGCGGGGACTACAACCCCGAGCAGTGGCCGGAGAGCGTCTGGCAGGAGGACGTCCGGCTGATGCGGGAGGCCGGCGTCACGATGGTGAGCGTCGGGATCTTCTCCTGGGCCCTGCTGGAACCCGCCCCCGGCGCCTACGACTTCGGCTGGCTCGACCGGCTGCTCGACCTCCTCCACGAGCACGGCATCCGCGTCGACCTGGGCACGCCCACGGTGGCGCCGCCCGCCTGGTTCTACCGCGCCCACCCCGAGGCCCTGCCCGTCACCGCCGACGGCGTGCGCCACGAGTTCGGCTCGCGCGGCGCCATCTGCCACAGCAACGCCCACTACCGGGCCGCCGCCGCGAGCATCACCACCCGGCTCGCCGAACGCTACGGCGCCCACCCGGCCCTGGCCCTGTGGCACGTCCACAACGAGTACGGCGTCCCCGTCTCGGCGTGCTACTGCGACTCCTGCGCCGCGCACTTCCGCCGCTGGCTCGCGACGGCCTACGGCGGGGTGGACGAGGTCAACGAGGCCTGGGGGACCGCGTTCTGGGGCCAGCGGTACGCCGACCTCGAGCAGATCAACCCGCCCCGGCTCACCCCCACCGTCGGCAACCCCGCCCAGGCGCTGGACTACCGGCGCTTCGCCGACGCCACCATGCGCGAGAACTTCGTCATGGAACGGGACATCCTGCACCGGCTCTCCCCGGGCGTCCCGGTCACCACCAACTTCATGACCGCCCTCAGTCAGTGCGACTCCGTCGACTACTGGGCCTGGGGGCGCGAGGTCGACCTGGTCACCAACGACCACTACCTGATCACCGACGGCCGCCGCACCCACGTCAACCTCGCCATGGCCGCCGACCTCACCCGCTCGGTGGCCGGCGGCGCTCCCTGGCTGCTCCTGGAGCACTCCGCCTCGGGCGTCAGCTGGCAGCCCCGCAACCCGGCCAAGGCGCCCGGCCAGATGGCCCGCAACTCCCTCGCCCACGTGGCGCGGGGCTCCGAGGGCGCCCTGTTCTTCCAGTGGCGGCAGTCCCGGCGCGGCGCGGAGAAGTTCCACTCGGCGATGCTCCCGCACGGCGGCACCGACACCCGCGTGTGGCGCGAGGTCGTCCGGCTCGGCGCGTCCCTGGAGTCGCTGGCACCGGTCCGCGGCACCCGCACCGCCGCCGACGCGGCCGTCCTGTGGGACTGGCACTCGTGGTGGGCGCAGAACCTCGACTGGCGCCCCAGCGCGGACCTCGACGCCCGCGAACGCGCCGACGCCTACTACGAGGCCCTGTACGACCGGCACCTCACCGTCGACTTCGCCCACCCGGAAGCCGACGTGTCGGCACATCCCCTCGTCGTCGTCCCCGCCCTGTACCTGATGACCGAGGCGGCCGGGCGCAACCTCACCGCCTACGTGGAGAACGGCGGCACGCTCGTCGTCTCCTGCTTCTCCGGCATCGTCGACGAGCACGACGCCGTCCACGAGGGCGCGTACCCCGGTCCGCTGCGCGACGTGCTCGGCCTGACGGTCGAGGAGTTCTCACCGCTCCTCCAGGGCGAGCGGGTGCGCCTGACCGGTCCGGACGGCTCCACGCTCGATGCCGACGTGTGGACGGAGTGCGTCGTGCCGCGCGGCGCCGAGACGGTGTGGACGTACGCCGACGGCCTGACCGCCGGCCGGCCCGCCGTCACCCGGCACCGCCTCGGCGAGGGAACCGCCTGGTACGTCTCCACCCGGCTGGGCCCGGCGGGCCTGGACGCGGTGCTCGGCCGGGCCGCCGAGGACGCCCGCATCGCGCCGCGCGCCGAGCTGCCCCGTGACGTCGAAGTGGTCCGCCGCACCGGTGAGTCGGGGACCTATCTGTTCGCGATCAACCACACCGCCGCCGAAGCCGAGGTGCCCCTGGAGACCCCCGGCACCGAGCTGCTCACCGGTGAGCGCGCCGCGGGCCGCCTCGCGGTCCCGGCCCAAGCCGTCCGGGTCGTACGACTCGACGGCTGAGCCGACTCCCCTCCGCCCGTGCGAGCACCTCAGCCGCGGGCGGAGGGGCCGCCCCTCACCGCTCGGTCGAGGGACGCATCCCCTCTTCTCACGTCGAAGGGACGACGGACGACGATGTTCCATCCCGGACGCACACTCAGGGCCCTGCTGCTGCCGCCGCTCGCCGCCGGGCTCGCCCTGACCGCCCTGCCCGCCCAGCCGGCCGGAGCGGCCGGCACCCTCGCCAACGGCGGCTTCGAGGCCGACGGAACCGGCACCGCCGCACCGGCCGGCTGGTCCGAGTACGGCTCGGCCGCGGCCTCCTTCACGGAGGCGGGGGGCCGCGGCGGCGGCCACCGCCTCAGCCACTGGTCCGCCACGGCCTACAAGGTGGAGACCTACCAGTACCTGTCGGGACTCGCCGACGGCAGCTACAGGCTGACCGCGTGGGTGCGCTCCGGCGGCGGGCAGAACGCGGCGTACCTCGCCCTGAAGAACTGCGGCGGGCCCGAACAGCGCACGGACCTCCCGGTGTCGGCGTCGGGGTGGATCCGGATCGTCGTGCCGGTCAAGGTCTCCGGCAACCAGTGCACGATCAGCGTCAACAGTGACGCGAACGCCGGCAACTGGATCAATGTGGACGACCTCACCTTCGCGCCCGGCACGTCCGGCACCTCGATCAAGGGCGCCGACATCTCGTCGCTGCCCAAGAGCGAGGCCGGGGGCGGCGTCTACCGGACCGCCTCCGGCACGGCCGGCGACCCGGTGGCGATCCTGAGGTCCGCGGGCATGAACTACGCGCGCCTGAAGGTCTGGGTCCACCCGGCCGACGGCTACAACGACAAGGAGCGCGTCCTGGCGATGGCCGAGCGCGTCAAGGCGCAGGGCATGAAGCTGCTGGTCGACTTCCACTACTCGGACACCTGGGCCGACCCGGGCGCCCAGTCCAAGCCGGCCGCCTGGGCGGACCATGGGTACAGCCGCCTCAGGACGGACGTGTACCGGCACACCTACGACGTGCTGAGCGCGCTGAAGGCGCAGGGAACCACCGCCGACATGGTCCAGGTCGGCAACGAGATCAACGGCGGCATGCTGTGGAACGAGGGTTCCACCGACAACTGGACGCAGCTCGCCGGGCTGCTCAACAGTGGATACGACGCGGTCAAGGCGGTCGACCCCGGCACCCGGGTCGCCCTGCACCTCGCCAAGGGCGGCGACCTCTCCGGCACCCGCTGGTGGTTCGACAACGCCGTCGCCCACGGCGTGCGGTTCGACGCGATCGGCCTGTCGTTCTACGGCTACTGGCACGGCTCGCTCTCCGACTTCCAGACCACGCTGGACGACGCCGCCGCCCGCTACGGCAAGCCGGTCTTCGTCGCCGAGACGGCCTACCCGTTCCGGCTGGACAGCGAGGACGCGCACGAGAACATCATCGACAGGAGCGAGGAACTGGTCCCCGGCTACCCGGCGTCCACGGCCGGGCAGACCCGGTGGATGAACGACATCGCCGGCATCGTCGAAGCCGTGCCGAACGGCCGCGGCCTCGGGGTCTTCTACTGGGAGGCCACCTGGACCGCGGTCGACGGCAACGGCTGGGACCCCACCGACCCGGCCTCCGGCAACGGCTGGGAGAACCAGGCCCTGTTCGGCTACGACGACCGGGCACTGCCGGCGACGGCCTGGTTCCGGCACCGCTGAGATCCGCCGGCGGGGCCGGGGCGCCGGCGACCGGGAGGCCGGCGGCGCCCGCCCGGCCCCGCCCCGTCGGCGCCGGGACCGGGGCGCGGGCAGAATGGCGATCATGACTGCGTCCACCACCTTCGAGCCGGTCCTGGAGCGCATCGCCGAGGAGGTCCAGCGCACTCCCGGCAGCGGGCGGCCCGCCGACTACATCCCGGCGCTCGCCGCCCGCGACCCGCGCAGCTTCGGCATGGCCGTGGCCGAGCCGGACGGCACGGTGTACGGCGTGGGGGACTGGCGGCAGCCGTTCTCGGCGCAGTCCATCACCAAGGTCTTCACCCTCGCCCTCGTCCTGGCCCGCGAGGGCGGTGAACTCTGGGACCACGTCGGCCGTGAGCCGTCCGGCAACCCGTTCAACTCCCTGGTGCAGCTGGAGTACGAGAACGGCATCCCGCGCAACCCCTTCATCAACGCCGGAGCCCTCGTCGTCACCGACCGCCTGCACACCCGTACCGGCGACGCGGCCGGCGAACTGCTGTCCTTCCTGCGCGCCGAGAGCGGCAACCCCGCCCTGGCCTTCGACGAGGAGGTCGCCGCGTCCGAGACCGCGCACGGCGACCGGAACGCCGCCCTGGCCCACTTCATGGCCTCCTACGGCAACATCGACAACGACATTCCCGAGCTGCTCGACCAGTACTTCCGGCAGTGCTCCGTCGCCGCCTCCTGCGCCGACCTGGCCCTGGCCGCCGGCTTCCTCGCCCGGCACGGCATCCGGGCCGACGGCACCCGGCTGCTCAGCCGCAGCCAGGCCAAACAGGTCAACGCCGTGATGCTGACCTGCGGGACGTACGACGCGGCCGGCGACTTCGCCTACCGGGTCGGTCTGCCCGGCAAGAGCGGGGTCGGCGGCGGCATCATCGCCGTGGTCCCCGGCCGCTGCACCCTGTGCGTGTGGAGCCCGGGCCTGGACGAGCGCGGCAACTCGGTGGCCGGCGTCGCCGCGCTGGACCGCTTCACCACGCTCACCGGCCTGTCGGTCTTCTGACAGCGGCCGGTCCTCCAGGGCCGCGTGCCGTTCCTCCGGGAGCGGCGGCGGGCAGGCCCCCGCCCCGGGCGTCGCCGTCCCGCCCCGTCCTTACCCCGCAGTCCCGCCCGTCCTTACCCCGCCGTCACCGGCCGCTCACTCCTCCTCCGGGCGGCCGACGACGAGCCGGACGCCCAGCGCCACGACGCCCGCGCCGAGCCCGGCGGCGCCCGCGATCGCGAGGGACTCCGGCCAGCCGGGCCCGTCCTCCGGCCGGGACGCCACGACCGCCGGTGCGGCCTCGGGACCGGCCTGCCCCCGGACCCGCAGGGCGTCCAGCGAGCCCACCGGTTCCACGCGTCCGGCCGCCGCGAACCCCCAGTCCAGCAGCGCGCGCGCCTCCTCGTACACGGCGAAGCCGCCGCCCCGCTGCGGGTTCATCACCGTCACCACCAGGGTGCGCCCGTCGCGCCGGGCGGCGGCGACGAGGGTGTGACCGGCCCTGCTGGTGTAGCCGTTCTTGATACCGATGGCGCCGGGATAGCGCTTGACGCCGTCCGCGCCGGTCAGCAGCCGGTTGGTGCTGCGGATGCCGTAGGAGCCGCCGGCCCGGCCGGGGAAGCGGGCCTCGACCCGGGCGGAGTACCGGGCGAAGTCCGGGTTGCGCAGCCCGGCCCGGCCGAAGACCGCAAGGTCGTAGGCCGACGACACCTGGCCCGGCGCGTCGTAGCCGTCGGGGGAGACCACGTGCGTGTCGCGGGCGCCGAGCGCGCGGGCCTCGGCCTGCATCCGCTCGGCCGTCGCCTGCCAGCCGCCGGTGAGTTCGGCCAGGACGTGCACGGCGTCGTTGCCGGAGTTGAGGAAGACCCCGTTCCACAGGTCGGCCACCCGGTAGGTGCCGCCCTCGGCGACGCCGACCAGGCTGCTGCCCGGCCCGACGTCCGACAGCTCCGTGGCCCGCACCTCGTGCCGCACGCCCCCGGGCAGGACGGGCAGCACCGTGAGCGCGAACAGCGTCTTCAGAGTGCTGGCGGGCGGCAGCTTGCGGTGCGCGTCGTGCGCGGCGAGCACCGCGCCGGTGTCGGCGTCGGCCACGATCCAGGACAGGGCGGAGAGCTTCGGGACCTCCGGCGTCCCCGGGTGCGGCCGGACGTGCGTGCCGGAGCGGTACAGCAGCGCCGGTCGGGGCGCCGCCGCCCCCGGTCCGCCCTGGACCCCCGGGTCCGGCGGCCTGGACCGGGCGCCCGCGGCGGCGGGGGCGAGCGCCAGGAGCCCCGCCACGCAGAGAGCGCAGGCCGACACAGCGGTCCGGTAAGTGAATCCGACAGTCATACCGCAAACGTAGGAATGTGTCGGCCGAACGCCCTGCTGCCCGGGGCGCGTCGCGCCTGCGAGCACCCGGATGCCGCACGGCGCCCGCCGGGCTCGCGCTCATCCGCGCGCCAGAACCTCCGCCTCCCGCGCGATCCGGTCGAACTGCGCGCCCATGGCCTCGGCCAGGGCCTGGAGACCGGACAGCGGACGCACCATCACCATCAGCTCGTCGACGCGCCCGTCCTCGTCGAGGTGCAGGAAGTCGCAGCCCGTGACCTCGCGGTCGCCCACCCGGGCGGTGAACACCAGAGCGTGGTCGCGGCCGTCCGGGTCGCCGATCTCCCGCACGTAGCGGAAGTCCTCGAAGACGCGTACGACGCCGCGCAGGATCGCCGACGTGATCGCCTTGCCGCGGTAGGGCTTGAACACGGCCGGGCTGCTGAAGACCACGTCCTCGGCGAGCAGGGCCTCGACCGCCTCGATGTCGCCCGCTTCGACGGCCGCACGGAAGGGGTGCATCGCCGCCTCCTTATTCAAATAGTTGAGTAGGTGCAGAGGAGAATAGCCATCCGTTGCTAGCGTGTCGACATGTCTCTGAAGTACGCCGTGCTCGCCGCCCTGCTGGAGGGCGAGGCCTCGGGCTACGAGCTGTCCAAGGTGTTCGACGTGTCGTTCGCCAACTTCTGGCCCGCCACGCCGCAGCAGCTCTACCGCGAGCTGGAGCGACTCGCCGGTCAGGGGCTGATCGAGGCGCGGATGGTGCGACAGGAGCGCCGTCCCGACAAGCGGCTGTTCTCGCTCACCGAGGCCGGCCGGCGGCACCTGGGCGACTTCGCCGCCGAACCGACCCGGCGGCCGACCGCCGTCCGGGACGAGTTCCTGATCAAGGTGCAGGCCATGGACGGCGTCGGAGTGGACCCGCGCACGGCCCGCGCGCTGGTCGAGGAGCGCAGGTCCTGGGCGCTGGGCAAGCTCGCCCGGTACGAACGCGTGCGGGAGCGGCTGCTGAACGGCCGCACCGAGGAGGCCTACCTGCGAGAGGCGGAGCGCGTCGGTCCGTATCTGACCCTGCTGGCCGGGATCACCTTCGAACGGGAGAACGCCCGCTGGTGCGACCGCGTCCTCGCGGTCCTCGCCGAGCGCGCCCAGCCGGCCGACTAGGCTGGCGGGATGTTCCGCCCCGAGGGCCCCACGCTGCGCGAACTCGCCGTCCAGGCGCTGTCGTCGGTCGAGCGGGGATACGACCTGCTCGCCCCGAAGTTCGACCACACCCCGTACCGGACTCCCGACGCGGTGCTCGATGCGGTGGCGTCCGCCCTCGCGCCGATGGGGCCGTTCGACGCCGGACTGGACCTGTGCTGCGGCACCGGCGCCGGGACGGGCGTCCTGACCCGGGTGTGCCGCCGCAGCGTCACGGGCGTCGACTTCAGCGCGGGCATGCTGACGGTCGCCCGCGAGCGGCTCTCGCCGGGACGCGCGGGCAGGCCCGCGCGTCCCGGCGGGCCCAGGCCTGCGGGCCGGAGTCTGATCGCCGGGCCGCAGCGACCGGATGGACCGAAGCCATCGGATGCGGCGGAGCCGTCCGCGGGGCCGGATCTGTCCTGGGTCCGGGCCGACGTGCGTGCGCTGCCGTTCACCGCCGCGTTCGATCTCGTCGTCAGCTTCGGGGCCTTCGGACACTTCCTGCCGGGGGAACGCCCCGGCCTGTTCGCCCAGGTCCGCTCCGTGCTGCGGCCGGGCGGCTGCTTCGCCTTCCCCGTCGTGGCGCCCCCGCGGCCGGGCACCCCCGGCTACTGGGCGCTGCTCGGCTTCGACACGGCGATGCGGGTGCGCAACGCGCTGTGGCGGCCCCCGTTCGTCATGTACTACCGGACGTTCCGGCTCGGGGACGTCCGGCGCGAGCTGACCGGGGCCGGCTTCCGGGTCGGTCTGCACCCCTTGGAGGAGTTCGGCCGGCGCCCCGACGGCAGCCCGCGCGTCCGGCTCGTCGAGGCGCGGGTGCCGTAGCCGCGTCGCGTCGTGCCGCGTCGTGCCGCGCCCGCCGCCGGGTCAGCCCGCCGCCGGCAGGGTGAACTCGTAGACCAGGGCCTCCTGCTGGGCGTCCACCAGCAGGTCGGTGATCTCCAGCAGCCGCGCGTGCTGGTCCTGGACGAGCCGGGTGACCCGGACCGACGGGCCGTCCGGGAGCCGGGAGATGGTGTCCCGGTGGTGCAAGGTCAGGCCCGCCCGGCGCATCCAGTCGTAGACCCGGCGCAGCTGTGCCGAGGCGGCGCCGTCCGCGCGGTCGCGGTACCGGGCCAGCTCCTCCACCTCGGCGAGGGCCACGGACGAGAACGAGGTGACGGCCGTGCGCCGCCCGGACCCGTCGGCGGCGAGGGACGCGTAACGGTGGACCAGGGTCGGCCGGCCCGGCGCCAGCCCCAGGGCGGCGGCGTGCTCGGCCGGCGGCGGCTCCCAGGTGACGGTGGCGAGGTCCGCCGTGCGCGGGTCCGCCGGCCGCGCGCCGACCGGGAAGGACAGCGCCGCCGGGCTCTGCGCGGGCGGGCCCGGCAGCGCGGCGTGACTGCCCCGGCGGTCGGTGGCGACCAGCCCGTCCCGGCGCAGCACCTCCAGCGCCTGCCGTACGGTCTCCCGGCTGACCCCGAAGTGCTCGGCCAGCCGGCGCTCGCCCGGCAGCCGTTCACCCGGCGGAATGGTGCCGTCGTGCAGCTCGTCGAGGAGTTCCGTCGCGATCCGCCGGTACAGCGGCCGGCCGGCGGCGGCGGGGCCGGCGAGGAAGGGGTGGTGGGGGGTGGTGCGGGCCATGCCGCGCCTCCTGGTCGGTGACGTTCGGTAGCCATGCGGACTCGGTGCGCCACCAGAACTACCATTGGTCTAAACCAGCAGGGAAGGGCGGTCCGCGAGATCGGCCGAAATCCGACCGCCCGGTCAGAGCCGGGAGCCCAGCCAGCGCAGCTTGGCCGCCTCCTGGTAAGGGCCGCCGCCCTCGTGGTCGTTGAAGTCGTAGACCTCGATCGCCTTGTCCTCGTGCGCCCAGGCGTTGAAGGCCGCGAACACCGTCGAGGGCGGGCAGGTCTGGTCCTCCAGTGCCGCCGAGAACAGCGCGGGCGCCCGGCCGCGCGCCGCGAAGTGCACGCCGTCGAAGTAGGACAGCGTGCGCAGGGCGTCGGCGGTGCGGCCGCGGTGGGTCTTGAGGTAGAGGCCGACCTCGCGGTACGGGTGCCGGTCGGTGAGCGTCGTCGCGCGCGGGAAGTCGCACAGGAACGGCACGTCCGGCGCCACGGCCGCCAGATCCGGCACCAGGGCGCCGACGGCGAGCGTGATGCCCCCGCCCTGGCTTCCGCCGACGGCCGCGGTGCGCGCCGGGTCGGTCAGCGGGTGCGAGCGGGCCGCCTCCACGGCGCGCACCGCGTCCGTGAACACGCGCCGGTAGTAGTAGTTCTCCGGGGCGTCCAGGCCCCGGGTCATGAAGCCCGGGTACGCGGGCGTCCCGCCGACCGGGTCCGCGGTGCCGCCTCCGCCGCCCCAGGCACTGCCCTGGCCGCGGGTGTCCATCACGAAGTGCGCGCGGCCCGTGGACGCCCACAGCAGGTGCTCGTGGGGCAGGCCGCGCCCGCCGCCGTACCCCACGAACTCCACGACCAGCGGCAACGGCGCCTCGGTCCCCGCGGGCAGCACCAGCCAGCCCTTCACCGGGTGGCCGCCGAACCCCGCGAACGTCACGTCGTACACCGACACGGTGGTCAGGCCGGTCTCGACCGGTTCGAACCGGGCGTCCAGGTCGTGCGTGCGCGCCTCCGCGAGCGTCTTCGCCCAGAACGCGTCGAAGTCCTCGGGCGCGGTGGACGCGCTGCGGTAGGCGCGGAGTTCGTCGAGCGGGAGGTCGAACAGGGCCATCGAGAACCGCCTTCGGGAGGGGAACGGTGGACGCCGTGCGGATGATCACACCGTACGTGGGCGGTCGGCGCGCTGACCAGGGGCCGCCCGGCCGCCGCCGGGTGCCGCGACGGGGTGTCCGGTCAGGCTCCGCGGTGCGTCCACTGCGGTTCGACCCGAGCCCACGCGCGGTCCCACTCGGCCATGCGGTGCCGCATGGCGACGCGGCGCACCGCACCGCGCCCCAGGAGGACCGTCAGCACGGTCCCGGCCGTGGTGCACACGCCGATGGTGAGCGTGTTCTGCCACACCGTGGTGGAGTCGGCGGGCGGCGGCACGTACCGCCCCCGGGAGTCGAGCCACACCTCGACCGTGTCGCCGCGCCGGCTGTCCGCCGGGACGCGCGCCGGAGTGGTCCGCTCGGCACCGCCGGGCTCCGTCCAGCGCACCGTCGCCCGGTACGAGTGGTGACCGCCGGCCTCCACCGACGGGAGTGCGTCGGGGGTTCTGCCGACCACTTCGGCGCGCACCTGCCGGCGTTCGGCCCGCTGCTCCGCCGCGACCTCGCGTGCCTGGCCGTGCGCCCACCACGCGGCGGCCACACCGAGGACGGGCGCCCCCACGAACAGCAGCACGGCGACGGCCAGCACGGTCCACGCCTCGACGACGTCCGACCGGCGCCGCAGCGGGTTGCGCCGCCAGCGCCAGCCCCGTACCCGGGTTCGCATCTCGACCTCCTCGCGTCCACCGCGGTCGAGGGCGGGAGGGGGCGGCCGGACGAGGGCGCGACCGGCGCTCCCTCCGCAGCGCACCGCGCAAGGGTGCCCGCACTGCCATGGTGCCCCGTCCGGCGCCCGATCACCATGCCTCCCCGCCCCGGACCGCCGGTCAGGTGCCCGCACGGGGCGGTCGGAAACCGGGGGACGGTGACCCGCCGCGCGGACCCGTGGACGCAGCGTCGCCCGGAGCGGTCGGACCGGCCGGCGGGACGGCCGGGGACGGCCGCTCCGGGGTCAGCCGAAGCGCTCGATGCGGATGCGGTCGACGGGCTGTCCGCCTGCCACCAGCAGCCGCGAGGCGTGCTCCGCGAACGCGTTGGAGCCGCACACGTACGCCTCCCAGCCGCCGGCCGGCCGCTCGGCCAGCACGGGCGCCAGATGCGCCGCGGCCAGCCGCCCGACCGGCACGCCCGGCGGAGCGACGCGCGTGAACACCGGCGTGGTCTCGGTGCCGTACTCCCGCGCGTAGATCAGCTCCTCGGGGCTGCGCGCGGACACCAGCAGCCGCAGCGGCACCGTGAGCCGCCGCGCCCGGTGGTGCCGGACCATGGACATCAGCGGTACGACCCCGGAGCCGGCGCCGACCAGCAGCGCGGGCCGGTCGCCGGGCCAGGCGAAGAAGCCGCTCAGCGGGCCGCGCACCTCGACCCGGTCGCCGGGCCGGGCCACCGTGTGGAACCACCCGGACACCTCGCCGTCCGCGACGTGGTCGAGGGTCAGCTCGATGTGCCCGGAGTCGTCGGGGGCCGACGCCAGAGAGTAGTGGCGCTGGGCCACGTAGCCGTCCGCCGCGGTGAGCCGCAGCATCAGGTGCTGGCCCGGCAGATGCCCCGCCCAGCCGGGTACCGCGAACCGGAAGGTCGCCGCCCGCGGCGTCTCGCGCCGGATCTCGGTGAGCGTGGCGGTCTGCCACCGCGCGGCCACCTGCTCGCTCACCGCGATGCGGCCGGGCACCGCGAACCGCGTCGGGGGAGTGAAGGCGGGCACGGCCCGTGTCGCCGCCCCGGACACCGTCTCCGTCTCCGCCCTCGCCTGCGCCGTCTCCACCGTCTCCGTCTGCGTCGTCTTCGTCCCCGCCACCGTCTCAGTCACCGGAGTACCGCTGCTCCTCCCAGGGGTTGCCGCGGGCGTGGTAGCCGTTCTGCTCCCAGAAGCCCGGCTGGTCGTGGTCGAGCAGTTCCAGCCCGGCGACCCACTTCACGCTCTTCCAGAAGTACAGGTGCGGCACCACCAGCCGGGCCGGGCCGCCGTGTTCGGGGGCGAGCGGCCGGCCGTCGCAGTCCCACACGATCCAGGCGCGCCCGCCGGTCAGGTCGGCGAGCGGGAGGTTCGCGGTGTACCCGGTGTGGGCGTAGGCCACCGCGTGCGTGGCCGCCGGCAGGGGCCCCGCCGCCCGCAGGAAGGCGTCCAGGGACACCCCGCCGAACCGCATGCCGAACCGGGACCAGCCGGTCACGCAGTGGATGTCGCCCTCGTAGGCCGAGGCCGGCAGCCGGTGGGCCTCCTGCCACGTCCAGGTGCGCGGCTCGGCCACCAGGCCGCCGACGCGGAAGGACCAGTCGGCGGCGTCGAGGTCGGGCGTGACCTCGGCGGACAGCACGGGCCAGTCGTCGCCGGCGTCGTACTGGCCCGGTGGCAGGCCGGCGCGGTCGGTGCGCGGGCGGCCGGTGAAGCCTCGGGTGGTGTTCATGCGGTCGGTGCCTTCCGGGCCGCCGCTTCGAGCGGCCCGCGGGTCGGTCCTGGTCGGTGCGGGCACGGCACCGCGCGGTCGGTGCGCGGGGCGTACCCCACCACCGTACGTGCCCGGCGGCTACCGGTCGGCGCCGGGCCCCGGCCGGGCGTTGTACCGCGCCAGATACGCGGCGAAGCGCACCAGGTCCTCCTCCGGCCAGCCGGCGAGCCGCTCCCGGACGGCGGTCCGGCGCCGCACGGTGACCTGGGCCAGGGCGCTGCGGCCGGCCCCCGTCAGATGCAGCACCTGGACCCGGTGGTCGTCCGGGTCCCGGCGGCGCTCGACGAGCCCGGCGCGCTCCAGGGCGGCCACCTGGCGGCTGACGGTGGACTTGTCCAGGGCGTAGTGGGCGGCCAGGTCCGTGGCCCGGCAGCCGTCGCGCACCTCCAGGTGTCCGAGCAGCGTGTACGACACCAGCGACAGCTCCGGGTGCATGCGTCCCGCCGAGGCGCGGGCGCGGCGGGCGAACGCGGTCATCTCCCGCTGGATGGTCTCCACGGCCGCGTCCGCCGCCCGGCCGCCGGCGGCGACGGGCAGCTCGTCGGGCGTCTCGGCTGCGGACACGGCGCCTTCCTCGGGCGTCTCGGCTGCGCGCACGCGACCTCCTCGGCTCTTGGTTGCAGAGTACAACCACAAGTCCGCAGGCGCGGACGCCGACGGTGCGGGGAGGGGACCGGCGGCGGCTGATCATTGGGGTAGGGTGGCCGGCGGTCGCGGACCGTCCCGGCCGTCGGAACCGAGGAGGTGAGTCCCATCACCGCTGTGCCGGCCCGGGTGCTCTCACCTCTCGGCAGGGTCACCGTCAGCAGGTGACCGCGGGAGCGCCCTTCGTACGTCGAAAGGCTCCCCGCTTCCATGTCCTCCCCCTCTCCCGCCGTTCCCTCCCGTGACTCCGTCGTGGCCGCGCTGCGCGCCGCCGGGTGCGTCTTCGCGGAGGACGAGGCCGCCCTGCTCCGCGCCGCCGCCCGCACCCCCGGGGAGCTCACCGCCCTGGTGGACCGCCGTGTCACCGGCCTGCCGCTGGAACTCGTCCTCGGCTGGGCGGAGTTCCGCGGTCTGCGCGTCGCCGTGGCGCCGGGCGTCTTCGTCCCCCGCCGCCGTACCGAGTTCCTCGTCGCCCAGGCCCTGGCGCTCGCGCCCGGCGCCCGGCTCGTGGTGGACCTGTGCTGCGGTTCGGGCGCGGTCGGCGCGGCCCTGGCCGACGCGCTCGACGGGGCCGAGGTGCACGCGGCCGACATCGACCCGGCGGCCGTGGCGTGCGCCCGCGGCAACCTGGCGCCCTACGGCGGCCGGGTCCACGCCGGTGACCTGTACGAGGCGCTGCCCGCGGCCCTGCGCGGCCGGGTCGACGTCCTCACCGCCAACGTGCCCTACGTGCCCAGCGACGAGGTCGCCCTGCTGCCCGCCGAGGCCCGCGACCACGAGCCGCTGACCGCCCTCGACGGGGGAGCCGACGGCCTGGACGTGCTGCGCCGGGTCGCCGCCGGGGCGCCCCGCTGGCTGGCCCCCGGCGGCTGCCTGCTGGTCGAGACGAGCGGGCGGCAGACCGCAGCCGCCCTCGCCGCCTTCTCCGCCGCCGGACTGCGGGCGCGGGCCGCGGTGTCCGAGGAGATGCACGCCCATGTGGTGATCGGCGTCCACGCGCCGGCCCGGACGCCGCCGCCCGTCAGGCCGGGTGCGTCGCCCGGGCGATGAGCAGGGCCACGTCGTCGGCGTTCTCCGGCTCGTGCAGGGTGCGCAGCAGCAGGTCGCACACCTCCTCCAGCGGCCGGTCCGGGCCGTCCAGCAGCGTCAGCAGCGTGCCGAGCCGCTCGTCCAGCGGATGCCGCCGGGTCTCGACCAGGCCGTCGGTGTAGAGCACCAGCCGGTCGCCGGGTGCGAGGTCCACGGTGGTGGTGGAGAAGGGGACCCCGCCCACCCCGAGCGGCACCCCGGTGGGCAGCTCCAGCAGTTCCGGGCGCCCGCCGGCGCGCACCCGGATCGGCGGCAGGTGGCCGGCGTTGGCGATCCGGCACTGGCGCCGGTGCGGGTCGTGGACGGCGTAGACGCAGGTGGCGATGGACTGCTCCAGGCCGCCCGTGGTCCGCTCCAGGTGCTCCAGCAGCCGCGCCGGGTCCAGGTCGAGGGAGGCCAGGGTGTTGGTCGCGGTCCGCAGCCGGCCCATGGACGCCGCCGCCGTGATGCCGCTGCCCATGACGTCGCCGACCACGAGCGCCGTCTTGCAGTCGTCCAGCTCGATCACGTCGAACCAGTCGCCGCCGACCTCGCTGGTGGCCTCCGCCGGCTGGTAGCGGGAGGCGACCTCCAGACCGCCCGTCACGCGCGGGTGCCGCGGCAGCATGCTGCGTTGCAGGGTGAGCGCGGTGTCCCGGGCGTTCTGGTACCAGCGGGCGTTGTCGATCTGCACCGCGGCACGGCCGGCCAGTTCCCGGGCGAGCAGCAGGTCGTCCTCCCCGAACGGCATGGGATTGCGGGTCCGCTTCAGATCCAGCGAGCCCAGCACCTCGCCGCGGGCGATCAGCGGGACCGCCAGGTAGGAGTGGACCCCGGCCCGCCGCAGCAGCTCGGCCGCCTCGGGCGAGCGGGCGATGCGCGGCAGGTCCTCGTCCCGCACGTGCCGGACCATCACCGGACGCCCGGTGCGCACGCACTCGGTCACCAGCCGGTCGGGCCCGTACCGGGCGACCTGACCGGGCGGGTCGGCCGCCTGGAGGGCCTCGGGCTCGTCGGCGGCCTGCACGGCCAGGGCCCGGATCACCGCGGGCTCGGACGGTCCCAGGGTGCTGCGCCGGCCCTTGACCACCGCTTCCAGCAGATCCACGGCCGCGACGTCGGCGAGCGCCGGCACCGCCACGTCGGCCAGCTCGTGCGCGGTGCGGTCCAGCTCCAGCGTGGTGCCGATCCGGGCGGAGGCGTCGGCGACGACCGCCAGCCGCCGCCGGGCGCTCTCCGCCTCGACGTTCGCCCGGTACTGCTCGGTGACGTCCACCACCGACAGGGCCACGCCCAGCACCGTGCCGACGGCGTCCTCCAGCCGGTACACCGACACCGACCAGGCGTGGTCGTGCTCCGGGTCGGCGGGGGTCCGGCCGACGGTGGGCTGGTCGACCAGCGGCCGGCCCGTCTCCAGCACACGGCGTGCCGCGGCCTCCACCGCGCTCGGGTCCAGCCGCGGCAGCACCTCTCGGGTCGTCCGCCCGATGTGCTGCTCGGCCGGGATGCCGTTGATCTGCTCCAGCGCCGGGTTGACGGACACGTAGCGCAGATCCGTGTCGAGGACGGCCAGCCCGATCGGGGACTGCTCGATGACCCGGGTGGACAGCGCCACCTCCCGCTCCAGCCGCCGCACGGTGGTCTGGTCGGCGGCGAGCCCCAGGGCGTAGACGTCGCCCCGGTCGTCCAGCAGCCGCATGTTGCGGAACTCCACCAGCCGGGTGGTGCCGTCCTTGCGTCGGATCGGGAACGCCCCCGCCCAGCTCCGGCCGGTGGCCATGACGTCGGTGAACAGCTTCACCACGAGGTCGAGGTGCCGCTCGTGCACCATGACCCGGGCGGCGTACCGGCCCAGCGCCTCCTGCGCGGGGTAGCCGAACAGCTCCTCGGCCTGCGGGCTCCACAGCACGATCCGCCCCTCGGCGTCCAGCACCACCGAGGCCACGCCCAGGACGTCGAGCAACCCGCTCGGCCGCACGGGTCCGCGCGGCGGCTCCTCGCCCTGGAACGCGGGCGATCCGGCTGCACTCATCCCAGGTCCCGCCTTCGCCGATCCACGCGGCACGCCTCTTCGATGCCGACTCCCCTGTTCTACCGCGTTCTACCGCGGACAGCGGCCTTTCTCCGAGGCCACGGCGGCCGACCGGTGGAGACGGATGCCGTTTCGATATGCACATGGCGAGCATGGACACGCCAAACTGACGGAGTGCGCTGAGCCCCGTCCCCGCGTGCCGACCGTGCCCTTCCCGCGCGTCCGCCACCCCCCACGAGGAGCCGCCCATGCCCCCGCGCGCCCGGCAACGATGTCGCGCCGCCCTCACGGCGGCCGTCGCCCTCGCGACCGCCGCCGTCCTCGCCGCCGCCCCGCCCGCCCGCGCCGAGACCGCCGCCCCGCCCGCCCGCGCCGCGAACGCCGGCACCTGGACCGAGGTGGGGTCCGACCGGGCCCGGCCGCTCACCGAGAGCCAGGGGCTGACCTCCGTGGAGGTGCCGGCCGGCAGCCCCAACCGCTACACCGGCGTCGGCACCATCCCGCTCGGCGTCTCGACGCGGGGCTGGAACCACGTCGGCGACCCCGACGCCTCCTACGACGGCCACTACGTCGAGCCGTACCAGCGCGACGACGGCGCCGGAAAGATGTTCCGGGTGCAGGGCCCGGACGGCCGCTGGGCGGAGTACGTGCACACGCTCGCCCCGGGGGAGGCGCCGAACAACTCCTGGGCCGCGATCTCCCCGGACGGCCAGTGGATGCTCTCCGGCGAATGGGGCACCATGAACCGGCTGCTGGTCTTCCCGACCCCCGGCGTCAACCCGGCCACCTCGCCCGCCGCCGACCTGCCGTGGGCGGCCACCGTGCACCTGGACCGGGCCGTGCGCGACGTCCAGGGCTGCGACTTCGTCACCGCCACCCGGCTGCTGTGCTCCTCCGACGACCCGGAGGGCACCCTCTTCGGCATCACCAAACCGCTGCTGCGGATCGACCTGTCCGCCGCCCCGAACGGCACGGCGGACGTCACCGGCGAGGTCACGGCCCTGCGCCAGTTGCCCCTGCGCAGCTCCTGCCCGGGCGGCTTCGAGACGGAGGGCGTCGACTACGACCGCCGCACCGGCACCCTGCGGGTGATCGTGCTGTCGCCGGGCTTCTGCCTGCTGACCGACAGCAAGACCTACCGCTTCCGGCGCGACTGAGCGGACGGGCCCGGGCGGCCCGGCCTCGCACGGCCGGGCCGCGCCGGTAGTGCTCCGCCCGCGGTAGTGCTTTTCTTGGGGAGGGGGTGCGGTTCCGCGGAGCGCCCGCGGGCCGCGCCGCGGCCCGAGAGGAGCGATCACCATGGACGGCGAGCGACTGCACCCGGAATCCGTCTCGGTCGAGATCAGCGGATGCAGCAAGGAAGACGCCCGCGTCGTCTTCGACGCCCTGTGCGCCTGCTACTCGTCCGACCGGTGCGCGGAGGACGTGCCCCGGGAGTACCACGAGGTGCGCCCCACCGTGTGGCTCGGCACCTTCGACGTCGCCGACGCCCGCGAGGGCGACCACCGTCCCGCGCCGCTGCGGGCGTCGGTGGAGGCCGACGCGCACGGCGGCTACTGGGCGATCGAGCGCTTCCGCACCACCCTGGACTCCCTGTTCACCGTGCAGGACCTGACCGGGGCCTCCGGAGACCAGGAGCGGGAGCTGCACGTACGGCTGGAAAACCGCTGAACCGCGGGCCCACCGTGTGCGACGCCACCTTATGCAACTAGTTGCAAAAGGTGGCGGGCGTCCTCTACAACAGAGGCACGACACCGCGCACGGAGGGCCCCATGAGCCGTTACCCCCACCTGCTGAGCCCGCTCGACCTGGGCTTCACCACGCTGCCCAACCGGGTCCTCATGGGCTCCATGCACGTCGGCCTGGAGGAGGCCGAGCGCGGCTTCGAGCGCATGGCCGCCTTCTACGCCGCCCGCGCCCGCGGGGGAGTGGGCTTGATCGTCACCGGCGGCATCGCCCCCAACGACGAGGGCCGGCCCTACGAGGGCGGCGCCAAGCTCACCACCGAGGCGGAGGCCGAGCGGCACCGCGTCGTCACCGACGCCGTGCACGCCGAGGGCGGCCGGATCGCCCTGCAGATCCTCCACTTCGGCCGCTACGCCTACCACCGCGACCTGGTCGCGCCGAGCCCCCTCCAGGCGCCCATCAGCCCCTTCCCGCCCCGCGAGCTGACCGACGCCGAGATCGAACGCACCATCGACGACTACGCCCGCACCGCCCGGCTGGCCCGCGCGGCCGGCTACGACGGCGTGGAGATCATGGGCTCCGAGGGCTACCTCATCAACGAGTTCATCGCCGCGCGGACCAACCACCGCACCGACCGCTGGGGCGGCGCCTACGAGAACCGCATGCGCCTCCCCGTCGAGATCGTCCGCCGGGTGCGCGAGGCGGCCGGCGAGGACTTCATCCTGATCTACCGGCTGTCCATGCTCGACCTGGTGCCCGACGGCTCCACGCTGGACGAGGTGATCACCCTGGCCAAGGCGGTCGAGGACGCCGGGGCGACCCTCATCAACACCGGCATCGGCTGGCACGAGGCCCGCATCCCCACCATCGCCACCTCCGTGCCGCGCGGCGCCTACACCTGGGTGACCAAGCGCCTGATGGGCGAGGTGTCCGTTCCGCTGGTCACCACCAACCGCATCAACACCCCCGAGCTGGCCGAGCAGTTGCTCGCCGAGGGCGCCGCCGACATGGTGTCGATGGCCCGCCCGATGCTCGCCGACCCCGACTTCGTCGCCAAGGCCGCGGCCGGCCGGCCCGAGGCGATCAACACCTGCATCGGCTGCAACCAGGCCTGCCTCGACCACACCTTCAGCGGGCAGATCACCTCCTGCCTGGTCAACCCGCGCGCCTGCCACGAGACCGAACTGGTCCTCGCCCCGACCCGGCTGCGCAAGCGCATCGCGGTCGTCGGCGCCGGACCGGCCGGCCTCGCCTGCGCGGTCACCGCCGCCGAACGCGGCCACGCCGTGACCCTCTTCGACGCGGCGAGCGAGATCGGCGGCCAGCTCAACGTGGCCCGCCAGGTCCCCGGCAAGCAGGAGTTCGACGAGACCCTGCGCTACTTCCGCACGCAGCTCGACGCCCACGGCGTCGACGTACGCCTGGACACCCCCGTCACCGCCGACGGCCTCGACGGCTACGACGAGGTCGTCGTCGCCACCGGAGTCACCCCGCGCGTCCCCGACATCCCCGGCGTCGACCACCCCAGCGTCGTCGGCTACCTGGACGTGCTGCGCGACAAGGCCCCCGTCGGCGACCGCGTCGCGATCCTCGGCGCCGGCGGCATCGGCTTCGACGTCGCCGAGTACCTCACCGACGGCGGCGACAAGGCGCACGAGGACCCCGGGACGTACTTCCGCCACTGGGGCGTCGACATGGCGTACGGCGCCCCCGGCGGACTCGCCGCCCCCGAGCGGCCCGCCCCGCCGCGCACCGTCCACCTGCTCCAGCGCAAGACCACCAAGGTGGGCGCCGGGCTCGGCAAGACCACCGGCTGGATCCACCGCACCGAGCTGAAGCACCGCGGCGTCACCATGATCCCCGGCGTGACCTACGACCGGATCGACGACGCCGGGCTGCACCTGACCGTCGACGGCGAGAGCACGGTGCTCCAGGTCGACACCGTCGTGCTGTGCACCGGCCAGGAGCCGCGCCGCGACCTCTACGACGAGCTGCTCGCCGCCGGCCGCAGCGCACACCTGATCGGCGGCGCCGACGTGGCCGCCGAACTGGACGCCAAGCGCGCCGTCAAGCAGGGCACCGAGCTGGCGGCGGCGCTGTGACCGGGCCGCCGGCGGCGCGGGAGCGGCCCGGGCCGTCCCTAGGATGAGCCCATGTCACTCCCGCACGCGATCCTCACCGCCCTGCTCGAGAAGCCGTCGTCCGGGCTGGAGCTGACCCGCCGGTTCGACAAGTCGATCGGCTACTTCTGGTCGGCGACGCACCAGCAGATCTATCGCGAGCTGGGCAAGCTGGAGGCCGAGGGGCTGATCAGGGCCCTGCCGGCCGCACAGCCGGCCCGCGGGCAGAAGAAGGCCTACGAGGTCCTGCCGGCGGGCCGCGCCGAACTGGCCCGCTGGACCGCCGCCGCCCAGGACCCCAAGCCGCTGCGCGACGCCATGCTGCTGCGGCTGCGGGCGGCGGCCGTCGTCGGCACCGAGGGGATCGAGGCGGACCTGCGACGCCATCTGGAGCTGCACGAACGGCAGTTGGCCGAGTACGAGGAGATCGAGCGGCGCGACTTCCCGCCCGGCCGGGACAGCACCGAGGACCGCCTGCGGCATCTGGTGCTGCGCGCCGGCATCGACCTGGAGACCTTCTGGACCGGGTGGCTGCGGCACGCCCTCGCGGAGTTCGCCGACCTGCCCGGCTCCGAACCGGCCTGACCGGCCGTCCGGGACGTCGGAACCGGCGACTCAGAGCCGGTAGGTCGAGCTTCGGTACGGCTGAGACTCGGTACGGCTCAGATCCGGTACGGCAGAGACTCGGTACGGTTCAGAACCGGTACGGCTTGGAGCGGCGGCGCAGGAACCAGGCCGCGGCGATCACACCGGTGCCGACCAGCGCGCCCCCGGCCGCGAGCGTGATCGTGCCGTAGTCCTCGACCGCGCCGCCGAAGCCGCCCATCACCCCGCGCGAGGGGGAAGCCGAGGGGGAGGGCGTGCGGCTGGGCGACGGCGCGGGCGAGACGATGACCGTCTGGGTGCCCGCGGTGCTGTTGTTGGAGCACACCACGACGACCGTGTAGGTGCCGGGGCTGACGTCCGACCACGCGGCCGACTGGCCGGCGCTGGTCCCCGACAGCGCCACCTGGCGCCCCTGGGCGAAGCTCGACTGGCCGCTGCTGAGCAGCGAGGCGGTGCCCCAACTGCCGTTGAGCCGGCCGCAGGCGGTGGTGGTGACCGAGACCGTGGAGCCGGTGGTGCTCACGGAGATGCCCGGTCCCGCGGCGGCCGGCCCGGCGGTCAGGGCGAGGGGCAGCGCGGCCGCGGCTGCCACGGTCAGGCCGGAGCGGAGAAGTGGCTGAGAGATGCGCATGTGGACTGCCCTCCGGCGGCACGGTCGGCGGAACATCCCTGGCACCGCCGAAAGGGGAACGCCGTGCTGCCTCAGACGCAGCCAACAGGGCGCCGGTACGGCCCGCATGCCGAGCGCATCCGGCCAGGTGACGCGGGCATCCCGGCCCGTTCCCGTCCCCGGTGTGGTGTCAGCGGTCGCCGGTCGTCACCGTCCGCTCCGCGGAGAAGCCGCCCCAGGTCCCGTCGGGCAGCTTCGCCCGGACCCGCACCCGGTGCGTGACGCCGGCCTTCTCACCCGCGTAGAAGCGGTACTCGGCCCGGTCGCGCGGGGCGTCGCCGCCGAACACCAGCGAGGTGGCCGGGCGCCGGTCGAGCTGGACCTCGTACTCGGTGATCACCCCGTCGGTGCGGGGCGGCACCCAGGTCAGGTCGATGTAGTAGCCCCCGTCCGCGCCGTGGCTGCTCGCGCGCAGCTCCGTCGGCGCGCCGGCCCGCCCGTCGTCGCGGCCCGGGGTCGTCAGCCGGACGGCGGCGCTGGGCGGGGAGACGTTGTCGGCCGCGTCCCGGGCCCGGACGGTGAAGACGTAGCGCGTCCCCGGGCGCAGTCCGCCGACCACCGCCGCCGTCTGGCCCCCGCCCACGCTGTGGATCTTGCTGTCGCCCTGGTAGACGTCGTACGAGGTCACGTCCCGGTCGTCACGCGCCGCGGACCACGACAGCTGGACGGACCGGCCCCCCACGGCCCGGCCCCGCGCCCCGCCCGGAGCCGTCGGGGGCGCGTCGTCCGCCGCGGCCGCCGCCGGCGTCGTCGCGCGGACCTCACGGCTGCGCGGCCCGAGCCGGCCCTCGGCGTCCCGGGCCCGCACGGTGAAGACGTGGCCGGTCGACGGGGCCAGCCGGGTGACGTCCACCATGCGCTCCTCGCCGGACACCTCCTCGACCTTGGTGCCGCCGCGGTACACCTCGTAGCGCTCGGCCCCGGGCACGGCGTTCCACATCACGTGCACGCTGGTCGCGCTCCCGGCCTCGGCGGTGACCCCCGTCGGCGCCGCGGGCAGCGTACCGTCGCCGTCCTCGGCGGCGCCCCAGCCGCAGGACGCGACCAGGGCGAGGGTGCCGCCGAGCAGCACACAGCGGTGCAGCAGGGTCCGAGCCGTGGACGCTGCCGGAGACGGAACCCCTCGCACGATCGGACCTCCCGGGGAGATGAAGCGACGGCATTGGTCCGGACCAATATGACCCGCTGACGCGACCACATCAAGAGGGGGTGGTGGTCCACATCGCGTGGGGGATGGGGTCGGGATGGTTGCCGACGGCCCGGAAGCGTTACGTATGCTGATTCCTCCCGCGGTCGAACTCCCCCGGAGGGGCGACGAGTTCGGCCGACGGCGCGGATCGCTGTCGTCGCTCGTCCCGCGCCGGCACGGGCGGTCGGGCGGCCGGAACCGGTACGGTTCGGCCGCCCGCCCCCTGTCCCGGGCGACGCGCGGGGCTGCCGCGGTGCGCTCCAGTACTGGACGAGAGGTCGATTGAGGGCCACATTGGGCGGAATGTCCGTCATGTCCCCCAGGAGAGGCCTTCACGTGCGTGCCCAGTCGCTGACCCTGGTCGCTGCGAGCGCCGCCCTGCTCGCCTCGACGACACCCCCCGACGCCCCCCACCCGGCACGGCCCGGCGTCCAGGCACGCCCCGAGTCCCCGGCACGGCCTGAGTCCCCGCCACGGCCCGGCGCCCAAGCACGCCCCGAGTCCCCGGCACGCCCCGGCTCCCACGCACCGCACGACGGCGGAGTCGACGCCGCCGACCTGCTGGCGAAGGTGCGCGACTGCGCCCCCGTCTCGCACGGGCGCTACCGCAGCGACGCCGGTGCCCCCGCCGACATCCCGGTCTGCGGCACCCGGGACGCCGTCTTCTGGAAGGCCGACCTGGACATCGACTGCGACGGGCAGCCCGGCGAGCGGTGCAACGGCCGGACCGACCCCTACTTCACCGCCGCCACCGCCTTCCCGCAGTCCGACGGCCGCCCGCTGGACGCCGAGACCCTGCCGTACATCGTCGTGCCCACCCCGAGCGGCGTGTGGGACCACCGCGAGCACGGGGTGCGCGGCGGCTCCGTCGCCGCCGTGGTGTACGAGGACCGTGTGCGGTACGCGGTCGTCGGCGACGTCGGCCCCCGCGAGATCATCGGCGAGGCCTCCTACGCCGCGGCGAAGGCCCTCGGCATCGATGCCGACCCGAAAGCCGGGGGAGTGCCGTCCGGCGTCACCTACATCGTCTTCCGGAACAGCCGCGTCGAGCCGATCGAGGACGCCGCCGCCGCCGAACGCACGGGGGAGCAACTGGCCCGCCGCCTGCTGGACGGGGCCCCGGCCGCCGCCCCGCGAGCCTCCGTCCCTCGAGCCGCCGGCGACTGAGGCCGCCGCCCGCAGAGCTGCCGACGGCGGCCGGCCGGGCGTCCTCGGGCGCGCGGCTCCGCGTGGCGCGCGCCGGTACGGGGGGTGTGGGCCGACCGCTGCGAGCCGCGGGCCGTGCTTCCGGCGGTGGCCGGCCGGGCGGCCTGGGCGCGCCGCTTCGCGCGGGGCGCCCGTACGGGCTGTGGGCCGACCGCTGGACGTGTCGCCTGCGCCGGCCCGCGGACGCGCCGGTCGGGCGGGGCCGGCGGCCCGGTGTCCCGGCTCCCGTCGTCCCGGCCGGGTTACTGTGCCGCCCCCGGCGGGGCTGCGCCGCGCCGGCCGGGCCCTCGGGGCCGACGGCACAGAGTGTGCCGCCGGACCGCGTTCCGGGCGCGCGGGCGCGGCTGCGGGCGCCGGTCCGCTGTCACGTCTTGCGGTACGAGTACGCCTCCATCGCCGCCGCCTCCACCGCGGCCAGATCCGCACCGGTGGCCGCCGTGACGACCGCGGCCACCGCGCCCTCGACGAAGGGCGCGTCGACCAGACGGGTGGGCTCGGGCAGTTCGTCGCCCTCGGCGAGCAGCGCCTTCACGGTGAGCACCGCGCTGCCCAGGTCGGTGAGCACGGCGACCCCGGCGCCCCGGTCCACGGACGCCGCCGCGGCGGCCACCAGCTCCGCGCTGGTGCCGAACCCGCCGCCCGCCGTGCCCCCCGCGGGGGCGACCGGCACCGCCGTGCCCCCGCCGGACAGCGCCTTCGCCAGCTCGGCCACGGACGCGGCCACCTCCGCGCTGTGCGACACCAGCACGATCCCGACCAGCTTCTCGTCACTCACCGGCGGCCTCCGCGGTCTCGGCGAGGGCCGCCAGGAGCAGTGCGGCCGACGTGGCCCCGGGGTCCTGATGCCCGATGCTGCGTTCCCCGAGATAGCTCGCCCTGCCCTTGCGGGCCTGCATCGGCGTGGTCGCCTCGGCCCCCTCCTCGGCGGCGGACCGCGCCGCGGCGAAGGACTCGCCGAGCGCGTCCACGGCCGGCACCAGCGCGTCGATCATGGTCTTGTCCCCCGGGGCGGCCCCGCCGAGCGTCCTGACCGCCTCCACGCCCGTCCGCAACGCCTCGGCCAGCTGCCCCGCGCTCACCTCGGCGTCCTCGCCGAGCGCCTTGCCGGTGCGGCGCAGCAGCGTGCCGTAGAGCGGTCCCGAGGCGCCGCCGACCGTCGAGACGAGCTGCCGTCCGGACAGCATCAGCACCGCGCCCGGCGTGGCGGGGGGTTCCTTCTCCAGCGCCGCCACGACGGCCCGGAAGCCGCGCTGGAGATTGCTGCCGTGGTCGGCGTCGCCGATGGGCGAGTCGAGGGCGGTGAGCCGTTCGGCCTCCCGGTCGACCGACGCGGCGGCCGCCGTCATCCAGCGGCGGAAGAAGTCGGCGTCGAGCACTGGATCTCCTTGCCTGGTAGGTACGGAGTGTTCTCTTCCCCGCCGGGCGTCACATGCCCCACCGCAGGCCGGCCGTCTTCACCGGGGCGTCCCACAGCCGCAGCAGCTCCTCGTCCACCTGGCACAGGCTCACCGAGGCGCCCGCCATGTCGAGCGAGGTGACATAGTTCCCGACCAGGACGCGGGCCACCGCCACACCCCGCTCGCCGAGCACCCGCTGCACCTCGGCGTGGAAGCCGTACAGCTCCAGCAGCGGCGTCGCCCCCATGCCGTTGACCAGCACCAGCACGGGGTTGCGCGGGGTGAAGTCGTTCAGGATCGCGTCGAGGGATGCCTCGGCGATCTCCGCGGCGGTCATCATCGGCCGCCGCTCCCGGCCCGGCTCGCCGTGGATGCCGATGCCCAGCTCCAGCTCGCCGGGCGGCAGGTCGAACGTGGGGCTGCCCTTGGCCGGGGTCGTGCAGGCGCTGAGCGCGACACCGAAGCTCCGGGAGTTCTCGTTCACCTGACGGGCGAGGGCCTCGACCCGCTCCAGCGGCTGCCCCTCGTCCGCGGCCGCGCCCGCGATCTTCTCCACGAACAGGGTCCCGCCGACCCCGCGCCGTCCGGCGGTGTAGAGACTGTCGGTCACCGCCACGTCGTCGTCGACCAGCACCTTGGCGACCTGGATGCCCTCGTCCTCGGCCAGCTCGGCGGCCATGTCGAAGTTCAGCACGTCACCGGTGTAGTTCTTGACGACGAACAGCACCCCGGCGCCGCTGTCCACGGCCGCCGCGGCCCGCACCATCTGGTCGGGCACCGGGGAGGTGAACACCTCGCCCGGACAGGCGGCCGACAGCATGCCGGGGCCCACGAACCCGCCGTGCAGCGGCTCGTGCCCCGAACCGCCCCCGGACACCAGTGCGACCTTCCCGGCCACGGGTGCGTCCCGCCGCACGATCACCCGGTTCTCCACGTCCACGGTCAGCTCCGGATGGGCCGCCGCCATACCGCGCAGCGCGTCCGCGACGACGGTCTCCGGCACGTTGATGAGCATCTTCACGGGTACCTCCTGGGAGGGGGAGCAGGCCGGTCGCTGACCTGTGTCCGGGTCGGCGGGCCCGTCGGACGGTCGGGGTGAGCGTCGGCCGGGCGCCGCTGTCGGCAGTATCGGTCCTGCGGCAGCGAAGGTCACGCGCGAGAGCGGCATGGGCGCGTCCCGGGGCCGTCGCACGCAGGCCGGAGCACGTCGGACTCGCACGGGCGAATCCCGGCCTCACGTGGCGGCCACCGCGGAACCGAGGGTGGAATGCACGGAATGCCGGAGATCTGGGAGCGCTCCCGGGCGCGGATGCGGAACGGGGCTCCGGCGACGGCCGGAGCCCCGTCGTCTTCCAGCCGGGGATGTCGTCCGTTCCTCAGTCGATGGGGACGGCGTCCGTTTCTCAGCGGGTGGGAGGCTGTCCGCTGCTCAGTCGGTGGGGAAGTTGTCCGCCGTGCTGATCCGGCTCTTGAGCAGGGCACCGGACTCCGTCAGCACGCCACTGCTGCTGTAGTCGGTGCCGTCGCAGGTGCCCGGCTTGAACGCCGCGCTGCCCTCATCGGCGTCGGAGTACGTCCAGTTCGCGTAGCTGATCTTCAGCTGGTCGAGCAGGTCCAGCCACGCGATGCTGCTCGCCCGGTCCACCGCACCTCCGCCGGTGTAGCTCACCGTGCCGAACTCCGAGACGAACAGGGGGAGTCGAGAGGCGGCCCGGCTCACCGCGGCGCGGTAGTCGTCCTTGTGGCTCGCGGCGTAGAAGTGGAACGCGTACATGATGTTGGTCGCGTTCACCGGGTTGTCGACGATCTCGCTCTCGTCGGAGCCGTCGGAGACGCCCAGCGAGGACCAGCCGCGGGTGCCGACGATGATCACGGCGTCCGGGTCGGCGGCGCGGATCACCGGGATGACCTGCTCGGCGTAGTTCTTGATGGCCGTCCAGCTCACGCCGTTGGGCTCGTTGGCGATCTCGTAGATCACGTTCTTCTTGTCGGCGTTGCGGGCGGCGACCGACCGGAAGAACGTCTTGGCGTGGTCCAGGTTGTAGTTCGGGTCGCCCGGCGTCAGGGTGTGGAAGTCGATCACCGCGTACATGCCTCGGGCCTCGGCCATGTCGACCAGGCCGTTCACCCGGCTGGTGAAGCCGGCCGGGTCGGTCTCGTAGCCCTGCTCCTGCACGTACATGGCGACGCGGAACAGGTCCGACTTCCACTCCGTCGCCAGTGCGTCCAGCGACGCGTCGTTGTAGCACTTGCCGAACCACTGGATGCCGTGCGTGCTCATGCCGCGCAGCTGGATGGGGCGGCCGTACTGGTTGCACAGGTTCACCCCGCACACCTTCAGCTGACCGTTGATCCCCACCGGGGTGCCGGTCGCGGGTGGGTCGGTCGGGGGGTCCGTCGGCGGGTCGGTGACGGAACCCGTGCACGTCACGCCGTTGAGAGTGAAGGACGTCGGCTCCGGGTTGGAGCCCGTGAAGGACCCCACGAAGCCCAGGTCGGTGGATGCGCCGGTGGCCAGCGTGCGGTTCCAGTCGACGCCGGTGGCGCCGACCGTGGCCCCGGACTGCGACCAGGTGGCGTTCCAGCCCTGAACGACCCTCTGTCCGGAGTCCGGCATGGTGAACTTCAGCGTCCAGCCGGAGACGGGGTCGCCCAGGTTGGTGACCTTCACCCCGGCCTGGAAGCCGCCCTGCCACTGGCTGGTGACGGTGTAGTCGACCCGGCAGCCGGTGGCGGCCGCGGCTGGGGGGCCGGCCACGGTCATCAGGCCCAGCCCCGTCGCCGCGGCCGCCAGTAATGTCACGAAGCGTTTCACAGCGTTCCTCCTCGTGCGAAGCGGAAACCCGTTTGGGAGCGCTCCCAAACGCGCCGGTCCGAGACCGTACACGGTGCGCGGAGGCGCGTACAGGCATCCGGCGCACGCATCCGGCGGTCAGCGTGCTCGAACGCCGGAGGGGACGGGGCCCGAGGGCGCGGAACCGGCGGGAGCGCGGCCGGAGGAGGCGGGCTCGCCGGGGCCCCCCGGGGGGAGCGGCGTGCAGCTCGGCGGCGATCCGGCCGCGCCGGGGTCCAGCCTGTCGGGGATGTGCTCGACGCGGGAGTCGGCGGTGCGGCGGCGCAGTCGTCCGACCGTCCGGCGCGCGGCCGGACGGTCACGGGAATGTCACACCCTCACGCTAGTGTGCGCACGTGAGTCTTCAAGTCGTTATAGGTTTTGGACCCGCAGGTGCCGCAACTGCTCGGCTCCTGGCGGAAAATGGTCATTCCGTACGGGTCGTCACCAGATCGGGCCGCAGCCCGGAGCCCGGTATCGAGCACGTGGCGCTGGACGCGGCGGACCCCACGGCACTGCGCGACGCCGTGCAGGGCGCCACCGCGATCCACGGTTGCGCCGCACCGCCCTACCATCGCTGGACGAGCGACCTGCCACCGCTCACCTCGTCGCTGTGCGCGGCGGCCGAGTCCAGCGGCGCCGTCCTGGTCCTGCTGGGCAACCTCTACGGATACGGCCCGGTGGACGGTCCCCTGACCGAGCAGCACCCCCTGGCCGCGACCGGGCCCAAGGGGCGGGTGCGCGCAGCCATGTGGGAGCAGGCGCTCGAACTGCACGAAAAGGGGCGGATCAGAGCCGTCGAGGTGCGGGCCTCGGACTTCTTCGGGCCCGGTGTGACCGACGGCGGTCATCTGGCCGCACGGGTCATGCCCCGGCTGCTGCGCGGCAAGCCGGTCTCCACGCTCGGTGACCCGGACGCCCCGCACAGCTGGACCTATGTGCCCGACGTGGCCCGGGCACTGGTGGAGGTCGCCGGGGAGGAACGGGCCTGGGGCCGGCCCTGGCACGTTCCGACCCCGCCTCCGCAGTCGGTGCGGGAGATGACCGGCCGCCTCGCCGCGGAGGCGGGGACGGCACCGGTCGAGGTGCGCGGGCTGCCGCCCGCCGTGCTCGCCGTCGGATCGGTCTTCTCCCCGCTGCTGCGCGAACTCAAGGAGATCCGCTACCAGTTCGACCGCCCCTTCGTCGTCGACTCCAGCGCCTACGAGTCCGCCTTCACGGTGCGGGCCACGCCCGTCGACGAGCAGATCCGGGCGACCGTCGACTGGTGGCGGCGACGACTGGCCGGCAACGGGTGATTTCGGTGAGAGGGGGAGATTCCACAGTGGACGCAGCACGACCGCACCACGACGACGTGGCGATCGTGGGGATGGCCTGCCGGTTCCCGGGGGCGCGCAACGTCAACCAGTACTGGCGGCTGCTGACGGCGGCGGAGCCGCAGTTCGCCACGGTGCCGGACTCGCGATGGCGCACCGCCGCCTTCCTCAGCGACTCGCTGCGCGACGCGTCCGCGGCGTACACGGACACCATGGCGCTGCTGGCGGACGTCGGCCATTTCGACGCGGTGCACTACGGCATCCCGCCGCGGCGGGCCCGGGCCATGGACCCGCAGCACCGCCTGCTGATCGACCTCGCCCGCGAGGCGATCCAGGACGCGGGATGGGAGGCCGACGGCTTCGACCGCGAGGAGACCTCGGTGATCACGTCCCTCACCGAGAGCGGCTACCGGGAGATCAGCACCCTGCAGATCCGCATGCGCCAGCTCGCCGGCGGGGAGTTCGGGGCCCGCGCGGACGACGACCGGTTCCGGGAGACGGTCCGCGCGGTCGACGGGCTGCACGGCACCTCCGTGGCCGGCCTGCTGCTCAACATGGGGCCGAACACGATCAGTTCGGTCTTCGACCTGCACGGCGAGAGCTACGCCCTGGACTCGGCGTGCTCCGGCGGGCTGATGGCGGTGGCCAACGCCGTGTTCGCCCTGCGCTCGGGCCGCTGCCGCATCGCCCTGGCGGGCGGCGCCCAGCTGGTCCTCACTCCCGACCTGCTGGTGGGCCTGTGCCGGATCGGCGCCATCTCGCGCAGCGGCCGCTGTCTGCCGTTCGGTGAGGGCGCCGACGGCTTCGTCCTCGGGGAGGGAGCCGGAGTCCTGGTGCTGCGGCCCCTGCGGGACGCGCTGGCCGCCGGGGACCGCGTCTACGCGGTGATACGGGGTGTGGGGACCGCCAACGACGGGACCGTCCAGGGCGGCATGCACCCCCAGGCGGCCGGTCAGCTCCGGGCGCTGCGCCGCGCCTACCGGGACGCCGGCCTGCCCCCGGGCGCGGTGGGCTATCTGGAGGCGCACGGCACCGGGACCACGGTCGGCGACCCGGTCGAGGTCGGCGTCCTGCGCGAACTGCGCGGCGAGCAGGGGCCGCCCGCCTTCCTCGGCGCGGTCAAGGCCCTGGTCGGGCACTCGCTCAACGCGGCCGGGCTGGCCGGGCTGATCAAGTCGGTTCTGGCCGTGCACCGGGGCGTCGTACCGCCCCAGCCCGAGTTCACCCTCGCCGACCGCTCCGCCCTCGACGCGGCGCGGCTGACCGTCCCCACCAAGCCGACGGTGTGGCCGACGGCCGACGAGCCGCGCCGGGCCGGGGTGAGCGCGTTCGGCTTCGGCGGCACGGGCGTGCACCTGGTGGTGGAGGAGTGCACCGCGGCACCGGCCCGCCCGGCCCGGGAGGACGGCCCCCGCCTGCTGGTGCTCAGCGCCCGCGACCGCGCCGGACTGGCCGGTTACGCGCGGGAGCTGGCCCGCACCCTCACCGAGGACCAGCCGACCCTGTCCGAGGTGGCGGGCACGCTGGCCCGCCGGACGCCGCTCACGGAGCATCTCGCGCTGGTCGCGCGGGACGCGGCCGACGCCGCCGCCAAGCTGTCCGCCGCGGCCGACGCCGTGGCGGCGGGCCGGACCGGCGACCTCGGGCCCGGGCAGGCGGTCGGCACGGTGACCCCCGGCGACCCGTCGGAGGCGGTCGTCCCGCAGCCGTCGGCGCAGTCCGCCGAGGCACGCACCGCCGCTCTCGAACAGCTCGCCGCCCGCGCGGTCACCGGCTCCGGGCTCCGCCCGGCCAGGGAGCCCGTACCGCCGTGCACGCTGCCGCCCAGCCCGCTCGCCCCGCGCCACCACTGGGTGGTGGACGAGTCGGCCACGGAGCGGGCGGTCGACGCCGGTCCCGCCCGCCCGGCCGAGGCGGAACCACCGGCGCGGCAGGCCGGCCCCGCTCGGTCGCCCGTGACGGAGCGCGTCGCGCTGCCGGCCGACGGTTCCTCCGTGGCGTCCGTGGTGCTCGAGGAGGTGTCCCGGACCGGTGTCTTCCCCCTCTCCGATCTGAGCGAGCGGATGGAGCTGGTGGGGGACCTCGGCTTCGACTCCCTGATGCTCCAGGAACTGGAGGTCGCGATCGGCAGACGAATACCGGGCTTCCGCACCGACGAGATCTTCTCTCCCGGCCTGACCATCGAGCGGCTGATCACCCTGATCGACCCGGACCACCGGCAGGAACCGGCCTCCGACGGGCCCGTGACCCTGGAGACCGGGCCGGAGTGGGACCCGGCGACCGCGCGCGTGGACGACTTCCCGGAGGTCACGCGGTTCGAGGAACGGCTGGAGTCGGTCACCGGCAGCGGTGCGGACTTCCCGTACTTCCGGGTCCACGAGGGCACCATCCGCGACCGGACGGTGATCGGCGGCCGGCCCTACCTGTCCTTCGGCAGCTACAACTACCTGGGCCTGTCCGGCCATCCGGCGGTCAACGAGGCGGCCCGCCGGGCGGTCGACCGCTACGGCACCTCCGTCTCCGCGAGCCGGGTGCTCTCCGGGGAACGGGACCTGACCGTCCGCCTGGAGCGGGCGCTCACCGACTTCCTCGGTGTGGGGGACTGCCTGGCGCTGGTCAGCGGCCACGCCACCAACGTCACCGCGATCGGGCACCTCGTCGGCCCGCACGACCTCGTCGTGCACGACGCGCTCGCCCACGACAGCATCCTTCAGGGCTGCGCCCTGTCCGGGGCGGCGCGCCGCCCGTTCGCGCACAACGACATCGGCCGGCTGGAGCACATGCTGCGGCTGAACCGGTCCCGGTTCCGCCGTGTGCTGATCGCCGTCGAGGGCGCCTACAGCATGGACGGCGACCTCGTCGACCTGCCCGCCGTCATCGAGCTGAAGCGTCGCTACGGCGCCCTGCTGATGGTCGACGAGGCGCACAGCATCGGCACGGTGGGCGAAACCGGCCGCGGGGTCGGCGAGCACTTCGGTGTCGACCGGTCCGACGTGGACCTGTGGATGGGCACGCTCTCGAAGGCCTTCGCCAGCTGCGGCGGCTACCTCGGCGGCTCGGAGCGGATGGTGCGCTGGCTGCGGCACACCCTGCCCGGCTTCGTCTACAGCGTCGGTCTCACCCCGGCCAACGCGGCGGCGGCACTGGCCGCCACGGAACTGATCACCGCGGAGCCGGAACGGGTGGGCCGGCTCCGGCGCAACGCCGGGCTGTTCCTGCGGCTGGCCGCGTCGCACGGTCTGGCGACGGGCTCCAGCGCGGGCACCCCGATCGTGCCGTGTCTCCTCGGCGACTCGGCACGGACCCTGCGTGTCGCCGACCGGCTGTACTCCCGGGGGATCGTCGCCGACCCGATCTTCCATCCGGCCGTGGAGGAGGGGCTGGCCCGGCTGCGCTTCTTCCTCACCAGCGAACACGACGAGGACGACATCCGGCACGCGGTGTCGGTCCTGGCCGAGGAGGTGACGGCCGCGGAACGCGGGACGGGATGAGCGGCGCACGTCAGATCAGGGTGCGTTCGATCCGGCTGAGCGTGGCGTGCTTCCCGGCGTCCTCGCTCTCCTCCGACTCCTGGGCCGGGGACGCGTCCTGCTGCTCGGTGCCGTGCAGCCGCTGGGACAGGAGGTAGGCGATGATCTCCGCCTCCTGTTCCTGGACGTCGTCGTAGGTCGCGCGCAGGAGCATGTCACGCACGAGGTCGGGGTCGAGGTTGGGGAAGAGGAGGCGTGCCGTCGCCTCGTCCAGCCAGCCCGCCCCGCGGTGGCAGCAGATGATGTGGCCCAGCTCGTGCAAGATGATGTGCTCCTGATGCGCGCTGGTGGTGTTGGCGTCGTAGAAGATGAGGTCCTCGTCGCGTGCGGCGACCCACATGCCGCACGGGTGCGAGGCCGGCATCTGCATCGGCACCAGGGTGATCGGGCGGCCCCGCACCTCGCCGAGGTGGCGGCAGAGTTCGGCGACGTCGGACAGGTGCGGCAGGTCGAGTTCGGCGAGCCGGCGCGCACCGTCCTTGCGGAGCCGCTTGAGCTGGCTGCGGCGGTCCTGCTCGGCCGGCCGGCCCTTCCTCGGGGCCCTCACTCGCGCTCCGGGGACTCGGCGGAGTCGGTGTCGGTGACCGGCGGCAGGCCCTGCAACTGCCGGTACTGGTCCATGATGGCCGTGATGGCCTGGAGGTTCTCCTTCTTCATCCCGGCCGCCCGCATCGCCACGGCACGGACGCCGGACTGGCGCAGCGCCTCGATGGCGGCGACCTCGCTGAGGACGGACTTGGCGACCTCGTCGTCGAAGAAGTAGGCGACGGAGACGCCGAAGAAGCGCGCCAGGGCCGCGAGGAGATCGGGTGAGGGGTTGGAGCGCTTGCCCGTCCGCAGCTGCGACAGATACACGGCGCCGACCCGGAGTTCGGGGTTGGCCCGCTTCAGCTCCTCGGCCACCTCGGCGTTGGTCCAGTGCCTGCCCTTGGGGCGCACCGTCCTGAAGAGGTCGTCCAGGCGCACGGCCAGCAGGGGCCGGTCGTCAGTCTCGGACATGGTCGATCTCCCTCCCGTCACCTCCCCGGCATAGCCCTCGGCTAAGTGACAGTCTCGCAGATTAGCGGACAGTTGACAATCGGCCGAGACTCCGCCAACGTTGGAGCCCGCAGATAGCTGGCAGCTAACTTGGCCTACGGGGGTAGTCGAGTTGGCTCCGGCCATGTGGCCGGCCCGGCCCACGAACCCGGGGCCGGGCCGGTGGGCGGGAGAAAATCGCCCGGACCGGAGAGAAACGGGGACCCCACGGGGGAGAACGGGGAAACCACGGGGGAGGAAGAACGGGGGAAACGGGGGAGAGAAACGGGAGAACCCGCCCGGTCTGACGGGGGATACAGGCCGGGCGGGAGCTCTCAACCCGCGCTCTTGAGTTTACTGTAGGCGGCGGCGACTTTGGCGAGCCATGCGACTTCCGCCGAGAAGTTGTCCGTATCACGGTCCTCGAAGTCGCCGGCGTCCTTGTTGTCGTCAGGGATGACGCCGGTCCGCTTGGCCTTGAGCGCCTGTCTGATCTGTGCCGCCTCGGCGTAGGCCTGCCGGTGCTCCTCGCTCACGCCCGGGCCCGGCCCGGCCGCCTCGCCCGCGGAACGGTCGATGTAGGGCCGCAGGTCCCGCCACCCGTCCCGTATCTCCACCACCCGCCGGTGCAGGCGGTAGTCGAGGTCGGAGACTGCGGCGTTCCCGGCCGGCTCCAGGACGATGCCGGGGGACGCCTCGTACAGATCCCGCCAGAGCGGGTAGAGCGCGCGGTAGGACCGGTAACTGCGCATCCAGTCGGCCAGTTTGGCGACGGAGGCGCCCCAGGAGGACATCGTCAGGCTGAGCGAGAGCAGGAAGATGCCCGCCGCGCTGAACAGGGACGGGGTCACCGTCCAGGCGCCGATGTCGGCACCGGCCGCCGCGGTGAGGATGTTGACCGTGCGGGCCGTGCAGTAGAGGAAGAGGACCACGGCGGCGACCGACAGCAGCCGCAGTGCCTGCCGCAGCGAGGCGTTGTCGGTCATCCGCGCGTACGGCCCGCACTGCCGGAAGATGGTCACGCACGGCACCGCCTGGGAGACGATGAAGAACAACAGGTAGGCGAGCACCAGCGGCTGCCCGCTGCCGGTGTCGAAGTCCGAGGACGGCCGGCCGGGGCCGTCGGCCAGGAAGAACAGCGCCGCCAGCAGGGCGTCGAGGCCGACGCCGGTGATCAGCCAGTAACGGGTCTTCTGCGCCGCCTTCTCGTCGGCGGTCGCCCAGTGCAGAAGGATGATCTGGGCGCTGACGCAGAAGGCGACCGCGGACAGGTGCATCACCAGGATGGCGAGGTTGCCGACGCCGAGGAAGCTTCCGCCGCCCATGGCGACGGCGCCCATCGTGAAGGTCAGGCACTGGAACAGCAGCGTGACCACCAGCGTGCGGTAGGCGCTGTCCCGCCAGCTGCGCCGCGCCTGGCACAGCCGGTAGACGAGAGCGGCGTACGACGATATCGCCGCGATGACGAAGCAGATGGTTCTGATGGAGTTCACGGCCTGATTCCTGTGGGGGGCGCCGCGCCTGCGGGGTGAGGGAAGAGCTGGGGACGGGAGGGGAGGAGCGGTCAGCCGGTGGCGTCGTGGTCGCCCAGCGGCACCTCGAGGCCGATGCCCTCGGCGGCCACGGCGACGGCGAAGTCGAAGAACCGCGCCTCGTCCCGGACGCTGTCGTGCGTGCGGCTGAAGACCTGGAACACCAGCAGCCCGATCAGATTGCTCCACAGCACGATGCCGCGCTCGATGATGTCCGAGAACGGAGCCTCGGGCACGCCGCCGAACAGCTCCACGGCCGCCGGCAGCAGCAGCGGCGGACCGGACACCGCCCTCCGGGGCGGGGTGAGTTCACCGGCCTCGAGGGCGGAGCGCACGATGCCGGCGAGCACCGCGGGGGTGCGCGAGGCGGGCGGGACCGTCTCCTGCGGGGCGTGGTAGCCCGGCACCGGCGAACCGTAGATCAGCGTGAACTCGGCGGGGTTGGCGAAGGACCACTCCCGCAGCGCGCGGGCGGCCGCCAGCAGCCGGGCACCCGCCGGGCCGCCCGCCTTCCTCGCCGCCTCGTCGGCCTGCTCCATCGCGGCGCCGGACGCGTCGTAGGCGTCCACCACCAGCGCGGTCAGCAGGTCGTCCCGGTGCGGGAAGACGGCTTCCACCTCGGTGACGGAGAGCCCGCCGGCGTCCGCCACGGCAGCCGTGGACAGCCCCGCGGCACCTGCCTTCACCAGCACGCGGCGCGCGGCGTCCTTGACGGCCGCGGGCCGCGCCTCGTCGTTGTCATCGGCCCGGTCTGTTGCGGAAACCTCCATGGCCCACACCGTACCCGGCGGCACCGGCCGTGCCGATCTCCGGTACCGGGGCCGTCCGCGCCGTGCATCCCGATCCGGCCACCCCCGGCGAACAGCGGAAACGGGGCAAAGTCCAATGAAGGTCCCCGGACCCTCGCCGTGCGCCGACTCCCGGGCGGGGATGGCATGATGACGGCGACAGGGCGACGGCGGTCCGAGGAAGCCGGTGGGAATCCGGCGCGGTCCCGCCACTGTGATCGGCGAGCGGATCCCTGCGGGCCACTGCCCCCTCGCGGGCGGGAAGGCCGGGACGAGCGGTGACCCGAGAGCCAGGAGACTCACGCGGTCGCCTCCTCCACCCACACCGGGGCGGATCTCCCCGGGGAGAGGAAGGTGCGGCATGCCCGCGAACCGGTCCGGGAACGCCTACGGACCCCGGCCGTGCCGGGTCGTCGTCTGCCGGGACTGCTGCTGCGGCAGCGCCAAGGTCACCGGCGTCGACCACGCGGCGCAGACAGCGCGCCTGCGGGCCGAGGTGCCCGTGCGCGTCTCCGAGTGCCTCGACGCCTGCGACCACGCCAACGTGGTCGTCGTACAGCCCTCCGCCGCCGGCCGCGCCGCCGGCGCCCGCCCGGTCTGGCTGGGACTGGTCAACGACCCCGACGCGACCGACGACATCGCCGCCTGGGCACGCGCGGGCGGCCCCGGCGTCGCCCCCATGCCGGAGATCCTCGGCCTGTACACCATCACCCCGCCGGGCAGGCGGAACCGGCCGTGACCGGGACCCTCCACCGGCGCGGAGCCCGCCCCCGCCCGCCGCGGCCGGCCGCCCCCGGTGGCGCAGGTCACGTGTAGCGACGGGGCCGCCGGTGCATGTCGTACAGGACACCGAACGCGAGACGAGGAGCCCGGGACGATGCCGACGACGAGCCGCGGTGCCGGAGAGGAGAGCGCCGGGGCGCTGGACGGGATCCGGATCGCGGACTTCTCCCGGGTGCTGGCCGGGCCGTACGCCACCATGCTCCTCGCCGACCTCGGTGCCGAGGTCGTGAAGGTGGAGCGGCCCGGCACCGGCGACGAGACCCGCGCCTGGCGCCCGCCCGCCGACGCCGACGGCACCTCCACCTACTTCCTCGGCGTCAACCGCAACAAGCGCTCGGTCGCCCTGGACCTGAGCACCCGTGAGGGTCGGGAACGGGCCCGGGAGCTGATCGCCCGCTCGGACGTCGTCGTGGAGAACTTCCGGCCCGGCACCATGGCCCGGCTGGGACTCGGGCCCGACGAACTGCTCGCCGCCGACCCGCGTCTCGTCTACTGCTCCGTCACCGGCTTCGGCACCGGAGCGGGCGCGGCACTGCCCGGCTACGACCTGCTGGTGCAGGCCGTCGGCGGACTGATGAGCGTCACCGGCGACCCCGACGGCGAACCCACCAAGACGGGCGTGGCCCTGGTCGACGTCATCACCGGCCTGCACGCCTCGCTCGGCATCCTCGCCGCCCTGCGCCACCGGGAGCGCACCGGCCGGGGCCAGCTCGTCGAGGTGAGCCTGCTCGGCTCCCTGCTGTCCGCCCTGGTGAACCAGGCGTCCGGATACCTCGCGGCCGGCGCCGTGCCGGGTCGGCTCGGCAACGCCCACCCGAGCATCGCGCCCTACGAGACGTTCCCCACGGCCGACCGGCCGATCGCCCTCGCGGTCGGCAACGACGGGCAGTTCGCCGCGCTCGCCACCGCCCTGGGACGGCCCGGCCTCGCCGGCGATCCGCGGTTTCGCACCAACCCCGACCGCGTCGCGCACCGGTCCGCGCTGCGCACCGCCCTGCGGGAGCTGCTGCGCACGCACGGCGCCGACCACTGGGCCGAGGTGCTGCCCGCCGCCGGTGTGCCGGCCGGACCGGTCAACACCCTCGACGAGGCCTTCGCCCACGCCGCTCGGCTCGGCGTCGACGCCGTCGTCGACGTCGGCGGAACCCGCCAGGTGGCCCATCCGATCCGGCTCGGTGACACCCCGGCGAGCTACCGGCTCCCACCGCCCGAGCTGGGCGAACACACCGGCGCCGTCTTCCCCGAAGGGGAGGCCGGCGGCGGCTGACGCCCCGTCCGGCGTGGCCCGGCGACTGCTCTCGCCGACCCTGGGTACCCTCCGCCGCATGGCGGTCGACCCCAGGACGGAGCAGCCGCGCCGCGCGCCGGCGCGGACACGGACGAACCGCACGCTCGGGCGTGCGCTGGTGCGGTGGGCGACGACCACCGACCACAAGGTCATCGGCAACCTGTACCTGACGACGTCCTTCTGCTTCTTCCTCTTCGGCGGCGTCCTCGCCCTGCTGATGCGGGCGGAACTCGCCCGTCCGGGGCTGCAACTGGTCAGTCAGCACCAGTACAACCAGCTGTTCACCGTGCACGGCACGATCATGATGCTGCTGTTCGCGACCCCGCTGTTCGCCGGGTTCGCCAACGCGATCATGCCGTTGCAGATCGGCGCCCCCGACGTCGCCTTCCCCCGGATCAACGCCCTGTCGTACTGGCTGTACCTGTTCGGCGGCCTGATGGTGGTGGCCGGGTTCCTGACGCCCCAGGGAGCGGCGTCCTTCGGCTGGTTCGCCTACGCCCCGCTGAACAACGAGGTCTTCAGCCCCGGCACCGGCGGCGACCTGTGGGTCATGGGCCTGGTGGTCACCGGCGTCTCCACCACGCTCGGCGCGGTCAACTTCATCACCACCATCCTGTGCCTGCGCGCCCCCGGCATGACCATGTTTCGGATGCCGATCTTCACGTGGAACGTGCTGTTCACGTCGATCCTGGTGCTGCCCGCCTTCCCGGTGCTCACCGCCGCGCTGCTGGCGCTGGAGGCGGACCGGAAGTTCGGCGCGCACATCTTCGACGCGGCCGGCGGCGGGGCCCTGCTGTGGCAGCACCTGTTCTGGTTCTTCGGCCATCCCGAGGTGTACATCGTCGCGCTGCCGTTCTTCGGCATCGTCTCCGAGATCATCCCGGTCTTCAGCCGCAAGCCGATCTTCGGCTACGTCAGCCTGATCGGCGCCACCATCGCGATCACCATGCTCTCGGCCGTGGTCTGGGCGCACCACATGTTCGCCACCGGGGCCGTGCTGCTGCCGTTCTTCTCGCTGATGTCCTTCCTCATCGCCGTGCCCACCGGGGTGAAGTTCTTCAACTGGATCGGCACGATGATCCACGGCTCGCTGTCCTTCGAGACGCCCATGCTGTGGTCCCTGGGCTTCATGGTGACGTTCCTGCTCGGCGGGATGAGCGGGGTCCTCATCGCCTCCCCGCCCCTGGACTTCCACCTGACGGACTCCTACTTCATCGTCGCCCATCTGCACTACGTGCTCTTCGGCACGGTCGTCTTCGCGATGTTCGCCGGCTTCTACTTCTGGTGGCCCAAGCTCACCGGCCGGATGCTCGACGAACGCCTCGGGAAGATCCACTTCTGGACGCTCTTCACCGGCTTCCAGATCACCTTCCTCGTCCAGCACTGGCTGGGCCAGCAGGGCATGCCGCGCCGCTACGCCGACTACCTGGCCGCCGACGGGTTCACCGCGCTGAACACCGTCAGCTCCATCGGGGCGTTCCTGCTCGGACTGTCCACACTGCCGTTCCTGTACAACGTCTGGCGCAGCCGCCACCGGGGCCGCGAGGCCGCCGAGAACGACCCCTGGGGCTACGGACGTTCCCTCGAATGGGCCACGTCGTGCCCGCCGCCGCGCCACAACTTCCACGCGCTGCCCCGGGTCCGCTCCGAGTCCCCGGCGTTCGACCTGCACCATCCCGACATCAGCCGACACGACCAGAGGCAGGTGCAGTGAAGACCGAAGCCCGACTGTTCGCCGGTGTGGCGGCCTTCTTCGCCGTCACCGCGGCCGGCTACGGCTGGTTCTCCGAGGAGCCCGCCGGCACCGCCGTACTGACCCTCGCCTTCCTGATGGCCGCGCTCGTCGCCTTCTTCCTCTTCGTGCAGTACCGGCGGCGCGGGTTCAGGGCCCAGGACCGCCGGGACGCCGAGGTCGCCGACACCGCCGGCCCGCTGGACTTCTTCCCGCCGCACAGCCCCTGGCCGATCACCGTCGCCGTGGGCTCCGTGGTCGTCGCCCTCGGCGTCGTCTTCGGCCTGTGGCTGGCCCTGCTCGGCTTCGGCGTGCTGGGGCTCGGTGTGTTCGGCATGGTCTTCCAGTACGCCGGCCGGTAGGCTCAGCGCTCCAGCTCGCCCGCGGACGGCTCCGACGCCCGGTCCGGGGCGCCGCCGTCCCCACCGTCCCCACCGTCCTCGACGTCCTCGACGCCGACCCGGTCGTCGTAGTACCAGGCGCTGAGCGCCGACCGCAGCCGCCGTACCCGCGGTTCCTCGCCCTCCTCGTCCACCGGTGCGAGCGGTGCCGGCAGCCGGCGGGTGCGCAGCACGTAGTGCTCCTCCTCGTCCAGCGGCTCATGGGCCGGGGCGTAACCACCGGCCAGGGTCTGCCGGACCTCGCCCGTCTCCTCGCCCTCGGCCAGCCGCTCGGCGTCCTTCTCCTGGAGGGCCAGGCAGATCCGCTTCGTCACCATGAAGGCCACCGGCGGCAGCACCACGAAGGCGATGCGGAACACCCAGGTCAGCAGGTTCAGCGAGACGTCGAAGACATGGGCGAGGATGTCGTTGCCGCCGGCCGCCAGCAGCACCGCGTACGCGCTGATCGCGGCGACGCCCAGACCGGTGCGCACCGGCTTGTCCCGGGGCCGGTCGCACAGATGGTGCTCGTTCTGATCGCCCGTCACCCACCGCTCGAAGAAGGGGTAGGCGTACAGCACCGCGAACAGGGCGCCCGGCAGCACCACCGCGGGAAGGAACACGTTCCACATGATCGTGTGCCCGGCCACCGTCGTCTCCCACGGCGGCACCAGCCGCAGCGAGCCCTCCAGGAAGCCGACGTACCAGTCCGGCTGGGACCCGGTGGAGACCACGTCGGCGCGGTAGGGGCCGTACGCCCACACCGGGTTGATCTGCGCGACGCCCGCCATCAGCGTCAGCACGCCGAAGACGATGAAGAACAGGCCCGCTGAACTCGCCGCGAACTGCGGGAACATCGGCTTGCCCACGGCGTTGCGGTTGGTGCGGCCCCGGCCCGCCCACTGGGTGTGCTTCAGGTGGAACACCAGGATCAGGTGGAGCGTGACGAGCGCGAGCAGCAGGCCGGGCAGCAGCAGGATGTGCAGCGAGTACAGCCGCGGGATCAGATCGTCGCCCGGGTACTCGCCGCCGAACACGAACATGCTGACGTACGTCCCCACCACCGGGATGGACAGCATGATGCCCTGCGCGATCCGCAGGCCCGTCCCGGACAGCAGGTCGTCGGGAAGGGAGTAGCCGGCGAAGCCCTCGGCGAGCGCCAGCAGGAACAGCGTCACGCCGATCACCCAGTTGGCCTCACGTGGACGGCGGAAGGCCCCGGTGAAGAACACGCGCAGCAGGTGCACGCCGATCGCCGCGAGGAACACCAGCGCCGCCCAGTGGTGCAGCTGACGCATCAGCAGACCGCCGCGCACGTCGAAGCTGATCTCCAGCGTCGAGGCGTACGCCTCCGTCATGGTCAGGCCCTGCAACGGCACGTACGAGCCGCGGTAGACCACCTCGTTCATCGACGGGTGGAAGAACAGCGTGAGCCAGACACCGGTCAGCAGCAGGACGACGAAGCTGTACAGGGCGATCTCGCCGAGCAGGAACGACCAGTGGTCGGGGAACGCCTTGCGCAGCAGCTTCCCGCCCTCGACGACGGGGAGCCGTCCGTCGGCCCAGTCGGCGGTTTCCTCGGCAGCGCGACGGGCCCGCGCACCGGCGCGGGCCCTACTCCTCTTCGACAACACGGCGCATGGGTTCCCCACCGGCCGTGCGGGAAACTACACGGCGCTACGTGCGGTCACCCTTCGGCTTGCCGAACTGGTCGGGCGTGCCGTGCGGCGGCGGGCTGTGCGGCTCGGGCGAGGTCGCGGGCGAGACGGGGGAGCCCGTCCGGCTCGCGCTCTGCTCCGGACGTACCGCGCCGGGGTCGCCGGACGACGGCTCGGAGCCCGAGCGCAACTGCTCCAGACGGGACGCCAGCAGTTCGGTCACCGGCAGCCGGTCGGCGTGCGACCGCTCGTAGGCCAGCAGCTCCTCCACGTCCTCGACACCCAGCGACCGGATGCGGCTCTCCAGCCCGCCGATGGGCAGATGGTCGTAGTCGGGCAGCGGCAGGGCGCTGCGGGCGGGGTCGGCCATGGTTCTCACTCCCTCTGTACGGCGGCCTCGGTGCTGTACGGCCTCGGTGCTGTACGGCTCCGGCGGAGCGGCGGACGGCTGCGGGGGCGGTCAGCCCGGCCCGCCGCTGCCGAACGAGCCGCTCGTGCCCTCGTCCCAGCGGCGCCGTTCCTGCTCGGGTGCGGTCCGGCTGCCCTGGTGCCGCAGCTCGTGCGGCAGCAGCCGCTGGTCGCTGTGGGGCACCTCGTCGGGCTCGCGGGCCTCCCGGCTCTCGCGGACGGGCCCGCCGTCGGGCGGATGCGGCTGCTCGGCGGGGTCCGGCGGCGGCGGCTCGCGGCGCTTGACGCGGATTCCCATCGCGAAGGCGCCGATCAGCAGCGCCACCACCACGATGCCCGCCACGATCAGGCCGACGCCCATGGCGCCGGAGGTCGCGGCCAGGTTCGTCCATGCGCTAGTCATGGGGCGCGAGTACCCCGGGCGTCCGCCGCCAACCTGCTCAGTCCGACCGGGCCGATCGCGTCCGCGAACGGTTGGCCTTGCGGATGGCACCGAGCAGTTCGTCCTTCGACATCCTGGAGCGCCCCTCGACGCCGAGCCGCTTGGCGACGTCGTACAGATGCTGCTTCGAGGCCTTCTCGTCGACTCCCTCGCCGCTGCGTCCGCCCCGTCCGCGCGGCCGGCCGGACTGCGGGTCCGAGGGGCCCTTGCGGCCGCCCTCCTTGCGCTCCCAGTGGTCACCGACCTTCTCGTACGTGTGCTTCAGCGCGCCGTACGCCACCCGGTGGGCGCGCTCGCCCTCGCCGTACTGGTCCACGGCCGAGTCGTGCGCCTTGATCCAGGTGCGCTGGGCGTCCCGGGAGGACCGCTCCAGGGTCGACGGGAGTTCCTGCCGTCCCGGCATGTCGTCCACCTCCGTGATGGTCGCTTGCGGAGCGTCACGGGTGCCCCGGGGACGCGGCCGGAAAACGAGCCGGAACCCTTGGGAACACCGGCATCGGAGGGTTTGGCGGCCGATGCGGCGGCAACCCGCGCGGTGTGACCACGACGCCTTCACAGCAGGAGCTGTTCCGGTTCCTGGAGGACCGCTTCGCATGCGCTCAGGCGTGCACGGAGTGCGCGCGGGCCTGTGCGCTGCGCGCGAGCCTCGTGGACCCGGACGGCACCGAGAACCAGGAACTCGTACGACGCAAGGGCATCATGTGCGCGGAGGTGTGCGACGCGACCTGCCGCGTGCTGTCCGAGCAGAACCAGGCGGACGAGGCCGCGATCCGCGTCCAGGTGGAATGGTGCCGGCAGGTGTGCCTGGAGAGCGCGCACGTCTTCGACCAGCAGCCCGGCGCGGAGGAGAGCGCACAGGCGTGCCGCGCCTGCGCCCGGGCCTGCGACGAATTCCTCACGACGCTGCGCTGACGGACCACGGGCCGGGGAACGCCGCGGAGTGGGGCGTGGTGAGCGCCTCGGCAGGGCACGGCGACGGTGGCGCCAGGGCGATTGCGCCCAGGCGCGTGCGGTGCGCCACCGTGGCCGGTACCGGCTCCCGTGCACGTCCGGCACCGTACAAATCCGGACCATAGCCCGCCATACTGGACGGGCCAGGGGAGGGCGGAGCGACTGCGACGGGGGCGCGCTTCTATGGGGGACAGCACGCTGATCCAGGGCCGGTACCGGCTGCTCGACCTGATCGGGCGCGGCGGCATGGGAGAGGTGTGGCGGGCACGGGACGAGTCGCTCGGCCGCCGGGTCGCCGTCAAGTGCCTCAAGCCGCTCGGCGGCCACCACGACCAGTCCCTCGCCCGCGTGCTCCGGGAGCGGTTCCGGCGCGAGGCCCGCGTCGCCGCCGCCCTCCAGCACCGCGGGGTGACCGTCGTGCACGACTTCGGGGAGTCCGACGGCGTGCTGTTCCTGGTCATGGAGCTGCTGCGGGGCCGCAACCTCAGCCAGCTCCTGGAGGACAACCGGCACCACCCGCTGCCGCTGCCCGACGTCGTCGACATCGCCGAACAGGTGGCCGCCGCGCTCGCCTACACCCACGAGCAGGGCATCGTGCACCGGGACCTGAAGCCCGCCAACATCGTCCGGCTCGCCGACGGCACGGTGAAGATCTGCGACTTCGGCATCGCCCGGCTCGGCCGCGACGTCGGCTTCACCGCCCGGCTGACCGGCACGGGCGTCGCCATGGGAACCCCGCACTACATGTCACCCGAGCAGATCGGCGGCAGCGACGTCGACCTGCGCAGCGACCTGTACTCGCTGGGCTGCGTGCTCTACGAGATCGCCACCGGCGCCCCGCCGTTCGACCTCGACGACGCGTGGGCGGTCCTGGTCGGCCACCGCGACACCCCGCCGGAGCCGCCCCGCCGCCACCGCCCCGACCTGCCGCGCTCCCTGGAGCGGCTGATCCTCGACCTGCTCGCCAAGCGGCCCGAGCAGCGCCCGGCCGACGCCGGGGAACTGCTGCGCCGGATCACCGCCGAGCGCTCCGCCTCCGCCCGTCCGCCCGCCACCGCACGGGCGGGGGGCCCGGACCCGGAACCTCCGGGGGCGCCGGACGGCGCGGGGCTGCCCTCCTGGTCGCACGGCATGGCGGCCGGCCACCAGGCGGCCGGCCGCGGCCCGCGCCGGACCCCGCCCGACCACCCGGCGTCCGGACTGTCCGGCGCCTGGACGTCCGGCATCTCCGGCGCCTGGACGCCCGGCCGCTCCGGCGACCGGACCCCGCGACCGACGGCCGCCGAGACCGTGCCCGCACCCCGGGCCGGGGCCCCCGAGGTCCCGCAGGAGCGGACCGCCCCGGCGCCGGAAGCCGTCGCCGCTCTCGCCGCGCGGCACGACGCGGGCCTGAGCCTGGGCCGGCTCGGCCGCTGGATGCAGGCCGGCGAGGTGCACCGCGCGGTCGCCGCCGAACGCGAACACCTGCTTGGCCCCCGCCATCCGCACACCCTCGCCAGCCGCCACGAGGTCGCCTTCAGCCTCAGCCGCACCGGCCGCGCCGCCGACGCACTGCGCGTCTACCGGCAGGTCGCCGAGGCCCGTGCCGGCGTGCTCGGCGCCGACCATCCGGACACCCTGGCCACCCGCCAGGAGATGGCCTACGTCCTCGGAAGGCTGGGCCGCCACCGCGACGCGCACCGGGTCTACGCGGCCGTGCTCGCCGCCCGCGAGGCCACCATGGGCGCCGACCACCCCGACACCCTGCGCTGCCGGCACAACCTCGCCTTCAGCCTGGGCCGGCTGGGCCGGGCGGCGGACTCCCACCGGATGGCCCGCGAGGTGGCCGCCGCCCGCGCCCGGGTGCTCGGGCCCGGCCATCCCGACACCCTGGTCACCCGCTACGAGGTGGCCTACGCGCTCAGCCGGCTGGGCCGCTGGCAGGAGGCCCTGGAGGAGTACCGGGAGGTCGCCCGCGGGCGCGCGGACGCGCTGGGCCCCGACCACCCGGACACCCTCGCGACCCGCTACGAGATCGGCATCAGCCTGGGCCGCCTAGGACGCAGCGCCGAGGCGCTCACGGTGTACCGGGCGCTGGCCGAGGACCGCACCCGCGTGCAGGGCGCCGACCACCCGGAGACCCTGCGCGCCCGGCACGGCCTCGGCGTCAACCTCGGCCGGCTCGGCCGCTGGGAGGAGGCGCTGGCCGAATCCCGCGCGGTGTGCGCGCTCCGCGAACGGGTCCTCGGTGCCGATCACCCCGACACCCTGGTCAGCCGGCGCGAGGTCGCCGTGGGGCTGGGCTGGCTGGGCCGCTGGGCGGAGGCGCTCACCGCGTACCGCCGGGTGGCCGCCGCCCGCGAGCGCCTCCTCGGTGCCGACCACCCGGACACCCTCACGGCCCGCGACGACGAGGCGCACTGCCTGGAGCGACTGGGCCACACCATCGAGGCCGCCGCCCTGTACCGCCGCGTGGCGGTCCGGCGCCGACGCCCACCGGAGAGCCTCCGCCCGCCGGCACCCGCGTAGGGGCCCCGAACCCGCGGTCCGGTTCTCCGCGCGGGCGGTTCTCCGCGCCGGACGGTTCCTCGGCCGGCTGGCCGCACCGGCCGGCTCCCCGCGCGGGCGGCCCCCGTGTCCGCCGCCCCCTGGCACCGGCGATCACCACGTGTTACCAAGAGCCATGACCCCACACCCGGGACGCAGGTCCTACGACGCCGTGATCGTCGGCGGAGGCCACAACGGGCTCGTCGCCGCCGCCTACCTGGCCCGCGCCGGGCGCTCCGTGCTGGTGCTGGAGCGGCTGGAGCACACCGGCGGAGCCGCCGTGTCCACCCGGCCGTTCGCGGGCGTCGACGCACGGCTGTCCCGGTACTCCTACCTGGTCAGCCTGCTGCCCCGGAAGATCGTGCGGGACCTCGCCCTGGACTTCCGGGTCCGGACGCGCACCGTCTCCTCGTACACCCCCGCCGAACGGGACGGACGGCCCACCGGCCTGCTGGTCGGCGGAGGCGAGCGCCGCACGCGCGAGTCGTTCGCCCGGCTCACCGGCTCCGACCGCGAGTACACGGCCTGGCAGCGTTTCCACGCCATGACCGGCCGGCTCGCCGAGCGCGTCTTCCCGACCCTCACCGAACCGCTGCCCACCCGCGAGGAACTGCGCCGCCGGGTCGACGACGAAGGCGCCTGGCGGGCCTTCTTCGAGGAACCGGTCGGCGCCGCGATCGAGGAGCACTTCGCCGACGACCTGGTGCGGGGCGTGGTCCTCACCGACGCCCTGATCGGCACCTTCGCCGACGCCCACGACCCGTCGCTGAAGCAGAACCGCTGCTTCCTGTACCACGTGATCGGCGGCGGCACCGGCTCCTGGAACGTCCCCGTGGGCGGCATGGGCGCCCTCACCGACGCGCTGGCCGGGTCGGCCCGCGCGGCGGGGGCACAGCTCGCCACCGGGCACGAGGCCGTACGGATCGACACCGACGGCCGCACGGCGGAGGTCACGTACCGCACGGCCGACGGCGAGGGCGTCGCCGCCGCCCGCCACGTCCTGGTCAACGCCTCCCCGCACGAACTGGCCGCGCTGACCGGCGCCCCGCCGCCCCCGCCGGCCGAGGGCGCCCAGCTCAAGGTGAACATGCTGCTCACCAGGCTGCCCGCGCTGCGCGACGCCTCGGTCGACCCGCGCGAGGCCTTCGCCGGCACCTTCCACATCGCCGAGGGCTACACCCAGCTCGCCGAGGCGTACGCGCGGGCGGCGTCCGGCGAGCCGCCCGCCGCCCCGCCCTCGGAGATCTACTGCCACTCGCTCACCGACCCCACCATCCTCGGCCCGGACCTGGCCGCGAGCGGCCACCACACCCTCACCCTGTTCGGCCTCCACACGCCCGCCCGGCTCTTCGCCCGGGACAACGACGCCGCCCGCGCCGACCTGCTCAAGGCGACCCTGGCGCAGCTCGACGCGCATCTGGCCGAGCCCCTCACCGAGTGCCTGGCGACCGACGCGGAGGGGCGGCCCTGCATCGAGGCCAGGACGCCGCTGGACCTGGAGCGGGACCTCGGGCTGCCCGGCGGCAACATCTTCCACCGCGAGCTGGCCTGGCCGCACGCCCAGGACGGCACCGGCCGCTGGGGCGTGGAGACGGCCCGACCGAACGTGCTGCTGTGCGGGGCGGGCGCGGTCCGCGGCGGAGGGGTGAGCGGGGTGCCGGGACACAACGCCGCCATGGCCGTGCTGGAGCAGACCGGCGGCTGACGGACGCATGCGTTCCGGCGGGACGGGTACCGCGGGATAACGGAGATTCCGTGCGGATCCCGTACCAACCCCCACATGTGCGACGAGGAGACTGCCATGGCGGACCTCAGCCCCATCGACCTGCAGAAGGCCCTCAGTGGCATGGACTACCCGGCGAAGAAGAAGGCGCTGGTGGACTGCGCCCGCAAGAACCACGCCGACGACAAGGTCGTCAGCCGTCTCGACGGCCTGAAGCAGGACAACTTCGACGGCCCCAACGAGGTGCAGAAGGCCGTCTTCAACGAGTAGCCACGGCCCCGCGCCCACCGGCGGCCGGCCCGGCCGCCGGTCAGTCGGCCGACCGGGTCCAGCCCACCGCAGTGATCCGGGCCGCGTCCCGGGGACGCGCCTCGTCGAACAGGACGCCGCCGGGGGACTCGGCGCGCAGCCCGTCCACGTACGCCCCACGGCCCACGTAACGCTGGTCGGTGGTGTACCGCCAGCGCAGCGTGAGCCCGGAGGCGGGCGGCAGGTCGGCGGTCAGCCGGTGCCAGGCACGGCCCGACCAGCCGGTCGCCGTGCCGTCCGCGTGCTCCACCGGCCGCGCGCCCCGCCGGCCGGCCGTGAACGGCACGGGCCGCCAGGTGGCACCGCCGTCGCCGGTGGCCTCCAGGACGAGGACGTCGGACCGGGGCTCGGTGTCCCACCACAGCGCGCAGCGCAGCCGTGCGCCGCCCGCCGACGTGTCCAGCGGGGGCAGCGTGAGCGTCGCGGACGTCGAACCCGCCATGCCGGAGAACCAGGCGGTGCGCCCCCGCTCCGGGCGGACGGGCACGGCCCGCGCCAGCAGGTTCGCCGCCGCCACGCGGGGCGCCGAACCGGAACGCCAGCTGCGCACCGGGTGGACGGAGTTGCCCAGCACCACGAGGAACGAGTCGGTCGTCGGGTCGAGGACGAGCGAGGTGCCGGTGAACCCGGTGTGCCCGGCGGTGCGCGGCGTCGCCATCGCCCCCATGTACCAGTGCTGGTACAGCTCGAAGCCCAGGCCGTGCTCGTCGCCGGGGAAATCGGTGTTGAAGTCGGTGAACATCAGCTCGACCGACTCCGGCCGCAGGATGCGCGCCCGCCCGTAGGAGCCGCCGTTGAGCAGGGTGCGGCCCAGGACGGCGAGGTCCCAGGCACAGGAGAAGACGCCCGCGTGGCCGGCGACCCCGCCGAGGCTGAAGGCGTTCTCGTCGTGCACCTCGCCCCACACCAGGCCCCGGTCCAGACCCGACCAGGGCGCACGGGCGTCCTCCGTCGCCGCGATCCCGGGCCTCCAGGAGGCGGGCGGGTTGTAGCGGGTGCGGCGCATGCCGAGCGGGCCGGTCACGTCGTCGCGCAGCAGGGCGTCCAGGGGCCGGCCGGTGATCTCCTCCAGGACCAGCTGGAGCGAGATCAGGTTGAGGTCCGAGTAGAGGTAGCCGGTCCCCGGCGGGGCGACGGGCTCCTCGTCGAAGATCAGGGCGACCTTCTCCTCGTACGTCGGCGCCTGGTACAGCGGCAGCCACGGGCGGAAACCGGAGGTGTGCGTGAGCAGCTGACGGACCGTGACGCCCTGCTTGCCGGCCCGGCCGAAGTCCGGCAGGTACGAGGCGACGGGCGCGTGCAGCTCCAGCCGGCCCCGCTCGATCTGCTGCACGGCGAGGATCGAGGTGAACAGCTTCGACACCGACGCCAGGTCGAACACGGTGTCCTCGGTCATCGGGATCTGCTCGCCGGGCGGGAACTCGACGCCGGTGTCGGTCTTCTCGTCGTACGCCCGGTAGCGCACCGCCATGCCGATGGGCTCGTGCAGCGCCACGGTGCCGCCGCGGCCCGCGAGCAGCACCGCGCCCGCGTACCAGGGATGCCGGGGGGAGGGGCCGAGGAACGCCTCGGCGTCCTCGACGAGTTGCCGCAGGTGGGAGCCGAGCAGCCCGGCGCGCTCCGGTGAGCCGCGCCGCAGGGTGTGGTGGCGGCCCCGGTCCCCGACGGCCGCGGCGGGCCCCGCCGCGAGCGGGGCGATCGCCAGGGCGCCGCCCAGGGCCAGGGCGCGGGCGCCCAGTTGCCGACGGGTCAGTCCGCTCGCCGTCTCGTCCGCCATCGAGGAGCCTCCGTGTCCGGTCTGAAAGTATCTTTCCGGGGCCGCCGTGCGGAGTGAAACTTTCCTGTCAGCGACGGGCGGTGTCAATGGGGCGTGCGGCACGGGCCGCCCCCGGGCCTCCATGTGACGGTCGGTCAGCTCCGGACGCCCGGCCCGCTCGCGAGAAGACACGGGCGGACGCACGCGTCTTGACCCGCCCCCGGGCCGGGCCGAGGATCATCAGTCATGACGCCCGGACACGGCAGCACCGTCGACGGCGTGCTGCGACGCAGCGCCCGCCGCACCCCGGCACGCATCGCGGTCGAGTACGGCGACCGCACCTGGACCTACGAGGAACTCGACACCGCCGTCTCCCGCGCGGCGAGCGTCCTGCGCCGTCAGGGTCTGTCGCCCGGCGACCGAGTCGGCGCCTTCGGCCACAACTCCGACGCCTATCTGATCGCCTTCCTCGCCTGCGCCCGTGCGGGCCTGGTGCACGTGCCGGTCAACCAGAACCTCACCGGCGACGACCTCGCCTACATCGTCGGACAGTCCGGCAGCACGCTGGTCCTCGCCGACCCGGACCTGGCCGGCCGGCTCCCCGCCGGCGTACGGACCCTGCCGCTGCGGGACGCGGACGGCTCGCTGCTCGCGCGGCTGGATCCCGCGGACCCCTACGACGGTCCCGAGCTCGGCGCCGAGGACCTGGTGCAACTGCTGTACACCTCCGGCACCACCGCCCTGCCCAAGGGCGCGATGATGACCCACCGGGCGCTGGTGCACGAGTACCTCAGCGCTATCATCGCCCTCGACCTGAGCGCCGGGGACCGGCCCGTGCACGCCCTGCCGCTGTACCACTCGGCGCAGATGCACGTCTTCCTGCTGCCCTGCCTGGCGGTCGGCGCCACCAACATCATCCTCGACGCACCGGACGGCGACCGGCTCTTCGACCTCGTCGAGACCGGCCGCGCGGACAGCCTCTTCGCGCCGCCCACCGTGTGGATCGGCCTGGCCAACCGCCCCGACTTCGCCACCCGCGACCTCGGCGGCCTGCGCAAGGCCTACTACGGGGCGTCGATCATGCCGGTGCCTGTCCTGGAGCGGCTGCGCGAGCGGCTGCCGGGCCTGGCCTTCTACAACTGCTTCGGGCAGAGCGAGATCGGGCCGCTCGCCACCGTCCTCGGACCCGACGAGCACGAGGGCCGGATGGACTCCTGCGGCCGGCCCGTGCTCTTCGTCGAGGCCCGGGTGGTCGACGAGGACGGCGAGGACGTGCCCGACGGCACCCCGGGCGAGATCGTCTACCGCTCCCCGCAGCTGTGCCAGGGCTACTGGGACAAGCCCGAGGAGACCGAGGAGGCCTTCCGCGGCGGCTGGTTCCACTCCGGAGACCTCGCCGTCCGCGACGCGGACGGCTACCTCACGATCGTCGACCGGGTGAAGGACGTCATCAACTCCGGTGGTGTGCTGGTCGCCTCACGCCAGGTCGAGGACGCCCTCTACACCCACGAGGCGGTCGCCGAGGCCGCCGTGGTCGGCCTGCCCGACGAGCGGTGGATCGAGGCCGTCACGGCCGTCGTCGTCCCGCGCGGCGAGGTCACCGAGGCGGACCTGATCGCCCACGCCCGCGAGAGGCTCACCGCGTTCAAGGCGCCCAAGCGGGTGCTGTTCGTGGACGAGCTGCCGCGCAACGCCAGCGGGAAGATCCTCAAACGGGAGCTGCGGGACCGGTTCGCCGCCCCGCGGCCCTGATCCGTTCTGCCTGCGACCCCGCGGCCCTGGTCCGTCCTGCCCGCACCCCGTTACCCCGTATCCCTGACGGCCGTCCTGCCCGACGCCCTATCGCGGGCGCTCGTCGACGATCCGCCGGATCTTGCCCACCGACCGCTCCAACGTCTCCGGATCGACGATCTCCACGCCCGCCGACACTCCGATGCCGTCCTTGATCTGCCGCGCGATCTCCCGCGCCGCCGCCGCACGCACCTCGGGCCCGGCGTCCGGGCGGGCCTCCGCCCGCACGGTGAGGGCGTCGAGCCGGCCCTCGCGGGTGAGCCGGAGCTGGAAGTGCGGTGCGACGCCCGGCGTGCGCAGCACGATCTCCTCGACCTGGGTGGGGAAGAGGTTCACCCCGCGCAGGATCACCAGATCGTCGCTGCGGCCGGTGACCTTCTCCATCCGGCGGAACACCCGCGCCGTCCCCGGCAGCAGCCGGGTCAGATCGCGCGTCCGGTACCGGATCACCGGCATCGCCTCCTTGGTCAGCGAGGTGAAGACCAGCTCGCCCTCGCTGCCGTCCGGGAGCACCTCCCCGGTGACCGGGTCGACGATCTCCGGGAAGAAGTGGTCCTCCCAGACGTGCAGCCCGTCCTTGGTCTCCACGCACTCCTGGGCCACGCCCGGACCGATCACCTCCGACAGGCCGTAGATGTCGACCGCGTCGATCGCGAACCGCTCCTCGATCTCCCGCCGCATCTCCTCCGTCCACGGCTCCGCGCCGAAGACGCCGACCCGCAGCGAGGTCCCCCGCGGGTCGACGCCCTGCCGCTCGAACTCGTCCAGCAGCGTGAGCATGTACGACGGGGTGACCATGATGATCCCCGGCTCGAGGTCCTGGATCAGCTGCACCTGGCGGGCGGTCATGCCGCCGGAGGCCGGGACGACCGTGCAGCCCAGCCGCTCCGCGCCGTAGTGGGCGCCCAGCCCGCCGGTGAACAGCCCGTAGCCGTAGGCCACGTGCACCGTGTCCCCGGGCCGGGCGCCCGCCGCCCGCAGCGAACGGGCCACCATGTCCGCCCACAGCGACAGGTCGCCCTCGGTGTACCCGACGACCGTGGGGCGTCCCGTGGTGCCGCTGGAGGCGTGGAGGCGGCGGACCTTCTCGCGGGGCACGGCGAACATCCCGTACGGGTAGTTCTCCCTCAGGTCCGCCTTGGTGGTGAACGGGAAGCGGGCCAGGTCGGCGAGCGAGCGGCAGTCCTCCGGACGGACCCCGGCCTTGTCGAAGGACTCCCGGTAGAAGGGCACGTTCTCGTAGGCGTGCCGCAGCGACGAGCGCAGCCGCCGAAGCTGCAACGCCCGCAGTGCCTCGGAATCCAGCCGTTCCCCCGCGTCCAGCAGGTCCGTCCTCGCATCCGTCATCGGGACTTCTCCCTCGCCCACCACGTCATTCCGGACGACCGATCATTCGGTCGAGGTGCCGGAGATCAGTAATACAGGCCGCGCGCGCACAGACAAGGGGCCCGCCCCTACTTTTCCGGCCGCACACGCGTCACCGCCGCGGCCCGGCGAACCCCGTTGCGGCCCGCGGCCCGCCGGGGCGAGGATCGACGTCATGCCGATCTTCACCTCGTACGACGGGACCGGACTCGCCTACCACGTCCGGGGCGAGGGCGACCCGCTCGTCGTGCTCCCCGGCGGCCCGATGCGCGCCTCGGCCTACCTGGGCGACCTCGGCGGACTCGGCGCCCACCGCCGGCTGGTCCTGCTCGACCTGCGCGGCACCGGGGACTCCGCGACCCCGGCCGACCCGGCGACCTACCGCTGCGACCGGCTCGTCGCCGACGTCGAAGCGCTCCGCGCCCACCTCGGCCTGGACCGCATGGACGTACTGGCCCACTCGGCGGGCGGCAGCCTCGCCACGCTGTACGCCGCCGCGTACCCGGCCCGGGTGGCCCGGCTCGTGCTCGTGACGGCCACGCCCCTGGCGCTGGGCATGCCGGCCACGGCCGAGGACCGGCGGGCGGCGGCCCTGCTGCGCCAGGACGAACCGTGGTACGCCGAGGCCCTCGGCCCGTTCGAGGCCTGGCTGGCCGGCACCGGCGACTACGACCCGGTCTTCGCCCCCTTCTTCCACGGCCGCTGGGACGAGGCGGCCCGCGCGCACGAGCGGGCCGGGGACACCGAGACCAACGACGCCGCGGCCGTGGTCTTCGCCGCCGAGGGCGCCTTCGACCCGCCCGCCACCCGGGCCGCGCTCGCCGGCCTGCCGGCCCCCGTGCTGGTCCTCGCCGGCGAGCTCGACGGCGGCCCCCGCCCCGAACTCGCCCGGCGCGGCGCCGAGGCCTTCCCGCACGCCGAGTACGCGGTGCAGCCCGGCGCCGGGCACTACCCGTGGCTGGACGACCCCGAGTGGTTCGTAGAGCGCGTCGTCACCTTCCTGGACGGCCGGCACGAAACCTGATCCGCAAGGGTGTTCGTATCATGTATCGATGCACTGAACGGGTCATCGGCTCTACGGGGCATCTCGAGGGAAACGAGGGGATTTTGACACAGCAATTCCACAGAGGTGCCCTGCGAAGACTCGTGGGGGTGGTGGTCGGCGGACTGGCGCTGCTGGCCTCGATGCTGGTGGCCGTCACCCCGGCGCAGGCGGCCTCCGCGCTGCCCGCCGGCAAGAAGAACTGGGTGGTCTCGGTGGGCGGCCTCGACACCCAGGACGGGAACGACTTCCACAACTGGGTACGGCTCGGCTACTACCGGTTCGCCGAGGACGGGACCGTGGAGACCACCTACTGGGACTGGTACCAGCGGGACGAGCCAGAGCGTGTCCACGCCATGACCGCCGACTGCGGCGGGGACGTTCCGGCGTGCTCGGTCAGGACGGTCGAGGGCTTCGAGACCTCGCTTCCGCCGCAGGGCAGGTTCTCCGGAGTCTTCGACCACCTCGCCGACGGCACCCTCGTCGTGACCTGGGAGCGGGGCGCGGACGGGGCGGCACTGGACAGGAAGCTCGTGGAGCACTGGACGGTGGAGGCCGGTCTGGCCGGCGGCACGGCCGCCCGCATGACCAGTCCCACCTTCTACGGCCCTTACGGATCAGGCGTCGTCGTGCCGCAGCCCGGCACGGGACCGGGCCACTTCTCCAACTACAGCGCGACGTTCGGCGTCGGTTACGGCAGCAACGCCTCTCTCGCATGGGACAGCGGAGTTCCGCTGAGCCGACTGATCACCGACGAGACGTACGCGTCACAGCGATACCGGGGCGCCTTCGTCACGGCCAACGGCGGCCAGGTGAGACGCGAGGGCGCGGGTGGCGACTGGACGTTCGGCGGCGGGGCCGGCAACGGTGACAATCCGAACGATCCGTGGAAGCGGTGCACGACGGCGGACTGCATCGGTTACCTCCAGCCCGGCGCGACGAAATGCGGCGAAGCGGTGGAGGGCCACAACCGGGTCCGCTACATCGGCGCGATCGGCCAGGGACGGCAGAACACCGAGGAGTACTGGTGCCAGGGCCTGGCGGCGACCGAACTGGATCCGCTGGCCTGCTACCGGTACAACTCCCACCCGCGGCCGATGCTCCAGATCATCGACGACCTCGGCAGGTTCCAGGGCTGGGTCGGCGTCGAGGCGTTCAGCCATGTCGACACGCGCACCGGAGAACCCGACAGCGCATGGAGTTCGGGCTACTGGGGCGTCTTCGACATGGTGTCCCTCTCGACGATGCGGCCCGGCGTCCCGCACTCGGCGATCAGCCCGTTCTCCAAGTTCCGCATACCGTACGGGAACAGCTCCGCCACCGGGAGCCTGCGCTGGTACGACAGCCCCGAGCGCGTGGTGTTCATGGGGGTCAACCACGTGGTCAGCGGCTGCCGGTACGTCGAGGTGGTCGGCTTCCTCCCGGACGGGTCCACACGCCGGGGGACGACCAGCCGGTTCTGCGCGGGGATGTCCCAGGTGCCGGCCAACGCCCCCGCCGGCATGAGGAATTTCGTCCAGTACATCGACCACACCGGAGCCGAAGCCCCCACACGCGTCCAGATCACCTACTGGGTGGCGGACGGACTCTCCGGCCCCTACACCACGAAGGGCACGGTCCAGTGCACCCGACTCGGCGGGACGTGCGTCGCCGCGCCACGCGACCCGGGCCCGGTGACGGGGTTCCAGGTGGCTCACGGCAACAGCGTCGCCAACGGCTCGCTGACGTGGTACCAGCGGTCGGTGAGCTTCGAGGGCGACAACCACGTCGCGAGCGGCTGCCGCTTCGTGGAACTGATCGCCACGGGCGCCGACGGCTCGAAGCAGACGTCGACCACCAGACGCCACTGCGCGTCGGGCGGTGACCTCCCGTTCGGCCCGACGAAATTCGAGTTCCCCGACGTGCAGGGCGGCGTCGTGAACGTCGTCGTGACGTACTGGGTCTCGGAGGACGGCGGGAAGACGTACGCCACGAAGCAGACGCAGAAGTGCACGCGCACCGGATGCGTCACCGATCTCTCCGCACGTGACCGCGTCACGGAGTTCCAGCTGGTCTACGGAGCCAGCATCGCCCACGGCTCCCTGACGTGGCTCAACCGGTCCGTCGTCTTCCAGGGCAACAACCACGTCACCAGCGGATGCCGCCACGTCGAGTTCGTCGCCACCGGCGCCGACGGTTCCCAGGTACGGGGCACGTCCAGCAAGTTCTGCTCCGCCGGGGACCGGCCGTTCGGCCCGCAGACGCTCGACCTGTCCGGCGTGCCGGGCGGCGCCGTCAGCGTCCTGGTGCGGTACCAGGTCGACGACGGTGGCGGTGCCTCACCCAAGGTGTCCGTCACCTGCACGCGCGACGGGTGCGCCTAGCCACGGAGCGCCGCCGTCACCGGGTGCCCGGTGCGGATGGTTCCGGGCGACCGGCAGGCATCCCCGGCGGGCCTCACCCCGGCGAACTCCTCCCCACGTGGCCTGTTGGCACCCGGGGCCGCTCGCTAGGCTGGCCGCGGACGACGCAATCGGGAGGAGCACGGACGTGGCCGAGACCACTACCCACCAGCGCCCGCTCACCGGCTGGGACAAGCCGGAGCTGGACCTCAGCAACGCGCAGTGGCAGTCCAGCAGCCGGGGCCGGGGGGATGTCCAGATCGCCTTTGTCGAGGGCTTCATCGCCATGCGCAACAGCGCCCGCCCCGAGAGCCCCTCCCTGATCTTCACCCCCGACGAGTGGGGAGCGTTCGTGTCGGGAGCCCGGGAGGGGGAGTTCGATCTCACCTGAGCCCGGCCGCGGCTCCGCGCTCGCCTGAACCGGGGGTGTCGACCTCGATTTTCCGGACACGCGACCTCCAGCGCCCCTGGGCCGCCGGTGCCTGAGGAAGGCTGGCGCCCGACAGGGGACAGGGCGTACCCCGGAGGTGAGGAACCCATGAGCACCCTGCCGGTCATCGCGGCGGTCGACGGTTCGGACGACAGCATGCGGGCCCTGGACTGGGCCCAGGACGCCGCCCGCAGGCGCGAGGCCCCGCTGCGCGTGATCCATCTGCGCCAGTACGGCACCTGGGGCCGGCCCGAGGTGCTCGCCGTCGCCCCGCCCCCGCCGGAGGACGACCCGGTGCTCCAGCAGGCCCGGACCCGGATCGAGAATCGGCCCGGCGCACCCGCCGTCGAGTACGCCGCCATGGACGGCGTCCCGGCCGCCGCGCTCGCCGAGCTGGGCGCCGAGGCCCAACTGCTGGTGCTCGGCTCCCGCGGCCGAGGTGGATTCGCCAGCCTCCTGCTCGGCTCCACCTCGCTGGCCACCGCCCGCGACGCCGAGTGCCCCGTCGTGGTCGTGCCCCGCCCCGGCCGCGAGGTCCACGGCGAGGCCCCGGCCGGACCCGGCCCCCGCGTCGTCGTCGGCCTGCACGCGGACAGCCCCGACGAGGCCACCCTCTCCTTCGCCTTCGCCGAGGCCGCGCGGCGCGACGCCCGCCTCCAGGTGGTCGCCGCCTACCCGGCTCCGGTGCAGACCTGGGCCGCGCCCGGACAGGTCGTGCCGCCGGTGATCGACGAGGTGGCCCTGGACAGCGAGACCCGGGCCCTCGTCGACGGCTTCCTCGCCCCGCACCGCGAACGTCACCCCGGCGTCCCCGCCGAGCCCTACGTGGCTGCGGGGGACGCCGCCGGGCACCTGGTCGCGGCCTCCCGGGACGCCGAGCTGGTCGTCGTCGGCCGGCACCGGCGCCGTCTGCTGGCACCGGCCCGCATGATGGGCTCGGTCACCCAGGCCGTCCTGCTGCACGCGGCGAGCCCCGTCGCCGTGGTGCCGCCCGCGCCACCCGAGGACTGAGCCGGTCCCGGACGCGGCCCGGGCCGCCGCCCACGGCGAGCGCACGGGCCGCCACCGGCCCCGGCCGGACCTCGCCCGCACGCCGCGCGAGCCGCCCGGCCACGTACCATGGCGGCATGTCGTTCCTCCGCCGCCGCAGTGCCACACCCGCCGGGCCCGACTTCGACGTACTGGCCATGGACCCGGGTGACTGGCCCGGGAACCTGGGCGCCGGGCTGCTGCCCGCGCCCGACGGCACCTGCCAGGGCGTCTTCCTGCGCTACGACCTGTTCGGCGGCCGCGGCCCCGCGATGATCATCGGCAATCTGCCGGAGGGCTCCCCGGCCCGTGAGCTGCCCGAGGGACAGCCCCCCTTCGAGGTCGCGCAGCTGCTGCTGGCACTGGAGAACGACGAGGAGGTGACCGTCGTCGGCAGCGAGGACGTGCCGGTGATGCAGGGCGACAACCTGCTGATCGTGCGCCGCCTCAAGCTCTCCGAGGGCCGCATCTCCTGCGTGCAGTTCGACCGCAGCGACAAGGTCCTGGTCACCATCGCCGCCTGGGACCGCCCCATCACCGACGATCTGTACGCCCTGCTGAAGCCGCTCCCGGCGGAGCTGTTCCAGCAGGGCTGACCCGGCCGCCGCCCGACGGCTACGACCCCGCCGACAGCAGACGGACGTCGGCGGCCCGCACGAACGCCACCCGGTGGCCGTACTGGATCTGGTAGTAGGTGTCCCGTCCGGTCACCACACGGTGGGAGCCCTCGTCGAAGGTCACCGCGTAGTAGTACTCCCCGGGCATCTCGTCCCCGACGACGTAGGCCTGCCCCGCGGGCAGCCGGTACGGCAGCGGGGACACCGCCTGGGCCGGGACCCCGTCCGGATAGGCGGTTGCCTCCGGATAGGCCCGCCCGTACACCGGCACGCTGTCCCGGCCCTCCCGCGGGGTGACGACCCGCCCCTTCGCGGGCACCGCCGTCGGCTGGTCCGCCGGGTTGCGGAACCAGGCCTTCTGCCCCAGGTACCAGATGGCCGTCCAGTCGCCCCAGCGGTCGGCGACCGCGTACTGCTGGCCGGTGGAGACCCGCGACGACAGATCGTTCACCCCCGTGGACGGGGCGGTGCCCAGCCCGACGTCCCTGATCAGCGGCGCGTCCTCGCTGTGGTCGGCGTACAGCCGCACCGCGCTGGAACCGTGCACGGCACACGGCTCGCCCCGCCGCTCGCACCCCGTGAACACCGGCCGGTTGGCGGCGTAGTCGGGCCGGATCGTCACCACGTCGGCGTCCTTCCCGGCGGACGGCGTGAGGGGACGGCCCAGCAGCCGGAAGTAGTGCGCCCAGTCCCAGTAGGGGCCCGGGTCGGTGTGCATGCCGGGGATGGTGCCGGTGGTCGGGCCCGGCACGGTGTCGTGGCCGAGGATGTGCTGCCGGTCGAGCGGGATGTCGTACGTCCGGGCGAGGTGGCGCACCAGCCGCGCCGAGGACCGGTACATGGCCTCCGTGTACCAGGCGTCCGGTTCGGCCAGGAAGCCCTCGTGCTCCAGACCGATCGAGCCCGCGTTGACGTACCAGTTGCCCGCGTGCCAGGCCACGTCCTTCGCCTTCACGTGCTGGGCGATGTGGCCGTCGGTGGAGCGGAGCGAATAGTGCCAGGACACATAGGTCGGGTCCTGCACCATGTCGAGGACGCCCTCCCAGGCGCCCTCCGTGTCGTGCACGACGATGTACCGGATGCGCTGGCTCGCGGGCCGGTCGGCCCGGTCGTGGTTGCCGTAGTCGCCGTCGCCGAACTCCTCGTAGGGCGCCGGGATCCACTCGCAGGACACCGTGGGCGGGCACTCCGTGCCGGCCGACGCCGCCGCCCGCAGTCCGGTCCGCCCCAACTGCGCGGTGTCCGGTGCGAGTCCCGGGCGGGCGGTGAGCGCGACGCGCTGGCCCGCGTCCGTGGTACGGGCCGCGCCGTCCCGGATGACCGCGTACACGTCGTTCGCGTACGCCGCGGCCGTCGCCGAGTCCTCCGCTCCGGAGAAACGGGCCACCGCCCCGTACCAGTCGGCGGGGTCCGCACTGGCCGGCTCGCCCAGCTCCCGTTGTGCGGCGGCCAGCAGCGCGGCGCCCCCGGCGACGTTGGCGGCCGGGTCGGTGCGCAGCTCCTCGGGGCTCAGCCCGGTCAGCTCGGCCGCCCGGGGCAGCGTGGTCAGCCGCTCCGGCAGGTCCGCGGTCCGCGGCGCCGGGGGCCGGGGACGCAGCGGGGCGCGGGCGTCGTCGCCGCGGGGGTCCTCGGTGCCGTCGTGGTGGTGCGCGGACGCCTCGGCCAGGGCGGTGCGGGCGTCGGTCAGGTGCATCGGGCCGTACCCGCCGGTCACGCTCGGCGCGCCGCCGTGCGCGTCCCAGCGGGACTGGAGGTAGGAGACGCCCAGCAGCACGCTCTCCGGTACGTCGTGTGCGGCCGCGGCGGACGCGAACGCCCGCTGGAGCCGGTCCGGTGCGGGCGGTGCGCCGTCCGGCCGGGCGGCGCCGGGGGCCGCGCCGAGCAGGGGCAGCAGCAGTGCCGCCGTGGCCACGGCGCAGGCCGCGGTGCGGGCGCGTCCGCCGCCGGGGGCGGGCGCGGGGGAGGGGACGGGTCCTCGCAAGACGGCCTCCTGTGACCGTGGGGCATGACGGGACGTGCGGGGCCGGGCGTCCGTCAGTGGTACCCGGCGGTCCGACGATCCGTCAATCATGCGGGGACGTCTGCCTCTTCCCGGTGATTTCCCATGTCAGCGGGGGGTCGGGCGGGTTTCGCCGTGGCGGTGCGCGGGCCTGCGCGGCGTCAGTGGCGTACACCTGTGGCCCTTCGGCGGGCCCGTGCGGTCGGCGGCCCGCGCGGACCCGGCCGGACGGCACAGGCCCGCGGTGCGCCCGGACATGCGCACCGCGGGCCTGTGATCCCGGGTCAGCGGGTGCCGACCGCCGCGCGCACGGCCCGGCGGGCCAGCTGGCAGTCGTCGTGCAGCCGGCGCAGCAGCAGCCGCTGCTCCTCGCCGGAGGGCACGCCACCGGCGGGGACCGGCGGCGCCGGCTCCTGCATGGAGCGCTGCACGGCCGTCTCGTACGTCCGGATCTCCCGGGTCAGCACCAGCATCAGGTTCACCAGGAACGCGTCCCGCGAGGCCGGGCCCGCCGACTGGGCGATCTGGCTGATCTGACGGCGGGCCACCGGTGCGTCACCGAGGACCGCCCACAGCGTCGCGAGGTCGTAGCCCGGCAGGTACCAGCCCGCGTGCTCCCAGTCGACCAGCACCGGTCCGGCCGGTGACATCAGGACGTTCGACAGCAGCGCGTCGCCGTGGCAGAACTGTCCCATGCCGCCACGGCCGGCCGCGTGCGCGATGCCGTGCAGCAGCTTCTGAAGGTCGCCCAGGTCCCGGTCGGTGAGCAGCCCCAGCTCGTGGTACCGGGAGATCCGTGCCGCGTAGTCCAGCGGGGCGTCGAACGTCCCCGCGGGCGGCCGCCAGGCGTTCAGCCGGCAGATCGCCCCGAGGGCGGCCCGGATGTCGGCCCTCGGCGGCGTCTCCGCCGGGTGCCGCTGCAAGGCCGCGACCCGCCCCGGCATCCGCTCCACGACGAGCGTGCAGTTGTCCGGATCCGCCGCGATCAGCCTCGGCACCCGCACCGGCGGGCGGTGCCGGACGAACGAGCGGTAGGCCGCTATCTCGTGCCTGATCCGCTCGGCCCACGCGGGGGAGTGGTCCAGTAAACACTTGGCGACGGCCGTGCTGCGTCCGGTGGTGCCGACCAGGAGCACCGAGCGCCCGCTGCGGCGCAGCACCTGCACCGGAGCGAACTCCGGGCAGATCCGGTGCACCGAGGCGATCGCCGCGCGCAGCTGGGCGCCCTGAGGGCCGGACAAGTCGATTCTCCCGCTGAGCGGTTGGGTGCCGGGTCCCGCCGCGCGCCGCGTCCGGCCCGCCCCGAGCACGGGGGCCGCCGGGCGAGCCGGGGCGAGGTAGGGGCCGCTGCCCGCCGGTCGGGTGTGCAGCGGCCGGGACGGGGCGGACACGGGGGACGATGCTGCGTACATGGGCGAGACAGATCCCTTCGTGTGCCTGCTGTGCCTGTCGGTGGACTCCTCGAACCGCCGCGCTCGCTGAATCCGGCGAACCCGTCGTGCCCGTCGAAGTCGTCGCGCTGCCCTGACCCGGCCGCCGCGGACGCACCCTGGGGAATGCCCCTGCGGCGACCTGGTCGGGGTGGCGCGTTCCTACCTGACACCCGCTCGGCCCTGGCACACCATCTGGCGCACCCTGGCGAACCCTGGCGAATAGTCGCCGGGCAAGTCCTGCCGGGCTACTGTCAACTTCAGCCGAGTACCTGGGGGCTTGATGTGAGCGGACGACCCAACACCCGTCTCGCGGACCTGTTCGGCCTGGCCGGCTGGTCCAAGGGCGAACTCGCGAGGCTGGTCAACCGGCAGGCGGCGGCCATGGGCCACCCCCAGCTGGCGACGGACACCTCGCGGGTGCGGCGGTGGATCGACATGGGAGAGATCCCGCGCGATCCCGTGCCGCGGGTGCTGGCGGCTCTGTTCACCGAGCGTCTCGGCCGTGTCGTGACCATCGAGGATCTCGGTCTGGTCCGGCACGGGCGCGCGGGGAAACGGCAGGGCGACGGGAACGAGCGTCCCGACGGTGTGCCGTGGGCGCCCGAGCGGACGGCCGCGGTCCTCACCGAATTCACGGGAATGGACCTCATGCTCAACCGACGCGGCTTGGTGGGCGCGGGCGCCGCGCTCGCCGCGGGCTCCGCACTCAGCAGCGCCATGCACGACTGGCTGCACACCGACCCGGCCCTCGCTGCCGACGCTCCCGACCTCCACCGTCCCCTGCACACCGCCGACCCCGCCGGGTTCGACCGCTACGAGGCCGCCCCCGTCGGGTCGCAGGAGATCGAGGAACTGGAGCGCTCGGTCGAGGTGTTCCGCGCCTGGGACGCCGCACGCGGCGGCGGACTCCAGCGCAAGGCGGTGGTGGGCCAGCTCAACGAGGTGGGCGGCATGCTCGCCTACCACCACCCACCCCACCTCCAGCGGCGCCTGTGGGGCGTCGCCGCCAACCTCGCCGTCCTGGCGGGCTGGATGTCCCACGACGTGGGTCTCGAACCCACGGCGCAGAAGTACTTCCTCATCGCCGCGCACGCCGCGCGCGAGGGCGGCGACCGGCCCCGCGCGGGCGAGGCCCTGTCCCGGGCGGCCCGGCAGATGGTGCACCTCGGCCGGCCCGACGACGCGCTGCATCTGATGAAGCTCGCCACGTCCGGCTCCGGGGAGCAGATGCTGCCCCGCACCAAGGCGATGTTCCACACCATCGAGGCCTGGGCGCAGGCGTCGATGGGCAAGGGCCAGGCCATGCGGCGCACGCTGGGGCAGGCGGAGGACCTGTTCGTCTCCGACCGCAACGACACCGAGCCGCCGGACTGGATGCAGACCTTCAAGGACGAGGATCTGTACGGCATGACGGCGCTCGCCTACCGCACCCTGGCGGAGTTCGAGCCGGGTGCGGCCGTGCACGCGCAGTACTACGCCGAGAAGGCGCTGGAGCTGCGGGTCGACGGCCGGGAGCGGTCGAAGATCTTCGACCATCTGTCCATGGCCTCGGCCTGCTTCATCGCCGACGACCCCGAACAGGCGGACCGCTACGCGCGGTTGGCCCTGATGTCCATGGGCTCCAACTCCTCCCACCGCACCTGGGACCGGCTGCGCCAGATGTACCGGCTGACCGCCGAGTACGCCGGGTACCCGAAGATCGAGGAGCTGCGGGAGGAGATCAAGCTGGCCCTGCCCAAGGGGAAGGGGAAGGCCGGCGGCGGCGCCCCGGCGTGAGGACACCGGGGGGGTACGGGCACGGCGATCCGCGGTCCCGGCGCCGGCCAGGCCTCATCCGGACCTCTCCCGGCCGATCGGCGTCTCCCGGGTGATCGGGGAGCGGTCAGGGCAGGACCCGCGCGACCAGGAAGCAGGCGGTGCCGCGTGGGGAGCCGGGGCCGGACGCGCCGAGCTGCTCCAGGACGGCCCCTACACCGTCCTGTGCGGTGCGGGCGCCGGTGAGCCGCCGGCCCAGGGGGAGGAGCACATCGGGGGAGTCCAGGGGCCCCGCGGGGTGCAGGAGCAGCAGGTCGCCCGCTTCCAGGGGCACTTCGGCCTGTTCCGCCTGCTCAGCCTGTCCCGCCGGTGCGGGCAGCCTGCGGACCGTTCCCTCGCGGACGAGCAGCGGGGCGGGAAGGCCGGTGCGCGCCCACTCCAGGGTGCGGGAGCCGGGTGTGCAGCGGCAGCACACGGCGCTCGCCAGGGCCTGCCGCCCGGCGGTGTCCCGCAGTCCGGCCAGCGAGGCGAGCAGCGGGCCGGGCCGGGTGCCCGCCAGCGCCATCCCGCGCAGGGTGCCCAGCAGCAGCGCGGCCTGCGAGGCGTCCTCGGGCCCCGGTGCCGCCAGGGCGCCCATGCTGAGCAGTACGCCGCCGTCGGCCAGTTCGAGGACGTCGGACCAGCCGTCGTCCGGCAGTCCCCGGCCGGCGACCTCCAGGACCGGCGGACGGTGCGACGGGAGCCGCAGGAAGCCCTGCCACCTCAGCGGCGCGGCCTCCCGCGGCTCCGCCTCGGCCCGCTGCTCGTCCCGCGGCCGGTCCTGGCGGAGCGAGTCACGGGTCTCGCTCACCGCCCGCTGGCTGCGCCGCAGTTCGCTGACGTCCCGCAGCACCGCCCACATCGAGGCGGTGCTGCCGTCGGCGTCGAGCACGGGCTCGCCCATCATGTGCACGGTCCGCACGGTCGCGTCGGGGCGCACGATGCGGAACTCCCCGTCGATGGGCCGGGCGTCGACGAGACAGTCGGTGACCATGGCCGTCAGCCGCGGCCGGTCCTCGTCGCACACCAGGGACGGCAGTTCGTCGAGGGTGAGCGGTCCGGCCGCGGGATCGCGGCCGAGGATCTGGTAGAGCTCGCCGGACCAGTCCGCCTCGTCGGTCAGCAGGTTCCACTCGGCGCTGCCGACCCGGCTGAGCAGCGAACCCGTCCGGGGCGCCGAGGGGGCGGGAGAGGCCGGGGCGGGCAGCGGGCCGTCCCGCAGCTGTGCCAGGTGGGTGTCGAGGTCCTCCAGCTGGTGCAGCGCCAGGTCGTACAGGGCGCGCTGCCAGCGCACGCGTGGATTGGTCCCGTCGGCCGGCGTGCCGCGCCGCACGGCGTCGACGTCGCCCTTGAGCCGCCGCGCCTGCGTTATCAGCGCCTCGACCGAGCCGCCGTCGGGCGGCTGGGCGGAGGGGCGGTCCGCGGAGAGATGGGACGGCATGACGCACTCCGGTGTGCAGACGGTTCGGCTCGGCTGGGCGGAACCAGGGCTGGGGGAGGGACCGTTACGACTGTTGCACAGCTCGCGACGGGGTGTAAGGGATTTGGCGACACACGATACGGCGGTGCCGACGGCATATGCCATAGTCTCCGCGGAGTGACTGCGGCGCCCGAACGGTCTAGTCCCGGGCCCCCTCAAGTCGTAGAAGACATACGGGACTTGGAGGAGGCGTGGCGCGAAGTGACGGTCGTCCCGGTGTTCGACGTGCGGGTGTTCTAAAAGGTGTCGTCGGGTTCCGCGTACAGGGCGGGGCGCGCTGCCAGGGACACGGGTGTGCGGGCGCCGCTCTCCAGGGCGCGGACGCCCGCCGCGGCGACGGCGGAGGCGGCGTATCCGTCCCAGGCGCTCGGGCCGGTGACCCGGCCGCGCCGGGTGGCGTCGACCCAGGCCTGCACCTGGCGGTCGTAGGCGTCCGCGAACCGTACGATGTAGTCCTGCGGCACCTCCTCGCCGGTACGGCCCGCCGCCGTCACGACCATGGCGTGGGCGTCCCCGATCCGCGCGCTGCCCGCCTCGCACACGGCCTCGCAGCGCACCTCGTACCCGAAGCCGCAGTTGACGAAGACCTCCACGTCGACCAGTGCGCCCCGCTCCGTCTCGAACAGGACGAACTGCGGATCGGCCAGCCCCGCGGGCGCACCCGCCGGCGGCGCGGGGCGCAGCACGCTGACCGCGGTCAGCTCCTGGCCGAGCAGCCAGCGGGCGGCGTCGATCTCGTGCGAGACGGAGCTGGTGATCAGCATGGCGGAGGTGAAACCCGGCGGGGAGGACACGTTGCGGTGGGTGCAGTGCAGCATCAGCGGCCGGCCCAGCCGCCCGGCGTCCAGCAGCGACTTCAGCTGCCGGTACTCGGCGTCGTAGCGGCGCATGAAGCCGATCTGCGCCAGCCGCCGGCCCAGCCGCGCTTCCGCCTCCACGATCCGCAGGGCGCCCACCGGGTCGGGCACCATCGGCTTCTCGCACAGCACGGGCAGCCCGCGGGCGAACGCGGCGAGCAGTGCCGCCTCGTGCGCCTCGCCCGGCGAGGCGATCAGGGCGGCCCGCACACCGGGAGCGTCGAGGGCGGCCTCGGCCTCCGTGTGCACGGTGACCCCGTCGATGCCGGCGGACGCGTCCTTCGCCCGCTCGGCATCCGGATCGGCCACCGCGGCGACCCTGGCCCCGCTCACCACTCGGTCCAGACGTCGTATGTGGTCGGCGCCCATATGGCCGGCCCCCAGGACCGCCACCCCCAGCAGCTCGCTCACGCTCCGTCGGCTCCTCCCCCGCCCGCGGCCCACCCGCGCGGCGGATATGTGTACGGCGAACAGGGTTTCACGGTCGTCAAGACCCGGCCGTACACGGCCGCGCGGGCACCCCGGCGTCACCGGGTTCAGAAGCGCAGCACGCCCGCGATGCCCTCCATGTCCCCCAGCGTGCCGTCCGGGACGAAGCGGACCTCGGCGCCCGTCTCCAGGCACTGCTCGACGATCTCGTCCACGACGTCCTCACGGGCGTCGAGGTCACCGCCGTCGGCCGGTTCCAGATGGTCGCCGGCGTCCACGACCGTCGTCCGGTAGTTCTCCTCGACGGCCAGCAGCCGCACCCGGCCGGCCCGCGCGCTCTGCCAGATCTCGTCGACGCCGGCCGCGAAGTCCCGCCGCCCGCGGGCGGACTCCAGCTCCTGGGAGACCGCGTCGGCCGACCGGCGCGCCTCGGCGGCGAGCAGCGGCCGGACCGCCTGCCGGACGGCCTCCGGCGACCCGTGCGCCAGTCCGCCGTGCGGGACGTGCACCGCGCCCCGGGCGACGCTGCCGGCCCCTTCCAGGACGGCCAGCGCGGCCTCCGGACCGGTGACGTACAGCGGGCGCGGCTGCTCGCGCAGCACCCTGCCGAGTGCCGCGTCGGCCTCGCGCAGGAACCGGCGGGTGCCCTCGTCCCGGAAGGTGCTCGGGGAGTCGCCGGTGCGCTGCCGGCGCTCCGGGTCGAAGTTCTCCGCCGGCCGGGTCATGGGGAAGCCGGCGATGCGCTCCTCCACGACGCGGTCCGGGCCGCCGCTCCACAGGGTGACCCGGTCGGCCGCGACCGACAGCACCCAGAAGGGCCGCTCGGCGGTGTGGGCCGCTACCAGGTTGCGGGTGAGGAAGGTGTCCGAGAGCACCACACGCTCGGGCACACTGCGGCTGAGGGTCCAGACCTGGTGCTCGCCCGGCGCGGCGAAGATCGCCAGTCCGTCCTCGGCGTGCGTCAGGTCGACCTCGGCGAGTGCCTCGTCGAGCTGCCGGACGACCTCCAGGCGGCGCTCCCGGGTGACTGCGGGATCGGCCTCGAGCCGTTTCCGGGCCTCTCCGACGGCGTGGCGCAGCCGGAGCCGGTCCTGGGCGTTGTCGGGTTCCCGGCGGTGGGTCGGCGTCAGCACCGACACCGCCGGATAGGGGCGGGGGCGCCGGAGTTCGGCGAGGGCGGCGGGGGTGAGATCGTGCTCCATGTCAGCACGATAGGTCCGATGGGCGTATCAGGCATTCGGAGTAATCAGTGCATACCGAGCAATCTGCTTAATTGGTACTTCCGAGGCGGTTCTGGTCTGTGCTTTCCGGGCCCCGGCGCAGCGCGCGGGGCGGCCGCCCCGGTCGTCGGCTCAGGAGTCCTCGTCCGTCTCTCCCGCGGCGTCCTGGGAGCCGCAGGAGCTGCCGTGGGGCGGCAGCGAGCCGTGCAGCAGGAAGTCGTCGACCTTGCGGTGCACGCACTCGGAGGAGGCGTAGCCGGTGTGGCCCTCGCCCTTGTTGTCCAGCACCACGGCGGACGGACCCAGCCGCTCGGCCGTCTCCACCGTCCAGCGGTACGGCGTCGCCGGGTCCCCGCGCGTGCCGACCAGCAGCATTTTCGGGGTGTCCAGGTCCTTGACCTCGTCGCGGAGGAAGTCGGTGCCCTTGGGGCGGCCGTAGCACATCAGCACCTGGGTGAGCCGGTACCGGCCGAAGACCGGCGAGGCCTCCTCGTACCGCTCGCGCAGCCGGCCGAGGGAGCGGGTGACCTGCTCGGCGGTGGGGCGGTCCGGGTCGTCGGCGCAGTTGATCGCCATCAGCGCCGCGGGGAGGTTGTCCAGCGGGACGTCCTCGGGGTCGGTGAGGCCGCCGGACGGCCCCCGGCGGACCGGGAAGGTGACACCGCCGGAGACGAAGCCCTCCAGGCCGCGCGTGTCGCCGTCCTCCACGAGCTGCGCCAGGGCCCGGGACAGGGCGGGCCACAGCTCCCGGCTGTACAGCGCCTGCCCGACGGCGGCCACCAGGTCCTGACCGGAGAACGGTTCCCCGAAGGCGCTCGGCACCGGGTCCTCGTCCAGCGATCCGACCAGCTGGACGATCTGCCGCCGGGCGTCGCGGGCGTCCTGGCCGAAGGGGCAGGCGATGTCCTCGGCGCACCAGGTGAGGAAGTTCTCCAGCGCCCGCTGCTGCCCCTGCGCACCGGCCAGGCCCTGTTCGGTCAGCGGTTCGGTCAGGGTGTCCACGCCGTCCAGCACCACCCGGCCCACCTTGTCGGGGAACTGGGCGGCGTAGACCGCGCCGAGCCGGGTGCCGTAGGAGAAGCCGAGGTAGTTCAGCCTGTCGTCGCCGAGCGCCGCGCGCATCACGTCCATGTCGCGGGAGGCGTTGACCGTGCCTATGTGGGGCAGGACGGGGCCGGAGTGCTCGGCGCAGTCGGCGGCGGCGTTCCGCAGCTGCCGCAGGACGTCCTTCGGGTCGCGCAGGTTCTCGTCCCCGTCGGTCGCCTCCATGATCTCGACGGAGCCGGGGCCGCAGCTGACGGGGGAGGACCGGCCGACGCCGCGCGGGTCGAAGCTCACCACGTCGTAGCCGTTGGTGAGGTGCATGAAGTCCTTGCCGCCGGCGGCCAGTTCGCTGACGCCCGAGCCGCCGGGGCCGCCGAAGTTCAGCAGGACCGAGCCCTTGGAGTCGCCGGTCGCCCGGTAGCGGGCGAGCGCCAGGTCGAGCGTGCCCGCGCCGGGGCGGGCGTAGTCGAGCGGCACGGTGACCTTTCCGCACTGGAGGTCGTCGGGGGCGTCCAGGCCGTCGCACGCCGACCAGCGGATCTTCTGATCGTAGAACCGGGCCAGACCGGGCGCTCCGCCGTCGTCCGCCGCCACGGGCTGCGCCGCCACGGGCAGTGCGGTGGCGAGCAGTACCAGCCCGAGCATCCCGACGACCGTACGGCGCCGGACCGCGGCCCTGGGCCCTGTCGACAGCTTGACCAGCATCGATGCCTCCCGGGCGCCCCGTCGCGGACCGGAGGGCGGCGCCCTCGCCCACCATAAGCGGCACCCGGACGGCCCGCCTCCGGGCGGGCGGTCACCCCCGAGTGCCGCGTGCCCGGGGTACGGCCCGGCGTGGCGTCCGGCCTCTTTGCCGCTCGTTCGACAAACGGGCCACTCGATTGGGTGAAAGGCCGATAAGCCATAACTCGGATGGTGCGCCCGCGTTTTATCCGGTGCGGGTGAGTGCCCGCGACCAAGTCTGGAAGGCAGGGAACCTATGAGAAGGGTTACCCGATACGGTGCGCTCGCGGTCGCCGCCTCCGGTGCGATGGCCATGACGGTTCCGGGTGCGGCCTTCGCCTCCGACGGCGCCGCCGCCGACGGATCAGCGGCCGGCTCGCCCGGGGTGATCTCCGGCAACACCGTCCAGCTCCCGGTGCACGTCCCGGTGAACGTGTGCGGGAACACCGTGAACGTGGTCGGGCTCCTGAACCCCGCGACGGGCAACAGCTGCGCCAACACCGGCGGGGGCGAGCGGGCGAAGCAGAAGCAGGACGGTGGCTCCCGGGACGCCGGCCGGGGGTCGTCCGGTGGAGCCCGCGCCGAGGGGCGTGCGGCGGACTCGCCGGGCCTGGTGTCGGGCAACGGCGTCCAGCTGCCGGTCGAGCTGCCGGTCAACGTCACCGGCAACTCGGTGAACGTGGTGGGCATCGGCAACCCGGCGACGGGCAACGAGTCCGAGAACGGTCCGGGCGACCGTCCCGAGCGCCCGGACCGCCCCGCCGAGCCGGAGCCGGAGACCTCCGAGCCGCCGGCGGAGCGCGCCGAGCCCGGGCCGGCCCCGCAGGCCGCCCCGCCCCGGGCCACCTCGTCGCTGGCCGACACCGGGGCCGACGGACTGCTCCCCGCTGTGGCGGGCGGGGCCACGCTGCTCCTCGGCGGCGCCGTCCTCTACCGCCGCTTCCGTCCGGGCGCCGACACCTGACCCGGGCGGTCGGCGGTTCCCCTCACGAGCCGTCCGGCGTTCCGGCAGACACCGGGCCCTGGACGGACGCCGCCGGGGCAGGGCAGGCACCGAGGCCGGCAGGCGCCCGGGCCTGTAGGTGCCGCCGGAGCCTGGCGGGCATCGAGGCCGGCAGGCGCCCGGCGTGTCGGTGGAGCCGGGGCGTGGCGCGGCGTCGGCGTCACCCGTGTCCGCCGTGGAACCGGCGGTGCAGCGCGTGCACCTCCTCCACCAGCTCCGGCACGGGGCCGTCGACGGCCACGCCCGGCGCCACCTCCTGGATCGCCAGGGTCCGCACCGGCGGAGCGGGCACGCCCAGGTCGGCCAGCCAGGCCGACAACTGGTCGGACGAGGCGACGTACACGATGCGGCCGAGCCCCACCCAGGCGTGCGCGGCGGCGCACATCGGGCAGTGCTCGCCGGACGTGTACACCGTCGCGGCCGCCCGCTCCTGCGGTGTCATCCGGGCGGCCGCCCAGCGGGCCAGCGCGAACTCCGGGTGGCGGGTGCGGTCGCCGTCGGCCACCCGGTTGCGGTCCTCCGCCAGCACCGCGCCGTCCGCGCCCACCAGCACCGAGCCGAACGGCTCGTCCCCGGCCTCCAGTGCCTCGGCCGCCAGCTCCACGCACCGGCGCAGACGGGGCAGCTCGGCTTCCTTCACGACCATGGCGCGGGACCTGCCTTCCTCGTGAGTGATCTACGACCGATCACCCTACGGCGGCGGGCCTGGGGGCCGGACGGACCACAGGCCGGTCCGCGGGTGCGGATCGGCCTGCCTGCTGGTCCTTTCCTTCTCGGAACTACGGCTTGGGGGTGCTCTTCGCCGCCGTACCGGCGCAGACCATCCCGAGGACAAGGGCCAGCGCGCCGATGATGATGTTGTTCCACACGACGCCGGCATCCGGACTGCTGCCGACGATCCAGGGCGCGATGATCATCCACACGCCCATGGCGCACATGGCCCAGCTGAGGCCGTACATGCGCTCCGGGGCCCTGGTGAACCCGAGAGCCAGCAGCCCGATGGCGATGCCCACGATCAGGTTGTGGGTGGCGAGCGACGGCTGGCTCGTTGTGTAGTGGACTATCCACGGGGACACGGCACAGTACAGGCCGAGCAGGAACACCGGCCCGTCCACGAGTGCCACGTCACGGCCGCCCAGCATGCGGGCGTAGCGTGCCTGCATCTCCTGGGCGTCGGGGTGGGCCGAGATGTCCCCTCTGGGGTGCGAGACGTTGGCCATGAGTCGTCTCCTTATCGACTGGCAGAGCAGACCGCTTCTGTGCGGTATGCGGTAAGCGCCGCGTAGGTTCATTCTGCGCTTATTTGTCCCTTATGTGTAGGGGTGGCCGGGGAGAGGCCGGGCGGCCGGGGCGATCCGCCGCGGCCTGGACCCCCGGGCATCGGCGGCCGGTACATGACAGGAAAGATCCGGGGCAGGCGATTCGTACGCACGGAGTGCGTTCCCGTCGATCGTGACCGGTCGTGTCGACCGTCGTGGTCGTGTCGCTCGTTCGGTGTGGTGGAGGTGTGTGCCGCTATGGGCGCGAAGGTGTTGGAGCGGTTTCCCGCGGGGGCTCCGCGCGGTTCGTGGCCGGCGGAGGAGTACGCGGCGGCGCGGCGCGCCGAGGGCGAGCCAGCGACGGTCGTGATGGACCTGAAGTCGGACGCGTTCCTCGTGGTGGTGCCGGGGCGCGACGAGGAGTGAGACCGGCGCCGCCGGCCGAGACGAGGGGTGACACGGGCGTCGCCGGCCGAACCGGGCGGCGGGCCGAGAGCCGTGTGCGGTGCCGGCCCGGACGCTCAGGTCGCCCCCAGTGCGGCCAGATGGGCCTCGCGCACCGGTGCCGTCTGACCCTGCACCAGCAGGAACACGCCCTCACGGGCGAGGCGTTGGGCCGGGCTGTCCAGGCTCGTCGCACGGCCGCCCCCGGCGACGACCGCCGCGGTCGTCGCCGCGCGCATCAGGTCGTACGCCCGCGTCCGCACCGCCAGCCGCTCGTCCATGTGCTCGTGCGGGGCGGGGTGTTCGGCGAGTGCGTACGCCCGCTCCCGCGCCTCGTCCAGTCGGTCCCGCAGTGCGCGCGACGCCTCCCGGCCCCCCGGGGCGTCGGCCAGCAGCCGCAGCGCGGCGTATGCCACGCCGAAGACGGCCGGCGAGGTGTTGGTGCTGCGCGGGATGTCGACGCGCGCGAACTCCGCCTGAGGAATGCGCAGGGCGACGGAGTCCTCCGGCACCCACAGCCCGTCCAGGTCGAGCGAGACCGTACGGGCGGCCGTCAGCGCCGCCAGCCGCATCGGCGGTGACGCCCGCAGTCCCGGCTGCTCCCTCGCCTCGGTGAACGCGAACACCGCCTCGGCCGCCTCCGTGACGCCCGCGAGCAGCATCACGTCGTTCAGTCCCCAGCCGGTGTACCAGGGCACCGTGCCGTCGAAGCGCCAGCCGCCCCGCTCGGCCGTGGCCCGCACCGGGACCCGGGGGAAGGCGCGGAGGTGGGCGTACGCGATGCCGGACAGCAACTCGCCCGTCGCCAGGGGCCGCAGGAGCCGCTCGCGCACGGGCACGTCGCCCGCAGCCCTCGCCAGCATCCGCACGGGCGTGTGGTGCTGGGTCTGCACGAACCAGGTCGAGCAGCAGGCCCCGGCGAGGATCTCCTGGATCTCCCGCGCCACCGAGTCCGGTGCGCCCGCGCCACCGGACTCCTCGGGCGCGCTCACCCCGAGGATGCCGGACCGGCGGACGGCGTCCAGGTGGGAGACGGGGACACCTTCCTGGTCGACGCGCTGGGCGTGGGGGGCGAGGAGGTCGTCCGCGAGCCGGCGGGCGCGGGTGACGAGTGCGTGAGGCGTGGTGGTCATGAAGGGATTCTCGCGATCGCCGGGCCGCTCCGTGCCGGCCCCCTCCATGCCGGCTCCCCCCTCCATGCCGGCCTCCTGCACGCCGGCCCCCTCCGCGCCCTACCGCTCCGCGCCGAAGCGTCCCTCCCGCGCCGTACCGCTCCGCGCCGGCGCCCCTCCCGTGCCGTACCCCCTCCACGTCGGCCCGCTTCGGCGCAGCGGATCCCCGGCGCCGCGCCAGGTGTTTCGCACGGCGCCCGGCCGCTCGGCCCGCCAATCCGGCCGGTGGCTAGCTGAGTTGACTGGTCTAAACCCTTGACTGGTACAGACCAAAGCGGTTGAGTGTGCGTCCACACCCCCCACCACGGCCGCCCTCGCCGTGGCCGGTCCGGACCGGCACGTGCGTCCGAGGCTCCGCTCCGCCCTGCCCCGGTACGGGAGCGGCCGTGCCGCACGAAGGAGTTGATCCCTGTGTCGAGGCGCCGTCTGTCCGCCGCCGTGGCCGTGCTCGCCCTCGCGGGCGCCACGCCCGTCCTGCTGCCGGCCTCGCCGGCCGCCGCCGCCCCGTGCTCCAGCTACCCGAACTGGGTGGCCGGCAAGTCCTACGCCGCCGGTGACATCGTCCGCTACACCGACGGCAAGGCCTACATCGCCGAGCACGCCAACCCGGGCTACGACCCGACGATCAGCACCTGGTACTGGGAGCCGTACGCCTGTGACAACGGCTCCGGGACGCCCGTCGGCACCTTCGTGGTCACCGAGGCCCAGTTCAACCAGATGTTCCCCAACCGGAATTCGTTCTACAGCTACAGCGGCCTGACCGCCGCGCTGAAGGCCTACCCCGGCTTCGCCAACACCGGCAGCGACACCACCAGGAAGCAGGAGGCCGCCGCCTTCCTCGCCAACGTCAGCCACGAGACCGGCGGGCTGGTGCACATCGTCGAGCAGAACACCGCCAACTACCCGCACTACTGCGACTGGGGCCGGCCCTACGGCTGCCCGGCGGGCCAGGCCGCCTACTACGGGCGCGGCCCGATCCAGCTCAGCTGGAACTTCAACTACAAGGCCGCGGGCGACGCCCTCGGCATCGACCTGCTGAACAACCCCTGGCTGGTCCAGAACGACGCGGCCGTCGCCTGGAAGACGGCCCTGTGGTACTGGAACACCCAGTCCGGGCCCGGCACGATGACCCCGCACAACGCCATGGTCGGCGGCCACGGCTTCGGCCAGACGATCCGCTCGATCAACGGCTCCCTGGAGTGCGACGGCCGCAATCCGGGCCAGGTGCAGAGCCGGGTGAGCAAGTACCAGCAGTTCACGCAGATCCTCGGGGTCTCGCCGGGCGGCAACCTGTACTGCTGACGGGGCCCGCGCGCCCGCCGGTTCCCGGCCCCCGCCTCCCGGCCCCCGCCTCCCGGCCCCCGCCTCCCTGCCGGGCGCCGGGACCGGGGCCGGGGACTCGTGCCCCTCGTCCCGCTCCTGCCGCCCGTGCGGTGGCACCCGGCGGCAGGCGTACCGGGCCGCTGCCTTCGCGGGCGGTCCGGGGCCTTGCCCGCAAGCGGCCGGGGCCTTCCTCACGACAGCCGGGAGAACCGGGACGGCAGCCGGGAGAACCCCCCGGACGACAGCCGGGAAACCCTCCTGGCCCCGTGAGGAAGGCCCCGGCCGTCGTCGTCGGGTCCCGTCCCCGGCGGCCACCTCCACGCCACCGCCGGCCGGACCCGGGCGGCGGCGTCGGCCGGTCGGGGTTTGGCGTACGGCAGTTTTACGTATAACCTCTCCGGTCAACCGACCGGCCTCCGCGCCGTCGCCCGCCACCGCCTCCCGACGTCCGCCGCTCGCCCGAAAGGTCTTCGATGGCCCGCATCGCCCTGATCGCCCTCGTCGTCGACGACTACGACGAGGCGATCCGCTTCTACACCGAGGCGCTGGGCTTCCGCCTGGCCGAGGACGCGCCCCGGCCCGACGGCTCGCGCTGGGTCGTCGTCGAGCCGCCCGGGTCCGCGCCCGGTACCGCGCTGCTCCTCGCCCGGGCCAAGGGCGAGGCGCAGCGGGCCAGGGTCGGTGACCAGACCGGCGGACGCGTCGGTTTCTTCCTGTACACCGACGACTTCACCGGCGACCACGCCCGGATGACCTCCGCCGGCGTGACCTTCCTGGAGGAGCCCCGGCGCGAGCCGTACGGCACCGTCGCCGTCTTCCAGGACCTCTACGGCAACCGCTGGGACCTCCTCCAGCCCGCCGGCCCCTGACCAGCCCCCGTACATCCGCTCGAACCGACAGGCCGAGGAACACCGCACCATGTCATCTACGCGCATAGACACCGATGTCGTCCGCCGCCTCCCCAAGGCTGTGCTCCACGACCACCTCGACGGCGGCCTGCGTCCCGCCACCGTGGTGGAGCTGGCCGCCTCCGTCGGCCACACGCTGCCCACCACCGACCCCGACGAGCTGGCCGCCTGGTACTACGAGGCCGCCAACTCCGGCGACCTGGTGCGCTACATCGCCACCTTCGAGCACACCCTCGCCGTGATGCAGACCCGCGAGGGCCTGCTGCGCACGGCCGAGGAGTACGTCCTCGACCTCGCCGCCGACGGCGTCGTCTACGGCGAGGTCCGCTACGCCCCCGAGCTGATGCTCAAGGGCGGGCTGGCCCTGGCCGAGGTCGTGGAGACCGTGCAGGAGGGACTCGCCGCCGGCATGGCGAAGGCCGCGGCGGCCGGTACCCCCGTGCGCGTCGGCACCCTGCTGTGCGGCATGCGGATGTTCGACCGCACCAAGGAGACCGCCGACCTGGCCGTGGCCTTCCGGGACGCCGGAGTGGTCGGGTTCGACATCGCCGGTGCCGAGGACGGCTTCCCGCCCGCCGACCACCTCGCCGCCTTCGAGTACCTGCGCCGCGAGAACGTGCCGTTCACCATCCACGCCGGCGAGGCCCACGGCCTGCCCAGCATCCACCAGGCGCTCCAGGTGTGCGGCGCTCAGCGCATCGGCCACGGCGTGCGGATCACCGACGACATCCCCGACCTGGCCGGCGGCAAGCTGGGCCGGCTGGCCGGCTGGGTGCGCGACCGCCGCATCGCGCTGGAGATGTGCCCGACGTCCAACCTCCAGACGGGCGCCGCCACCTCCATCGCCGAGCACCCGATCACCGCGCTGAAGGACCTCGGCTTCCGCGTCACCGTCAACACCGACAACCGTCTGGTCTCCGGCACGACCATGACCCGCGAGATGTCCCTGCTGGTGGAGCAGGCGGGCTGGAGCCTGGAGGACCTGCGCACAGTGACGGTGAACGCCGTCAAGAGCGCCTTCATCCCGTTCGACGAGCGCACCGCGCTGATCCGGGACGTGGTCCTGCCGGGCTACGACGCGGCGCTCTGAAGCAGCCCGCGCACATAGGCGGCCTGTCCGACGTGCTGGAGATCGTCGGACAGGACGCTGATCAGCCGCACGCCCAGGGTGACCGGCGGGTCCCAGTTCTCGTCCACGATCCGCTCCAGGTCCTTGGCGGCCACGGAGCGCAGGGCGCCCAGCGTCTGCTCGTGCACGGCGTCGTAGTAGCCGGTCAGCAGGTCCGCCGAGTCCACCCGCACCTTGCCGACCTGCGCGGAGCCGTGCCCGTACCCGGTGTCGTGGCGGGGCAGGCCCAGCGCGAAGCGCTCCGCCCAGCCCTCGCTCTCCCCGGTGCCCCCGGTGAGCCACACCTGCTCCAGGCCGAAGGCGTCCGCGATGTGGTCGTCCTGGACCCGGGTGAGGTGCCAGACCAGCCAGGCCACGGAGTTGGCGCCGCCGGCCGGACGGGCGTTCAGGTCGTCGGGGCCGAGCCCCTCGACGGCGGCGTGGACCTCTTCCCGGATGCGGCCGTAGCCCTCGATGAGGATGTCCTTTGCAAGCATGCGTCCACCATGGCGCATCCGGCGCTCAGGCGCCGCCCGTGTCCAGCAGACCCATCAGCGCCTGCGCCGCCGGACTGGTGGCCTGCGGGGACGGCAGCAGGGCGATGGTCTCGTACTCCGTGCCGCCCGGGTCCTTCAGCGGCAGCGCGGTCAGGGACGCCCGCTTGTGCCGGAAGTGCCGGGGCACGACGGCGATGCCGAGGTTCTCGTCCACCAGGTCCAGCAGCCCGTGCACGTCGTTGACCTCCAGGGCGACCGTCCGCCGCACGCCCGCCGCCGCGAACGCCGCGTCGGTGACCCGGCGCGGGCCCCAGTCCGGGTGGAAGTCCACGAAGACCTCCTCGGCGAGGTCCGGCGGGCTCAGCACGGCGGAGCCGTCCGCCAGCGGGTGGCCGGGGTGGCACAGCACCGTCATCGGCTCGCTGTTGAGCGAGGCCGAGCGGAGCTGGTCCGGGTCCGCCTGCGTCCGGTAGGCGAACGCGAGGTCCAGCCGCCCGGCCGCGACCTCCTCCGCGAGCTCCCCGGACCCCGCCTGCCGCAGCCGGATCTCCACGTCCGGATGGCGCTGCCGGAACGCCGCGAGCAGCCGGGCCACGGGCACCCCGGCGATGCACTGCTCGGTGCCCAGCGACAGCGTGCCCCGCAGCACCCCCTGCACGGCGGCGACCGCCTCGTGCGCCGCCCGCACCTGCGCCAGGACGCGCCGGGCCTCGCCCAGCAGCGCCCGCCCGGCCTCGGTCAGCGTCACCCGCCGGGTGGTCCGCACGAACAGCGGGGTCCCCAGCTCCCGCTCCAGCGCCCGGATGGACGCCGACAGACCGGACTGGGAGACCAGCAGCCGCTCCGCCGCGCGGGTGAAGTGCTGGTCCTCGGCGACCGCCACGAAGTGCCGCAGATGGCGCAGTTCCATGATTGAGCAGCCTAGTCGCTGATTGAGCAGCCTAGTCGCTCAATCCCATCGGATCCTTCTGTTGGACCACTGCCCGCAGGCCGCGACAGAGTGGACCCGGTCCGACAACAGCCCGTACCTCGGGTGCCAACCCCTCTGGAGTCGCGTTGTACACCGCTCACCCCGACCGCTACGCGGACATGCCCTACCGGCGCACCGGACGCAGTGGCCTGAAGCTTCCCGCGCTCTCGCTCGGCCTGTGGCACAACTTCGGACCGGACCGGCCGGTCGAGACCCAGCGCGCCATACTGCGCCGCGCCTTCGACCTCGGCGTGACCCACTTCGACCTGGCCAACAACTACGGTCCGCCGCCCGGCGCCGCCGAGTCCGCCCTCGGCGCGGCCCTGGCCTCCGACTTCGCCCGCCACCGCGACGAGCTGGTGATCTCCACCAAGGCCGGCTATCTGATGTGGCCCGGTCCGTACGGCGAGTGGGGTTCGCGCAAGTACCTGCTGTCCTCGCTCGACCAGAGCCTGAAGCGCATGGGCCTGGACTACGTCGACGTCTTCTACTCGCACCGCCCCGACCCGGAGACTCCGCTGGAGGAGACGATGGGCGCCCTGCACTCGGCGGTGCAGCAGGGCAAGGCTCTGTACGTCGGCGTCTCCAACTACTCCGCGGAGCAGACCCGCGAGGCCGCCCGCATCCTCGCCGACCTGGGGACCCCGCTGTTGATCCACCAGCCGCGCTACTCGATGCTGGACCGCCGCCCCGAGGACGAGGGCCTGCTCGACGCCCTGGACGAGCTCCAGGTCGGCTCCATCGCCTACTCCCCGCTGGAGCAGGGGCTGCTGACCGCCCGCTACCTCGACGGCATCCCCGAGGACTCGCGCGCGGCGAGCGACAGCCCCTTCCTGAACTCCGACGCGGTGACCGGGGAACTGGTGGAGCGGCTGCGCGCCCTGGACGAGATCGCCAAGGCGCGGGGCCAGTCGCTGGCGCAGATGGCGCTGGCCTGGGTGCTGCGCGGCGGCCGGGTGACCTCCGCCCTGGTCGGCGCGAGCAGCCCGCAGCAGCTGGAGGACAGCGTCGCGGCCACTCGCGATCTGGACTTCGACGCCGGCGAGCTGGAGCGCATCGACGCGATCGTCCGGAGGTAGCGGGGCGATGATCTTCCCTGGTCGCCGGCGGCCCCGCCGAGGGGACCGCCGGCGACCGGGGGCTCGTCGCGTTTCGGCCAACGGCGGCCGTGAATATGCCAGGAGAGTGGCCGGAAACTCGTGGTGACTCTGTTTCAGCGGTCAACATACTCGTCTGCTAGGGCGTCTCACACCATGCGACGGCGTCCTCACGCACCGCACATGATCCGCACGGCCGCCCGTCCGGACCGGCCGGTGGGCCGAGCGACGGGGGAGGGGACCAGTGCACGACGAGTTCCTGTGCCATGTCACCGCGTACGGCGTCTGCGACGGACGGCGCATCGGCGTACCGCTGGGAACCTACCGTGCCCCCACCCTCGCCCTCGCCCTGTGGTGGCTGCGCGACCGGGCCTCCTGGATCGCCGAGCGCCTCGACCCGCGGCCGGACGCCCCGCACCTGCCCTCCGGCGCGCTGACCGAGGTCGCCGCCTCCGTGCCCGACGTGCCGGCCGTGCTGCGGGCCTGGTGCGCCGACGACGTACGGCAGGAACAGGTGGCCGACGAGCTGGCCGCGGGGCGGCTGGTGCGCATCGCCACCAGCGACGACACCACCGAGTACGAACTGCTCGCCGAGTCCGTGGACGCCCTGCGCATGCAGCGCGCGGCGCCACCGCTGCTGGTGCCCGTGGGCTGAGCCCGGCGTCCCGAGCACCAGGCACACATCTGGGCTAATCGGTAGAATTCAGGCATGGCTGAGCGGCCGGGCGCCCCGACCGCGCCCGAACTCGTCCTGGAGACCGACACCGGCTCCACGGTGATGAGTCCGAGCCGCGACTACCACGTCGGGCGCGACCCGTTGAGCGACGTCGTCCTCGACGACGACCGGGTCTCGTGGCACCACGCGGTGCTGCGGCCCGAGGACGGCCACTGGACGCTCCGCGACGAGCACAGCACCAACGGCACCTACGCCGACGGCGACCGGATCGACGCCCGGGACGTCGGCCCCGGCAGCGTCATCCGGTTCGGCAGCCCGGCGGACGGCCCCCGCGTGGTGCTCCTCGGCCGCCCCGCCCCGGCGGCTCCCGAGCGCCCGTCGGTCGTCTCGCACCCCGCGCTGACCTCCACCTACCGGCAGCCCACGAGCGTGCGTCCGCTGCCCGCCCGCACGGTCCGCATCGGCCGGGCCGCCGACAACGACCTCGTCGTCGACGACCTCATCGTCTCCCGGTACCACGCCGAACTGCGCTCGCGGCCCGACGGGACGTACGAGATCGCCGACCTCGGCAGTCACAACGGCACCTACCTCAACGGCCTGCGCGTCACCACCGCGGCGATCGGCCCCGGCGACGTGGTCGGCATCGGCCACTCGGACTTCTGCCTCGTCGGCGACATGCTCCAGGAGTACGTCGACACCGGCGAGGTCTCCCTCGACGTGCAGGACCTCAGGGTCGCCGTCGAACGCGGGCGCAGGACGCTGCTGGAGGACGTGTCCTTCCCGGTGCGGGAGGACTGCCTGCTCGCCGTCGTCGGACCGAGCGGCGCCGGCAAGTCGACCCTGCTGAACGCCCTCACCGGCCAGCGGCCCGCCGACCACGGCACCGTCCTCTACGACGGCCGCGACCTCTACCACGACTACGCCGAACTGCGGCAGCGCATCGGACTCGTCCCGCAGGACGACATCCTGCACCCCCAGCTGACCGTCCGCCGCGCCCTGTCCTACGCCGCCGAACTGCGCTTCCCGCAGGACACCGCCAAGCCAGAGCGGCAGGCCCGGGTCGAGGAGGTGATGCGCGAACTGGGTCTGGACCAGCGCGCCGACCAGCCCGTGCACAGCCTGTCCGGCGGACAGCGCAAACGGGTCAGCGTCGCCCTGGAACTGCTGACCAAGCCGTCGCTGCTCTTCCTCGACGAACCGACCTCCGGCCTCGACCCCGGCATGGACCGGTCGGTGATGCACATGCTGCGCGGCCTCGCCGACGACGGCCACACCGTCGTCGTGGTCACGCACAGCGTGCTCAGCCTCGACGTCTGCGACCGGCTCCTCGTCCTCGCACCCGGCGGCAAGGTGGCCTACTACGGGCCGCCGGACGAGGCGCTGCCCTTCTTCGGCTTCGCGCAGTGGCCCGAGGCCTTCGAGGCCTTCGAACGGGACCGCGAGCGGGACTGGGCGGGCCGGTTCGCCGACTCGCCGCTGTACCACCGCTACGTCCGCGACACCGCGCAGCCCCGGCAGCCGCGGTCCGGACCGGTCGTCATCACCGCGCCGCCCCGGCCCCGCAGCAGGACCGCCCAGCTCGGCACGCTGGTGCGCCGGTACGCCGCCGCGCTGAGCGCCGACCGCACCTTCCTCGCCATCATGGTCGCCCTGCCGTTCGTGATGGGCGCGATGGCCCGCGCGCTGGCCGGCGGCCGGCTCACCCAGGACACGGCGATGAACGCGCTGCTGATCCTGTGCGTCGGCGGCGTGCTCACCGGCGCGGCCAACGCGGTCCGGGAACTGGTCAAGGAACGGGTGATCTACCAGCGGGAACGGGCGGTGGGCCTGTCCAGATCGGCGTACCTCATGTCCAAGGTCGTCGTCCTGGGCGCGATCACCGTCGTCCAGGCGGTGGTGCTGACCCTGGTCGCCCTCCTCGGCGTGGACCTCGGGGCGCCGGGCGGGACAGGGGTGTTCCTGCCACCGCTCGTGGAGATCACCGTGGCCGTCGCCCTGCTGGCGTTCACCGCGATGATGCTCGGGCTGCTCGTCTCCGCGCTGGTCCGCAAGGAGGAGGTGACGATGCCGCTGCTGGTGCTGCTCGCCATCGTCCAGGTCGTCTTCTGCGGCGCCCTGCTCGGACTGGACGGCGTGCCCGGCCTCGAGCAGCTGGCGTGGCTGGTCCCGGCCCGCTGGGCGTTCGCGGCGATGGCCGGCACGATCGGCCTCGGCCGCATCGTGCCCGGCGAACGGACCGCCGACCCGCTGTTCGAGCACGCGGCGGGCGTCTGGCTGCTCGACATCGGCATGCTCGTCGTGCTCAGCGTCGTCTTCGGCTTCGTCGTCTCCCGGCTGCTGCGCCGCCACGAGCCCGTCGTCATGCGGAAGTAGGCGCCCCGATGACCACTCCCGGTTTCCGGCCCAGCCACGTCGTCCCGCGGCACGGACTGCCCGCGTGGGAGAGCCCCGACCCCGGCAGGCCCACCGTGCCCCTCGACCCGCTGCTGCCGGTGCAGCTGGTCGAACGCACCGGCGACTGGGCGCACGTGCTGTGCTCCAACGGATGGTCGGCCTGGGTGGACGGCAGGCTCCTGGTCGCCGTACCGCAGGACCCGCCCGCCGCCGGCGGCCCGCAGGACCGCACCGCCGATCCCCGGCCGCTGCTCACCCGCGCCGAACAGGGCCTGGCCCGCTACCGCGCCGCCGTCGAGGAGCTGGCGGGCGGCACGCTCGACGGCGAGTCCTTCCGCGCCCGCACACGGGGGCTGCGGGTCGGGGTGGTGGTGGACGGCGAGTCGGTGTGGCTGTACGACACCGACCGCTCGCAGTGGGTCCACGGCGACGGCACCCGGCTGAACACCTACGCCACGGACGACGCCCTCGCGGACCGGACGTCCGGCGCCCACGACGATGCCGTACCGCCGGAGGCGGACGCTCGGCGAGGCGCTCGGGGAAGCGCACCGGACCAGGCGGCGCCGGCCCGGCCGACCCGGGCCGCACCCGAGGCCGGGCCCGCGGGCCGGCCCGCACCCGGCGGGGCGGAGCCCGGGGCGGAGCGGCACTACTCACCGACCCGCCTCGTACCGGAGTCCGCCGCCCCCGGCTCACCCCCCGCCCCGGCCGGCCCGCCCCCGGTGCGCCCTCCAGCCGCCGGCGGCGCCGCCGGCGGCCGCGCCCCGGACGCCGAGCCCACGCGGCTGGTCGGCGGGGCCGAGCCCACGCGTGTGGTCGGCGGGGCCGAGGGCGACGGGGGGCGGCCGTACCCGGACGCCCATGGCACGGGGCCGGCCCGGGAGGAGGGCGACGAGCGTCGTGCGGGCGGCGAGGGGCCGCCGGAGCGGGAGGCCACGCGCCTGGTGGGCGAGGGCGAGCCGCCTCAGGCGCCCGCTCCCACCCGGATCGTGACCGGTGACGGGGAGCACCGGTGAGCGAGCGCACCAGCGTCTTCTCCGGGCGTCCGTCGGAACTGGTGGGGCGGCGGATCGCGGGGTACCGGATCGAGCACGAGATCGGGCGCGGCGGCATGGCCGTCGTCTACCGGGCCCGCGACCTGCGACTGGACCGCACCGTCGCACTGAAGCTGCTCGCCCCGGAACTCGCCCGCAACGACACCTTCCGGCGTCGCTTCTCCCACGAGTCCCGTGCCGCCGCCGCCATCGACCACCCGCACATCGTGCCGGTCTTCGAGGCGGGCGAGACCGACGGCGTGCTGTACATCGCCATGCGCTACGTCCCCGGCAGCGACCTGCGCCACCTCCTGGACCGCCATGGCCCGCTCGCGCCCGCCCCGGCGCTGCGCATCGCCGTCCAGGTGGCCTCCGCGCTGGACGCCGCCCACGAGCACGGGCTGGTCCACCGGGACGTCAAGCCCGGCAACATCCTCATCGCCCGCGGCACGGACGGCGAACACCCCGAGTACGCCTACCTCACCGACTTCGGGCTGACGAAGAAGTCGCTGTCGCTCACCGGCTTCACCACGGTCGGCCAGTTCGTCGGCACCCTCGACTACGTCTCCCCGGAGCAGATCTCCGGCCGCCCGGTCGACGGCCGCTGCGACGTCTACGGGTTCGCCTGCGTCGTCTACGAGACCCTCGCCGGGCGCCCGCCGTTCCGCCGGGACGACGACCTGGCCCTGCTGTGGGCCCACCAGTACGACGACCCGGCACCCCTCACCGACGCCCGGCCCGAGCTGGGCGCCGCGGCCGACGCCGTGTTCGCCGAGGCCCTCGCCAAGCGCCCCGAGGACCGGCACGAGTCCTGTCTGGCGTTCGTCGCCGCGCTGCGCGGCGCGATCGGCCCCGAGGGCCCCGAACCGCACCCCCCGGCCGGCGGCGCGGCCGACCGTCCCGCGCCCCCGCCCCGCTGGGCCGAGCCGGTCTTCGGACGCCGGCGCTAGACGCATCGGCTGGAGCGTGCGGACACCCCCTAGGACGCGCGGACACCCCCTAGGAGCTGTCCGGTCGATCATGTGACTACCGCGTGGTCGTGTCGTTGATGTGGACATGGGGCGGGGCGATCTGACGGGTGTCGAGTGGGAACGGCTACGGCCGTTCTTGCCGGTGAGCAACAGGCGTTGCGGCAGGTGGAGGGACCACCGGCAGGTGATTGACGGGATTCTTCACAGGGTGCGGACCGGCGTGCAGTGGCGTGACCTGCCCGAACGGTTCGGCCCATGGAAGACCGTCTATGAACGCCACCGTCTGTGGTCGGCCGACGGAACCTGGGAACGCCTGCTCCAGCAGGTACAGGCCGAGGCCGACGCGGCCGGGGAGATCGACTGGGACATCTCGGTCGACTCCACTATCGTGCGGGCGCATCAGCATGCTGCCGGCGCACGCGCCGAACTACCGCCTGCCCCCGCCTCAAAGGGGGGGCGCAGCAGCAGAACACAGGGCGAAACGCCGTGGCGGAGCCTCGTCGCCCGCTTGGTGGAGGTGGCGCAGAGGGTGAGGGCCTGGGCCGCTCGCGCGGCGGGTTTACCACCAAGCTCCACCTCAGCACGGACGGCCGCTGCCGCCAGCTGTCCCTGATCGTCACACCGGGACAGCGGGCGGACTGCACTCAGTTCAAGCCCGTGCTGGAGAAGATTCACGTCCCGCGGATCGGGCCGGGCAGGCCGCGCAGGAAACCTGACAGCCTCGCGGCGGACAAGGCTTACAGCAACGGCCCGTGCCGCGAGTACTTGCGGTGCCGGGCCATCCGGCACACGTTCCGGAGAAGACCGACAGCCAGACCGCCCGACTGCGCAGCGGGTCGCGCGGCGGACGGCCACCCGGCTTCGATGAAGAGCGGTACAAAAAACGCAACACTGTCGAGCGAGCTATCAACCGACTGAAACAACACCGGGCAGTGGCCACTCGCTATGACAAGCGTCGCTACGTCTACCTCGGCACCATCACCGCAGCAGCCCTCGTCATCTGGCTCCGCACGTGAGCGCCCGAATCACCCTGGAGATCGGCATGTACATTGTCTCGTCGTGATCGAAAGCGTGGGCGGGCGAGTCGTCGCCGACAGGTACGTGCTCGCCGACCGGCTGGGTAGCGGCGGGATGGGCACGGTGTGGCGTGCCTGGGACCATCTGTTGCAGCGGACGGTGGCCGTCAAGGAACTCCACGCCGTTGGCGGCGGGTACGAGCAGCAGGCGGCGATGCGGCGTGTGCTGTCGGAGGCGCGGGCGATCGCCCGGGTGACGCACGCGCATGTGATCGACATCTACGATCTGGTGGAGTTCGACGGCGGTCTGTGGATCGTCATGGAACTAGTGCCGGGGGGCTCGCTGAGCGAGCGAGTGCGATCGAGCGGGCTCCTGTCACCGGCGGAGACGGCCCGCGTCGGCCTGGAGGTCCTGTCCGCGTTGGATGCGGTCCACGCGGCCGGTGCGCTGCACCGTGACGTGAAACCGGCCAACGTACTTCTGCGCGCGGACGGCAGCAGCGTGCTCACCGACTTCGGTATTGCCGCCCTGTCCGGTCACACAGGTCTCACGGGTGCGGGGGGCGTGGTCGGTTCGGCCGAGTACATGGCCCCGGAACGTCTGCGCGATCAGCCCGCCGGACCGGCCAGCGATTTGTTCTCCCTCGGCGTCACCCTGTGCTTCCTCGCCTCCGGTCAGACTCCCTTCGCCCGCGGGGATCTCACGGCCACCGCGTTCGCCGTCGCCTTCGAACCCCCCTCCGTCCATGTCCAAGGCCCGCTGGGCGACGTCATCGAGCAGTTGCTCGACAAGGACCCGGCCATGCGGCCGTCCGGCGCACAGCTCGCGGACGCGCTGCGATCGATCGTCGACGGCGCTCCCCGAACGGTGCAGGCGACTCTGCGGCAGCCGGTGCCGCCCGTACGCGCGAACCGGCGCCGCACGTCGGCCGCAGGGGCGAACCGGCGCCGCACGGCGATCATGGGGGCGATCGCCGTGGTGGTGCTCCTCACCGGAGCGGGCGTGACCGCATACGTCACCGGAGACGCCCCCGGCTCTGGTTCGCCCCGGCGGACCGGGCCTACGTCCACCGGTCTCCATGCAGGCTTGCGTGTGGATGCGGTGATGCCGCTTCCGGGTGCGCGGGGCAGGTTCTGGGTGTTCTCCGGCAGCGAGTACATGGTCGTCGAGGCGGGTGCGGATCCGGCGTCGGCGCGGCGGGTGAGCGGGCCGGCTCCGATCGCGCAGTGGCGCAAGACGTTCGGCGGACTGGACCGCTTCACGGACAGGATCGACGCGGTCCTGCCCGTTCCCGGTGACGACCATCGCTTCTGGGTCTTCTCCGGCGACCAGTACCTGCTCGTCCACATCGCGGGCGACCGCTCCGGCAAGGGCCGCCTCCAAGAACCACGCCCCCTCACCGACTGGAGCGACAGCATGGGAGGGGCCCCGGGTTTCTCGCAGCGTGTGGATGCGGTGATGCCGGTTCCGGGTGCGCGGGGCAGGTTCTGGGTGTTCTCCGGCAGCGAGTACATGGTCGTCGAGGCGGGTGCGGATCCGGCGTCGGCGCGGCGGGTGAGCGGGCCGGCTCCGATCGCGCAGTGGCGCAAGACGTTCGGCGGACTGGACCGCTTCACGGACAGGATCGACGCGGTCCTGCCCGTTCCCGGTGACGACCATCGCTTCTGGGTCTTCTCCGGCGACCAGTACCTGCTCGTCCACATCGCGGGCGACCGCTCCGGCAAGGGCCGCCTCCAAGAACCACGCCCCCTCACCGACTGGCCGTCCTTGAAGCCGTTCCGAACGGTTGACCCGACCGGACTGGACACTTGACCGGAACGCGGCCGTCATGACATTGCAGACACGGGAGGAAGAACACCCTCCGCGAGTCACCCGACAGTGACATGATCGGGCGGACAGCTCCTAGGAGCGGTCGGCCGCACCGCCCACCGCGCCCCGCCCCCGCCGCACCGCCCACCGCGCCGGCAGCGCGCCGACGAAGCCGGCGACCAGACCCCACAGCAGGGCCAGGCCCAGCGCCCGCCACAGCCGCGGCCGCAGGAACAGGTCACCCGACAGTCCGCCGCCCAGGTCGCCGATACCGAGCACCGACAGCCCGAAGCGGGCGGAGATCCGTCCGACGAGGCAGATCATCAGCACCGTCAGCGCCAGCGCGACGGCCATGTGCACCCCGTGCCGCCACGCCGGCAGCCGGCCGGGCGTGCGCGCCGCCTTCACGAACCCGGCGGCCGGCAGCAGCACGGCGGCGGCCACGAGGAGCCACCACGCCCGGCCGTCGTGCTCGGCCAGCGTGCCCAGGTCGAGCGTGGAGACGTCCGGTGTGCGCAACACCTCGTCCAGGACCCGCGGCATCGGCAGCCCGAACGGTCCCTCCACCCGTCCCTCCCAGGCCGCGCCCATCCCGATGGTCAGCGCCGGCCACACCAGGTTGGGCAGCCCCAGCAGCAGGACCGCGAACGTCTCCGCCGGGTGGCCCCGGGTCGCCGCGACGACCAGTCCCACCACCGCGCCGATCACCACGTAGGCGAGCAGCAGCAGCACCATCGCGTACGCCGCGGGCCGCACCGAGGTCTCCCAGCGCAGGACCCGCCCCGGAAGCGGCGCGCCGTGCGCGGCCAGCAGGGCCAGCGCGAGGACGCCCGCCAGCCACACCGTCCCGAACAGCACGGTCAGCGGCACGTCGGTGGTGAAGCCGACCTTCGGGGCGAGGCCGAACAGGTCGCCGAGCTCGTCCAGTCCCTCGCCGAGGGAGATCTCGAAGGTCTGCCGCGCGGCGAAGGCCAGGCCCAGCAGGGCGAGCAGCCACAGCACGGCGATCCGGCCCGCCCAGCCGGCCAGCTCCGCCGCGCCGGCCACCGCGCGGTGGCGCAGCGGCCGCAGAAAGCCCCAGGCGATCACCAGCGCGCCGGTCAGGGTGACCGACAGCGGGATCACGGCCAGCGACGCCTCGGTGCCGGCGAGCTGTCCGGCGTCGCCGGACAGTTCGACCGCCCCGCCGACGGCGGTCACGACGGTCGCCGTGACGACCCGGGGGAAGGCGTTGCCGGGCAGGTCGGTGGCGCCCGCCGCCCACAGTCCGAGCGCGGCGACGACTCCCATGGCGACCAGCCCGGCCAGGACCGTGCCGAGCGCCTGCACCCAGCCGTGGCGGGCGACCGTACGGCCGGCGGGGGAGGGGGTTGGCGAACTCACCCTGCCACGCTAAGCAGCGCCCGCGGGGGGCGCCCGCCGGGCAGGGCCGTCCGCGTCCGCTTGCGCCCACCCCCGGACCGGAGCACACAATTGGAGGAGATACCGAGATAGCGCGCATATCGGCTGAAACCTCGTCAGAGTCGTTCAGGTCTTCGCGGAAGAAGAGCTCGTGAGCGTCGAACCGCCGTCGTCCGGCCGTCCCACCGGACCGCCCTCCGGGCCGCTGTCCGGGCCCTCGTCCGGATCACCGACCGGCCCCTCCCAGCCGCCCTCCGGCGGCCCCCCGCCCCCGCCCTCGGGCGGCGGCAGCTCCATGGGTCCCGAGCCCGGGCCGCCGCACCGCCCGTGGTGGCGGTCCGCGCCGCGCGTCGCGGTGCTGGCCGCGGTCGTGGTGGCCGCGGTCGTCCTGGCCGTGGTCTTCTCCCGCACCGGCGGGGACTCCGGCACGCCGGCCGGCTCCGACGCCGAGGGCGAGGTGTTCCTCCAGGCGGCGGGCACGCGCGGCCCCGACCCGTTCACCGGGTCCACGGCGAAGGACAGCTCCGTTCCCTCCGAGACCCCGAGCCCCGCCACCGAGTCCGGACCGGCCAACGAGCTGCGCGGCGTGAACGGCGGCGACCCCGGGCTGTACGGCGGCACCCGCAACGTCGCCAGCTGCGACGTGGAGAAGCAGATCGACGCGCTGCGCGCCGAGCCGGACAAGAACCGGGCGTTCGCCTCGGTGGCCGGGGTCGACCCCTCCGACGTGCCGGCCTACCTGCGCGGGCTGACCCCGGTGCAGCTGCGGGTGGACACCCGCGTCACCAACCACGGCTTCCGCGACGGACGGGCCACCCCCTACCAGGCCGTCCTCCAGGCCGGCACCGCCGTCCTCGTGGACGACCGGGGCGTGCCCCGCGTGCGCTGCGCCTGCGGCAACCCGCTGACCGAGCCGGTCGCCCAGCGGACGACACCGAGGACGACGGGCGACCCCTGGCCGGGGTACCGCCCCTCCGGCGTGGTCGTCGTCGAACCGGCGCCGCGGCCAGTGGAGGTGTTCGTCCTCTACGACCCGGAGCGCGACGAGTGGATCGCCCGGCCCTCCGGCGACACCGGCGCCCAGGACCGCGAGACCGAACCCCCCACCGACCCCGCCTCCCCGTCCCCCGGCGAGACGTCCCCGACGCCGCCGGGCACGGACCCGACCGGCCCGGCCTCGCCGCCGGAGACCGGGGACGGCACCACCGAGGGCCCGACCTCCGAGGATCCCGGCACCCCCGAGGACCCGGGGACACCCGAGGACCCGGGCACGCCCGAGGACCCCGGCACGACCGAGCAGCCGCCGCCGAACGACCCGGGCACCCAGTCCGCCCCCTCCGCCGAGGTGCCCCCGTCCCCGGCCGGTCCGCTCGCCGCGTGACGCCCCGGCTCCCGCCCGGCCCCGCCTCCGACGCCGCCCCGCCGCCGTTGTCCGGCTCCCGGCCGGGCCGCCCGTGACCAGCCCGGGTACCATCCGGATGCGCCCCGAGACTGTGACGATGCCCGCAGTGCCGCTCCGGGGGACTGCGGAGCCGAGGCCGGGGTACGAGGACTGGTGCAGCAGCGTCCGGCCAGTCCGGCATCCGAGAGAGAAACGCATGATCGAGCACCTGGACGGGGCAGTGATACCGACTGGTTTCGACGTGCCCGTGGACCCGCTACGGCGGGCGGCGCACTACACCGGTGACCCCGGAAGCATCGCCGAGGCGCGTGCCTTCGCCTCGCTCTTCCTCGACCAGCTCAGGACCGAGTGGTGCGCCAGGATCGGCCCGCGGGCCGACGGCGCGGTGCTCCTGGTGGTGAGCGAGCTGGTCACCAACGCCGACCGGCACAGCAAGGGCCCGTACATCCTGGAGCTGGAGGGCACGGACGCCACCGTGACCGTCTCCGTCTACGACAGCAGCGGATCGATTCCGCGGCGCTTCCCCCGGGACCCCGAGCGCGTCGGCCGCCACGGCCTGGAGATCGTGCACGCCCTGGCCAGGGAGGTCGTCGTCGAACGCGTCCCGGTCGGCAAGCGCGTGCGCGCCGTGGTGCCGCTCCAGGAGGACTGAGCCCGCGCCTCGCCCCGTGCCGCCCCCTGCGGTGCCGAACCCGGTGCTGCCCCCTGCGGTGCCGAGCCCGCCGCCGCCGTGCGCCGGTGCGTGTCCCAGGGGCGGCGGCAGGGGGCCCTCCCGCTCTCGTCGTCGTGCGCGTTCGCGCCTCTCGTGGCGACCGGACGGCTCAGGCGCAGCCCAGTTCGCCCAGCATGCCCTCGCGCAGCCGGGTGATGATCCGCTTGATCAGCCGTGACACGTGCATCTGCGAGCACCCGAGCTTCTCGCCGATCTCGGCCTGGGTGGCCTCCTCGACGAACCGCATATGGATGATCTGCCGGTCGCGTTCGCTCAGCTCCGCCATGAGCGGGGCCAGCGCGTGGAAGTCCTCGACGAGCCGCAGCCCGTCCTCCTCGACGCCGATGAAGTCGGCGAGCACCGCCTCGCCGCCCTCGGGACCGTCACCGGTGAGCGCCGCGTCGAGGGAGGAGGAGTTGTAGCCGTTGGACGCGATCTGCCCCTCGATCACCTCGCTCTCGCTGATGTTCATCAGCGTGGCCAGCTCGCTGACGGTGGGCTCGCGGTCCAGCCGGCTGGACAGCTCCTCGCGGGCCTTGGCCAGCTCCACGCGCAGCTCCTGGAGCCGGCGCGGCACGTGCACCGCCCAGGTGGTGTCGCGGAAGAAGCGCTTGATCTCGCCGACGATGTAGGGCAGCGCAAAGGAGGTGAACTCGACCTCGCGCGACAGCTCGAACCGGTCGATGGCCTTGATCAGACCGATCATGCCGGTCTGGACGATGTCCTCCATGTCGTCCCCGCGGCCGCGGAACCGGCCGGCGGCGAACCGCACGAGCGACATGTTCATCTCGATGAGGGTGTTGCGCGCGTACTGGTACTCGTGCGTGCCCTCTTCGAGTTCGGTCAGGCGCTGGAAGAACTGGCGGGACAACTCCCGCGCGTCCCGCGGGGCGACGGTCCGGGGGTCCACGACGCCCGGCAGCGACCCGCCGTCCGTCCCGGTCCCGCCGGCCTCCTCGGCGTCCTGTGCCTGCGAGCGGATCACGGCGGTGTCCATTACCTCTCCCACGAAAGTCACGGTTCGGTCTACCTGAGTCCTTCGGGCTTGCGTGTACCCAGGTCAGGGCAGCACATACCTGCCACCCGCGCGGGCGGCGGAAAACCGTCGCTCTTTTCGTAGGCCACACATACTCATTTCATGGTATGTCCGCATTTCTCGGAGCGCATCAGAGGAGGCACAGGGCCATCGCGTTCTCCTCAGGGCGGAACGCCGCACCCTTCCGCGCGGGCCCGGCGCTCCTAGGCTGTAGCGGTGAGCAGCCAAGCGCCGAACGAAGCCCGCGTCATCCCTCTGCGCCCGCCCGCCGGCCCTCCGGGAACGCGCCCCACCGCACACCCGGGAGCTCCCGCCGCGCGTCCGGGTCTCCGTCCCGCCGCCGGCCCGGCCCGGCCGGACACCCCGCCGCCCACGGACCGGGAGCCGCTCTGGCGCGACCTGGTCGGCGACGTCCTGCGCCGTGAGCGACTGGCACAGGAGCGCACCCTGAAGGACGTCGCCGAGGCCGCCCGGATCTCCATGCCCTATCTCTCCGAGGTGGAACGCGGCCGCAAGGAGGCCTCCTCGGAGGTGCTCGCGGCCGCCGCCCAGGCCCTCGGCCTCGGCCTCGGCGATCTGCTGTCCCGGGTCCAGGGAGAGCTGACCCGCCTGACCTCGCGGCCCACGGTCGGCCGCCGCGGCACACCCACGGCACGCCGCGACGGGCTGTGCCTGGCCGCTTGACGGCAGGCACCCGGAGGCCGGCGCCGCGCGGCGCCGGCCCCGCGTCTCAGACCGTCACGAGACGCCGGCTGAGCACCTCGTCGGCCAGCCCGTACGCCACCGCCTCCGACGCCGTGAACACCTTGTCGCGGTCCATGTCCGCGCGCAGCGCCGCCACGTCGTGTCCGGTGTGACGGGCCAGCACCTCCTCCACCTGCGACCGGATGCGGACCATCTCCTTGGCCTGCAACGCCAGGTCGGACACCGTGCCCCGGGCGCCCCCGGTGGCCGGCTGGCCGAGCAGCACACGCGCGTGCTCCAGCACGAACCGCCGGCCCGGGTCCCCGCCGGCCAGCAGCACGGCCGCCGTGGAGGCCGCCTGCCCGACGCAGAACGTCGAGATCGGCGCCCGCACGAACGTCATGGTGTCGTAGATCGCCATGAGCGAGGTGAAGGAGCCGCCGGGCGAGTTGATGTAGACGGCGATCTCGTTCTCCGGTGCCGCCGACTCCAGATGCAGGAGCTGCGCGATGACGACGTTGGCGACGCCGTCGTCGATCTCGGTGCCGAGGAAGATGATCCGCTCCGACAGCAGCCGGCTGAACACGTCGTAGGACCGCTCGCCCCGCGGGGTGCGCTCGACGACGTTCGGAATCGTGTACGTGCCCATGCCTACAGCCCCATCCGTCGCCTCGGGGCGGCCGGGCGGACGTCCGCGAGGGACTCCACGACCCGGTCCACCATGCCGTACTCCCTGGCCTGCTCGGCCGTGAACCAGCGGTCCCGGTCGCCGTCGCGCGCGATGGTCTCCGGCGACTGCCCGGTGTGCTCGGCGGTGATCCGCTCGATGGTCCGCTTGGTGAACTCCAGGTTCTCCGCCTGGATCTCGATGTCGGCGGTGGTGCCCCCGATCCCCGCCGACGGCTGGTGCATCATGATCCGCGCGTTCGGCAGGGCGTACCGCTTCCCGGCGGTGCCGACGGTCAGCAGGAACTGGCCCATGCTGGCGGCGAATCCCATGGCGAGCGTCGAGACGTCGTTCGGGATCAGCCGCATCGTGTCGTAGATGGCCAGCCCCGCGTGCACGGAGCCGCCGGGGCTGTGGACGCACAGGGTGATGTCCGTGCGCGGGTCCTCCGCGGACAGGACCAGCAACTGGGCGCAGACCCGGTTCGCGGAGACCTCGTCGACCTGGGTGCCCAGCAGGACGATGCGCTGGGCGAGCAGTTGGGCGGCGAGATGGTCGTCGAAGCGGGTCGGAGAGGTGTCGCCCTCCTCCGCCCGCGGCAGCGGGGCCGGCAGCGGGCCGGCGGCGGTCAGTGGAGGCATCGGCGCTCCTTGTCGAGTCGTCGGGAGAAGTCGCACGCGGCGGGTCGGCGCCGCGCTCCCCACTGTCGACCGGCGAGGGCCCCGGCCGGGGATTTCTCTGCCCGCGGCAGATTCGCCACGGGCAGAGCGGCCCGGAACACCGGGCGGGCGGACGCCGTCCGGCGCACCGGATTCCGGGCGGTTCGGCCGATGGGCGATGACTTTCCGGGCCAGGGCCGGTCCCTACTGACGACCGTGTCCGACGAGCGTGTCCCACTCACAGGAGGAACTCATGGCCAGCGACGGATTCACCACCTGCCTCTGGTTCGACGAGCAGGCCGAGGAAGCCGCGCACTTCTACGTGTCGGTCTTCAAGAACTCCAGCATCGGCGCCGTCACCCGCTACCCCGAGGGGTCCATGCGCCCCGCCGGTTCCGTGATGACGGTCGACTTCACCGCCAACGGCCAGAGGTTCGTCGCGCTGAACGGCGGACCGCAGTTCACGTTCACCGAGGCGATCTCCTTCCAGGTCATGTGCGACTCCCAGGAGGAGATCGACCACTACTGGGCCAAGCTGCTGGAGGGCGGGGGCGAGGAGGGGCCCTGCGGCTGGCTCAAGGACCGCTTCGGGGTCTCCTGGCAGGTCGTCCCGCACCGGCTCAACGAGATGTTCGCCGACCCGGACCCGGTGAAGGCGGCGAACGCGAGCAAGGCGATGATGACGATGCGCAAGCTCGACCTCGCCGCCCTGGAGCGGGCCTACGCGGGGCAGTGACCCGCCGGGCCGTCCGCGCGGCGCCGGTCCCGCCGGCCCCTTGCACGTCCTTCGCCGGTTGCACGTCCTGTGCCGGCCGGTCGTCGCCGCGCGCCTCAGCGGCCCGCCGCCTCGCCGACCACCCGGGTGATCTCCCGGGCCATCCGCAGGATGCCGGGGGAGCGCACCGGGCAGGGCCGGGGCGTGGACGTGGTGGGGGCCAGGCAGAAGTGCAGATGGTCGTCGTCGCGGTGGAGCGCGGTGCGGCCCCGGGCCGGGTCGGTGCAGTAGCCGGGGCGGGCCCGTTCGTCGGCCGTGCACGGCAGGTGCCGCACCCAGGTGTGGCGGGCCCCCGCGGCGCTCACCGTTCTCCCGGCGTCGGCGACCAGGTCCCCGAAGGCGCGCGCCGTCCGTTCGTAGACGCCGTTGACCAGCCGGACCCGCTCCGGGGTCATGGGGTCCGGGCCCTGCAACACCCACACCAGGCGCGGCCGGTGCGCCCCGCCGGCCGCCGCGATCTGCCGGGTGAGCCGCTCGGCGTCGGCCTCGTACCGCTCGGCGTAGCGCCGGTGCGAGGCGTCGTAGGTGATCCCGTCCATGCAGGGCGTGTAGCCCCAGGAGTTGCCCCAGAACTGGAGGACGACGACGTCCGGCCGCAGCGACCGCACCAGGGCCGCCGCCTTGTCCCGGGCCGGCACCAGGGACCGGCCGGGCACGCCCTCCAGATAGTCGCAGAGCGTGGTGCCGGAGTACGGCGCGCTGGTGTGGACGGCCCGTAGCCGCCCGCGCAGTTCCCGCCCGAGGACCTCCTGGTTCTCCATGGCCAGGGAGTCACCGAGGTACAGCACGCGGGGTGGCGGCCCGGTCGGGGCGGAGCCGGTGGCGGAGGCACCGGGGGAGCGCACGCCGGGAGACGGGGCCCCGGAGGGGGTCTCGGGCGAGGAGGCCCCGGGCGTGGCGGCGGCCCGCTGGTGCGTGGTGGCCGACGCCCGCGGTGCCGGGGGCGGTGCCCCGGCCGGCTCGGACTCCGGGTCCCCGCACGCGCCGAGCAGTACGGCGGCCAGCACGGTCCCCACGATCCACGGCTTGCGCATACGGCAGCTCCCGCCCCGGCCGACGCCCCGAAGGCCCCAGGCAAGCACACCGGGGCCGCCCGCGGAAGACACCCGCGTGACAGAAGGGCGCCGTCCGGCGCGCGCGGCGAACGGTGGATGACTAGCGTGAGGAAACGGACGAACCACTCATGCGGGAGGCTGCGTCATGGCCGGTCAACCTGAGGGCGCCCCTTGCTGGGCCGATGCGATGTTCGGCGACCTCGAGGGAGCCAAGCGCTTCTACGCGGAGGTCCTCGGCTGGACGTTCGGCGAGTCGCCGGAGTTCGGCAACTACACGACCGCCTACGCCGACGGCAAGGCGGTGGCCGCCGTCGTCCCGCCCATGTCCGGCCAGGCGGGCCACTCGCAGTGGTGCCTGTACTTCGCGTCCCGGGACGCCGCCGCGACGGCGGCGAAGATCCGCGAGCACGGCGGCAAGCTGCTGATGGAGCCGATGCAGGTCGGCGACTTCGGCACCATGTGCCTGGCCCGCGACCCCGGCGGCGTGGTCTTCGGCGTCTGGCAGAGCGGCACCCACGAGGGCTTCGAGGCGATGGCCGTTCCGGGAGCCTACTGCTGGTCGGAGATCTTCACCCGCGACCCCGGGCCGTCCGACGCCTTCTTCCCCGCCGTCTTCGGCTACCGGTCCCAGCGGATGGAGGACGACTCGATCGACTTCCGGCTCTTCGACCTCGGCGACCGCCCCGTCCTGGGGCGCATGCAGATGGGCGACGACTTCCCGCCCGAGGTGCCGCCCTGCATCAACGTCTACTTCACCGTCCCCGACTGCGACGCCGCGGTGTCCCGGGCCACGAAGCTCGGCGGCACCCTCGACTCCGGGCCGATGGGCTCGCCCTTCGGCCGGTTCGCGGCGCTGCGCGACCCGCAGGGGGCGAGCTTCTCGGTGATCGACCTCACGACCACCGAGGGCGAGATGCCGAGGATCACGGACCTGCCCTGAGCCCCGCCCGGGAGCCCCGCGCGGCCATGGCATGATCGGGCCCATGCGTGAACGTGTAGTGGCCGCGTGCGACGGGGCCTCCAAAGGCAATCCCGGACCGGCCGGCTGGGCCTGGGTCGTCGCGGACGAGACCGGGACACCGGCCCGCTGGGAGGCGGGTCCGCTGGGCCGGGCCACCAACAACGTCGCCGAGCTGACCGCGCTGGAACAGCTGCTGGCGGCGACCGACCCGGACGTGCCGCTGGAGGTCCGCATGGACTCCCAGTACGCCATGAAGGCCGTCACCACCTGGCTGCCCGGCTGGAAGCGCAACGGCTGGAAGACGGCGGCCGGCAAGCCGGTCGCCAACCAGGACCTCGTCGTGCGCATCGACGGACTCCTGACGGACCGCACGGTGGAGTTCCGCTACGTGCCCGCGCACCAGGTCGACGGCGACCGGCTCAACGACTTCGCCGACCGGGCCGCCAGCCAGGCGGCCACCGTCCAGGAGCCGGCGGGCAGCGGCCTCGGCTCGCCGGAGCCGCCGCCCGCACCCGACGCCCCGGCGCCCCGGGCCCCGCGCCGCAAGCCCGGGGCGGCCCGCAAGGGCGGCGCCTCCTCGGCGCGGACCATCAAGGCGAAGTTCCCCGGGCGCTGCCTGTGCGGCCGCTCGTACGCGGCCGGCGAGCCGATCGCCAAGAACGACCGGGGTTGGGGGCATCCGGAGTGCCGCACGGCGGCGGCCGGATAGCCCCGGCGGCACCGCCCCGGGCGCCCCGCCCGGTGCCCGGGGGAACCCACCGTGCGTCCGGTGCGGCTCACACGGCGCCCCGCCAGCCGCCGGTCTCCTGGCCGCGGCGCTCGATGAACTGCTTGAAGCGCGTCAGGTCGTCCTTGGTCTGCCGCTCCACGAACCCGAGCTTGTCGCCCACCTTCTCGGTGATGCCGTCCGGATGGACGTCCATCTGGAGCATCACCTTGGTGCGCTCGTCGTCCAGGCGGTGGAAGGTGACCACCCCGGCCTGCCGCGCCTCGCCCGCGACCGTGGTCCAGGCGACCCGTTCGTCCGGGATCTGCTCGGTGATCTCCGCGTCGAACTCCCGGCGCACGCCCCGCACGTTCGTGACCCAGTGGGTGAGCGTGTCCGTGCGCTGCTCGATGCGCTCCACCCCGCCCATGAACTCGGGGAAGCTCTCGAACTGCGTCCACTGGTTGTAGGCGGTGTGGACGGGGACGCGGACCTCGATGGACTCCTCGACCTGCGACATGCGTAGTGCCTCCTCGTTCCGTGTCGTGGGTTGTCCGGCAGGTCGTCGTGAGTACCCGTCATGTGCGGGGCGAATCGCCGACGGGGGCGTCAGTCGGTGTCGAAGGTGTAGTGCGCCGTGTGGTCGAGCAGGTCCGCCGGACGCACGTCGTTCCACGGCTTCATCGGCTCGTCGAGGTCCACCACGTCCGGGGTCCCGCCGGCCGGCACGTACCCCGCGCCGGGGTGGCGGTGCTGCCACTCGGCCCACAGCTTGTCGACGTAGGCGTGGTGCAGCCAGAACACCGGGTCGTTGGGGGAGGCACCGGTGGCCATGTGGCCGCCCACCCAGACGTGCACCCGGTTGTGGAGATTGACGCCCCGCCAGCCCTCCAGATGGTTGCGGAAGCCGTCGGAGGCACTGTTCCAGGGAGCCATGTCGTACGTCGGTATGGACAGCACCGACTCCACCTCCGCCCGGGTGGGCAGCCGGAGCCCGCCGCCGCCCAGCGACCGGCGCAGGAAGGTGCGCCCGTCCACACGCACCGTGATCGGCCAGTTCCCCGAGTCCGCGGCGAACGGCCCGTCCGTCACCCGCCCGTCGCGGCTGCGTCCGGTGCCGCCGAGGAAGTCCGGGGCCCACAGAGAGGCCCGCGCCGAACGGTCGGTGCTCCAGTCCCAGTACGGCAGCGCCACCGAGGCGTCCACCGACTGGAGGGCCCTTTCGAAGTCCAGCAGGAATCTGCGGTGCCAGGGCAGGAAGGACGGGGAGCGGTGCCCGGTCCGCTCGCCGTCGTCGGTGTCGGCGAGGATGAAGGCGTTGTGCGTCGAGACGAACGCGTCGTAGCGGCCTGTGCGCTTCAGCTCCAGGACGGCGTCGACGAAGCGGCGCTTCTCGTCGGTGGTGAGGCTCGCCTGGTTCTTGCGGACGGTCATGTGCGGAGGGCTCCCGGTCGTCGTGCTCAGGGGTCAGTGGGCGGGGGTGGGGAAGGGGACGAGCGGTGCCCCCTGCAACTCGTCGACGGCGGCCCGGGCGGCGGCGAGCGGGCTCGGCACCGGGTCGTAGTGGCTGACGACGCTGATCCAGCTGCCGTCCGCGTTCCGCATCACGTGCAGCTCCACTCCGTCGACGAACACGGCGTAGCCGGGGCCGTGGTGATGGCCGCCCCCGGCGGCGGGGCGGCCCTGTATCCGGCGGCCCCGGTACACCTCGTCGAAGGCGGTGGGGGAGTGGTGCCCTTCCCCGGCCGCGGACCACGAGGCGGGCGACGCCGCGGACCCGGAAGGGGCCGCGGCGGCCGAGGTGCCGGCCGCCGTGGCGAGGACGGCCGCGGCGGTGAGGGCCCGGCGGCGGCTGAGTTCTGGCATGCGGATCTCCCGGAGGTGCGCTGGCTGGAGGGACCCGGTATGCCTATCGGTCCGGTCGGCAAGCGGGGAAATCCGCGGACGGCGGTTGGCCGCGATCCGGACAAGTCCCCACAAGCCGTACAGCGTTGAACCAGAACGATCTTGCCCGGAGAGTGCGTCCCCGGGACTCGGAAGGGGGAATTCCTTCCCTTCGGCCCCCGGTCCGGGCGGTTGTTTCGCACGATGGCACGGCCCCGGCGGTCCGCCCCCTCCCGGGAAAGTGACGCGAACCCGCAGCCTGACCCCGCGCGGGCCGACTGCTACTGTGCGCTGCGAAAAGACCGATATGCGTAGATATCAGGGGTGTGTGTGAAGGTCGTCTGCGTCGGTGGCGGGCCCGCCGGCCTGTATCTGTCGATCCTGCTGAAGCTCCAGGACCCGTCCCACGACGTCACCGTGTACGAGCGCGACCCGCAAGGCTCCACCTACGGCTGGGGCGTGACGTACTGGCGCCCCCTGCTCGACCGGCTCCGCGCACACGACCCCGCATCGGCGCGCACCGTCGAGGAGGCGTCCGTGCGCTGGCGCGACGGCGTCGCCCGCGTGGGCGGCCTGACCACGCGTCACCGCGGCGACGAGGGCTTCGGCATCGGCCGCCACCGGCTGCTGGAGATCCTCGCCGCCCGCGCCCGCGGCCTCGGGGTGCGGCTGGAGCACGGCCACGAGGTCCGCCCCGACGACCTGCCCCCCGCCGACCTCGTGGTCGCCGCCGACGGAGTCGGCAGCGCGCTGCGCACCCGGCACGCCGGCCACTTCGGCACCGAGGTGCGCTCCGGCCGCAACCCCTACCTGTGGCTCGGCACCACCAAGGTCTTCGACGCCTTCACCTTCGCCTTCACCGAGACCGCCCACGGCTGGATCTGGGCCTACGGCTACGGCTACGACCCCGGGCACAGCACGTGCGTCGTCGAGTGCGAGCCCCGCGCCCACACCGGACTCGGCCTGGACCGGGCCGAGGCCGGCGAGGCGCTGGTGCTGCTGGAGAAGCTGTTCGCGGACGTCCTCGACGGCCACCCCCTCACCGGCCGGCCCTCGGCCGACGGCGGCGCCGGCTGGGCGGCCTTCCGCACCCTCACCAACCGCACCTGGTCCCGCGGCAACCTGGTGCTGCTCGGCGACGCCGCCCACACCACCCACTACTCCATCGGCGCCGGCACCACCCTCGCCCTGGAGGACGCGATCGCGCTGGCCGAGGCGCTGCGCACGCACCCCGCCCTGCCGGACGCCCTCGCCGGCTACGAACGGCGGCGCAAGGCCGACCTGCTGCCCGTGCAGAGCGCGGCCCGGCTCAGCGCCCAGTGGTACGAGAACCTGACCCGCTACATCCACCTCCCCCCGGAGCGGATGTTCGCCCTGCTCGGCCAGCGCCACTCGCCGCTGCTGCCCCACGTCCCGCCGCAGCTGTACTACCGCATCGACCGGGCCGTGGGCCGGCTGGAACCGCTGCGCCGGCTCAAGCGCCGACTGGGACCGCGGGTGGCGCGGGCGGTGCACGCACGGCGGATGACAGACTGACGCCCATGGAAGAACGCACATTCGACAGGTCGGGTCAGCACGCGTCCGTGGTCGGTCTCGGCACCTGGCAACTGGGTGCCGACTGGGGAGACGTCGACGACAAGGAGGCCCTCGCGGTCCTGGAGGCGGCGGCCGAGGCCGGCGTGACCTTCTTCGACACCGCCGACGTCTACGGCGACGGCCGCAGCGAGGAGACCATCGCCACGTTCCTGCGCGGCCGCCCCGATCTCCACGTGCTGGTCGCCACCAAGATGGGCCGCCGCGTCGAGCAGATCCCGCAGAACTACGTCCTGGACAACTTCCGCGCCTGGAACGACCGCTCCCGGCGCAACCTCGGCGTCGACGTCCTGGACCTGGTCCAGCTGCACTGCCCGCCCACCCCCGTCTACTCCACGGACGAGGTCTTCGACGCCCTCGACACCCTCGTCGCCGAGGAGCGGATCGCCGCCTACGGCGTCAGCGTCGAGACCTGCGCCGAGGCGCTCACCGCGATCGCCCGGCCGAACGTGGCGAGCGTCCAGATCATCCTCAACCCGTTCCGGATGAAGCCGCTCACCGAGGTGCTCCCGGCGGCCCGGGAGGCGGGCGTCGGCATCATCGCCCGCGTGCCGCTCGCCTCCGGCCTGCTGTCCGGCCGGTACACCAAGGACACCGTCTTCGCCGCCAACGACCACCGCACCTTCAACCGGCACGGCGAGGCCTTCGACCAGGGCGAGACCTTCGCCGGCGTCGACTACGCCACCGGCGTGGAGGCCGCCGCCGAGTTCGCCGCCCTCGCTCCCGAGGGATACACCCCGGCCCAGCTCGCCCTGCGCTGGATCATCCAGCAGCCCGGCGTCACCACCGTGATCCCCGGCGCCCGCTCGCCCGAGCAGGCCCGCGCCAACGCGGACGCCGCCCGGCTGCCGGAGCTGTCCCCGCAGACCCTCGACGCCGTCCGCGGCCTGTACGACCGGCGGATCAAGGACCAGGTCGAGAGCCGCTGGTAGGGAAACCCCCTCCGGCCGGCCGCCGATCACGGCACCAGGAGCAGCTCCCGTTCCTGCTCCTGGTCGCCGGAGGCCGCGCCCTCGTCACGTGTCCGGAAGGCCCGCGCCAGTGTCTCGCTCGCCGCCGACACGGCCTGCGGCGTGCCCTGCACGGTGACCGTCACCGGCTCGGACAGCCGCCCCCCGCCCGCCTCGGCGGTGCCGGCCGCCTCCGGGGTGAGCGGAGCGGTGAAGGTCGCCGTGCGCACCGTCGCCCGCTCGTCCGCCGGGGCGTCCTGCGGCGCCCCGAACACGTGCTCCAGCACCCGGACCACCGTCCGCGCGTCGTCGAGGCCGCCCCCGCTGAGCGTCACCGTGAGCTGTGTGTCGGACATCCTGTGCGACCTCCTCGGGCTCGGGCTGCGGTCGCCGCCCGTGTAACCGCCGGCCGGCCGGTCAAACCGTCGGCTCCGGCGCACGGGACCCGGCGCGCGACACGGCGCCTGACTCCGGGGAACCCGGGAAGAGGAGACAGCACAACCGGGTGACCAGGAGGAGAACAGTGGCGGACACGGGTGCGGCAGCAGAGGGGACGACGAGGCGCCGGGGGCGCAACGAGACCGAGGAGGAACGTGCCGACCGGATGTGGACCGAGCTGATCCAGGAGGTCCGCGTCGCCCAGATGGGTGTGCAGATCCTGTTCGCCTTCCTGCTGACCGTGGTGTTCCAGCCGAAGTACGAGGACCTGTCGGACACCGACCAGACGATCTACCTGGTGACGGTCGTCCTCGGCGCGTGCGCGACCGGCGCGCTGATCGCCCCCGTCTCGCTGCACCGCCTCGTCTCCGGCCGGCGCATCAAGCCGCAGGCGGTGCGCCTGGCCTCCCGGCTGACCCTGCTCGGGCTGGCCCTGCTGCTCGCCACGACGACCGCCTCGCTGCTGCTGATCCTCCGCGTCGCCACGAACGACGGTTTCGTGCCGTGGATCGTCGCGGGCGTGGTCGCCTGGTACCTGCTGTGCTGGCTGGCCATACCGGTGTGGACCCGCTACCGCCACACCGCGGACTGACGGCGCCCGCCGGCCGGGCACGGACCGACGGCTCCGGTCGGCCGGGCGCCGCCCGCTCAGCCGGCCAGGATCTCCGCCAGGGCCTCGTCGACGCGGATCTCCTCCTCGCCCGGCCGGACCACGCCGTGGGTCTCCCGCAGGAAGGCCGCGACCGCCGGCGCCCACGCGTACACCACGGCGTGATGGCGGCCCCCGTCGGGCCGGGGGTCGCCCAGCAGCTCCATCCGCAGCTCGTCCCACATGCCCCGGGACACCGGCCGCAGCCGCACGTCCCCCACGCCGACCGGACGCAGCAGTCCCTCGCCGACCATCTCCCGGTCCAGCGTCCAGCGCGCCAGCACACGGCCGTCGGCGCTGAACACCACCGTGACCGCGAACGGGTCGGCGGCGTCGTACCCCAGGTGGGCGAGGACGGGGAAGCGCTCGGCGTCACCGGCCTGAAGCTGCACGACCAGGGTCTTGTGCACGAACGAGTTCACTGCGGGGCCTCCGGGGAAGGGGCGTGAGGTCTCGGGAGCGGACGTAGAGCCTCCTAGTACCCCGTCCCCGCGTGAGATGCGCCGACGTTCGGGTGAATCCGCGCCCCGCCGGATCACGACCCGCCCAGCGCCTCGCGCAGCGCCGGCAGCAGCGTCTTCTCGGACCAGTCCAGGAACCGGGGCTGGGAGTCGCCGCCGATCTGCACCAGGGCGATCTCCGTGAAACCGGCCTCGGCGTACGGGCGCACGGCCTCGACGAAGGCGTCCGGGTCGTCGCCGCACGGAATGGACTCGGCGACGTCGTCGGGCGTGACGAACTGGGTCGCCTGCTCGAAGGAATCGGGGTGCGGCAGCTCCGAGTTGACCTTCCAGCCGCTGCCGAACCAGCGGAACTGGGCGTGCGCCCGCTCGATCGCCGCGTCCCGGTCGGTGTCGTAGCAGACGGGCAGCTGGCCCACCCGCGGCTTGCCCTGGCCGCCGTGCCGGTCGAAGGCCTCCAGCAGCCCCGCCTTGGGCTCCGTGGCGATCACCAGGTCGGCGAGTTCCCCCGCGAGCCTGCCGGACCGCTCCCCGGAGACGGCGATGCCGATCGGCGGCGGGCTGTCGGGCACGTCCCACAGCCGGGCCGACTCCACGTCGAAGTGCTCACCGCGGTGGTTGACGTGGCCGCCCGCGAAGAGCGCACGGATGATCTCGACGGCCTCCCGGAGCATCTCGTGCCGTACGTCGACCGACGGCCAGCCGCCGCCCACCACGTGCTCGTTGAGGTTCTCGCCGGCCCCCAGCCCCAGCCGGAACCGCCCCTGGGACAGCAACTGCATCGTCGCCGCCTTCTGCGCCACCACCGCCGGGTGGTACCGGAACGTCGGACAGGTCACGTACGTCATCATCGGGATGCGCGACGTGGCCTGGGCCGCCGCTCCCAGCACGCTCCACGCGTACGGCGAGTGACCCTGCTCGCGCAGCCACGGGAAGTAGTGGTCGGAGGTCACCGAGAAGTCGAACCCGGCCTCCTCGGCCCGCACCACATGGGCGACGAGGTCACGGGGGCCGGCCTGCTCGGTCATCATCGTATATCCGATTTGCACCATGAACGCCGAGTCCCCCGGCCCCCGCCACCGGAAACGGTCCGTCCCCCGGTCGGCCCCGGTCGGCCCCGGTCCGTCCCCGGGTCAGCCCCGCGGTTCCCGGAACGTCCTCAGGAACGTCCGCAGCGCCAGTTCGTTCGCGGCGTCCTCCCAGTCGGCGGCCGGGGTGGTCCAGCGCAGCGAGAAGCTGCGCCCCCCGCCGAGCAGGTAGCCGCGGCCGAAGGTGCGGACCCGGGTGCCGTCGTCCTCGGCGAGCCACTCCATGTCGGCGGCCTCGCGCCCGCGGTAGGTCGTCGCCCGGATGTCGCCGACCCGCTCGTAGCCGTCCGACCGCTTGAGGCCGGGCTCGACGTCGTCCCGCCAGACGGCCACCGGGTCCGCGCCCGCCCGTTCGCTGTACGTCACCGCCAGCGTGCGCGGATCACCGGAGGCGCCGAGGACCACGCGGTAGGCCACGTCGGACACGCGCGTGGTGTCCAGCCGGCGCCAGCCCTCGGGAAGGGCGACGGAGAAGCCCTCCGGCGCCCGGTAGGTCCGGAAGCCGGCCGGCAGGGCCGTGGCCGACGGGGAGGGCGCGGTGGGCGTGGCGGGCGGGGGAGAGGACGACCGCGGCGGCGCCGTGCTCGGGGCCGGGGTGCCGGGCCCGGGGAGGCCGTCCGGGGGAACCGCCGGGGCGGACGGGCGGGGCCGGCCGGCGGCGTCCGACGCGCCGGTGCCGGGCGGTCCGTACGTGGCGGCCAGCACGGCGACCGTGACGGTGACGACGGCCAGGGCGGTCCCGGCGATCATCGTCCGCCTGCTCCACCGGTGCCCGGCGTGGCAGGCGGCGGCGTAGGCCCCCCGCAGCCGCGGGCGCGGGACCGGCGGGGCGGCGGCGCCGGCCTCCTCGTTCAGCACCCGGACCAGGGCCTCGCGGATCACCGGGCGGGTCAGCCGGTCGCGGCAGTCCTTGCGCAGCAGTCCCTGCACGGCCTGCGTGAGCGGTCCGGCGCGCAGTGGTGTCCGCAGCGGCAGCCGGTCCACACCCCGGAGGGTCTCCTCGGGCCTGCCCCGGTCACGGAACGGCGGACGGCCCTCGAGCATCGTGTAGAGGATCGCGCCCAGCGCCCACAGGTCGGCCGCCGGGCCGATCCGCTCGTCGCGGGCCTGCTCCGGGGAGGCGTACGACGGTGCGGTGAGCCGCGGCGCGAGGGTGGCGCCGGCCAGGCCGAACCCGGTGACCTGGACCGGGCCCTCCTCGCGCACGAACACCTGGCCGGGACTGAGCTCCCCGTGGGTGATGCCCTGGCCGTGCGCGGCCTCCAGCACGTCCAGCAGCCCCAGTCCGATGCGCGCGGCCCGCACGTAGTTGAACGTGGGCCGTTCCGCCATGAGTTCGCTCAGCGGCACCCCGCCGGGCCACTCGGTCACCGTCCACAGCGCGCCGTTCTCCACGACGGCGTCGATCACCGTGGTGACCTTGCCGGAGCACAGCAGGCTCATGGTCTCGCAGGTGCGGATGACCCGGCCGGGGGCCCGGCGCACCGCCTCGCCCGTGGGATCGTCCGGCAGCCGCACCTCGGTGACCAGGCAGGGGCGGTCCGACTCTATGTCCTCCCCGGACCAGCACACGCGGTTGGTCTCGCTGTGGACGATCTCGAGAAGGCGGTACCTTCCGGCGACCCGTGCGTGTGTGGAGTCGTGCGCCCTGCCCATGGCCATCCCTCGTTCGCGCCCCTGGCTCTCGCTGTGACCAGAGGTACGGTGAGGTGGGCCCCGAGCGTTCAAAAGGCACCCCGACTCCGCCGGTTTTTCTCGCCCTTGCGTAAAGGGCGAGCAGGTGTGCGAGAAAAAGCAGCCAATCCGTGGAGACCGCGTCCCACCTCGGCACCCTGCCCCCGGCACCGGGCCGGGAATTCGGCGGCGGACTGCCCGCCGACCGGAATTCTCCGCCCGACCAGGCGGTAACCCGCGGTAAATGCAACGGCGTCCGATACCCGGAACTCCACGTTCCCGGGCTGGAATTCACCGCTTGGCCACCGCGGGCCCCACCGGGGGCTCAGCGCAGCCCGAACCGCTCGGCCCAGGCCGCCGTGTCCGCCGTGCTCGCGTTGCCCCCGCACACCACCAGACCGATGCGGGCCCCGCCGCCCACCCGCTCGACCACCCGGCGGGCGGCCGGCAGCAGGCACCCGGCGGCCGGCTCGGTCCAGACCTTGGCGTGCTCGGCGAACTCCAGCGACCCGCGCACGGCCTCCCGGTCCGGCACCACGAGCACCTCCGTGACCAGCGCCGACACATGCTCGTACGTCAGCTGCGACACCGCCGGGGCGCTGAGCGTGGACACCAGCGAGGACAGCGGCACCGGCACCGGACCGCCCGCCGCCAGCGCCCGCGACATCGCCTCGGCGCCCTCGGTCTCCACGCCCCAGACCCGTACGCCCGGACGGCGTGCCCGCAGCGCCGCCGCCACCCCGGCGATCAGTCCGCCGCCCCCGATGCTGACCAGCACGTCGGTGAGGTCCCCGGCGTCCTCGGCCAGCTCCAGGCCGACCGTGCCCTGTCCGGCGACGACCACCGGATCGTCGAAGGGGTGGACCGGGGTCAGCCCCTCCTCGCCCAGCCGTGCGGCGAGCGCGAACGCGCCGTCCATGTCGTCGGCCAGCCGCACCGACGCCCCGGCGTGCTCCGCGATCTCCACCGACCGGGCGGGCGCCGCCCGCGGCATCACCACCGTCGCCTTCACGTCGAGGGCGGCGGCCGTCACCGCCAGGGCGATGCCGTGGTTGCCGCCGCTGACCGCCACGACACCGGCGGCCCGCTCCGCCTCGCTCAGCGACAGCAGCTTCGCCACCGCGCCGCGCGCCTTGAAGGAACCGGTGCGCTGGAGCAGTTCCAGCTTCGCCTCGACCGGGACGCCCAGCAGGCCGGACAGGCCGGGGCTCGGCACGGTCGGGGTGCGCACGACGTGCCCGGCGATGCGCTCGGCCGCCGCGGTGATCTCCGTGATGCCGATCATCTGTCGTCCTTCCGGCGCGCTCAGTGCTGCTGGGGCTTCTGCGGCGGCGCCTCGCTCGGCCGGACCACGACGTACCCCTGGCCCTGGAGCACCAGCTGGACCGCCTCGCCGGAACCGCCGCGCAGCATCGACCCGATGGACTGCGACCGGTGCAGCGTGGTCTGCAGGCCCGCGGTCCAGCCGACGACCGCGTCGGTGTCGACGTACACCGGGTACTGCGGGGAGACCGGGATGACCAGCGGGTCGCCCTCGCAGATCAGCGCCAGCTTGCCCTGTCCGGTGAAGACGCTGTTGAACAGGCCGCCGCCGCTGATGCCGGCGCCCTTGACGGTGGCGATGCGGTAGGACAGCGTCGCGTCGAAGCACAGCACGTTGCGGCCGTTGACGGTGAACTCGTCGCCGGGGCCGACCTCGACGACGAAGCAGTTCTGCGCCTCGTGCGCGAACCAGGCCTCGCCCTGTCCGCGCACCGCCATCAGCGGCAGGCCCTCTCCGGTGACCGCGCGCTTGAGCATGCCGCCCACGCCCTGGCCCTTGCGCTCGAACTGGAGGTTGCCGCGGTAGGCGACCATGGCGCCCTGCCGGGCGAGCATCTCGCCGTCGACGACGTACCGGACGCATTTGGAGTTCTCGACGGTCATGCCCGGCGCCTGGGCGGGCTGCACCATGTGCTCGCTGGAGAAAAGGTCACCCTTCATACGCGCATCCTGTCCCGGACGACCCCCTTCCGCCAAGATCGCCTCCGAGCGGAGAGTCCCGGTCAACCGCCGAACAGCTGCGTCCAGTACGTGCCCGCCCGGCCGCCCCCGGCCAGCCCGACGCCGATGTGGGTGAAGGCGTGCCCCAGGATGTTGGCCCGGTGCCCTGGGCTGTTCATCCAGCCCTCCACCACGTCGGCCGGGGAGCGCTGGCCGCAGGCGATGTTCTCGCCGACCGTGCTCCGTGCGGCACCGGCTGCCGCGGCCCGGTCCCCGGGCGAACTGCCGTCGGGTGAGGTGTGGGAGTAGAAGTCGCGCGCCACCATGTCGTCGCTGTGCGCCTGCGCCGCCGCGGTCAGCCGGGGGTCGGCGGCCAGCGGCGGCAGCCCGGCCCGGGCCCGCTCACGGTTGGTCAGCTCCACGACCCGCACCTCGGTGCGGGCCAGTCCGTCCGGGGTCAGCGGCGTGGCCCACAGCGCGGTCCAGTAGACGTCGCCCGACCGCCCGTCGGCGGCATGGGCCAGACCGGCGTGACGGAACGCCGGGTCGTGCAGCGTGCGCCGGGCCCGGTCGGTGCGCAGGCAGTACGCGACGAACTCCGCCGGCGTGCGCGGGCCGGAGACCAGGTGCTCGCCCACGGTGAAGAACCGGTAGCCGGCGCCCAGGACGCGCTGGTAGACCGAGACCCCGTCCCGCGTCTGCACGGTCAGCCCGCCCGCCGCGGCCATGGCGGTGGCGTGGGCGCGGGCCGCCGAGGCCAGCCGGGCGTCGAGGGTGACGGCCGGGGCGCCGGCCGCTGCGCGGGCGGCGTTGACGGCGTCCAGGAACCCGTCGGGTGCGGTACCGGGCGGTGCGGCGGCGGGCGGGTCGTCGACGACGTCCACGCCGAAGTCGCGGGCGAGACCGGCCAGTCCGTCGGCGTAGCCCTGGCCCAGGGCGCGCAGCTTCCAGCGGTCGCCGCGCCGGTAGATCTCGGCGAGCAGCAGGACGCTCACCCGCCCGGCCGGCGGTGGTGCGAAGCGGGCGAGGGCACGGCCCCGTGCGTCGGTCACGTGCAGTGTGGGCGGGGGCAGCACGTGCGGCGGTGTGGTGGGTTCGGCGGGGCTGACGGCCACGGTGACGCGGGTGGCACCGGGGCGCAGCCGCGCCGGGTCCACGGTGAGCGTGCCGTCCCGCAGCCGGGCACCGGGTGCCTCCGGCTGGTTGTAGAAGACGAAGTCGCCGTCGCCGGCCACCTTCCCGCCGTCGTCCGTGACGAGCGCCGACACGTCGAAGGCGCCGCTCACCCGCACGCCCACGGCGCCGGCCGGCAGGGGCAGGTTGCCGCCGGGGACCAACTCGTGCATCGTGCCCGCCCTGTCTGCCGGTTCGCGCTCCGATGGGGTGCCCAGGATGACGTACCCGGCGGCCCCCCGGTTCCCCGCCCCGGGACCGGAGCCGTACGGTCCCCGCGGCGGGCCGCATCCGCGCGCGCCGGGGCGGCGCGGACGGCCCTCGGGCTGCCGGGTGCCGGAGACCGGTCGGGGCCGGAGGCGTCAGCCCCGTGTCGTGGGCTCCGGTGCCGCCAGGCCCTGGCGGTAGGCGATGGCCACCGCCTCCGTACGGCTCGACGCGCCGAGCTTGGCCAGGATGTTGGAGACGTGCACGCTCGCCGTCTTCGCGCTGATGAACAGCTCCTCGCCGATCTGACGGTTGCTGCGCCCGAGAGCCAGCAGCCGCAGCACCTCCCGCTCCCGCGCGGTCAGCGCCGGCGACCGCTCCCCGGCGGGCCCGGCACCCGCCGGGAACGCGCGGTGGACGAGGGCGTCCAGCCGCTCCCGCAGCGGTGCGGCCCCGAGCCGCTCGGCCGCCCGCCGGACGTCGGCCGCCGCCCGCGCCGCCTCCTCGCGCCGGTCCGCCGCGAGGAGCGCCTCCACCAGCCGCAGCCCGCACCGCGCCCGTTCGTACGCGTCGCCGTAGGAGAACGCGGCGACCGCCTTCTCCCAGGCCGCCGGGTCCGGTCCGGACACGGCCCGGGCCCACTCCGCCTCCGCCCGGGCCAGCCACGCCTGCCCCTCCGGGCCCTGCGGGACGCCGTCCTCGCCGCGCGTGGCGGAGGTACGGGCCAGCTCCACCAGCTCCGTCGCGGTGTCCGCCCAGCGGCGCGCCGCCTCCGCGCCCCCGGTCCGCCGTAGCTCGCCGGCCGTGTCGGCGACCGCGGACAGCGCGAGCGCGGCGAGCCGGACCGTGGCGTCGGGCAGTCCCCCCGACTTGTCCGTGAGCGCCTCCACGGCCTCCCTCATCCGCCGCACGGCCTCCTCCGCGTCCCCGCGCAGCGCGGCGGCGTCGGTCAGCACGACGCCCGCGACGAGCGTGCCCACCCAGTCGAACGGCCCGCTCAGCAGGGCACGGGCGCGCTCGACGGCCCCGAAGTCCCCGCGCGCCAGCGCCCTGTACAGCAGCGGCCCGGTCACCGCGGTCGGCGCGGCCCCGTCCTCGTCAGCGGTGCCGCCGTCCGCGGTCCCACCGGGACCGTCGTCCCAGTGGCCCAGCGTGTACCGCGCCAGCCGCTGGAGGTAGCGCATCTCCTGCGGATAGGGCGAGGACAGCAGCCCCGAGCGGCGCGCCCGGTCCAGTCCCTCCGCCACCCACGTCAGGCACCCCTGGAGATCGCCCGCCTCCAGGCCGGCGATGGCCAGGTTGAACAACGCCCGCAGCTCCACCGGCGCGTTGCCCGCGGCGCGGGCCAGCTCCCGGGCCTGCCGGAGGCGTGCGCGCCCCGCCTCCGTGCGCCGGCCGCCGTCCTCCATGCCCGCCAGCGAGATCAGCAGATCCGCGCGGGCGTCGGTGACACCCAGCTCCTCGGCGACGCGCAGGGCCCGGTGGGCCACTTGCAGCGCCGTCCCGGTCTCGCCGACCTGACGGGCGGCCGTGACATGGGTGGCCGCCGCCCACACCCACGTCGGCGACGGCGGCTCGGCGGGGATCAGGGACAGCGCCTCGCTGCTGTGGGAGAAGGCGGCGCCGCGGCGGTCCAGGTTCAGCAGGTTGCCGGCGAGCGTGTACCGCACCCGGGCGGCCAGCTCCAGATCCGCGTCCCGGCCGAGGCCGTCCAGCGCGGACCGGGTGAGGGAGACCGCCCGGTGCAGCTCCCCGGCGTGCGCCGCCGCGGCGGAGGCGCGCAGTGTCAGCGTCACCGGGTCGGTGCCCGCGGGCCGCGCGGACGCCTCCACCTCCGGCCACAGGTCGAGGGCCGCCTCCAGGTGCCGCAGCTCCTCGGCGGGCGCGCCGACGCGCCGGGCGTGGTCCGCGGCCTCCAGCGAGGCGGCGAGCGCCCGGGCCGGGTCGTGACTCTCGCGGTGGTGGTGGGCGCGCTCGGCGGCGTTCTCCGGCCGGCGGTCCCGCCCGGCCAGCAGCCGTGCGAACGCGCCGTGCAGCCGGGCCCGTTCCCCGGGAAGCAGGTCGGCGTAGACGGCCTCCCGGGCCAGGGCGTGCCGGAAGGCGTACGTCCCGCCGTCGCCGGGCACCAGCAGCTGCCGCCCCACGGCCTCGCGCAGCGCCGCCTCCAGCTCCTCCTCGGGCAGGCCGACGGCGTCCCGCAGCAGGTCGTGCCCGACCCGGCGCCCGGCGACGGCCGCGGTGCGCAGCACCTGCTGGGCGGTGTCGGTCAGTTGCTCGAAACGGATCAGCAGCACGTCGGCCAGTCCGCTCGGCACCCCGCCCGCCCCGGCGTCCGTGGCCGCGACCAGTTCCTCGGCGTAGAAGGCGTTGCCCTCGGCCCGCTCGACGATGCGGCGGACCGTGGTCTCCGCGAGCGGCGCCGCGGGCAGCGCCCGGACCAGGCGGGCCACCTCGGCGTCGGCCAGGGGACGCAGCTCCAGCCGCTCGACCGCGGGCAGCCGCACCAGTTCGGCCAGCAGCGGGCGCAGCGGGTGGCGGCGGTGCAGGTCGTCGGCGCGGTAGGAGGCGAAGACGGACACGGGGTGGACGGGCGCACCGCCCGTGGGCCGGTGCAGCACTCCCCGGCTGAGCAGGAAGCGCAGCAGATCGCGGGAGGACTGGTCGGCCCAGTGCAGGTCCTCCAGGACCAGCAGCAGCGGCCCGGTGTCCGCGAGGTCGGCCAGCAGCGCGGCCACGCCCTCGAAGAGCCGCAGCCGGCCGTCCGGGTCCCGCCCGCCGTCCGCAGCCCCGCCCAGCAGCCGGTCCACCACGGGATGCCGGGCGAGCACCGGGGAGAGGCGGCCGTCCGCCGCGAGCACGCCGAGGATCTCGGTGAACGGCAGATACGGCAGACCCACGTCACCGAGGTCCACGCAGTGCCCGGTGAGCACCGTCGTCCCCGCCGCGCCGGCCCGGGCGGTCACCTCCCGGAGCACCCGGGTCTTGCCGACACCGGCGTCCCCGGCGATCAGCGCGGCGCGCGGCGCGTCGGCACGGGCGCGTTCGAGCAGGCCGGTGAGACGCGTGAGTTCGTCGTCGCGCCCGACGAGCGGCGTGTCGAATGAGGTCTGCGGCACGCTCCCATCCTGGCACGCCGCGCCGGCGGCACCCGTGGTGCGGGGACGCCCGGACCCGGCCGTCCGGACCGCGGGGCGGCGGCCGGCCGCCGCCGGCCGGTGTCGTCCGGTGTCGTCCGGGGCGGACCGGGGGACTCTGATCGCGACCGAACGTCGGTGACAGAGTGAGGAGCCAGCATGACGCGGCCGGTGACGGCGGGGGTCGACGGATCCGAGGAGAGCCTGGCGGCGCTGGCCTGGGCGGCCAGGGAGGCGATCCGGCGCGGAGTGCCGCTGCGCGTCGTGCACGCCTGGCGGTTCCAGCAGATGGAGGCGGCCGGGGTGACCGACCGGGAGGCGCAGCAGCGGTGGGTGCGGGACACGGTGACCCGGCAGGTGGGGGCCGTCGTCGAGCGGCACCGGGAGCTGCCGGTGACCGTCGACGTCGTGGACGGGCACGCCGTGGAGACGCTGGTGGCCGCGGCGGCCGACGCCGAGCTCCTGGTGCTGGGCTCGCGCGGGCACGGCCGTCTCGTCGGCTTCCTGGTCGGCTCCGTGGGCCAGCAGGTCATCGGCGAGAGCCCCCGCCCCGTGGTGCTGGTGCGGGCCGGTGACCGCGCCGGCGAGGAGGCGGCCGGGCGGGAGGTCGTCGTTGGCCAGCACGGTGACCCGGAGGACAGCGCCGACGTGCTGCGCTTCGCCTTCGAGGCCGCCGCCGCCCGCGGCGCGACCGTGCGCGCCGTCCGGGCCTGGACGCTGCCGCCGGTCTACGCCTACAGCCCGGCCTCCCTGAAGCTCCTGGACGAGGCCGGGGGCCCGGAACCGTACGAGCGCAAGGCGCTGGACGCGGCGCTGCGGCCGTGGCGGGAGCGCTTCCCGGACGTGCCGGTGGCCGAGCACGTGGAGCTGGGCAGTGCCGCGCAGGTGCTGCTCTCCGTGGTGGGCGGCGCCCAGTTGCTGGTCGTCGGCCGCCGGGCGACGCGTTCGGCGGTGGGCGCCCGGATCGGCTCGGTCGCGCACGGCGCCGTGCACCACGCCGACTGCCCGGTGGCGGTGGTCCCGCACCGGTGAGTCACTCCGCAGTCGGCTCCAGCGCGGCGCGGGCCCCGGGCAGGATGTTCTCGATGTAGTCGCGCACCGCCGTGTCCAGGCCGATGTCGTGCTGGGCCCGCTCGGACAGGTACCAGCGGTGCTCCAGCAGCTCGTGGTAGATCTCCGCCGGGTCCATCGCACCGCGCAGCTCGGGCGGCACCGCTCGCACGGTCGGCCGGAACACCTCCCGCACCCAGCGGTGGGCGAGCACCTCCGGGCGGGCGCCCAGGGGGTCGCCGGGGGCGTGGTCGTCCTGGGTGGCCATCCACGATTCCAGGTCGTTCAGCAGCCGCCGGGCCTGGTTCTCCTCGGCGTCCAGGCCGGTCAGGCGCAGCAGTTGCCGCTGGTGGTGGCCGGCGTCGACGACCTTCGGCACGAACGTGACCGTGTCGCCGTTGGAGGCGTGCTCGATCTGCATCTCGGCCACGTCGAAGCCGAGGTCGTTCAGCCGGCGTATCCGGCGCTCGATGTAGTGGTACTTGCCCGCCGGATACACGGAGGTGCGGGTCAGCTCCTCCCACAGGCCCCGGTAGCGGGCGCAGATCTCGGTGCCGAACTCCACCGGGTCCACGGACGGGTGCAGGGCGCCGGACGCCTCCAGGTCGAGCAGCTCGCCGCTGATGTTGACGCGCGCCAGGTCCAGGTCGTAGTCGCGCTGCCCGTCGCTCAGCCGCGGGTGCAGCTCGCCGGTCTCGGCGTCGACCAGGTACGCGGCGTAGGCGCCCGCGTCGCGCCGGAAGAGCGTGTTGGACAGCGAGCAGTCGCCCCACGCGAACCCGGCCAGGTGCAGGCGCACCAGGAGCACCGCGAGGGCGTCCATCAGGCGGTGCATGGTCGCCGGGCGCAGGGTCGTCTCGAACATCGACCGGTACGGCATGGAGCCGCCCAGGTGCCGGGTGATCAGCACCGGCTCCAGCGGCTCCCCCGCCTCGTCGGCGCGGCCGGTGACGACGCCGAGCGCGTCCACGGCGGGGATGCCGAGCCGGTCCAGGTCGCGCAGCAGCCCGTACTCCCGCACCGCGGGCCGCTCGGCCAGCTCCTTCACGGCGATCACCTCGTCGCCGGCCCGGGCGTAGCGGACGACGTGCCGGGAGATGCCGCGCGGCAGCGGCACGAGGTACTCCTCCGGCCACCGCTCCAGCGGCAGGTGCCAGGGCAGTTCGAGCAGGAGCGCGGGGTGCTCCGGGTTGGTGGCGCTGATCTGCAAGGCCATGGCCCGACTCTAGAGCGCCCGTTCCCGGGCCAGTCGCGCGGCGTCCTTCACCGGGCCCCGGTGCACCGGGCCGTGGCCGGGGAGCAGGACGTCGGCGTCCAGTCCGGCGAGGACGTCCAGCGAGGCCACCGCGCGGGCGCGGTCGCGGTGGAACATGCCGGGCAGCAGCTGCGGCCCGGCGGTGCGGGCGGTGGGGTGGGCGCTGACCAGGGCGTCACCGGAGATCACCACCCCGGTGTCCGGCAGGTGGTAGGCGCAGTGACCGTCTGTGTGCCCCGGGGTGTGCACCGGCACCGGCCTGCCGGGCAGGTCCAGGGCGCCCTGCCGGGGGAAGGGAAGCGGGGCGGCGACCGGGAGCCGGGCCGTGCCTCCGGAGCGGACCGCGCGCAGGGCCCAGGGCAGCACACCCGGCCGCCAGCCGTTGCGCAGCACGGTCGGGACGGAGACCTGGTGGAGGAAGTCACGGCGGGCGTGCGGCACTTCCGCCTCGTGGAGGTGGACCGGGACGCCGTGCGCCGACCGCAGGTACTCGGCCGACCCCAGATGGTCGTTGTGGGCGTGCGTGATCAGCACCGCCTCCACCGCCTCCGGTGAACTCCCCACCGCCGCGAGGGACTCCAGCAGCGCCCGCCGGTCACCGGGATACCCGGTGTCGACCAGGGTCACCGCGTCGCCCTCGGTGAGGATCACCCAGTTCGTATGGGTGCCGTGCACCAGGTAGGTGCCGTCCGCCGCCTGCCGTACGGTGGCTCGCATCGCTCTCCCGAGGTTTGGAAACCCGCTGTCGGGGACAGCCAACCAGACCGTGAGCGGCGGCCGGGGCAACCGGCCGGGCGGCGCACCGCGCCTTGCTCAGCGCACGCCGTGCGGACGGAACTGCACACTGATGCGCGGTCCCGCGACGCGGGTCGTCTTGGGCACGCAGTGCTCCCAGGTCCGCTGGCAGGAGCCGCCCATGACGATCAGGTCGCCGTGGCCCAGCGGCCGGCGCACGGTGGCGGCGCCGCCGCCCACCGGCCGCAGCAGCAGGTCCCGGGGTGTGCCCACGGACAGGATGGCGACCATGGTGTCCTCCCGCGCGCCCCGGCCGATGCGGTCGCCGTGCCAGGCGACGCTGTCCCGGCCGTCGCGGTAGAGGCACAGCCCCGCGGTGGTGAACGGCTCGCCCAGCTCCCCGCCGTAGTGCGCCGACAGCGCGTCGCGCGCCTCGTCCAGCACCGGATGCGGCAGGGGGTCTTCCGCACCGTAGAACGCCAGCAGCCGGGGCACGTCGACCACGTGGTCGTACATCGTGCGCCGCTCGGCGCGCCAGGGGATCTCGGCGGCCAGTCGCTCGAACAGCGCGTCGGCGCCGCTCAGCCAGGCCGGCAGCACGTCGATCCAGGCGCCGGAGCCGAGGTCGGTGCGGTGCAGCCCGTCGAGGGGACCGAGCCGGACCTCGTCGGTCTGGTCGAACAGCGAGCCCTGGAGGTGCCTGGTCATATCGCCAGCGTACCCCTCGTTCGAAAGTATGTTCCATTGACGGGTCCGGGAAGGCCGGCTCCGGCCCTGTTGGATACACCGGTGCATCGGATACATTCGCGTATCCGACGGGCACCGGCGGCCGTGAGGGCCCCGGCGGCAGGGCGTGAGGGGCGGGTATGGCGGCACGGAGCACGGCCGGGCGCGTGACCAGGCGCCGGGCCCGCACCCGCGCCGACCTCCTCCGGGCCGCGTTCACCGTCTTCGCCGCGAAGGGCTTCGGCCATGTGTCGATCGAGGAGGTCTGCGAGGCCGCCGGCTACAGCAGGGGCGCCTTCTACTCGAACTTCTCCAGCCTGGACGAGCTGTTCTTCGCCCTCTACCGCGAGCGCGCCGAGCTGATCGCCGACCAGGTGTCCGGCGCCCTCGCCGCCGACGGGCCGGACCTCGACGTACCGGCCGCCGTCGACCGCGTCACCGAGGTGCTGCTGCTCGACCGGGACTGGCTGCTGGTCAAGACCGACTTCCTGGTGCACGCCGCGCGCGACCCGGCCGTCGCCCGCACCCTCCTGGAGCACCGGGCCCGGCTGCGGCGGGCGATCGCCGAGCGGCTCGCCCGGGCCCGCGGTCGCACCGCGCTGCCCGCCGTGCTCGGCGACGTGGACGGCGCGGCCCACGCCGTGGTCGCCGCGTACGACGGCGTCACCGTGCAACTGCTGCTGGACCGGGACGTCGAGCGTGCCCGCGCCTGGCTGGCACACCTGCTCACCGCGCTGCTCACCGACGGCGGCGGCACCACCGGATGAACACCTCACCGTCGACACGGTCGACACGGCCGGGAACGGCCGGGACGGTCGGGAACGGCCGGAATCGTCAGGAACGGACAGGACGGACAGGAAGGGACGGTCGCCATGGATGCCGACGTCATCGTCGTCGGAGCGGGCCTCGCGGGCCTGGTCGCGGCGCACGAGCTGACCAGCCGGGGACGCAGGGTCGCGCTCGTCGACCAGGAGAACGCCGCCAACCTCGGCGGGCAGGCGTTCTGGTCCTTCGGCGGGCTGTTCCTCGTGGACTCCCCGGAGCAGCGCCGGCTCGGCGTCAAGGACTCCGTCGAGCTGGCCTGGAGCGACTGGCAGGGCAGCGCCCGTTTCGACCGCACCGAGGACGAGGACTCCTGGGCCGTGCGCTGGGCGCGGGCCTACGTCGAGTTCGCGGCCGGGGAGAAGCGGTCCTGGCTGGACGGGCACGGCATCAAGCTGCTGCCCACCGTCGGCTGGGCCGAGCGCGGTGACCTCGGGGCACACGGACACGGCAACTCGGTGCCGCGCTTCCACATCGCCTGGGGCACCGGCACGGGCGTGGTGGAGCCGTTCGTGCGCTACGCCGAGCAGGCCGCCCGCGACGGACTGCTCACCTTCCACCACCGCCACCGGGTCGACGAGCTGGTCGTCGAGCAGGGCGCCGCCCGCGGCGTGCGCGGCACCGTCCTCGCCCCGGACGACTCGCCCCGCGGAGTCGCCTCCAGCCGCGACGCGGCCGGCGAGTTCGAACTGACCGCCCAGGCCGTCGTCGTCACCTCCGGCGGCATCGGGGCCGACCACGACATCGTCCGCCGCCACTGGCCCGAACGCCTGGGCACGCCGCCGCGCGAGATGGTCACCGGCGTCCCCGCGTACGTGGACGGGCGGATGCTGGACATCAGCGCCTCGGCCGGCGTCCGCCTGGTCAACCGCGACCGGATGTGGCACTACACCGAGGGGCTGCGCAACTGGGACCCGATCTGGCCGGGCCACGGCATCCGCATCCTGCCCGGACCGTCCTCGATGTGGTTCGACGCCCTCGGCCGCCGTCTGCCGGAGCCGTACCTGCCCGGCTACGACACCCTCGGCACCCTGAAGCACCTGCGCACCGCCGACGGACTCGCCGAGCACGACCACTCCTGGTTCGTCCTGACCCGGCGGATCGTGGAGAAGGAGTTCGCGCTGTCGGGCTCCGAGCAGAACCCCGACATCACCGCCAAGGACCGCAAGGGCTTCCTGCGCGAACGCCTCCTCGGCAAGGGGGCCCCCGGCCCCGTCGCCGCGTTCCTGCGGCACGGCGCCGACTTCGTCACCGCGCCCGGCTTGGAGGAACTGGTCGAGAAGATGAACGCGCTGACCGAGAAGCCGCTCCTCGACGCCTCCCTGATCCGCCGTCAGATCGAGGCCCGCGACGCGCAGCTCGCCAACCCCTACGCCAAGGACGCCCAGATCCAGGGGATCCGCAACGCCCGCCGCTACATCGGCGACCGCCTCGGCCGGGTGGCCACCCCGCACCGCATCCTCGATCCCGCCGCCGGCCCCCTGATCGGCGTCAAGCTGCACATCCTCACCCGCAAGACCCTCGGCGGCATCCAGACCGACCTGGACTCCCGCGCCCTGGGCGGCGACGGCGAGCCGATCGAGGGCCTGTACGCCGCCGGGGAGGTCGCCGGCTTCGGCGGCGGAGGGGTGCACGGATACAACGCCCTGGAGGGCACCTTCCTCGGCGGCTGCCTCTTCTCGGGCCGCGCGGCCGGCCGGGCCGCGGCGCAGCAGACGGCGTGAGCGCCGTGCGGGCGGCCGGTCCACACCGGCCGCCTGCTTTCCTGCGCACCGCGGAGAGTGCCGCCCTGCTCGCGTACCGCCGGGAGGGCCCTGCTCGCGTACTGCCGGGAGACCGCCTCACGTTCCGCTGAGAAGCCTCGTCGCGTACCGTCGGGGGCCGCCCTCGCGTTCCGCTGAGAAGCCTTATCGCGCACCGCCCAGGGGGCGGGCCAGCACGGCCGCGTGGCTGGTGTCCGGCGACTTGGCCGCCGTCAGCAGGGTGACCGGGCCCTTGCGCGTCAGCTCACGCACCCCGTCGAGGGCCTCGGCCGCCTCCGTGCCGTCCAGTTCGTCCTCGTAGCGCGCGGCGAACTCCTCGTAGGAGCCCTCGCCCGCGTGGTACCAGCGGCGCAACTCAGCCGACGGGGTGAGGGCCTTGGGCCACTGGTCCACCTCCGCCGCGTCCTTCGCCATGCCGCGCGGCCACAGCCGGTCCACCAGGACGCGCACGCCGTCGCCGGGCTCCGGCGGGTCGTAGATCCTGCGGACCCGGACGGCCCCGGTGCCGGGGCCGCGCCTTGTCATCCGGACCGCCGCCGTGAGGCGAGGCGCCGCTTCAGCGCGCGGCGTTCCATCTCGTCGGTCCCGCCCCAGACACCCAGGGTCTGGCCGGTGTCGAGCGCCCACTGAAGGCAGGGCTCCCGGACCGGGCAGCGGCGGCAGACTGCCTTGGCCTGCTCGGTCTGGAGCAGCGCAGGTCCTGAGGTGCCGATCGGGAAGAACAGGTCGGGGTCCTCGGTACTGCACGCGGCGTGCTCTCGCCAGTTGTCCATCAACGTCACCTGCGATCGATGTCGAATCGCGCCCTCGAGTACGGCTTACTCGCTTGCGGGTGACCTGTCGATGGCGGAGTGAAACCGGGCGAACGCCTGGGAATCCGGGAGCGGCGGGCACCGGCACCGGCCGACGCGTCCGCCACCGGCGCGGCGCCTCAATCGGCGCAGCGCCCCTGTCCGCGCGGCGCCCCTATCGGCGCAGCGCCCCGGCCGCCGCCGTCACCACGGCCCCGGCCACCGCCGCCAGCGCGGGCGAGTCGAGCCGCCACTGCTGCCAGTACAGCGGCACGTCGACCGGCCGGTCCGGGGCCAGGTTGGTCAGCCGCCCGGCGCGCAGCAGCGGCGCGGCCTGCGGTTCGGGCACCATGCCCCAGCCCAGGCCCGCGGCCACGGCCTCGACGAACCCCTCCGACGTGGGCACGTGGTGCCGGGCCTCGCCCGCCGCGCCACGGCCCCCGCCGAGCCCGCGCACGAAGCCGTCCTGGAAGTCGTCGCGCCGGTCGAAGACCACCACCGGCGCCTCGGCCAGCACCTCGGGCAGCGGCCCGTTCAGCCACCGCGCGGCGAAACCGGGGCTCGCCGCCGGCACGTACCGCATCCGGCCCAGCGCCCGCACCGAACAGCCCGGCACGGCGTCCGGCGACGAGGTCACCGCGGCCATCACCGTGCCCTCCCGCAGCAGCGTCGCGGTGTGGTCCTCGTCCTCGCGGCGCAGCTCGAAACAGAGCCGCGGCTCCGGCGGCACCCGGGTGAGCGCGTCCAGGAACCAGGTCGCCAGCGAGTCGGCGTTCACCGCCACCGACACCCGGACCGGCTCCCCGGCGGCGCCGCTCAGCCCCAGCTCGGCCTGGGCGTCCCGCTCCAGACGCGCCACCTGGCGGGCCAGCCGCACCAGCACCGCGCCGGACCCGGTGGGCCGTACCGGCTTGGTGCGCAGCAGCAGCACCCGGCCGGTGCGCTGCTCCAGGGCCTTCACCCGCTGGCTGACCGCCGAGGGCGTCACGTGCAGCGCCGCCGCCGCCGCGTCGAACGTGCCCTCGTCCACCACCGCCAGCAGGGTGCGCACCTGGTCCAGCGGGAGGTCCGCCATCGCCGTCGTCGTCCCCGGAACCCTCGTCATCACGAGTGCTAAGGATACGTAAGAATCTTTAGCTGTACCGCAGAGATCCTTCCGCTTAGCGTCGAGGCCATGACCAACTCCCTGACCGCCGCCGCCGCGGGCTTCGGCACCGGCCTGTCGCTCATCGTCGCCATCGGCGCCCAGAACGCCTTCGTCCTGCGCCAGGGGCTGCGCCGCGACGCCGTCCTGGCGGTCGTCGGGATCTGCGCCCTGTCCGACGCCGCCCTGATCGCCCTCGGCGTCGGCGGGGTGGGCGCCGTGGTGGTGGCCTGGCCGGACGCGCTGACCGTGGTCGGCTGGATCGGCGGCGCGTTCCTGCTCTGCTACGGGGCGCTGGCCGCCCGGCGGGTGTTCCGGCCGGGGGCCGCCCTGACCACGCAGGGCGAGGCCGCGGGGTCCCGGCGGCGGGCGGTGCTCACGTGCCTGGCCCTGACCTGGCTCAATCCGCACGTCTACCTCGACACGGTGTTCCTGCTCGGCTCCGTCGCGGCCGACCGCGGCGAGCTGCGCTGGACCTTCGGCCTGGGCGCGGCACTGGCCAGCCTCTGCTGGTTCGCGGCGCTCGGCTTCGGGGCCCGGTTCCTCGGGCGGTACCTCTCCCGGCCCGCTGCCTGGCGGGTCCTGGACGGCCTGGTGGCCGCGACCATGATCGCCCTGGGCCTCACGCTGATCGCCGGGGCCTGAGTCCCGGGCGCGCCCGCACCTGCGATAGTGACCCCGAGCGAAAGATGTAACGAGCATGCAGGAAGCGCGTGGACACCGGCGAGAGCAGCAGCGAGAGCAGAACCGAACCCCGGGACGGGGCTTGCGACCCGGTGCCCCGGCCGCGCGGGTGGCGCCGCTGGGCGATGGACACCCGGCCGCTGCGCCGCCCGGCCTACCGCCGGCTGTGGGCGTCGACCGTCGTCACGGCCGTCGGCAGCCAGCTCACCGCGGTCGCCGTGCCCAAGCAGATCTACGACATCACCGGCTCCTCCGCCTGGGTCGGCGCCGCGAGCCTCGCCGGACTGCTGCCGCTGATCGTCTTCGCGCTGTGGGGCGGGGCGGTCGCCGACAGCATGGACCGCCGCAAGCTGCTGCTGATCACCAACGCCGGCATCGCCGCGACCTCACTGCTGTTCTGGCTCCAGGCCTTCACCGGGCTGGAGTCGGTGGGCGCGCTGATGGTGCTGCTCGCCCTCCAGCAGGCCTTCTGGGGGCTGAACGCCCCCGCGCGCAGCGCCTCCATCGCGCGCCTCGTCCCCGCGGAGGAACTGCCCGCGGCCAACGCCCTCGGCTCGACGGTCATGCAGACCGGACAGGTGGCCGGACCGCTTCTCGCTGGCGTCCTCATCCCCATCGTCGGCCTGCCGGAGCTGTACCTCATCGACGCGCTCGCGCTGTGCGTCACGGTGTGGGCGGTGTACCGGCTGCCCGCGCTGCCGCCGCTGACCGGTCCGGCGAAGGGACGGGCCGGCCTGCGGGAGATCGTGGCCGGATTCCGCTACATCGCCGGGCACACCGTGCTGCTGCTGTCCTTCCTCGCCGACATCGTCGCCATGGTGTTCGGCATGCCCCGCGCCCTCTTCCCGCAACTCGCCGCGGAGACCTACGCGGGGTACGGCGAGGGTCTCGCCCTGGGGCTGCTGTTCGCGGCCATCCCCATCGGCGCGGTGGCCGGCGGGCTGTTCTCCGGCACGTTCTCCCGGGCCCGGCGGCACGGCTGGATGGTGATCGGAGCGGTCGTCGTGTGGGGCGCCGCCGTCGCCGGCTTCGGGCTGAGCGACAGTCTGTGGCTCGCGGTGCTGTTCCTGGCACTCGCCGGGGTCGCCGACATGGTCTCCATGGTCTTCCGCGGCGCGATCCTGCTCTCCGCCGCCACCGACGAGATGCGCGGCCGGATGCAGGGGGTGTTCACGGTCGTCGTGGCGGGCGGCCCCCGGCTCGCCGACGTCCTGCACGGCACGGCGGGCTCGGCCTTCGGTGCCCGTACCGCCGTCACCGGCGGCGGACTGCTGGTCGTGGCGGCGATGCTGGGGCTGGCCTGCGCGGTGCCGGCGCTGCGGCGCTACCGGGTGTGACGGCTCACGGCACGGGGCGCCGGTGTGTCGCGTACTCCATCAGCTTGCCCCGGGTCGTCTCCAGCCGGTGGGCGAGGATCTCGGCGACCGAGCGGACCAGCGTCAGGCCCAGCGCGGGGTCCTCCTCGCACAGGGCGAGGACCCGGGCCGCGTCGAACTCGTAGGCCCGCACCGGGCTGAACGCCTCCGCGCCGAAGTCCCACTCGTGCGGCGGGAACAGCCAGGACCAGCCCAGCAGATCGCCCGCCCCCAGGCTCGCCACCGTCACCGCCCGGAGGGACGACACCCGCTGGGTGAGGGAGACGGCGCCGGACCGGATCACCCAGAACCGGTCGGCCCGCTCGCCCGCTTCGAAGATGTGGGCGTCCTCCGGGAAGGCCACCTCATGGGCGAGCGCCATCAGCCGCTGGCGCTGGGGCGGAGGTAGGGCGGTCAGCAGCTTGATCGCTTTGGTCATGACACGGAGCCTCTCGCCGACGGTCCGGTTCCGGTGCTTTCCCTACGCCCATTTCAGCGGTTGCCGGGCCCCTCAGCACCTCGGCGGCCGGCGGATCCGGCGGAGATTCCGTGCCGACCCCGCAATCGCCGGCCCGGCCGTCCCATCCGGCGCGTCCGCCTCGTCCGTCACCGCCGGCACGTCCTGCATGACGGCATGAAGAAGCCCTGGCTGGACGGGGGAAGCCAGCCAGGGCCGTAAGCGGTGGCGCCGGAGGACTGCGGCGGTCGACCCCGTCACCACGTATGCATGAACGCTAAACCATCTCTCTCCGTTCCGGGAAACCGGGAGGGCACCCCGTGACGCGTCTCACTCCGTGGTCACAGCATCGACCTCCGGGCCGCCGTCCGCCGCCACGACCCGGACCGTCTCCAGGGCCGGATCGGTCGCGGCGGTACTCGGCAAAGGCCTCCGGGACCGGCGCCCGGCTGTGTTCGGCCGTCATGGGGGTCCGGCTTCCCGTCCGCGGGCCCGTCAACCGGCCGGTCCGGACGGCGTTCCCCGCCGGCCCGGGGTCAGGACCTCGTCCAGCACCCGCAGCACGGCCTCGTAGGCCAGCGTCCGCACCGCCGCCTCGCGGGCGCCCTCCGGGTCCGTCGGCCGCAGCTCGTCCCGGCGCGTCCGCCAGGCCCGTTCCTCCCGTACCGCACAGGCCCTGGCCCGCTGCATGCGCCGCAGCAGTTCGTCGGAGTCCACAACGTCGGTCATGCGGTCCGCGTACCCCGGTACGGCGCCGGGATGGCCGCTCGGCCGAAGGGAGGGGAGCAAGTTTGGAGTCTTCCGGACAGGTCAGCCGGAATGCAGACAGTACGCCCCTTTCCCCACCCTCCATCCCACCGACCAGGGAGCTGACGGATGCGCGAGAGGCACCTCACCGAACCGCCCGGCGACCAGGGCGGTACCGACCGGACCCGGTGCACGGGACCGTGCCGGCCCGCCGAGGCCCGCCGTGCCGTGGAGCGCGCCGTCGCCGAGCACCGGCACTCCGGGCGGGCCTGTGACGCCCATGCCCTCTCGGACGCCGTGCTGGTCGCCTCCGAACTGACCACCAACGCGATCCTGCACGGCGGCGGCGTCACGGACTTCCGCGTCGACGTCGTCGAGCCGGGGGTCCGGCTGTCGGTGAGCGACCGCAGCGACGCGCTGCCGGTCACCGCGCCGCCGGTCGACGAGCGTGGACACCGGCGCCTGGGCGGCCGGGGCTGGCCGATCGTGTGCCGGCTGGCACGCGACGTGTGCGTCTCCGACTTGCCGACCGGCGGCAAGCGCATCACCGTGGTGGTACCGCTTACCTGAGACTTTCAGCAGAAGCGGAGTTTGCTCCCCCGGGTGGGGGGCAGTCGCAGTTTCGTGCTTCGGACCGGAGGCGCAGCAGCGGGAGCGGTATGGCTGCCCGGCCCCTCCAGGTGATCCGGACCGGCCGGCCACGTTCCCGCGGAAAGTCCCTGAGACCACCGTTCAGGAGCGAATCCGCATGCTCATCGAAACGCCCACCAGCCGTCCCGCCGCACCCGAGCCCACCGCCGCCGGCCCGCCGACCGAGCCCGCCCGCAGGCGCCACGACGACGCCCCCGACACGGCCGCGCTCTTCGCCCGGCTGGCCGCCCTGGAGGACGGCCCCGAACGGGACGCCGTCCGCGACGAACTCGTCACGGCGTGGCTGCCCATGGCGCACCGCATCGCCGGTCGGTTCCGCGACCGCGGGGAGTCCATCGAGGACCTCCGTCAGGTCGCGGCGCTGGGGCTGGTCAAGGCCATCGACCGGTTCGACCCCGAGCGGGGCGCGTTCGAGAGTTACGCCGTGCCCACCATCACCGGTGAGGTCAAGCGGCACTTCCGGGACCGCATGTGGGCCCTGCGCGTGCCCCGCCGGGTCCAGGAACTGCGCAACAAGGTGCGCGTGGCGCGCCGCGAACTGACGCAGAACCCGGGCAGCCCCGAACCGTCGGTGGCCGACATCGCCGCCCACACCGGGCTGACGGAGGAGGAGGTCGGCGCCGGGATGGAGGCGCTGGAGAGCTTCAGCACGCTGTCGCTGGACGCCGAGCTGTCGGCCGGCGACGACGGCTACAGCCTGGCCGACACCCTCGGCGCCGCCGACTCCTCGTACGACGTCGTGGTCGACCGCGAGTCGGCCAAGGAGAGCCTGCGCCGGCTGCCCGAGCGGGAGCGGGCCATCCTCTACATGAGGTTCTTCGAGGACATGACCCAGAGCCGGATAGCCGACCGGCTGGGCATCTCCCAGATGCATGTCTCCCGCCTCATCAACCGCAGCTGCGCCCGGGTGCGCGACGAGGCGATGGGGCAGCGGACGGCCCGCCGGACCAACGGCCGGCAGGCGACCGCCTGGAACCGAGGCTGAAGGAGGAGCGGATCAGATGCTGAGGCCCCACCCCGCCGTGCTCCGCCGGCTCGTGGACGAGTACGAGGCCGTCATGGCCGCCGAGCCCCCCACCGGCTCGGCCGAACCGAGCCCGCGGGCGCGGGACCTGGCGTACACGCTGTGCGTGTCGACGGGGACCCGCGACGTACGCCTGGCCCTGGAAGCCGCGCACCGCTGGCTCGCCGCGGCACCGGCCGATCCGCCCGCCGCCGTCCCCGTCCACTCCGCGGTGCGCATGCCCGCCGGCGTGTCCGACTGACGCGCACCGGTCGGTGGTGGCCCGGACGCCGGGATGCCCGGTGTCCGGGCCACCACCTGCCGGGGCCACCGCACGCCCGAGGCTCCGGCACTCCGGCCGAACGCCGGTGCCGGCCGTCTCTCACCGGCACCGTCCGTTCGTCGGTGCGGCCGTCCGCCGGTGCCGGCCGCTTCTCACAGGCACCGTCCGACCTCAAAGCCGGCGCCCGTCGGTGCCGCCGTCCGCCGATGCCGGGCGTCCGTCCCGGTCGGTGTCCGTGCGAGGCCGGCGCGTGGCCGGCACGTACGACGACAGCCCGGGCGTCCGGCTGCCCGGGAGGGGAGGATCACATGAACGTACGCGCACCCGCGCTGACCGTCGGCCGCGTCCGCGCCCGCCGGGCGGCGAACGGCAGAACCACGGAGGGCGCCGCGCGGGCCGGACTGGCCGCACGGGGCGTCATCTACCTGCTCGTCGGTGCCCTGGCGCTGCGGATCGCCTTCGGCGACGGCGGTGAGCAGGCCGACCGCTCGGGCGCGCTGGCCGAACTGTCGGAGCAGCCCTTCGGCTCGGTCCTGCTGTGGGCGCTGGGCCTCGGACTGGCCGGCATGGCCCTGTGGCGGCTGTCCGAGGCGCTGTTCGGCGCCGTCGGCGAGGACGGCCGCACGGCGCGCAAGCGCCTGGCGGCCGGCGCCCGGTGCGTGTTCTACGTCTTCGTCTCCGCCTCCGTCCTCGCCTTCGCGGCCGGTTCCGGCAGCGGCTCCACCGGCTCCAGTGACCAGCGGTCCCGGGACGTGACCGCCCGCCTGATGCAGGTGCCGGCGGGGCAGTGGCTGGTCGGCCTGGCCGGCGCCGCCGTCGTGGCCGCCGGAGTGGTGATCGCCGTCCAGGCCGTGCGCCGCAGCTACCGGAAGAAGCTCAAGGCGGGGGAGCTGGACCCCCGTGCGCGCCGGCTGATCGACCTCACCGGCGTCGGCGGCGGCGTGGCGCGCGGCCTGGTGTTCGCCGCGGCCGGCGCGTTCGCGATCCGGGCGGCCGTGGACTACGAGCCCGGCCGGGCCAAGGGCCTCGACGACACCCTGCGCTCCTTCGCCGACACGCCGCTCGGGCCCTGGCTGCTGGTCTGCGTCGCCGCGGGGCTGGTGCTGTTCGGCGTGTTCTCCTTCGCCCTCGCCCGCTGGCGCCGCGTCTGAGACGCCCCGCGCGGGGAACACGCCCAGGATGAACGAACACGAGATCCCGCCGGACGGCCGTCCCGTGGACGTCTACCTCGACCTGCTGCGCGTCCGGATGGACACCGACGACTACCGGCTGCTCCTGAGGGTGGTGGAACCCGTTCTGCGGGCCATCGACGAGGACCAGCTGCCCACCATCGACTTCTCCCTGGACGGCGGTGAGGCCGAGGCGCTGCCCCAGGAGATCCGCGACGAGGCCGCCCTCGTCATCGCCACGGCCGTCACCGGGCGGCTGGACAACGAGGTCGTCGAGATCAGCACCGACGAGACCGGGCCCGTCAGAGTGGTCACCGACGCGGCCACCGCCGCCGACCCGACCCGGCTCGGCGAGATCGCCGACTACCTCAAGCAACGCCACCGGCAGAACGAGGAACTGCGTGGCATCGCCGAGGCGAGCGGCCTGCCCACCGACTTCTGACCGGTCACCGGGCATCACACCGCGAGATCCGGGCACGCCCGGGAGGGGGCCGCACGCCGGGGCCCCCTCCCGAGCGCGGCGCGGTCCCCTCACGGGTGCGGCGCGGTCCTGCCGTCCGTCACCGCTTCGGCGCCGTGACCGGCACGCCCAGCGGCTTGGCCAGGCCGACCACGGCCTCGTCCAGACGCTCCAGATGCCGCAGCACCCGGCCGGTGATCCTGCCGTACCGCGGGGCACCGGCCGCGTCCGGCTTCAGCAGGGAGGCGATGCTCGGCCCGCTCTCCACCCCGGCCGCGGCCTGCCGGTCCTCGACCCGCGCGGCGATCGCCTCGATGTTGCGCACGGTGCGCCGTACCGCCCCGCGCAGCCGCGGGTCCGCCGCGATCGACGGATGGGTGGGCAGCAGCTCGGCCGTCGCCGCCAGCGAGCGTGCGTGGTAGGCGCAGGTCTCCAGGAGCGCGACCACGTAGCGGGCGGTGTCCCGCCGGGCCCGCAGCGGCGTGACCGGATGGGTCAGCGGCTGGGTGGCCGCCCGCAGATCGCCGAGCGCCTGGTCCAGGTCCCTGGCCCGGTCCAGCAGGTCGGCCGCCGGGCCGCCGCTGAGCTGGTCGACGGCGCCCTCGGTGACGTCCTTCAGGCGCTCCAGCACCGTGCCGAGCAGCTCGTCGGTGCGCCGGTCGGTGCGCACGGGCAGCACCAGCGCCGCCGCCACCACCCCGCAGGCCGCGCCCAGTGCCGTCTCCTCCACCCGCAGCAGCAGCACCGACATGCTGTACGTGTGCAGCAGGGTGTACAGCAGGCCCAGCATCGCGGTGACGAAGAACGACATCAGGGTGTACGACAGCGGCGCCGTGTAGAACATCGCGAAGATCAGCAGCAGGACCAGGGCGAACGCCAGCCAGGTGCGGTTCCCGACCAGGCCCGCCAGCGCGATCCCGGCCACCACCCCGAACAGCGTGCCCAGCACCCGCCGGTAGCCCTTGACGAGGATCTCACCGGTGGAGGCGGTGTTGAGGAAGACGATCCAGCAGGCGAGGACCGCCCAGTACCAGCGCTGCGCGGACAGCAGCTCACCGCCGACGATGGCCAGCGACGAGCCGACCGTGACCTGCACGGCGGCCCGCGTCGTGGGCCGGCGCAGCCCGGTCTCCTCCTCGGGCTCGCCCTCCTCACCGGCGTCGATCGAGGCGTCCTCGGCGTCCAGCTCCTCACGGGAGCGGGCGGTGGCGGGGGAGTCGTCCGACTCGTCCTGCGGGCCGTCCAGGGCGATCCGCAGCCCCATGATCGCCCGTGCCGCCTCGCCGAGGCCGCGGAAGACGTCCTGCACGGCCGGCGAGGCCGGCGGCAGGTTCTCCTCGTCCCGGTAGCCGAGCAGCCGGTTGCGCAGCTGGGACAGCGCCGTCCCGCGGGCCCGGTCGGGCGGGACCAGCACCAGCGCCCGCAGCGCGCCGAGGTCGCGGCGCAGCAGGGCCGTCGCCTCGTCCGGCCCCGGCAGCCGCCCCAACGACGGCGCCGGGGCACCGGGCAGATGCAGCGTCAGGGTGTCGGCCCGCTCGGCGCTGCGCGCGGTGAGCAGCAGCAGCCCCAGCCGCTCGGCGGCGATCTCGGCGTCCGCGATGCGCCGCTGCACCAGCCGCGCCGTGGCCGGGTCGGGCGTGCCCTCCTCCAGCCGGGACTGGATCATCAGCGCCGTCTCGTGCAGCCGCGCCGTGCCGTCGCGCACGTCCTTCAGGACCTTGTCGATGTCGTCCGGCTCGGCGTCCAGCAGATCGATCTGCGCCTGGACCAACTGCGCCAGGCGGGCCCTGAAGGCCTGCCGCAGCCGTTGCAGGATTCCCGCGGGCGTCGCCGGGACGATCGCGAAGCGCACCACGGCACTGCACGCGAAGGCGACGGCGACGGACGCGCACAGCCCCGGCAGCGCCGCGAGGGAGGCGCCGACGAACAGGGACACGAAGTAGACCTGGAAGGCGATCAGCCCCAGCGCGTGCCCCCGGTCGCCCCAGCGGCGGCCGTAGACGGCGCAGAAGATCAGCACGACGAAGAAGGCGTCCCCGACCACGACCCGCGAGGCGAGCAGCGCGCCCAGCGTCACCGAGGCCAGTGCCACCGGCAGGCCCAGTGCGAGGGTGACGGCCTGCGCCCCGCGCTGCTTCTCCCGGATGGCGAACGTGGCCGCCATCGCCGCCATCGCGCCCGCCACCAGATGGGCGACGTCGGCCCCGAACGGGGCCAGCACTGCCAGCGCCAGCGTGATCGCGCCCACCGTGCGCAGCGCGGCGATCAGCCGCAGCAGGCCGGGGTCGGACGCCGCGACGCGGTCCCGCAGCCGTGTCCGACCCGAGCGTCCCGCTGTCCTCACGCCGCCGCACTCTCTTCCGTCCGCCGCAGAGATCCACTTCTCAGCATGTCATGCCGCGAGCGGACCCCCGGGCCCGGGTCACCGGGCGGGCCGCACCGACCCCTCCACGTGCGCCCGTACCTGCTCCGGTGTCAGATAGGCGTCCGTGTACTCGAAGTCCTTCAGCTTGGCCGGCTTGCGGGCCTGGAAGCCGGTGCGCACGAAGTCGTCGCCGGCGACCGCGTTGAGCAGCCAGTTCGTCATCACCCGGGTCTTGGCGACGCCCGTGCGCAGCGCGGACCAGTGGTAGCCGCGGGCGACCGCCTGTGCGGGCAGGCCCCGCAGTTCCACACCGAGCGGCTTGGAGACCGCGTCGGTGCCGCCGAGGTCGACGACCAGTCCCAGGTCCTTGTGCACGTACGGCCGCATCGGCTGTCCTCGCAGGGCGGCGATGACGTTGTCGGCGACGTGCCGGCCCTGCCGCAGGGCGTGCTGCGCGGTCGGCGGGCAGACGGCGCCCTCCCGGCCCTTGGCGAGGTCCGGCACGGCGGCGGAGTCGCCCAGCGCGAACACCCCGTCGTGGTTCGGCAGGCACATCTCGGACGTGACCGCGAGCCGCCCCTTGACCGTCTCCGCGCCGAGCGTGGCGATGAGCGGACTGGCGACCACACCGGCGGTCCAGATGAGCGTGCGGGTGGGGATCACCCGGCCGTCGGTGAAGGTGACCTCCTCCGCCCCGGCCTTCTCGATGGAGACGCCCAGCGAGATCTCGATGCCGCGCCGGCGCAGGATCTCCTGGGCGCTGCGCCCGAGCTTCTCGCCCAGTTCCGGCATGAGCTTGGGCGCGATGTCGATCAAGTGCCACTTGATCAGGCTCGGGTCCAGGCGCGGGTAGCGCTTGACCGCGGCGTGCGTCAGCCGTTGCAGGCAGGCGGCCGTCTCGGTGCCCGCGTAGCCGCCGCCGACGACCACGAACTGGAGCCGGGAGGCGCGCTCGGCCGGGTCCTGGCTGGCGTCGGCCAGGTCCAGCTGCGAGATGACGTGGTCCCGGATGTACGCGGCCTCGGCCAGCGTCTTCAGGCCGAAGGCGTGCTCGGTGAGCCCCGGGATGTCGAAGGTTCGGGTGATGCTGCCGGGCGCCAGCACGATGTAGTCGTACGGCTCGTTGACGATGCGGTCGGTGATGGTGCGCACCACGCACACCTTGGCCTTCAGGTCCACGCCGATGGCACCGCCCGGGATGATCCGCGTCCGGTACTTCTTGCTGCGGCGCAGCGACAGCGCGATCGACTGGGGCGTCAGCACCCCCGAGGCGACCTGGGGCAACAGCGGGAGATAGAGCTGATAGGCGAACGGCGTCACCAGGGTGATCTCGGCCTCGCTGGGAGAGAGCTGCCGCTCCAGACGGCGGACGCACTCCACGCCGGCGAAACCTGCGCCGACCACCAGAATCCTGGGTCGTGTCACGGTGTTCATCCCTTTCTGCGGCTCCAGGCGGTCTGCCTCGAACGCCATGCGCCTGCCCCCGTCGCGGTGCTTCGCACCTCATCGATCCCATCGTGCTGCCGCGGGTTCCGCCAGTCGAGCGGGGCGGACAGCGCAACGCCGGCGAACCGGTCCGGAACCGCGGGCAGGGGGCCGGGCAGCGGTGCTCAGGCGCCGGTGCCCAGATGGCACAGCAGAAGGCACACGTCGTCGTCGCGCTCGGAGTCGCTCAGCAGCGGGTGCAGGATGCCGTCCGCCGTGCCCTCCAGGTCCAGGTCCAGCTCCACGGGGCCGAAGGAGCCGAGCGCGGACGCCAGCCGCTCGATGCCCGGGTCTATGCCGCGCGCCCGCCGCTCCACCAGCCCGTCGGTGTACAGCGCCAGCGTCGAACCGGGCGCCACCGCCACCGTGTGGTCGGCGATCTCCTGCCGCAGCGGGATGCCGAGCATCGCCCCGGGCTTGTCGTCCAGGATCCGCACCCGCCCGTCCGGGCCGCGCAGCACCGGCGGCGGATGGCCCGCCGCCGCCCAGGTGAGGGTGGGCTCCTGAGGGTGGAACCGGGCGATGACCGCGGTGGCGTACAGATCGGGCTGGAGGTGGTGCAGGAAGTCGTGCAGCCGGGTCAGCAGCAGGCCGGGGGAGCCGCCGTCGACGGCGTAGGCCCGCAGCGCGGTGCGCAGCTGGCTCATCATCACGGCCGCGCGCAGTCCGTGGCCGGTCACGTCGCCGACCACGGTGATGACGCCGCCGTCGGGCTGGGGGAACGCGTCGTACCAGTCGCCGCCGATGTTCAGCCCGTGGGTGGCCGGCAGATAGCGGGCGGCCAGCTGGAGCCACTCCGGCGCGGGCAGCTCGGTCAGCAGCGCGCGTTGCAGCGTCTCGGCGATGTCGCGGTTGTGCTGGTAGCGCCGGGCGTTGTCGATGGCGATGCTCGCCCGCCGGGTCAGCTCCAGCAGCATCACGGCGTCGTCCGGGTCCCAGCGCTCCGCGGGCGGGGCGAGCGTGACCACGCCGAGCGGCGCCTTCCGCGTCGGCAGCGGGATGCACAGCAGCGGCCGGGCCGGGTCCAGCGCCGAGGGCGGCTGGTCCTCGACGCCGGGCAGGCCGCCGGGGTGGTCGGCGGCGTACTGGGGCCGTCCGGTACGGGCGGCGAGCACCGCCGCCGCCGGGCGCGGGGCCGTGCTCTGCTCGTCCTGGTCGAACAGCCACACGTCGACGCGGGAGGCGTACCGCGGCACCAGCAGGTCCGGCAGGCGCCGCACGATCTCGTGGTGGTTCAGCGACGTCGTCAGCACCGCACTGGCGTCCGCCAGGAACGTCAGCCTGCGACGGGCGGCCTCCGCCTCGTTGCGCGCCTTGCGCTCGGCGGCGAACGCCTCCCGCTGGGCCCGGCCGGCGGCGTCCAGCTCGGCGTGCAGGGCGACGACACCCTGGTTGGTCTGCTGGAGCTCCTCCCGGTGGAAGGCGACGAGGCGTTCCTGCTCGGCGAGCTTGTCCAGCACCAGGGCCGTATCCTCGTCGGCGCCCAGCAGCGCCTCCGACAGCGCGGCGGGATCGTCCGCCACCGCGTCGGCGTCATCGGCCGCGGCCGGCTCCCGGCAGGTCACCGTCGTCCGCCACGGCGGCTCCCCGGCCGCGCTCGCCTCCCGGGACGGCGTGATCAGGGCGTGCAGCCGCCCCTGGCCGCCGGAGCCGGTCTCCGTCTCCAGGGTCAGCCGCCAGGTGCCGCCCTTGGTCAGGCACTGGCGCAACTGGGCGCTGAGCGACGCGGTGAGCCGCGTGCGCTCCAGGGACGGCACGCCGTGGGCGGCGGCCAGGCGGGCGACGGCGATACGGGCCCGTGCCGCGTCGGTGACGCGGGAGATCTGCCAGGTGCGCATCATGGGCGGTCCGGCGGGGTCGGAGTGAGAACGGCGACGGCGGTGTCGTCCCGCACCGGGCGGGCGGAACTGCTGGCGTCCCGTATCGTCACGGCGGCCGTCACGGCCGGGTCCACCGCCGGCGCGCAGGCCTCCGGCGCCGGGACCCAGCGACTGGGCAGCCCGTCGCTGTGCAGGATCAGCATCCGGTCCTCCGCCCAGTCCGTCTCCTCCTCCCGCACCGTCGCCGGACGGTGCACGCCGACGATGCCGGGCCGGGACACCAGCGGACGCCAGGTGCCGCCCTCGCACAGCCGCGCCCCGATGTTGCCGATGCCGGCGAACCGCAGCCGCCCGGCCCGCGGATCGACCTGCGCCACCGCGACGGCCGCGCCGCGGGTGCCGCCCAGCGCTCCGTGCAGCCGCCGCAGGACCTCGGCGGGCGGCAGACCCGCCGCGGCGTGCAGCGCCTGGGCGGCGGCCGACGAGGCGTGGGCGGCGTCGGGGCCGTGGCCCAGCCCGTCGGCCAGCATCAGGGTCAGGCGGTCCTCCGCCCGCACCCACGCCCAGGCGTCACCGGAGTAGTCCCCGCCGGCGTACGGGACGTTCACCCCGCCGGCCCGCACCCGCGCCGGCGGCCGCCCGGCCGTGCGCAGGCGCGGGGGAGTGCGGCCGACCCGCGCCAGCGCCACCGTGCCCCGCCCCAGCGCGCTGTGCACCTCGAAGGCGTCGGCGATGCGCCGGCAGGTGCCGAGACCCGCGCCCAGCGACTGGGTCGTGGTGTACCCGTCGCGCAGCGCGGCGGACACGTCGGCGATCCCCGGCCCGTGGTCCACCGCCGCTATCTGCACCATCCGCCGCTCGGCGCCGTCGGGCGCCGGCTCCGGCGCCGGCACCACGTCCACGAGCACCTGGCCGCCCCCGGCGTGCTTGAGCAGATTGGTGGCCAGCTCCGTCGCCACCAGTGCCGCCGCCGCCGAGCGCGGCTCCTCCAGCCCGGCCAGCGCCGCCGCGTGCTCGGCCGCCACCCGGGCGTCGTGCACCCGCGTCGAGTCGTGCACCGGCACGTCCCACACCCGCGGCATCAGGTCTCCTCGCGCGGGCGCGGCGGCCGGCCCGTCCAGGAGGTCACCCGGACGGTGGTGCCGTCGCCCGGCGCGCTCTCGATGGCGAACTCGTGCACCAGGCGCCGGGCGCCGCCGAGCCCCATGCCCAGCCCGTCGCCGGAGGTGTAGCCGTCGCTGAGCGCCTGGTCCACGTCGGGGATGCCGGGGCCGTCGTCCGTGAAGGTCAGCCGCAGTCCGTTCGCCGTCCCGTCGACGAGGTGTTCCGACAGCATCGTGCCGCCCCCGCCGTACACGAGGGTGTTGCGGGCCAGTTCGCTGGCCGCCGTGACCAGCTTGGTCTGGTCCACCAGCCCGAAGCCGACCTGGGCGGCGGCCTGCCGCACGTGCTGACGCACCCACACCAGGTCCATGTCCGACTGGATCGGCAGGCGGGCCTCGACGCCCGCTGCCATGTCCATCACGGCCTCTCCAGGCGCGCGCCGCCGGACCGCGAGGAACGGATGGGCTGCTTCAGCAGCTCCATGGCCACCTCGGTGCTCAGGGCGGTGCGCAGCCCGGGCAGCGTGAGACCCAGCTCGACCAGGGTGATGGCGACCGCGGGGCGCATGCCGACCACGACGGTCCGCGCCGCCAGCAGCTCGGACTGGGCGGCGATCTCGGCCAGCACCCGGCCGAGGAAGGAGTCGACGATCTCCACGCCGGAGATGTCGATGATCACACCGGTGGCGCCGCTGGACGAGATGGTCTCCGACAGATCCTGCTGGAGCTGCTGCGCGGAGCTGTCGTGCAGGTCCCCCTGGAGCGTCACCAGCAGGACGTCACCGAGCCGGAGAACGGGTACGTGCCCCGAGACGGGGCCGGGGAAGGAGTGGCTCACCGGTGCCCCGCACCGTTCGCGTCGGGCTGCACGATGCCGGCGCCGAGCTGGTGCAGCGCGTACCCCAGCGCGTCGGCGAGACCGGCCCGGGTGACCACGGTACCGAGGTCCAGGCCGAGGTGGACGATGGTCTGCGCGATCGCGGGACGGATGCCGGAGACGATGCACTCCGCGCCCATCAGCCGCGCCGCCGCGACCGTCTTCATCAGGTGCTGGGCGACCAGGGAGTCGACCGTCGGCACCCCGGTGATGTCGAGGATGGCGAACCGGGCCTGCTGCTCGACGATGGAGTCCAGCAGGGTCTCCATGACCACCTGGCTGCGGGCGCTGTCGAGCGTGCCGATCAGCGGCACGGCCACGATGCCGTCCCACAGCTTGATCACGGGCGTGGCCACCTCCAGCAGCTGCATCCGCTGCCGGTCGATGAGCGCCTGGGTCTCGCTGAGCGCGGTCTGCATCACCACCACGCGCAGGGTGCCCATCAGCACGCTCAGGGCGGTCGTGCAGTCCCGTGCGTGGTCCGCCGAGGCGTCCGTCAGATCACCGAGCAGGAGATTCTCCACGGGCTGGCGCAGCGCGGCCAGCTCGCCCGAGACCTGGGCGGGGCTCAGTCCGGCCCGGGAGCGGGCCGCTCCCATGCGGGCCAGCTGCTCGCGGACCGTGGTGAAGCCGGCCGCGTCCGGGTCCTCCACCCGGGCCGCGTCCGCGACCTGGGCCAGCGCGTCCACCACCGCCTTGCCCGCCTCGACCGCCTCGTCCCGCGAGACGGTGAACACCGCCCGGAAGACCGGCTCGTCCGCCCAGCGCTGCGCGATCTGCTCACGGCGGCGGCGCAGGAAGTCCCTGACCTCCTGAACCGGCGACCCGGGGGTTCCCTCCGCTGCGTGCTCCGGCACCTGTTTCACTCCTCATCGCCTTGCGTCGCACGGTCCGCCCGGACGAAGCCGGCGGCGTGTCTCTGCCGGGCGACAACTGTAACCATCCGCCGACCTCGTACGACACCGGATCCCGAACGTGCGACGCGCCCGGACGGGCCCGGAGGAGCCCGAAGGGCACGGAGGTCGGCGACGGCGCAGGCTGGACGGCACCCGTCCCCGGGTGACGAAGGGAACGGCGGTTCGGTCAGTCCTGCTGCTCCGGTCCGGGCCCGCGGTCGACCAGCTCCAGAGCGTCGTCCACGGTCGGCGAGACCGGCACCGTGATGCTGACGCCGGTGAGGTCCAGGATCCGCCGCACGGCCGGGGCGGGGTCGATGATGTGCACACTGCCCGGCAGCTCACGGGCCTCCTGGTAGACGCGGAGGATGATGTTCATGCCGGAGGAGTCCATGAACGGCACCCCGGACAGGTCCAGCAGGAAGTGGCGCCGGCCGTGGTGCAGCTGGTTGGCCAGATGGTGCTGCAACTCGGTCGCCGTGTCGACGTCCAGATAACCCTCCACCTTCAGCAGCGCCACGTCCGGCCGGGGGAGCGTCACTTCGACGGACAGCGGGTTCTGGGCAATGGGCACGTGTACCTCCAACGAATGGGCCGCCGGGACGGAACGGCCAGGGCCGGTTACCCCTGCGGACGACGTCCATGCATGCCGGTTCCGGGACGCGCACGGTGATCAAGATCACCCGTGTCGCGTCCCTTCCCGCGGCCGTCGTCCCACCGCGCACCGCGCTTACCCCGGGAACCGGACGCCATGCCTCGACCGGACGCCGTGCCTCCGCACGCGCCCGGCCCCCTCAGCCGAGCCGGACGCCGACCAGGCAGGTGTCGTCGTCGGTGTCGGACCTGCTGTACGTGAGCAGCCGGTCCAGCTGCTGGTCGAGCGTGCTCGGCGCCGCGCGCACGCTGCTCAGCAGCTGGGTCAGCGACTCCTCCACGGAGCGGTCGCGGCGCTCGACCAGGCCGTCGGTGTACATCAGCAGCGTGTCCTCGGCCGCCAGCTGCACCTCGGCCTCCTCGTACCCGGCGTCCGGCACCGCGCCCAGCAGCATGCCCCTGACCAGCGGCAGCGGCGCCGCCTGCGCGCCGCGCACCAGCACCGGCGGCAGATGGCCCGCCCTGGCCCAGCGCAGCGTGCGCCGGGCCGGGTCGTACAGCCCGCACACCGCCGTGGCGGTGACCGCGCCCGTCAGATGGTGCGCCACGATGTTGAGCCAGGACAGCAGCTGGCCGGGCCCGGCCCCGGTCACCGCCAGACCGCGCAGCGCGTTGCGCAGGACGACCATGCTGGTGGCCGCCTCTATGCCGTGGCCGGCCACGTCCCCCACGCTCAGCAGCACCAGCCGGTTGGGCAGCACCACGGCGTCGTACCAGTCGCCGCCCACCATCTGCTCCGTCTCCGCCGGCCGGTAGCGGACGGCCACCTGGAGGCCGGGCATCTCCAGCGGCGCCTGCGCCGGCGGCATGATGGCGTGCTGCAACTGGAGGGTCAGCCGGGCCCGTTCACTGGCCTGCTGCTCGGTGTGCGCCAGCTGGTCCCGGGTCGCCGCCAGCGCCACCTCCGTCCAGTGCTGGGCGGAGATGTCCTGGAATGCCCCGCGGACGACGAGCAGACGGTCGTCGGTGTCCAGGACGGGCTCGGCGACGACCCGGATGTGCCGGGTCACACCGTCCGGCCGCTGCAAGCGGAACGCCGCCGACGCCGGGCGCCGGTGGTGCAGCAGCGTGCGCAGGAACCGGCGGATGGTGCCGGCGTCGTCCGGGTGGGCGTGGCCGGGCAGCTCCTCCAGGGGCACGGGGATGCTGGACCGCGGGCGGCCGTACAGGTCGAACAGCTGCCCGTTCCAGGTGATCTCCCCGGTGAGCAGGTTCTCCTCGAAGCCGCCGATCCGGCCGAGCCGCTGGGCGTGCTGGAGCAGGCTCGCCAGCCGCGCCGTCTCGTCCTCGATGCGCCAGATGAGCAGGACCGCGTTGCCGTGCCGGCTGATGCTGATGTCCGCCACCGCCGACAGCGGCACCTGGTCGACCAGCGCGGTCAGGTTCATCCGCCGGGCCCGGAACGGCTCGCCGGTGGCGTACACCCGCTCCACCCGCTGGAACAGCTCGCTGTCGCCGGCGGCCATCGGGTACGCCTCCAGCAGCAGCGCGCCGTTGACCACGGCGCGGGCCCGCCCGGCCGGATCCAGGAAACGGTTGTTGACGTGCTGGATCCGGAAGTCCACCAGGTTCCCGGCGCCGTCCAGGTGCGGCACCAGGACCAGGGCGGGGTCGTGCAGTCCGTCGGCCAGGTCCATCAGCTCGGCCGCGTCGGGCAGCACCCGCGGTTCCTGGCCGGGGGCCGGGGCCGGGGTGTACGTCTCCAGCGTGTGGGCGCACAGCTCGGCCAGGGCCTCCACCTGACGGACGACCTGCGGCGGCTGCGGTGCCAGCGGCTCGGGCCAGGCGATCTCCAGGACGCCGTGGATCCGGCCGCCGGTGCCGGCCGGCACGGCGACCCGGCCACCGCGCGGATGCTGGTGCCGGCCGACGCTGGGCAGCCCGGTCTCCGCGAGGGACGTGATCCACCGCCCCGCGCGGTCGCTCAGTCCGCGCCGCGCCACCGTCGCCACGTCCGGCGGCACGTACCGCCAGCGGGCGGCCTCCGCCGGGGAGAAGCCGGCACTGCCCGCCAGGGTCAGCGACCCGTCGGAGCCCGCCGCCCAGATGGCCACCGCGACCGCGCCGAGCGGGCGCAGCGCCTGCTCCAGCAGGGCGTCGGCGACGGCCTGGGTGTCGTTCGCGGCCAGCGCGCCGCTCTCGGCGGCCCGCAGGCGCACGGCGGCCGACCCGGCCGGCTCGGCGGCGCCGGCGGATTCCGCCGGGCCGGTCGCCGTGCCGCCGTGGCCGTCGGCGGTGGCCGCGGCGGCGGAGGTGGCCGCCAGGAACGCGTCCGTCACCTCCGACATCCGGTCCCGGGCCGCCTGGTTGATGACGTCGACGGCGAACTCCAGCTGCGTCACCTGCGCCTGGTCGGCCAGCTCGGCCAGATGCCGGGCGGCCTGTGCCGGACCGCACCGCAGACGCTCGACCAGGACGCCCTTGGCGAGTTCGATCAGGGCACGGCCCTCGGCCTCCGCCTGGGCGGCCCTGACCTCGCGGCTGAGCCGCTCCACGGTGGCCGCCAGCCGGCCCACGGGCGAGGCGCCCGCCGGACCCGTGGGACCGGCGCCGGCCCGCTCGGGCAGACCGCTGTCGCGCGGCTCGCCAGGGGACGGCTCGCGCGGATGCTCGGAAGTGCTCACGGTGCGACTGCTCCTCGGCCGGCGGGCGCCGCGGCGCGCGACGGAGGGCGGCGCGCGCCGCCCGGCCCACCGGAGTACGGTACGGGCGCCGGCGTGCTCATGCGGGCAGCCAGCGGCGGACGCGGGCCATCAGGTCGTCGGCGTCGACGGGCTTGGTGACGTAGTCGCTGGCCCCCGCCGCGAGGGACTTCTCCCGGTCGCCGGGCATCGCCTTGGCCGTGACGGCGATGATGGGCAGCTCGGCGTACTGCGGCAGCCGGCGGATCTCGGCGGTCGCCGTGTACCCGTCCATCTCCGGCATCATCACGTCCATCAGCACCAGGGCGACGTCCGGGTGGTCCAGCAGCGTCTCGATGCCCTTGCGCCCGTTCTCCGCGTGCAGCACCCGGAAGCCGTGCAGCTCCAGGATGCCGCTGAGCGCGAAGAGGTTGCGGGCGTCGTCGTCGACCACGAGCACCGTGCGGCCGGCCGGCGCGTCCTGCCCGGGCGGCGGCACGGACCGCAGCGGCTCCTCCGGCCGGACCAGCGACAGCACGTCCCCGGGCTCCTCCGCCGACAGATGCAGCGCGATCCGCTCGCGCAGCTCGTCCAGGCCGCCCAGGAACTCCAGCGCCCCGCCCGGCGCCCCGGAGCGCAGCTTCTCCTCCAGCGCCGGGTCCGCGCGGTGCCCGCGGTGCACCAGCACCGGCACGCTCGCCAGGGCGGAGTCGCCCCGCAGGGCCGACAGGAAGCGGGCCGCCTCGTCCTGCGGCATGCCGAGGTCCAGGACGACGCAGTGGCAGGGTTCGGCGGCGAGTGCCCCGGCGGCCTCCTGCGCCCCCACGGCGGTGATCACGTCCAGCGGGGGGCGGGCGCCCGCGTCGTCCGGGCCGTGCGTCAGGTCCGCCACGACGCTCTCCGCGACGAGGGTGAGCAGCCCGCGGGGCCGCTCCTCCACGACGAGCAGCCGCCGGGGGCGCTGCCGGTTCCCGGCCGCGAGCTGGGGCGCCGGCACCGGACGGGCCGCCGTGTCCCCGGGCCGCGCCGGGGCGAGCGCGGCGCCGCGGCGGTCCAGCAGTTCCTCGTAGTCCGGACGGGCGACGGGCAGGTACAGGGTGAAGGTGCTGCCCTGCCCCGGGGTGCTGTCCACGGTGACCGCGCCGCCGAGCAGCTGGGCGATCTCCCGGGTGATGGACAGGCCCAGCCCGGTGCCCCCGTACTTGCGGCTCGTCGTGCCGTCCGCCTGCTGGAAGGCGCCGAAGATCGACTCCAGTTGCTGTTCCGGGATGCCGATGCCGGTGTCCTTCACCCGGAACGCCACGACCGCGCCGCCCCGCACCACGCCCGCCGGGATCTCCTGGTCGGCGGCGGGCTCGACGACCAGCTCCACGCCGCCCCGCTCGGTGAACTTCACCGCGTTGGACAGCAGGTTGCGCAGCACCTGGCGCAGCCGGGAGTCGTCGGTGAGCAGGTCGGCCGGGGCGCCGGGCGCCGTCGTCACCGTGAAGTGCAGGCTCTTCTGCGACGTCATCGGCCGGAAGGTGGCCTCGACGTACTCGATGAGCTGCCGCAGCGTCACCCGTTCCGGGGCGACGTCCATCTTGCCCGCCTCGACCTTCGACAGATCGAGGATGTCGTCGATGAGCTGGAGCAGGTCCGAGCCCGCCGAGTGGATGATGCCCGCGTACTCGACCTGCTTCGGGGTGAGGTTGCGCGAGGGGTTCTGGGCGAGCAGCTGGGCGAGGATGAGCAGGCTGTTGAGCGGGGTGCGCAGCTCGTGGCTCATGTTGGCCAGGAACTCCGACTTGTACTTCGAGGCCAGCGACAGCTGCTGGGCCCGGACCTCCAGTTCCTGCCGGGCCTGTTCGATCTGGAGGTTCTTCGCCTCGATGTCCCGGTTCTGCGCCGCCAGCAGCGACGCCTTCTCCTCCAGCTCGGCGTTGGAGCGCTGCAACTCCTCCTGCTGCACCTGGAGCTCCGTCGAGCGGGCCTGGAGCTCGGCGGTCAGGCGCTGGGACTCGGCGAGCAGTTCGTCGGTCCGGGCGTTGGCCACGATGGTGTTGACGTTGACGCCGATGGTCTCCATCACCTGGGCCAGGAAGTCCCGGTGGATCTGGGTGAACGGGGCGACCGACGCCAGTTCGATCACGCCGAGGACCTGGTCCTCGACCACGATGGGCAGCAGCACCAGGGCGGTCGGCACGACCCGGCCGAGGCCGGAGGAGATCGTGACGTAGCCGGGCGGCAGCTCGTCGACCGTGATGGTGCGGCGGCTGCGCGCGGCCTGCCCCACCAGGGTCCTGCCGAACGGGATGCGGGCCGGGCGGTCGTCGTCGGGGTAGCCGTAGGAGCCGACGAGCCTCAGCTCGGGCCCGTCGGCGCCCTCCTCGGCGAGGTAGAAGGCGCCGTACTGGGCCGAGACCAGCGGCGCCAGCTCGTCCATGATCAGTTCGGCGACCACGGGCAGGTCCCGGTGGCCCTGCATCAGCCCGGAGACGCGCGCCAGATTGGTCTTGAGCCAGTCCTGCTCCTGGTTGGCCCGGGTGGTCTCGCGCAGGGACTCCACCATCGCGTTGATGTTGTCCTTGAGCTCGGCGACCTCCCCGGACGCCTCCACGTTGATCGAGCGCGTCAGGTCGCCCTCGGCCACGGCGCTGGCGACCTCGGCGATGGCGCGCACCTGCCGGGTGAGGTTCCCGGCCAGCTCGTTGACGTTCTCCGTCAGCCGCTTCCAGGTGCCGGAGACGCCCTCCACCTCCGCCTGGCCGCCGAGGCGGCCCTCGGTGCCGACCTCGCGGGCGACGCGGGTGACCTCGTCGGCGAACGCGGAGAGCTGGTCGACCATCGTGTTGATCGTGGTCTTGAGCTCGAGGATCTCGCCGCGGGCGTCCACGTCGATCTTCTGCGACAGGTCGCCGCGGGCCACGGCCGTGGTCACCAGCGCGATGTTGCGCACCTGGCCGGTGAGGTTGTTGGCCATGGAGTTGACGTTGTCGGTGAGGTCCTTCCAGGTGCCGGCGACGTTCGGCACGTGCGCCTGGCCGCCGAGGCGGCCCTCGGTGCCGACCTCGCGGGCGACGCGGGTGACCTCGTCGGCGAACGCGGACAGCGTGTCGACCATCGTGTTGATGCCCTCGGCCAGGGCCGCGACCTCGCCCTCGGCCTCCACCGTGATCCGCTGGGACAGGTCGCCCTTGGCCACCGCGGTGGCCACCTGGGCGATCGAGCGGACCTGCTGGGTGAGGTTGGACGCCATCACGTTGACGTTGTCGGTCAGGTCCTTCCAGGTACCGGAGACGCCCCGCACCCGGGCCTGGCCGCCGAGGTTCCCGGCCGTGCCGACCTCGCGGGCGACGCGGGTGACCTCGTCGGCGAAGGCGGAGAGCTGGTCGACCATCGTGTTGATGGTGTTCTTCAGCTCGAGGATCTCGCCGCGGGCGTCGACGGTGATCTTCTGCGACAGGTCGCCCTGGGCCACGGCGGTGGCCACCTGGGCGACGTTGCGGACCTGGTTGGTGAGGTTGCCCGCCATGAAGTTCACCGAGTCGGTGAGGTCGCGCCAGGTGCCGCGCACCCCCTGGACGTCCGCCTGGCCGCCGAGGCGGCCCTCGGTGCCGACCTCGCGGGCGACGCGGGTGACCTCGTCGGCGAAGGCGGAGAGCTGGTCGACCATCGTGTTGATGGTGTTCTTCAGCTCGAGGATCTCG
>NZ_JBVIGC010000015.1:217815-229945 GCF_055571015.1 Streptomyces sp. NPDC031049
GCCGCGGGCGTCCACGTCGATCTTCTGCGACAGGTCGCCGCGGGCCACCGCCGTGGCCACCTGGGCGATGTCCCGCACCTGCGTGGTCAGGTTCCCCGCCATCGCGTTGACCGAGTCCGTCAGATCGGCCCACGTCCCCGAGACGCCCGGCACCCTGGCCTGGCCGCCGAGCCGGCCCTCGGTGCCGACCTCGCGGGCCACCCGCGTGACCTCGGAGGTGAACACGGACAACTGGTCGACCATGCCGTTGAAGACCGTGGCGATGTCCCCCATCAGGCCCTCGGCGTCGGCCGGCAGACGGGTGCCGAAGTCACCGTCCCGTACGGCCGTCAGCCCCGCCAGGAGCCGCCGCAGTTCCTGATCGCCCGGTACCGGGACCGCATCGACGCCCCCGGTGCTGTCGCTGGTCATGCGCACCCTCGTTCCGCTCCCCAGGAGTCCCCGCGGCGGAGGACTCGGAACCCGCCCGGACCGGCCGGGCCGCCCGGGCATGATGTGCGTGCATTTCCGCAGTTCACGGATTTGCCCGACGGTGAAAAAAATACGTCAGAGGCTAACCCACCGCGCGGGGCGCGGACAAAGCGGGGTGGCGGTCGTGTGACGCCCCGACGGCCCGCGGACGCCCGGCCCGCGGTCGCCGGAGCGGGTGCCCGGCGCTGCGTGGGGCCCGCGGCGGCGCGGGAGACCGTGGCGGCCTGGGAGCCCGTGGGGGCGGCAGGCCACCGCCGTCCGACGCGGCCCGCCCCGGTGTGCTCTCGTGCGCCCGCGGGCCCGAACCGGCCCGGGGCACCGCGCCGACGTGCTGCGACGCGCTCCGAATGCGGTGGCGCCCGGCGGGTATCCGCTGCTGTGGGACCGGGACGGCGACCACGGCCGCCCGGAGGCGGCCCGTCACCGAGCCTGGGAAGGAAGGAGCAGCGTGCCGAGGGACAGCATCTGGTCGTACCCGCCGGACAGCGGCCACGTCGAGGGAGCGGACCTGACCGGGTGCGCGGTCGTCGCCCGCGACGGCGCGATCGGACACGTCGACCGCCAGGCGGACCACTTCGGCATGCGGCACCTGGTCGTGGACACCGGCGTGTGGGTCTTCGGACGCAGCGTGCTGGTGCCCGTCGGCGTGATCACGGGCGTCGACACCGGGGCCCGCCGGGTGACCCTGTCGTGCAGCCGGGCCGAGGTCAAGGGCGCGCCGCGGTTCCGGACCGACAGCGAGACCATGGACCGCGGCTACCTCGCGGCCGTCGGCGACTACTACGACCGGCTGCCGCCGCGGGAGACCCCCGCACCCTGAGCCGGGTGCCAGCGAAGTCGAGCGGAACGCAGGGACACCGACTGACATGGAGCCGACCGATCAGACCACCGTGCAGGTCACCGCACCGCCGCGCGCCGCGGTGACCGGCGCCGCCACGGCCCGGGCCCACGCGGAGGCGGTGGTGCGCGGGCAGTGGGCCGCGGAGGGCCGCCGCCCCCGCGACGAGGACGTCATCGACCTGCTGCTCGTGGTCTCCGAACTGGTCACCAACGCGATCCGGCACGGCGGGGGACTGGCCGGCTTCGAGGCCCGTACCACCTCGGAGGGGGTGTGGGTCGGCGTTCACGACCGCAGCGACGTCGTGCCCGAGGCCGCCTACGGGCCGGCCGTCTTCCCCGTGGGGCACCGGGGCAACGGCTACGGGTGGCCGCTGGTCGTCCGCCTGGCACGGGAGATCACCGTGGACCGCCGCCCCGGGGGCGGCAAGGTGATCGGCGTGCTGATGCCGGTGCGGGAGGCACACGACGGGTGATCCGCGGGGTCCGGCGGAAACGCCCGGGGCGCTGACGGGGACGGGGAGCGGGGAAGCTCACCAGGGCAGGAAGACGTGGATGTCCTTGCCCCGCTCGTCGGCGACGACGCTGACCTGGTCGCAGAGGGTGTGGATGAGGTGCCAGCCGATGCCGCCCCCGCCGTTGCTCGGGTGGAAGGGGCGCGGCGCGGGCGGCGTGGTGTTGGTGTCGTGCATGACCACGTGCACGCCGTCGAAGGTCCGCCGCAGCCGCAGCTGGAAGGGGCCCGGGGCGTACTGCACCGCGTTCGCCGCCAGTTCCGTCACCACCAGGAGGATGTCGTCCCAGTGCTCGGGGGCCGTCGGCGGCGACACCCGTGACAGGTCGTAGAGGAAGTCCTCAGCGACCAGCCGCGCACCGGTCACGTTGTGCAGTTCCCCTGCGAAGCTGGCGGTGCGGTTGGTGATCTCCTCGGAAGCCAGTGTCCTGTCCCTACGCGACTCGGCTGCCATTTCGCCTTCCCGGGCCCGGCCCGCGGCCGGACTGTCGTGCTCTCCTTTGCCTTCTCCACGTGTGTAAGTTCCCGTGCCGGCCGAGCCTACGCGCCTGTCTGCGCCCCGCCACAGCTGGTCACGACGGGTGACGACGCCGGTGCTCGCCGTCCGGGTGCGGCCCGGAATGCGCAGCGGATCGGCGGGCAGACGGACTGCGCAAGACCCCCGGAGCGCTCCGTCCGGAGCGTCCGGCTGTCCGAATCCCCTCGCAACAGGAGACATGATGACCGGTTACGGCAGTTCCCCCGCGGCTTCCAGGTCCGGCACCAACGGTCTGGCCGTGGCGAGCCTGGTCTGCGGAATCATCGGCCTGTTCGTACTGAGCGTGATCCTCGGACCGGTCGCCATCGTACTGGGCGTCCTGGGGCTGCGGCAGGCCCCGGCCAAGGGCGGGTCCGGCATGGCCAAGGCCGGCCTGGTGCTCGGCGTCGTCGCCCTCGTCCTGTACGCCGTCCTGCTCGCCGTCGGCGGCTTCAGCTGGTACGTCGGTGGCTGACCGGCCCGCGCCGCCGCTCAGCGCAGGAACACGTTGTCCGAGTCGTCCCAGGCCGCGGACTCGTCCGGCAGGGTCCGCGGCCGGCGCGACCGGGCCTCGTACATCGCGTCGATCTCGGCGGCGTAGGTCCGTACGATCTCGTCGCGGCGGAGCTTCATCGACGGCGTCAGCAGCCCGCTGGCCACGTCGAAGGGTTCCGGCAGGATGCGGAAGACCCGGATCGACTCCGACCGCGACACCGCGCTGTTGGCGGCGGCCACCGCCCGGGCGACCTCCTCGCGCAGGGCGTTCTCCTCCCGGGCCTCGCGCAGCGCCGCGTCGCCCTGGAGGGCGAGTCCCGCCCGCCAGTGCGTCAGGAACTCCGGGTCGAGCGTGATCAGCGCCCCCACGCAGGGCCGGTTGTCGCCCACGACGACCGCCTGGTGGACCAAGGGGTGCATCCGCAGCCGCTGTTCCAGGGCGGCCGGGGCCACGCTCTTGCCGCCGCTGGTGATGATGATGTCCTTCTTGCGTCCGGTGATCGTGAGGTACCCCTCGTCGTCGAGCTGGCCCAGGTCCCCGGTGGCCAGCCAGCCGTCGCGCAGGACGGCCCGGGTGGCGGCCTCGTCGCCGATGTAGCCCTGGAACACCGACGGGCCGCGCAGCAGGATCTCCCCGTCGTCGGCCACCCGGACCTCCGTGCCGGGCAGGGGCCGGCCGACGGTGCCGGACTTCTCCCGGCCCAGCGGCTGCATCGTCACCCCGCCGCTGGTCTCCGTCAGCCCGTAGCCGTCGTGGACGTAGATCCCGATGCCCTCGTAGAAGAGCGACAGTTCGCGGCTGAGCGGTGAGCCCCCGCAGGTCGCCCGCAGGACCCGCCCGCCGAGCGCGGCGCGCAGCCGTCGGTAGACCGTCCGCTCGTACAGCGCGTGCTGGAGCCGCAGGTCGAAGCCGGGACCCGGCCCGCCGGTCAGCCGCCGGCGCTCCACGGCCGCGGCGAAGTCCCGGGCCGTGTCCGCGGCCCGCTCGAACAGGCCGCCGCGGCCCGCCTGCTGGGCCGTGCGCAGGAAGTTCTTGTAGATCTTCTCCAGCAGCGACGGCACCGCGTAGAGGTACGTGGGCCGGAACGACCGCAGGGCCGAGGTGAGCGCCTCCCCGGTCATCTCCGGCTCGTGGCCCATCAGCAGTCCGCCGCGGATGCACAGGCCCTGGATCATCAGCCCGTAGACGTGGGAGAAGGGCAGGAAGGCGAGGACGGCGCCCTGCTGTCCCGGCGGGGCCGCGGTGTGCCCCCAGCCCGCGAGCAGCGTGTCGCAGACGCCGGCCAGTCCCCGGTGACTGAGGGCGCAGCCCATGGCCCGGCCGGAGGTGCCGGAGGTGTAGGCGACGACCGCGGTGGAGTCCGGCAGCACGATGCGGCGCATGGAGTCGACCGTGGGCGACGGGATGAACTCCCCGCGGGTCGTCAGCTCCCGCAGCGCACCGGCGTCCAGCTGCCAGACGTGGCGCAGGGCCGGCAGCGACGCGCACACCGAGCCGACCGTCATCACGCTCTGCTCGTCCTCGACCACCACCGCCGCACAGCGGGCGTCCCGCAGGATCCACTCGACCTGCTCCCGCGAGGAGGTCGGATAGATCGGCACCACCTCGGCGCCCACCGCCCACAGCGCGTAGGCGAGCACCGTCCACTCGTACCGGGTGCGGGCCATCACCGCCACGCGCTCGCCCGGCGCGATCCCGGACGCGATCAGCCCCTTGGCCAGGTCCACCACCTCGTCGCGGACCTCGACGGCCGTCACCTCCTCCCACACGTCCGACGCCGGGTCGGGGCGGCGGGCCAGCAGCGGCAGCGTGGGTGTGCGGGCCGCCGTGTCGAAGAGGCTGTCGGCGAGCCCTCCGGTCAGGGGCGGGGCCGCCTGGGGAGCGGGAGCGACATCGCGCATGCGCTGCTCCTGTGGTGTACGGGGCGTGACGGAGCCGACGAGAACCGTCATCGGCGGTGCTCGAATGTATCGGAGGCGACGCGGGCCGGGGACCGGGACGGCAGAAGTGTTCCCGCTTTGATGATCTCGGCCGGATCGGGGGACTCGGACGGCATGAGCTATACGAACCCCGACCCCGAACCCGAACGCAGTTCCGGCCTCGAACCAGGTGGAGGTGTGCCGCCCGGCGAGACCCCGCCCGCGGAGAGCAGCCTGCCCGAGGCGGGCCCGCGAGAGGACCACAACCCGCCCAAGGGGTGGGCCAAGGCACCGCTGACGCTGATCCTCGCCGTGGCCGTCCTGATCGCCGCCGGCTTCCTCGCCTACGCGCTGGTCCTCATCCTGTGACCTTCCCGCCGGTCACGGCCGGCGGGACCCCTCACTCCAGGGTGCGCCGCACGCACCCGGTGACGACGTCCCGCAGGCTCCCCGTGCGCTCCAGCAGCTCCCGCTGCACCTGCGCGCCGTTGCCGTGGCGCAGCAGCGCGGCCGACGCCGCCCGGGCCCGGCCGAGATCACCGGCGTCGGCGAGCGCCTCCCCGACGTGCTCCAGCAGCGCCCGTACGACCGCCTCCGCGGGCATCCGCCGCATGGTCGCCGGGTGCAGCAGCTCCCCGGAGAGCCCGGACCGGGCGGCCCGCCAGGCGGCCAGCCGCAGCATGCTCACGCTGGGATCGGCCGGCGCCCGGCCCGCCCGCCACTCCCGCGCGGCCGTCTCCACCAGGGCCCGGGCGAGCGCGGCCAGCAGGACGGCGGTCCCGGAGTGCAGGCAGACGTCGGCGACCCGGAACTCCACCGTCGGATAGCGCTCGGACAGGCGGACGTCGAAGTAGACCATGGCGGTGTCCAGGATGGTGCCCGTGGCGACCATGTCCGCGACCCGCCGGTGGTAGGTCTCGGCCGAGCCGAACAGCTCGGTGGGGCCGGCCGACGGCCAGCGCTGCCAGACCCGGCTGCGGTAGCTGTGGTATCCCGAGTCCTTGCCCTGCCAGAACGGCGAGTTCGCGCTCAGCGCGGTCAGCACCGGCAGCCACGGCCGCACCCGGTCGACGACCGCGACGCCCTCCTCGTCCGAGGCCACGGAAACGTGCACATGACAGCCCAGGACCAGTTGCTCCTGGACCACCACGCCGTACTGCTCGGCCATCCACCGGTAGCGGCGGTTGACCCCGACCGCGGGAGTGACCGGCAGCGGGGAGGTGGCCAGCGCGGCCACGGCGCAGCCGAGCTCCCCGGCGTACTCGGCCGCCTCCCGGCGGCAGCGCACGATCTCGGTGCCCAGGCGCTCCATGTCCGACTGCGGATGGGTGGCGAACTCCACCATCTGGTCGTGCAGTTCCTTCTCGAAGACCTCCTGCCCGGCGTCCTCGTGCGCGGCCCGGGCGAGCACGGCGGCGGACAGCGCCCGCGGTTCTCCGGTCTCGGGGTCGACCAGGAGGAGCTCCTCCTCCACTCCGACGGTGCGCACGATGATGCCGCCCTTCCGTGAGCCCTGCGCGGCGACGACGAGGTTTCTCGGTCGTACGACCCCGACTGCCCCGCTCCGGGCGCCGGACACCTGGTCGTGCCGCCAGGGCTCACAGATCGGCCGGCATCAGCCACACCGTGGCCAGCGGCGGCAGGGTGAGCCGGAGCGCCCCGTCCTCCGGCTTGACCGGGCCGGGGTTGGTCACGCCGCTGCCGCCGTAGTGCGCGGCGTCGGTGTTGAGGACCTCCTGCCAGGCGACCACGTCGTCGGGGACGCCGAGCCGGTAGTCGTGCCGGACGACCGGGGAGAAGTTCGACACCGCCAGCAGCGGGGCGCCCTCCGCGCCGAAGCGCAGGAACGCGAAGACGTTGTCCTCCGCGGCGTCGACGGCCACCCACCGGAACCCGCCCGGGTCGGTGTCCCGCTGCCACAGGGCCGGCGTCGCCCGGTAGCGGGCGTTCAGGTCGCGCACCAGGTCCCGCACCCCGCGGTGGTCGCCCGCCGAGTGGTACCCGTCGTCCAGCAGCCACCACTCCGGACCGTGCTGCTCGGACCACTCGGCGCCCTGGGCGAACTCCTGCCCCATGAACAGCAGCTGCTTGCCGGGGTGGGCCCACATGAAGCCGAGGTAGGCCCGGACGTTGGCGCGCCGCTGCCACCAGTCGCCGGGCATCTTCGACACCAGGGCCTGCTTGCCGTGCACGACCTCGTCGTGGGAGATCGGCAGCACGTAGTTCTCGCTGTAGGCGTACACCATCGAGAAGGTCATCTCGTGGTGGTGGTACTTGCGGTGGACCGGCTCGTGGGCGACGTACTCCAGCGAGTCGTGCATCCAGCCCATGTTCCACTTCAGCCCGAAGCCGAGACCGCCGGTGTCGGTGGGCCGCGTCACCCCGCCCCACGCCGTGGACTCCTCCGCGATCGTCACCACACCGGGGCACCGCCGGTAGACGGTGGCGTTCATCTCCTGGAGGAACGCCATGGCCGCCAGGTCCTCCCGGCCGCCGTACGCGTTGGGCTCCCACTGACCGGAGTCGCGCGAGTAGTCCAGGTAGAGCATGGAGGCGACCGCGTCGACCCGCAGGCCGTCGATGTGGAACTCCTCGCACCAGTACACGGCGTTGGCGACCAGGAAGTTGCGCACCTCCGTCCGGGCGAAGTCGAAGGTGTACGTGCCCCAGTCCGGGTGCTCCGCCCGGCGCGCGTCCCCCGGCTCGTACAGCGGGTCGCCGTCGAAGCGGGCCAGCGCCCAGTCGTCCTTGGGGAAATGCGCCGGCACCCAGTCCATGATCACGCCGATGCCGGCCCGGTGCAGCGCGTCGACCAGGTGCTTGAAGTCGTCCGGCGTGCCGAGCCGCGCGGTCGGCGCGTAGTACGACGTCACCTGGTAGCCCCAGGACGGTCCGAAGGGGTGCTCGGCGACCGGCATCAGCTCCACGTGGGTGAAGCCCAGGTCCTTGACGTAGGCGGGGAGCACGTCGGCCAGCTCGCGGTAGGTCAGCCCCGGCCGCCAGGACGGCAGGTGGACCTCGTACACCGAGAACGGCGCCTCGTGCACGGGGGTGTCGGCGCGGTGCCGCATCCACTCCTCGTCGCCCCACGCGTACCGCGACGCCGTGACCACCGACGCCGTGTTCGGGGGCTCCTCGGCGAGCCGGGCCATCGGGTCGGCCTTGAGGAACCGGTGCCCGTACTGCGAGGTGATCTCGAACTTGTACTTGGTGCCCTCGCCGACCCCGGGCAGGAACAGCTCCCACACCCCGGAGGAGCCGAGGGAGCGCATCGGGAACGCGGTGCCGTCCCAGTAGGTGAAGTCCGTGGCGACGCGCACGCCGCGGGCGTTGGGCGCCCACACCGTGAAGCGGGTGCCGCGCACGCCCTGGTGGGTCATCGGCTCGGCGCCCAGCGCCCGCCACAGCTGCTCGTGCCGGCCCTCGCGGATCAGATGCAGGTCGAACTCGCCCAGCGCCGGCAGGAACCGGTACGGGTCGTGCACCTCGGCCTCGTCCGACGCGTACGCCACCGACAGGGTGTACTCCGGGACGGCGTCCAGGGGCAGCACCCCGGAGAACAGGCCGTCGCCCTCCGAGACCAAGGCGTGCCGCTCGCCGTCGACGACGACGCCCACGGAGCGGGCGAAGGGCCGCAGCGCCCGGAAGGCGACACCGCCGGGCACCGGGTGGGCGCCGAGCAGGGCGTGCGGGTCGTGGTGGGCGCCCGCCAGCAGGCGGCCCCGGTCCTCGGGGTCGAGCGGCGGCGCGGTGCCGACCGGTCCGGTGGCGGACGGGACGGGACCGGACGGCTCGGGGAGCGAGGTGTCGCGGAGGGCCATGTCAGTCTCCTCTCACGGCGAGTCGTTCGATCGCCGCCATGGGTACGGGAAGCCAGTCGGGGCGGTGCCGGGCCTCGTACAGCACCTCGTACACGGCCCGGTCCGTCTCGTAGGCGCGCAGCAGGCCGTGCTTCTTGCGCGGGTCCCAGCCGGCCCGGGCGGCATAGCCCGCGCAGTAGGCCTCGCGGCAGCGGCGCGCCCACTCGGGGCGCCACGGGCGGCGCTGCCGGGCGGCGTAGTCGAACGAGCGCAGCATGCCCGCGATGTCCCGCACGGGGGAGTGGGCGCTGCGGCGCTCGGCGAGCGGCCGGGACGGCTCGCCCTCGAAGTCGATGACGAACCAGTCCCGGCCGGCCCGCAGCACCTGCCCCAGGTGCAGATCGCCGTGGATGCGCTGGGCGGCGGGACCGGCGTCGCAGGTGGCCAGCGCGGCGAACGCGGACCGCAGACCGGGCACGAAGGGCCGCAGCGCCGGGACGGCGTGCGCGGCGGAGGTCAGCCGCTCGGTCATCCCCGCCGCCGTCCGGCCGTTCTCCCCGGGCGCGCCCGCCGGGAAGGCCGACGCCAGGGCCACGTGCACGTCCGCCGTCGCCCGGCCCAGGTCGTGGGCCTGCGCGGTGAAGTCGTCCCCGGCGGCCAGCGCGTCCAGGGCGAGCGTCCAGCCGTCGGCCGCGTCGGGCAGGAACGGCTGGAGGACCCCCAGCGTCGCGCCGTACGGATGCGTGGTCCGGAACCAGGCCACGGGCGCCGGCACCCGCCCGCACCCCTGCCGGGCCAGCGCGCCCGTCACCTCCAGGTCCGGGTTGACGCCGGGCTGGATGCGCCGGAAGAGCTTCAGGATGAACTCGTCCCCGTACACCAGCGACGAGTTGGACTGCTCCGCGTCCAGCAGCCGGGGCACCAGCCCGGCGGGCACCGGTCGCAGCGGATCGCACTCGAAGCGCAGCGGACCGGCGGTGCCCGGGTGCCGCAGCCGCTCCAGGAGCAGCTGGGCCGCCCGCGGGTCGTGCAGCGCGTCGTACACCGTCAGGCCGGCCAGCGGGCCGTCCTGCACCTGCCCGATGAGCGCGCGGCCCAGCCGGGGCGACGGCCGTTCCCGCACACCGAGCAGCAACTGGTAGCAGTCGCCGCCCGCCAGGGTGCCCCCGGGCGCGGGCACCGGCCCGTGCCCGGTGTGCACCAGCAGGTGCAGACAGCCCGGGAACAGCTCCGTCATCGACAGCAGGCCGAGGTCGGTGACGGGCCGGTCCTTGCCGGCGAACCAGCGCTGCCGGGGCAGCCACTCGAGCAACAGTTCGCCGAGCGACACCATGGGGTCGGCGAGTTGCCGCGCTGGTCTCGGGCGCAGGGATGCGGTCTTCGGCATGGTGACGCGTCCTTTCCTCGGCCTGTGCCGCTCACACTCGGCGGCCGATGCGGGATGCGACTCGGGTGAGCCGGAACCAGTAGAATCCGTGGCCCCCGAGGGTCAGCAGGTACGGCAGTTCGCCGATGGCCGGGAACCGCACCCCGCCGAACAGCTCGACCGGATGGCGCCCGGCGAACTCCCGCAGGTCGAGTTCGGTGGGCTGCGCGAACCGGGCGAAGTTGTTGACGCAGAGCACCAGGTCGTCCTCGTACTCCCGCAGGAACGCCAGCACCGCGGGGTTGGAGGAGGGCAGTTCGGTGTAGGTGCCCAGGCCGAAGGCCGGGTTCTGCTTGCGGATCTCGATCATCCGGCGGGTCCAGTGCAGCAGCGAGGACGGCGAGGCCATGGAGGCCTCGACGTTCGTGACCTGGTAGCCGTAGACCGGGTCCATGATCGTGGGGAGGTAGAGGCGGCCCGGGTCGCTGGTGGAGAAGCCCGCGTTGCGGTCCGGGGTCCACTGCATCGGGGTGCGGACGGCGTCGCGGTCGCCGAGCCAGATGTTGTCGCCCATGCCGATCTCGTCGCCGTAGTAGAGGATCGGCGAGCCGGGCAGGGACAGCAGCAGGGCCGTGAACAGCTCGATCTGGTCGCGGTCGTTGTCCAGGAGGGGCGCCAGGCGCCGCCGGATGCCGATGTTGGCGCGCATGCGGGGGTCCTTGGCGTACTCGGCCCACATGTAGTCGCGCTCTTCGTCGGTGACCATCTCCAGGGTCAGCTCGTCGTGGTTGCGCAGGAAGATGCCCCACTGGCAGCCCGAGGGGATCGCCGGGGTCTTGGCGAGGATCTCGGAGACGGGGTAGCGGGATTCGCGTCGTACGGCCATGAAGATCCGCGGCATGACCGGGAAGTGGAAGGCCATGTGGCACTCGTCGCCGCCGGAGGTGTAGTCGCCGAAGTAGTCGACGACGTCCTCGGGCCACTGGTTGGCCTCCGCCAGCAGCACCGTGTCCGGGTACAGGGCGTCGACCTCGCGCCGCACCCGCTTGAGGAATTCGTGGGTGGCGGGAAGGTTCTCGCAGTTGGTGCCCTCCTCGGCGTAGAGGTAGGGCACGGCGTCCAGTCGGAACCCGTCGACGCCCAGGTCGAGCCAGAACTTCAGCGCCGCCAGCATCTCCTCCTGCACGGCCGGGTTCTCGTAGTTGAGGTCCGGCTGGTGGGAGAAGAACCGGTGCCAGTAGTACTGGCCCCGCACCGGGTCGAAGGTCCAGTTGGAGGCCTCGGTGTCGACGAAGATGATGCGGGCGTCGGCGTACTGCTTGTCGTCGTCGGCCCAGACGTAGTAGTCGCCGTAGGGGCCGTCGGGGTTCTTGCGGGACTCCTGGAACCACGGGTGCTGGTCGCTGGTGTGGTTCATGACGAAGTCGATGATCACGCGCATGCCGCGCTGGTGCGCGGCGTCCACGAACTCCACGAAGTCGGCGAGGTCGCCGAACTCGGGCAGTACGGCGGTGTAGTCCGAGACGTCGTAACCGCCGTCCTTCAGCGGGGACTTGAAGAAGGGCGGCAGCCACAGGCAGTCCACGCCGAGCCACTGGAGATAGTCGAGTTTGGCGGTCAGGCCCTTCAGGTCGCCGATGCCGTCGCCGTTGCTGTCCTGGAAGGAGCGGACGAGGACCTCGTAGAAGACGGCGCGTTTGAACCAGTCCGGGTCCCGGTCCTTTGCGGGCGTGTCCTCGAAGGTGTCCGGTACGGGCTCGTTGACGGTCATGGGACCTACCACCCTCCGTTCGGCGCCGCGGCGGACGAGCGCTGGACATGGAGGACGTGCGCGGGTGCCCGTCCGGGCTCCAGGCGCACGTAGTCGGTCCTGCCCCAGTGGTAGGTCTCACCCGTCAGTTCGTCGTGGACCGGCGTGGACTCGTGCCAGTCGAGGCCGAGTTCCGGCATGTTCAGTGAGATCGTCGCCTCCTGGGTGCGGTGCGGATCGAGGTTGGCGACCACCAGCACGACGTCGGACCCGGTGCGCTTGCTGTAGGCGATCACGGCGTCGTTGTCGGTGTGGTGGAAACGGAGGTTCCTGAGCCGGTGCAGGGCGGGGTGGGCGCGCCGGATGGTGTTGAGCTTGGTGATCAGGGGGGTGATGGTGGTGCCCCGGGCTTCGGCGGTGGCCCAGTCGCGGGGTTTGAGCTGGTATTTCTCGGAGTCGA
>NZ_JBVIGC010000016.1:0-186429 GCF_055571015.1 Streptomyces sp. NPDC031049
AGGGCCGCCGCTACGACACCGGCGACCGCGGCGACTACCTGCGCGCCATCGTCCGCCTCGCGTGCGAACGTGAGGACCTGGGCCCGGACTTCCGGACCTGGCTCCGCAGTTACGTAGCCGAGGAGATGTAGCAACGTTGAGCAGCGCCGCGCCCCGCTCCACCGGCCACGGCCACGCCGGCCACGACCATTCCGGTGCCTCGGGCGACTCCGGTGGCGACGCCCTCCTGTGGTCGGTCGACGACCACCTGGAGGACATCCTCGCCACCGTCCGCCCGCTCGACCCCATCGAGCTGAACCTCCTCGACGCCCAGGGCTGCGTCCTGGTCGAGGACGTCACGGTGCCGGTCTCCCTGCCGCCGTTCGACAACAGCTCCATGGACGGGTACGCGGTCCGGGTCGCCGATGTCGCGGGCGCGAGCGCCGAGTTCCCCGCCGTCCTGGAGGTCGTCGGGGACGTCGCCGCCGGCCGGGCCGACCCGCTCGAGGTGGGCCCCGGCCAGGCGGCCCGCATCATGACCGGCGCCCCGCTGCCGCCGGGCGCCGAGACGGTCGTGCCCGTGGAGTGGACCGACGGCGGGCTCGGCGAGGGCCCGGTCAGCGGCATGCGGGCCCGCAGCCTGGCCCCGGAGGGCGCCGAGGGCCAGGTACACGTGTACCGGCCGGCCGAGCGGCGCGCCCACGTGCGCGCCCAGGGCAGCGACGTGAAGGCAGGCGACCGCGCCCTGGAGGCCGGCACGATCCTCGGCCCGCCGCAGATCGCCCTGCTCGCCGCGATCGGCCGCGGCCGGGTGAGGGTGCGCCCGCGCCCGCGCGTCGTCGTGCTGTCCACCGGCAGCGAACTGGTCCAGCCCGACGAGGAACTGGCCCACGGTCAGATCTACGACTCCAACAGCTTCGCCCTCACCGCCGCCGCCCGCGACGCCGGAGCGATCGCCTACCGCGTCGGCGCCGTCGCCGACGACGCCGAGACCCTGCGCTCCACCATCGAGGACCAGCTGGTCCGCGCCGACCTGATGGTCACCACGGGCGGCGTCAGCGTCGGCGCGTACGACGTGGTCAAGGAGGCGCTGGCGCACGTCGCCGACGAGGACGAGCCGGGCAGCGGCGTGGAGTTCCGCAAGCTGGCCATGCAGCCCGGCAAGCCGCAGGGCTTCGGCTCCGTCGGCCCCGACCACACCCCGCTGCTGGCCCTGCCCGGCAACCCGGTGTCGTCGTACGTCTCCTTCGAGCTGTTCGTCCGCCCCGCCATCCGCGCCCTGATGGGCCTGCCCGACCTGCGGCGCCCGACGGTGACCGCCACCCTGGCCGCCGACGGGGCACTGACCTCGCCGAAGGGCCGCCGGCAGTTCCTGCGCGGCCGGTACGACGCCGACACCGCCGCGGTGACCCCGGTCGGCGGCGCCGGATCGCACCTGGTGGCCGCCCTGGCACAGGCGAACGCGCTGATCGTCGTCGCCGAGGACACCGAGTCCGTCGAGCCCGGCACCGAGGTCCAGGTGGTCCTGCTCGGCTGACGGCGCCGCCTTGGCGGTACCGTGTCGCGCACAGCAGGCCCGCGTGCCGCACCGCGCAGGGCCCGGACCGGGAGCGCCACACGAGCATGAGCACGCAGGACCGACAGGACCGACAGGGCCACGACGGACAGGCCCAGGACCGGCTGACCCACATCGACGAGGCGGGCGCCGCCCGCATGGTCGACGTGTCCGGCAAGGACGTGACCGCACGCACCGCGCGCGCCGCCGGCCGCGTCCTCGTCTCGCCGCGGGTGATCGAGCTGCTGCGCGGCGAGGGCGTACCGAAGGGCGACGCGCTGGCCACGGCCCGGATCGCGGGCATCATGGGTGCCAAGCGCACCCCGGATCTGATCCCGCTGTGCCACCCGTTGTCGGTGTCGGGTGTGAAACTGGACCTGTCGGTCGCGGACGACGCCGTGGAGATCACCGCCACGGTGAGGACGACGGACCGTACGGGCGTGGAGATGGAGGCGCTCACCGCGGTCTCCGTCGCCGCGCTCACCATGATCGACATGGTCAAGGCCGTCGACAAGGAAGCGGTGATCACGGACGTGCGGGTGCTGGAGAAGACGGGCGGCAAGTCGGGCGACTGGAGCCGGTCATGAGCCACCGCGCGCTGGTCGTGACCGCGTCCAACCGAGCCGCCGCCGGGGTCTACGAGGACAAGGGCGGCCCGCTGGTCGCCGACGGCCTGAAGCGCTTCGGCTTCGCGGTCGACGGCCCCCGGGTCGTCCCGGACGGCGACCCGGTCGAGGCCGCCCTGCGCGCGGGCGTGGACGCCGGGTACGACGTGATCGTCACCACGGGCGGCACCGGCATCTCGCCCACCGACCGGACCCCCGAGGCGACCCGCGCGGTGATCGACACCGAAGTGCCGGGCATCGCCGAGGCCATCCGGGCGTACGGCCGGGACAAGGTGCCGACGGCGGCGCTCTCCCGGGGCCTGGCGGGTGTGGCCCGGGGCACACTGATCGTCAACCTGCCGGGCTCGAGCGGTGGCGTGAAGGACGGGCTGGCGGTCCTGGAGCCGCTGCTGACCCACGCCGTCGACCAGATCCGCGGCGGTGACCATCCACGACCGAGCGGCGGGAGCGCGAGCTGAACAGCCCTTCGTGGCCGGTGCAGCTGGTGGACGGCGACATCGTCCTCCGGCCCATAAAGCTGCGCGACCAGCGGGCCTGGCGTGAGGTCAACCGGCGCAACCGCGACTGGCTGCGGCCCTGGGAGGCGACGATCCCGCCGCCCGGCCCCGGCGGGCCGGTCGCCCACCGGCCGACCTACCGCCAGATGGTCCGGCACCTGCGCTCGGAGGCGAACGCCGGCCGGATGCTGCCGTTCGTGATCGAGTACCAGGGCCGGCTGGTCGGCCAGCTGACGGTGGCCGGGATCACCTGGGGCTCGATGTGCTCCGGGCACGTCGGCTACTGGGTGGACGAGGCGGTGGCCGGCCGCGGGGTGATGCCCACGGCCGTGGCGATGGCCGTGGACCACTGTTTCCGCACCGTCGGACTGCACCGCATCGAGGTCTGCATTCGCCCGGAGAACGGCCCGAGCCGCCGGGTCGTGGAGAAACTCGGATTCCGCGAGGAGGGCCTCAGGCCGCGTTATCTCCACATCGACGGCGGCTGGCGCGACCACCTCGTCTTCGCGCTCACCGCGGAGGAGGTGCCCGAGGGGCTCCTGCGCCGCTGGCACCGCACACGCACCCGGAACGCCCGGAGCGAGACCCGGCCGAACGCCCCGGGGAATCCCGCCCGGCCCGGCCCCGGAATTGAATGAACGTTCGAAATAAACGGAAGGGCGGGACGTGCCGGGACGCAGGGGTGCCCGATAATTTCCGGTCCCTGATGGCCGCCTGATCGCATCCATCACAAAAAAAGCTCGAAATATCAGCCAGATCGTGCGACACACCGGCTCAATTGGCGGATGGCCTCACGCAAACCCCTCTACGGTGTGAGGCGTGAGCAGCAGCGGCCTCATCTACGCAGTCATCGTCGGGGCCTGGGCCGCCTACTTGGTGCCGATGTGGCTCCGTAGGCAGGACGAGCTGAACGAGGCCCGTCCGACGGAACGCTTCAGCACCGCCATCCGGCTGCTGTCCGGACGGGCGGCCATGGAGCGCCGGTACGCCAAGGATCTGCGGGGGCGTTCCGCGCAGGACAGCGGGCCCGGCACCGGCGACCCGGACGCCGTCACCGACTCGGTGGACGTCCGGGCCTTCGCCGTGTCCAAGACCCGCCGCGAGACCCGGCCGTCCGTGCCGGCCCCCGCCGCGCCCGCCACCGCCTCCGCCGTCGGCCGGCCGGCACCGGTCCGCAGGCCGGTGCCGGCCGCCCGCTCCGCGGCCGGGGCCGAAGCGGCCGCCCGCGCCCGGCGCTCGAAGGTCCTGGCCCGGCGGCGCCGCACCACCACCGTGCTGTTCCTCGCCTTCACGCTCGGCGCGATCGTCGCGGCGGTCGGCGGGCTCGCCTTCCTGTGGGCACCCGGCGTCCCCGCGGTCCTGCTCAGCGCGTACATCGCCTACCTGCGCTCCCAGGAGCGCCGGCGCTTCACCTACCAGATGGACCGCCGCAGGGCCGAGGCCGCCGCCCAGCGGCTCCGCGACCGCCAGCCGCGCCGGCGGGCGGTCGCCGACGCGGCGGCCGAGGCCGACGCCGAGGAGCCGGAGGACGACCCGGCCACGGAGACCGACCCCGGCCTGTCCGCGCTCGCCGCGGACCGGCGGGCCCTGGTCGAGCAGACCGACCACGCCGAGTGGGTCGACCAGCAGCGCGAGCGGCAGCGCCGCCCCGGCCAGGCCGGCGACAGCTGGGACCCGGTACCGGTACCGCTGCCGACGTACGTCACCGCCCCGGTCGCCCCCCGCGCCACCAACGACGTGGACCTCGGCGCGCCGGACGCCTGGAGCTCGGCCCGCTCCAGCGCCGCCGCACCGGACCCCGAGGAGGGCCCGGACGCCGCCGACGGCGCGCGGGAACCCGGTGCCGACGCGTCCGACCCCCGCGCCGACGACCGGCCGGGCTGCGACGCCCGCCGGGCGGCGTCCGCACGCCGCGCCCGGGAGCGGGGCCGCACACCGCTGTTCGACCAGTACGAGGACGGCGAGCGCCCGCGGGCGGCGAACGAATAGCCCCGCCCGCCCGCCGCGGCCCCGCTCCCGGAACGGATTTTTGAGCAGGCCGATCGGGGTGCTAAAGTTTCACTCGTTGCAAGGGCCTGTGGCGCAGTCCGGTAGCGCACCTCGTTCGCATCGAGGGGGCCAGGGGTTCAAATCCCCTCAGGTCCACGCACATTGACGAAGGTCCCGTCCGATCATCACGATCGGACGGGACCTTCGCCGTTTCCCTGGCGCTGCCGTCCTTCCCCTGGAGCCGGCCGGGGTCCCGGCCGGGGCCTCCCCCGGAGCGGGCCGGGGCCTCCCTGGGGCCGTCCCGGGCTCGTAAGGCCGAGATAAAGCCGTGATCCGGCGCCGCGCAACCTTCCCTCCGCCCGGCAGGTCACCTGGGCACGGTGTCACCGCTGTGACGGTGACGCCTTCCTGTCGTCTGCGGAACGGAAGAAGAACCATGAGACGGAGCTCCCTGCGCTCGCCGTGGAGCCGCGCGGCAGTGGCCGGGGTGGCCGCCGCCGGGCTCGCCACGGCCGGCCTGGCCTCGGCCGCGCACGCCGCCGAGGCACCGCTGCCGGTCACCATCACCGGTCCCGACAAGGTGGACCTGGCACTGGACGGGACCGAGAGCGAGCCCGGGGAGCCGCAGATCCGCCTCGGGCTCACCGGCCCCGGGGAGTGGGACCCGGACAGCGACCAGGACCCGCCGCCGATCCCCAACGACGGCTACTCCATCACCATCGACGCCACCGCGCTCAAGGGCTTCGCCGACGTCGACCTGCCGTGCGACGTCAACGGCCTGGTCGCGGTCTGCGACGAGACCGACCTCTACCCGGGCAGCTCCCACAACCCGAGCTGGAGTGTCCGCCTGGACCTCGAGGACGGCGCCGAGGCCGGAGACTTCGGCACGATCGAGGTCACGGGCGAGGGAGAGGGCCTGGAGTTCTCCGAGCACACCGTCGACGTCCTGGTCGGCGGCCCCGAGCTGCTGAAGAAGAAGCTCCCGGCCGAGCCGAAGGGCTTCGAGGCCGGTGACACCTACCAGGCCACCCTCGGCTTCCGCAACGTCGGCAGCATGCCGGCCGACGGCGTCGTGCTGCGCTTCGCCGGCTCCCGCGGACTGTCCTTCCCCGACTCGTACGGCAACTGCGCGTACGCCGAGGAGAACAGGGACGACCTGATCCGCTATCAGAAGGTCGCCCTGTGCACCTTCGAGGGCGAGTTCCTGCCGGACACGGCCTACGAGCTGAGCGAGCCGGTCCGGGTCGAGACCGCCGGCTTCGCGCTCGGCGACATCTTCCACTACGGCTTCGACGCGGTCGGCGCCGAGGACACCGGCGAGCTGCGGGCCGGCGCCGACTACCGCCCCGGCAAGGGCCGGACGCTCACCCTGAAGGCGGTCGGCGGCGGCAACCCCGGCGACTACGTCAAGTACGCCGAGGTCGACCTCGCCACCAAGAACACCTACGACCTGGACCTGACCGGCGCGCGCGTCGCCGCCGGGAAGGGCGAGACCGTCGCGGTCGACGTCGCCCTGGCCAACCACGGGCCCGCCTGGATCGGGGCGCTCCGCTCGGGCGGCGAGCCGCTGGGCTTCAGCGTGCAGATCCCCGAGGGCGCCAGTGTCGTGCAGAGCCCCTGCCGGCCCATGAACGGCGGCACCCCGTCCGAGTACCGGTGCTTCGCCGACACCCCGTTCCTCGAGGACGACCGGCGCACCTTCCGCTTCGTGCTGCGCGTCGACGAGGTCGTCGAGGGCGCCAAGGGCAGGATCGCGCTCCCCGAGTACGACGACCCCTGGGAGGGCGACCCCTCCAACGACGACGGCTGGATCGTGCTGAACGGCACCGGTGACGAGGAGACCCCGGGCGACACCGGCGGCTCGACCGGCGGAGCGGACGGCGGCGCCACGGGTGGCGACGGCTCCACCGGCGGCTCGGGTGCCACGGACGGCGGCTCCACCGGAACCGGGGGCGGCACGGGCGGCGACGGCTCCGCCGCCGCCGGGTCCGGCGGGGGAACCGGCGGCGGTGACTCGCCCCAGGGCGGCCTGGCCTCCACCGGCTCCACCGCCCTGCTCGCCGCGGGCGGCGCCACGCTGGCCCTGGCCGCCGGCGCCGTGCTGTTCGCCGTCTCGCGCCGCCGCAAGGCCGGCATCGGCGGCTGACGGCCCCACCGGGCACCCGGCCGGCTGCCCCGTGCCCAAGGGCCCCGTGGACGTTGGAGACGTCCACGGGGCCCTGTGCCGTTCACCGCCTCGCCGGTCCGGGCGCGCCCGCCTACAGCTGCTTCGCGTAGCAGAGGCTGTCCTCGTGGAAGCGGTAGTAGCCGAACTTCTCGCACGGCTCGTAGCCGCTGGAGGCGTACAGGGCGACCGCCTCCGGCTGCTTCGTGCCGGTCTCCAGGACCATGCGGCGGCGTCCCGCGGCGCGGGCGTCCTCCTCCAGGGCGGCCAGGATGCGGCGGGCCAGCCCCCGGCCGCGCATCTGCTCTATGACGAACATCCGCTTCAGCTCGGCGTCGCCGTCCCGGTAGTTCTCCTCGCTCGCGTCCTGGGTGCGCCAGCCGCCCGAGGCGACCGGGACGCCGTCCTCGTCGTAGGCGAGCAGGTACAGGCCCCTCGGGGGTATGAAGTGCGACGGTTCCAGGTAGGTGGCGTCGCCGTCGTCGCCGTAGCGGACGGCGTACTCGGCCTGGACCGCGTCGTTGAGCTTCACGGCGTCGGGGTGGTCGAAGGAGACCCGGCGAATGAACATGCTGCCTACCGTATATTGATGCGATCGAAAACGGGACCTCGTCCAGTGTGCCGGTATCGTGCCCGGGTGCTTACCGTGACCTCCGTCAATGTCAATGGGCTGCGAGCCGCCGCGAAGAAGGGCTTCGTGGAGTGGCTCGCCGGGACCGAAGCCGATGCGGTGTGCCTCCAGGAGGTGCGCGCCGAGCCGCACCAGCTGCCGGAGCACGTCCGCACGCCCGACGGCTGGCACGTCACGCACGCCCCGGCCGCCGCCAAGGGCCGCGCCGGTGTCTCGCTGTACACCCGCCGGGAGCCGGACCGCGTCCAGGTCGGCTTCGGCTCGTCCGAGTTCGACGGCAGCGGCCGGTACGTCGAGGCCGACCTGCCCGGTGTGACGGTCGCCTCCCTCTACCTGCCCTCCGGCGAGGTCGGCACCGAGCGGCAGGAGGAGAAGGTGCGCTTCATGGGCGAGTTCCTCGCCTACCTCAAGGAGCTGCGCGAGCGCGCCGCCGCCGGCGGCCGGGAGGTGGTCGTCTGCGGCGACTGGAACATCGCCCACCGCGAGGCCGATCTGAAGAACTGGCGCGGCAACACCAAGAACTCCGGCTTCCTGCCGGAGGAGCGCCAGTGGCTCGGCCGGGTGCTCGACCCGGCCGAGGGCGGGTACGTCGACGTGCTGCGGGCCCTGCACCCGGACGTCACCGGGCCGTACACCTGGTGGTCGTACCGGGGGCGGGCCTTCGACAACGACTCCGGCTGGCGCATCGACTACCAGATGGCGACGCCGGGTCTGGCCGCGCGGGCCGTCAAGGGCGTCGTCGAACGTGCCGCCACGCACGCCGAGCGCTGGTCGGACCACGCGCCGGTGACCGTCGTCTACGAGCGCTGACCCCGCTCCCCGGGTTTGCGCAGCCGCCGGTCCAGGGCCAGGGACAGCTCCGCCTCCACCACGCTGCGGGCCAGGGGGCGCAGGCGGTGGAGATCCTCCTCCGGGGCGTGGCGCAGGATCAGGCCGGCGAAGAGTTCCGCCATGGCGTCGGCGTGCACCCTCACGCGCCGGCCGGCGTCGAGCACCTCGGCGAGCGGAATGCCCTCGCGGACCAGGGCGGAGGAGACGTCGAGCAGGCGGCGGCTGATGTGGACGATCTCGTCGCCGTCGGTGCCCACGTAGCCCAGCTCCATCGCGGCGGCGAGGTTCTCGGGGGTGACCTGGCCCTCGAAGCGGGCGGCGAGTTCCTCGGGGGTCAGGCGGACCGGGGTCTCCTCGGTGGGCTCGCCGAGGCCGAGCAGGTCGCCGACGTCGCGGCCGTGGTCGAAGGCGTCGGCGAGTTCCGCGATGCCGCTGAGGGTGTGGCCGCGCTCCAGCAGCGCCGCGATGGTGCGCAGACGGGCCAGGTGGTGGTCGTCGTACCAGGCGATCCGGCCCTCGCGGCGGGGCGGCGGGATGAGCTTGCGTTCGCGGTAGAAGCGCAGGGTGCGCACCGTGATCCCGGCCAGCCGGGCCAGTTCCTCCATGCGGTACTCGCGCTTGTCGGTCACGTCCCCGACCTTACGGTGTACCGCCGGTAACTTTCTTTCGTCGCCCCCCTACCCATCGGTAGCCGCCTCCTCTACTCTCCCCATTGCGCCAGTGTTCACTGGCACGGTCAGTGAGTCAGCAGGGTCAACAGCGATGCGTGGAGGCGTCTGGATGGCCGAGCACAAGCATGTACGCGTAGCGGTGGTCGGGTCCGGGTTCGGCGGGCTGGGCGCCGCCGTGCGGCTGCGCCGCGAGGGGATCACCGACTTCGTCGTCCTGGAGCGGGCCGGGAGCGTGGGCGGAACCTGGCGGGACAACAGCTACCCCGGGTGCGCCTGCGACGTGCCGTCCCACCTGTACTCGTTCTCCTTCGCGCCCAACCCCGACTGGCCGCGCACCTTCTCCGGCCAGCGGCACATCCGGGCCTACCTGGAGCACGTGGCCGACACCTTCGGCCTGCGCCCCCACATCCGCTTCGACTCGGAGGTGAAGCGGATGGCCTGGGACGCCGAGAACCTGCGGTGGGAGATCGAGACCGCGAGCGGGAACCTCACCGCCGACGTCGTCGTCTCCGCCACCGGGCCGCTGTCCGACCCCAAGATCCCCGACATCCCCGGCCTGGACACCTTCCCCGGCAAGGTCTTCCACTCCGCCCGCTGGGACCACGACTACGACCTCACCGGCAAGCGCGTCGCGATGATCGGCACCGGTGCCTCGGCCATCCAGATCGTGCCGTCGATCCAGCCGAAGGTCGGGCGCCTGACCCTCTTCCAGCGCACCCCCGCCTGGGTCATGCCCCGCATGGACCGCGCCATCAGCGGCGCCGAACGCGCCCTGCACCGGGCGCTGCCGGTCACCACCCAGCTGCGCCGCGGACTGCTGTGGGGCATCCGGGAGTTGCAGGTCCAGGCGTTCACCAAGCACCCCGGCGAACTGGGCTTCGTCGAGCAGCTGGCCAAGCGCAACATGGCCCGCGCCATCAAGGACCCGGCCCTGCGCGCCAAGCTGACCCCCGACTACCGCATCGGCTGCAAGCGCATCCTGCTCTCCAGCGACTACTATCCGGCGCTCGCCCGGCCGAACGTGGATCTGGTCACCGGCGGACTGAGCGAGGTGCGCGGCTCCACCCTCGTCGCCGCCGACGGCACCGAGACCGAGGCCGACGCCGTCATCTTCGGCACCGGCTTCCACGTCACCGACATGCCGATCGCCGAGCGGGTCGTCGGCGCCGACGGGCACACCCTCGCCGAGACCTGGAAGGGCGGCATGGAGGCGCTGCGCGGCGCCTCGGCGGCCGGCTTCCCGAACTGGATGACGATCATCGGGCCCAACACCGGCCTCGGGAACTCCTCGATGATCCTCATGATCGAGTCCCAGCTGAACTACATGGCCGACTACCTGCGCCAGCTGAACGTCCTCGGCGGGCGCGTCGCCCTCGACGCCCGCCCCGCCGCCGTGGAGGCCTGGAACCACCGGGTGCAGGAGCGCATGAAGCGCACGGTGTGGAACACCGGCGGCTGCACCAGCTGGTACCTGGACGCCCAGGGCCGCAACACCACCATCTGGCCCGGCACGACCGCCGAGTTCCGCCGCGCCACGCGCCGGGTGGACCTGGCGGAGTACGAGGTGCTGCGCCCGGCCGCCCGGAAGACGGCGGCGGGCACGGCCCCGGCGGAAGAGGTGAGCGCGTGAGCCGGCCGGCCGCCGTGGCCTCCGGGCCGTACGCCCCGCCCGCCCCGGTCCGCGAACTGACCGCCGTCTCCGCCGACGGTGCCCGTCTCCACGTCGAGGTGCACGGACCCGTCGACGACCCGGCCGCCCCGGCGGTGGTGCTCGCGCACGGCTGGACCTGCTCGACCGCCTTCTGGGCCGCGCAGATCCGCGCCCTCGCCGACGGCCACCGAGTGATCGCCTACGACCAGCGCGGCCACGGACGCAGCCCGGCGAGCCCGGCCTGCGGCACCGACGCGCTCGCCGACGACCTGGAAGCCGTCCTGAAGGCGACCCTCGCGCCCGGTGAACGGGCCGTGCTCGTCGGGCACTCCATGGGCGGCATGACGCTCATGGCCGCCGCCGGGCGCCCCGCGGTGCGCGAGCACGCGGCGGCCGTCCTGCTGTGCAGCACGGGCAGTTCCCGGCTGGTGGCGTCCTCGACGGTGATACCGCTGCGGGAGGGCCGGGTGCGGACCTGGCTGACCCGGCGCGTCCTCGGCTCCCGGGCACCCCTCGGCCCGGTCACCCCCGTCGCCCGGCGCATCCTCAAGTACGGGACCATGGGCCCGCGTTCGGCGCCGGACATGGTGGAGGCCTGCGCCCGCATCGTGCACGCCTGCCCGCGCCGGGTGCGCCACGCCTGGTCGCAGGTGCTCGACCTGCTCGATCTGGACCACGGCGTACGGGAGTTGCGGGCGCCGACCGAGGTGCTGGTCGGCTCGGCGGACCGGCTGACCCCGCCGGTGCACGCCCGCCGGCTGGCCGCCGCGCTGCCCGACTGCCGGGGCGTCACCGAACTGCCGGGCGTCGGCCACATGACGCCGGTCGAGGCGCCCGAGGTGGTCACCGGGAAGATACGCACACTGGCGAGCACCCACATACGGACCGAGCACACGGCACGAGTCGAGGAGAGCGCATGAGAAGGGTCAGCCTGGAAGGGCAGGTCGCCGTCGTCACCGGTGCGGCGCGGGGCGTCGGGGAGCTGCTCGCCCGCAAGCTGTCCGCGCGCGGCGCCAAGGTGGCGCTGGTCGGCCTGGAGCCGGACGCGCTCAAGCAGGTCTCCTCGCGGCTGCACAGCGAGAGCGACCACTGGCACGCCGACGTCACCGACCACGAGGCGATGGCGCGGGTGGCCGGCGAGGTCAAGGAGCGGTTCGGCAAGGTCGACATCGTGGTCGCCAACGCGGGCGTCGCCACCGGCGGTCCGTTCGTCGACTCCGACCCCGAGGCCTGGCGCCGGGTGATCGAGGTCAACCTGATCGGCTCGGCGGTCACGGCCCGCGCCTTCCTGCCGGCGCTGATCGAGAGCCGTGGCTACCTGCTCCAGATCGCCTCCCTCGCCGCGATCACGCCCGCGCCGATGATGACGGCCTACTGCGCCTCCAAGTCCGGTGTGGAGGCGTACGCGCACAGCCTGCGCGCCGAGGTCGGCTACCGGGGCGTGCGCGTCGGGGTCGGCTATCTGTCGTGGACCGACACCGACATGGTGCGCGGCGCCGACCAGGACGAGGTCATGCGCGAGCTGCGGCAGCGGCTGCCGTGGCCGTCGAACAAGACCTATCCGCTGGGCCCGGCCGTCGACCGGCTCGTGGAGGGCGTCGAGCGGCGCGCGAGCCATGTCTACGGGCAGTGGTGGCTGCGCGGCATGCAGGGCGTGCGCGGCTACCTCCCCGGGGTCATCGGGACCGTCGGCCAGCGCGAGATGCGGCGCTTCGCCGACCGCCTGACCGGCATGCGCACGGGCCTGGTCGGGGCGGGCGGCGCCGCCGACGAACAGCGGCGGAGCCTGGCCGCTACGGAACGTAAGTGATCGACATGCGCAGGGTCACCGCCCGTGTGAATCTGATCGAGCCCGGCCCACTCAATCGGGTCGGGCCCGATCTCACCCAGGAGTGAACCCACATGGGTATGAAGGACCAGTTCCAGGAGAAGTCCGAGCAGTGGCAGCAGCAGGGCCGGCAGAAGGCCGACCAGGCCAAGGAGCAGCTGCAGAACCGTGGCGAGCGCGGTCGCCGTCGTGACGACGACGACATGGACCAGCCCATGCGCCGCGACCGTCAGGACTCGGAGGACCGCTTCAACGCGGACTACGACGCCTGACGCACGCCGCTGAGCGGCAAGGGGCGCCTCTCCGATCCCGGAGCGGCGCCCCTTCCACGTGCCCGGCACCCGACGCGATCGGCTCCCCGTCCGGGGCCGGCACCGCTTCCGGGGCCGCACCGTGTCCGGGGCCGGCACCGTGTCCGGGAGGCGGGACCGTCAGGGGCGCGGCGGGAGCGGGGGGCGGGAGCGGTTCGGGGCGTCGCGGTAGTCCGGGGGTGTCGCGGGCGGGTTGGTCTCCAGCAGCTCCAGGGCCAGCCGGACGCCCTCCTCCAGCACCGGGTAGCGGCCCTCGGCCCAGTCCAGGGGGGTGCGCAGCACCGGCACGTCGGGTTCGACGCCCCGGTTCTCCACCGACCACCCGTAGGCGTCGAACCAGGCTGCGTTCATCGGCACCGTGATCACCGTGCCGTCGCCGAGCCGGTGCCGGCCGGTCATGCCGACCACCCCGCCCCAGGTGCGCTGCCCGACCACCGGCCCCAGCTTCAGCAGCTTGAACGCCGCCGTGATCATGTCGCCGTCGGAGGACGTCGCCTCGTCCGCCAGCGCCACCACCGGCCCGCGCGGCGCGTTCGAGGTGTACGACACCGGCTGGGCGTTGCGCGTCAGGTCCCAGCCCAGGATCGTCCGCGTCAGCTTCTCGATGACGAGTTCGCTGATGTGCCCGCCCGCGTTGCCGCGCACGTCCACGATGAGTGCGGGCCGGGAGACCTCCATGCGCAGGTCGCGGTTGAACTGCGCCCAGCCCGAGCCGCCCATGTCCGGGATGTGCAGATAGCCGCAGCGTCCGCCGCTCAACTCCCGGACCACCTCACGGCGTTTGGCCACCCAGTCCTGGTAGCGCAGCGGCCGGTCGTCGACGAGCGGCACGATCGCGACCCGGCGGGCCGGGCCGTCGCCCTCGGCGGGGGCGAAGGTCAGCTCCACCGTCGTACCGCCCGCCGCCGCCAGCAGCGGATACGGCCCCGACACCGGGTCCACCGGGCGGCCGTCGACATGGGTCAGCACCGCGCCCTCGCGGATGCCGGTGCCGGCCAGCGGGGAGCGGGCCCGGGAGTCGGAGGAGTCGCCGGGCAGGATCCGCTTGACCACCCACCGGCCGTCCCGGCACACGAAGTTGGTGCCCAGCAGGCCCTGCCAGCGCTGGTAGTGCGCCGGCCCCTCGTTGCGGCGTGCGGGGGAGACGTAGGCGTGCGAGGTGCCCAGCTCGCCCAGGACCTCGCGCAGCAGGTCGGCGAAGTCGTCGGGGGAGGCGACCCGTTCGACCAGCGGCCGGTACTGCGCCAGTACGCCGTCCCAGTCGATGCCGCACATGTGCGGCTCCCAGAAGTGGTCGCGGATCAGCCGCCCGGCCTCCGCGTAGGCCTGCCGCCACTCGGCTGCCGGGTCGACCTGGTGCAGGATGCGGCGCAGGTCGATCCAGGTGGTCGAGTCGCTGTCGCCGGGCTCGGTGGCGGGGACCGCCCGCAGGTCGCCCTCGTCGAGCAGGACCAGCCGGGTGCCGTCGCCGCTGACCCGGAACCAGTCCAGGTGGTCGACGAGTTCGGACTTCTTGGTCTTGGCGAGGCTGAAGTGCTCCAGGGTGGGCCGCTCGCTGGGATCGTTCGGGTTGGCGAAGGTCTCGCCGAGGGCCCCGGAGATCGGCCAGCGCAGCCACACCAGCCCGCCGCCCGCGACCGGATGCAGGGCGGAGTACTTGGAGGCGGTCACCGGGAACGGCGTCACCCGGCTGGCCAGGCCCTCCACCTCGACGGTCACCGCGCCGCCCTCGCCGGGCCCGTCCTCGAGCGGGTCCAGGCCCCCGGCGGCCGGGCGGCCCTCGGGGTTCAGTGCGAAGGGGGAGGGGGTGGCCGAGGACAGCGGTACCAGATAGGGGCGGCAGCCCAGCGGGAAGGACAGGTCGCCGGTGTGCACGTCGTACACCGGGTCGAAGCCGCGCCAGGACAGGAACGCCAGGTAGCGGCCGTCCCGGGTGAACACCGGGTTCTCGTCCTCGAACCGGCCGTCGGTGACGTCCACGACGAAGCGGTCGCCGATCCGGGCGATCTTGATGTCCCGCAGCGACCGCCCGATCCCGGGATGCGACCAGGCCAGCCACGCGCCGTCCGGCGAGAACGCGAGGTCGCGCACGGGCCCGTTGATCGACCGGATCAGCTCGGTGACCTCCGCGTCCTCGACGACCTCCGCGTCATCCCGCTCCCCGCTGCCGCCGTCGCCGTGACTCCCACCCGTCCCGCCGCCGTTCTCGTCACCCTCGTCCAGGCGCTCCTCGGCCACGTCGAGCAGCAGCAGCCGCCCGTCGTGCGAGGCGACGGCCAGCCGTTCGCCCTCGGGGTCGGAGACCAGTTCGAGCACCCGGCCCAGCCGCCCCGAGGCGAGCCGCCGCGGCTCCCGCCCGCCGGTCGCGCGCGGCAGGTAGGCGATCTCCACGGCGTCCTCGCCGTCCGCGTCCGTGACGTAGGCGATCCGCCCGCTCGCACCGAGCATCTCCGGCAGCCGCACCCGCACCCCGGGCGTGTCGGAGAGGGTGCGCGCGGGACCGTCCCGGTGGGTGAGCCAGTACAGGCTGCCGCGTACGACGACGGCGCTCGCCCGGCCCGTCTCGTCCACGGACAGGCCGCCCACGTGCTGCGCGGCGGGCACCTGGTACGTCCGCCGCCCCGCGCGCGGCCCGCTCAGCCGCACGTCGAGCCGGCGCGGCCCGGAGTCCGGCGCGAGGTCGTCCACGATCCACAGGTCGCCGGCGCACTGGTAGACCACCCGGGTGCCGTCGCTGGCGGCGTGCCGGGCGTAGAAGGCGTCGTGGTCGGTGTGGCGGCGCAGGTCGGAGCCGTCGGGGGCGCAGGAGTAGAGGTTGCCGACGCCCTCGTGGTCGGAGAGGAAGGCGATCCGGCCGCCGACGAACATCGGGCAGGCCAGGTGCCCGTCGAGGTCGTCGAGCAGCCGCCGGCCGTGCAGCCACAGCCGGCCCGTGGCCCCGCCCCGGTAACGCTTCCAGGAGGCGGGCTCGTGCGGCGGGGTGCCGGTCAGCAGCAGGGTCCTGCGCTCCCCTTCGACGTCGGCGACCTGGATGTCGGAGACCGGCCCCCAGGGCAGCTTGCGGCCGGGGTCCCCGGCCGGGTCGATCTTGTAGGCCCAGGTCAGGTGGGAGAAGGGCTCGTCGTGGGAGGAGACGGCGAGGACGGCGGCGCCGGTGTCCCCGTCGGGCGGCGCCCAGCCGCACACGCGCGCGTCCAGGCTGCCCCAGTGGCTGAGCCGGCGTCCCGGCCCGCCGTCCACCGGCACGACGTGCACCTCCGGCACCAGGGTGCGCCAGCTGCTGTACGCGATGTGGCGGCCGTCGGGCGAGAAGCGGGGATGGCCGATCTTGGTGCGGTCGACGGTGAGCCGCCAGGCGCGGCCGGACGTGTCACTCCCGTCCAGCGGGGCGAGCCAGAGGTCGTCCTCGGCGACGAAGCACAGCAGGTCGGCGTGGAGGTGCGGAAAGCGCAGATAGCTCACCTTTCCCATGCTTTTCCGCGGGCAGGGCGGCAGCAACTTATGAGGAGCTGACAACCGTGACCCAGAACACGAACGAAACCGTTTCGTTTCGCTTGGGCGGGGGATACGATGCTCATGTACGAAACCGTGTCGTTCCGAGTGGAGGGGAGACGGAGATGGCCGAGACCGCGTCGACGCGGCGCAGCCGGCTCACCCCCGAGCGCGAGGCCGAGCTGTACGGCGCCGTGCTCGACCTCCTCCGCGAGGTCGGCTACGACGCCCTGACCATGGACGCCGTCGCCGCGCGCACCCGCTCCAGCAAGGCCACGCTCTACCGCCAGTGGGGCGGCAAGGCCGAGCTGGTCGTCAAGGCGATCCGGCACAACAAGCCGGTCGAGATCGACACGATCGACACCGGGTCGCTCCGCGGTGACCTGCACGCCCTGATGGCCCGAGAGGACGAGTGCACGATGGCGCAGAACTCCGCGCTGATGCGGGGTGTGGCCATGGCGCTCCACCAGAACCCGGACCTGCGGCAGGCCTTCCGGGAACAGCTCGTCGAACCGGAGATGGCAGAGTTCCGGCGCCTGCTGCAACGCGCCGTCGACCGGGGCGAGTTGCGGGCCGACTGCCCGGCGCTGGACTTCCTGCTGCCGATGCTGGTCGGCGGGTTCGCCACCCGCACGCTGCTGGACGACCAGCCGCCGACGCCCGCGTACCTCACCTCGTACATCGACGCCGTGGTCCTCCCCGCCCTCGGCGTCACCACCGGCTGACCCCTCCCCACCCAAGCCCACCCTGACGCAGCCGCTCACGTCGTCGGGCTGATCCCCCCTGCCCTGAAGACCACGACTGACCGGGAGTACGCCTCCGTGGCCACGTTCCTCTACAAACTCGGCCGGCTCGCCTTCCGGCGACGGCACTTCGTCGCCCTGATATGGGTGGCGCTGCTGACCCTCGCCGGTGTCGGCGCGGCCGGCGCCCCGCCCGCCGGCACCGCCTCCTTCTCCATCCCCGGCACCGAGGCCCAGAAGGCCTTCGACCTGCTGGAGGAGCGCTTCCCCGGCAGCAGCGCCGACGGGGCGACCGCACGGGTCGTCTTCAAGGCGCCGGACGGCGAGAAGATGACGGACGCCGACAACAAGGCGGCCGTGGAGAAGACCGTCCAGGAGCTGTCCGACGGCTCCGAGGTCGCCTCCGTCACCGACCCCTACACCGGCCAGGCCGTCAGCCGGGACGGCACCGTCGCCTACGCCTCGGTGCGCTACGACGTCCCCGGCATGGAACTGGAGGAGTCCAGCAAGGACGCGCTGAAGGACGCCGCCGAGCATGCGCGGGACGCCGGGCTGACCGTGGAGATCGGCGGTGACGCGCTCCAGGCGGTGCCGCACACCGGCGCCACCGAGGTCATCGGCATCGCGGTCGCCGCCGTCGTCCTCGTCATCACCTTCGGCTCCCTGGTCGCGGCGGGCCTGCCGCTGCTGACCGCCCTGATCGGCGTGGGCATCGGCGTCTCGACGATCACGGCCCTGGCGAGCGTCCTCGACCTGGGCTCCACCACCTCCATCCTGGCCATGATGATCGGCCTCGCGGTCGGCATCGACTACGCCCTGTTCATCGTCTCCCGCTACCGCGCGGAACTCGCCGAGGGCCGCGAGCGCGAGGAGGCCGCCGGCCGGGCGGTCGGCACCGCGGGCTCGGCGGTGGTCTTCGCCGGCCTGACGGTGGTCATCGCCCTGGTGGGCCTCGCCGTCGTCAACATCCCGATGCTCACCAAGATGGGCGTCGCGGCGGCGGGCACGGTCGCCATCGCGGTCGTCATCGCCCTGACGATGATCCCCGCACTGCTCGGATACGCCGGCCGCCGGGTCAAGCCCGCGGGCGCCAAGAGCCGGCTGCTGGGCGGCGGCCGGTCCACCGCCGGCCGGCCCACCACCGGCCGGGGCGACGCCGGCAAGGGCGGCGACGGCAGCGACGGCACCGGCACGGCGGGCGCCGGCACGGCGGGCACCGGCGACGGCGGTGCGCAGCCCAAGGCCAACCTCGGCACCCGGTGGGCGAGCTTCGTCGTCCGGCGCCCGCTGGCGGTCCTGCTGCTCGGCGTCGTCGGTCTCGGCGCGGCGGCGATCCCGGCCGCGGACCTCGAACTGGGCCTGCCCGACGACGGCTCCCAGCCGACGTCCACGACCCAGCGCCGCGCCTACGACCTGCTCTCCGAGGGCTTCGGCCCCGGCTTCAACGGCCCGCTGATGGTGGTCACCGACGCCAAGGGCAGCGACGACCCGCAGGCCGCGTTCGGCACCGTGGTGAACGAGATCAAGGGGCTGAAGGACGTGGTGGCGGTGACGCCGCCGCAGCCCAACAAGGCCGGTGACACGGCGACGATCACCGTGATCCCGGACTCCAAGCCGTCCTCCGTGCAGACCGAGGACCTGGTGCACGCCATCCGTGACGCGGGCGGCGACATCCGGTCCGACACCGGTGCGGAGGTCCTCGTCACGGGCTCCACGGCGATGAACATCGACGTGAGCGAGAAGCTGAACGACGCGCTGGTGCCGTACCTGGTGCTGGTGGTGGGCCTGGCGTTCCTGCTGCTGATCGTGGTGTTCCGCTCGATCCTGGTCCCGCTGAAGGCGGCCCTCGGCTTCCTGCTGAGCGTGCTCGCCGCACTGGGCGCCGTCGTGGCGGTCTTCCAGTGGGGCTGGCTGGCCGGCCTGATGGGCGTCGAGGAGACCGGCCCGGTCATGTCGATGATGCCGATCTTCATGGTGGGCGTGGTCTTCGGCCTGGCCATGGACTACGAGGTCTTCCTGGTCACCCGGATGCGGGAGGCCCACGTCCACGGCGAGAAGCCCGCCCAGGCGGTGGTGACCGGCTTCAAGCACGGCGCCCGGGTGGTCACGGCCGCCGCGGTCATCATGATGGCGGTCTTCGCGGGCTTCATCGGCTCCAGCGAGGCCATGGTCAAGATGATCGGCTTCGGCCTGGCGGTCGCCGTCCTCTTCGACGCGTTCGTCGTCCGCATGGCCATCGTCCCGGCCGTCCTGGCCCTGCTCGGCAAGAAGGCCTGGTGGCTGCCGAGGTGGCTGGACCGCGCCCTGCCCAACGTGGACGTCGAGGGCGAGGGCCTGCGGGCCCTGGACGATCCCGAGGGCGAACGGGAGCTGGTGCGCGCCTGACGCGCCCCCGCTGACCCGGCCGGCCGGTGAGGGCCCCGTGGGGACGGGGCGTCCCGCACCGGCCGGCCGGACAATCCGGTCGCATGGCCTCTGCACGGACCGTTAGCGTGCGCTCCATGACCACCACCGACAACACCAAGGGCACCGACGGCTCCGCCGCGCACCCCCGCTTCGCCGAGGCGCTGAGGGCGCTGGGGATCGGGGAGCTGGCCGACCGGGTCCGGCGGTTCCCGGAGGCCACCCGTACCGCCGCCGAGGCCGCCGCCGCGATCGGCTGCGAGCTGAGCCAGATCTGCAAGTCGCTGATCTTCGCCGCCGACGGGGTGCCCGTGCTGGTCCTGATGGACGGGGCCTCCCGGGTCGACCTGGAGCGGGTGCGGCGGGAACTCGGCGCCGGGAAGGTCACGCGCGCCGACGCCGGGGTCGTGCGGGAGACCACCGGATACGCCATCGGCGGCGTGCCGCCCTTCGGCCACCGCACCGCCACCCGGGTCCTGGCCGACCGCTCCCTGCTCGCCCACGACCTCGTCTGGGCCGCCGCCGGCACGCCGTACGCCGTCTTCCCGATCGCGCCGAAGGACCTCGTCGCCCACGCCGGAGCCAGCCTGGTGGACGTGCGCGAACACTCCTCGTGACGCCGCTGGTGACCGTCCAGGGGACGGTGCCGCCCGTCCGCGCCGAGTCGGCGCCGGTCGCCGCCCTGCGGGAGTCCTCGATTCCTGGTCGGCGCCGCCATCGGGGCGCTGTTCTTCAAGGAGCGGTTCGGTGCTCCCCGGGTGCCGGCGGCAGGACTCCTTGGCGTCGCCGTCGCACTGCTGCTGCGCGCCGGGTGACCGGCGGACGGGGGTGCCGCGGCGCGTGCGTGCGGCGCCTGCGAGGAGCACCCTGGAAGCAACGGTTCCGGAGGTGATCGTCATGATGCACACCGCTGTGGGATGGCATGTCGAGCTGGAGTTCATGGAGGACGAGCAGCACACCAAAGCGGCGGCGATGGTGCGCCTGCCCGACGGCACCGAGGTACGGGCACACGGGCACGCCAACCGCCACCACTCCGACGCGAATCAGCCGCGGGTCGGCGAGGAGATCGCCGGGGCGCGGGCGCTGAACGAGCTGGCGATGCAGCTGCTCACCAAGGCGCACGGAGAGATCGACGAGGCGTCGGGACGGATCTCCCACCCGATCCACGTCTGACCGGCGCACCGCGCGACCGCCGCCCGTCCGCCGGTCGTCCACCGCGCGACCGCCGGTCGTCCGGCGCGGCGCCGCCCGCCCGCGCCGGAACGGGTGGGCGACGGCCACGGACCCGGGCGTCGCGTGCCGGAGGGGTGGGCGGTGGCCGTGGACCCGAGCGGCGCGTGCCGTGCCGTGCCCGGGGGACGCTCAGCCCGCGGTCAGCGACGTCCGTACCGCCCGGATCAGCGCCTGCGCCCGCGGGTCGGCCGTCACCGACGTGCGGAAGCCGTTGGTGACATAGCCGAAGGCGATGCCGGACTCCGGGTCGGCGAAGCCCAGGGCGCCGCCGCGGCCCGGGTGGCCGAAGGAGCCGGGGGCGAGGAACGGGGACGCGCTGCCGTGCAGCATGTAGCCGAGGCCGAAGCGGGTGCCGACCACCAGGACCCGGTCCGGGCCCGCCGACTCCTCGGTCCTGGCCAGCTCGACCGTCTCCGGCGTGAACAGCCGCACGCCGTCGACCTCGCCGATCAGGGCGGCGTAGAACCGGGCCAGCCCGTCGGCGGTCGCCACGGCGTTGGTCGCCGGCAGGGCCGCCGCCCGGTACGCCGGGTCGTTCTGGTCGGGGAACGGCGTGATCGCGGCGAAGGCGCGGCGGGTGAGGGATGCGGGGTCGGCGTAGGCCTCGGCGACCGACCGCTTGGGGCGCAGCCGGAGGCCGCCGGAGGGTTCCGGGTCCGCGACCCGGCCCACGCGGCCGGCCCGGCCCGCCGCCTCCTCGGCGGCCGGCAGGCCCAGCCACAGATCGAGGCCGAGGGGACCGGCGATCTCGTCCGCGATCCACTCGCCCGTGCCCCGCCCGCCGGTGACCCGGCGCACCAGCTCGTCGACCAGCCAGCCGTAGGTCAGCGCGTGGTAGCCGTGGTCGGTGCCCGGTTCCCAGACGGGGGCCTGCGCGGCGACGGCCTCGGGGCCGCGCGCGGGGTCCAGCGCCTCCTGCGGGGTCAGCGGGGTGTCCAGGACCGGCAGCCCGGCCCGGTGGCCCAGCACGTGCCGGACCAGCACCCGGTCCTTGCCGTGCGCCTTGAACTCGGGCCAGTACGTTCCGACCGGCGCGTCCAGGTCCAGCTCCCCGCGCTGGTGCAGCAGCAGCGGTACGGCGGCGGCGACGCCCTTGGTCGCCGAGCGCACGACCTGGGCGGTGCCGCGCTCCCAGGGGGCCGTGCCGTCGAGGTCACGGGTGCCGGCCCACAGGTCCACGACCCTGCGCCCGTCCCGGTGGACGGAGACCGCCGCACCCCGGTCCCCGAGCGCCGCGAAGTTCTTCGCGAACGCGTCCCGGACCGGCTCGAAGCCCTCGGCCACTGTGCCGTGCACGTCGACGTCCACGCCCTGCTCTCCTTCGGCTCGCCTGCGACAGTGGCTGCAACGCGGGGTTTTCGCCTGCGATTCCTGGGCGGGGCCACCTCGTCACGATCGTTACATCGATGTTGCCGCCCGCGTCACGCGCCCGTGCGCGCGGAGCGCGGATCGAAGCCGAAGGGCAGCTCCAGGCGGTGGGCGCGCATCAGCTCGGCGTCGCAGAGCAGGTCGGCGGTCGGCCCGTCCGCCGCGATGACACCGTCGCTGAGGACGAGGGCGCGGGGACACAGCTCCAGGGCGTAGGGCAGGTCGTGGGTGACCATCAGGACCGTGACGTCCAGCGAGCGCAGGATGTCGGCCAGCTCGCGGCGGGAGGCGGGGTCGAGGTTGGAGGACGGCTCGTCCAGCACGAGGATCTCCGGTTCCATGGCCAGCACGGTCGCCACCGCCACCCGGCGGCGCTGGCCGAAGGAGAGGTGGTGCGGGGGCCGGTGCTTGAACTCCCGCATGCCGACCCGGTCCAGCGCCCGGTCCACCCGCTCCTCCAGCTCGGGGCCCCGCAGCCCGGCCGCCGCGGGGCCGAACGCCACGTCCTCCCGCACGGTCGGCATGAACAGCTGGTCGTCGGGGTCCTGGAAGACGATCCCGACGCGGCGCCGGATCTCGGCCATGTGCGCGGCGTCCACCGGCAGCCCGGCGACCGTCACGGTGCCGGTGCCGCCGGTCAGGATGCCGTTGAGGTGGAGCACGAGGGTCGTCTTCCCGGCGCCGTTGGGGCCGAGCAGCGCGACCCGCTCGCCGCGCGCGACCGAGAAGTCGACGCCGAAGAGGGCCTGGTGCCCGTCGGGGTAGGCGAAGGCGAGGCCGGAGACCTCCAGAGAAGCTGTCACAGCGTCCATCCCAGCAGACAGACCACGAGCGCGGCACCGGGCAGGGCGAGGGCGTACGACCACTGCGCCCGGGACGCGGTCACCTCGTCGATGACCGGCATGGCGCCCGAGTACCCGCGGCTGATCATGGCCAGATGGACGCGCTCGCCGCGTTCGTAGGAGCGGATGAACAGCGCGCCGGCGGACTTGGCCAGCACGCCCCAGTGCCGCACGCCCCGCGCCTCGAAGCCCCGCGAGGCGCGGGCGATCCGCATCCGCCGCATCTCGTCGGTGATCACGTCCCCGTACCGGATCATGAAGGAGGCGATCTGCACCAGCAGCGGGGGCAGCTTCAGCCGCTCCAGGCCGAGCAGCAGCGCGCGCAGCTCGGTGGTGGCGGCCAGCAGCACCGACGCGGCGACGCCCAGGGTGCCCTTGGCCAGTACGTTCCAGGCGCCCCACAGGCCGCTCACGCTCAGCGACACCCCGAGCACCTCGATGCGCTCGCCCTCGGCCACGAACGGCATCAGCACGGCGAACGCGACGAACGGCACCTCGATCAGCAGCCGCTTCAGCAGGAAGCCGGCCGGGACGCGGGCCGCGACCGCCACCGCCGCGAGCAGGACGGCGTACCCACCGAAGGCCCACACGGCCTCGCGCGGCGTCGAGACCACGACCACCACGAAGGCGAAGACGGCGGCGAGCTTGGTGTGCGGCGGCAGCCGGTGCACGGGGGAGTCCCCGTGCCGGTAGAGCCGATGGGCGTGGCCGGCGCCCACGTCAGACGCGCTCCGCGGTCCCGGTCGAGGCCGGCGAGGTGTCGTCGGAGCGCCGCCTGCGCACCGTCCAGAACACGGCGCTGCCCGCGACGACGGTCACGCCGACGCCGATCAGTCCCGCGAGGCCGCCGGAGAGGCGGGCGTCGTCGACGTCCCTGACGCCGTAGTCGGCGAGCGGGGAGCCGGCACTCGCGTGCTCCTCGGTCTTGGCGTCGATGCCCTTGTCGGCGGCGACCTTCTCCAGCCCGTCGGGGTCGGCAGAGGCGTAGAAGCTGACGAACCCGGCCAGCACCAGGGAGGTGAGCAGGCCGGCCGCCCACACCCTGCGGGAGGAGCGCGCCGCGGCGGGCGCGGGGGCCGCCGGAGCGGCGTCGGGGGCGTCGACCAGCTCGCCGTCGACGCGCAGCTTCAGGCGCTGCTTCAGGCCCCGGGCGCCGTGCACCAGGTCCGGGCGCACGGCGACGACGGCGCCGACGGTCAGCGCGGTGATCACCGCCTCGCCGATGCCGATGAGGACGTGCACGCCGACCATGGCGGTGGCGACCTTGCCGATCGCGACGTCCGTGGTGCCGCCGATCCAGTACAGCAGCGTGAAGGACAGCGCGGCGGCCGGCACGGAGACCAGGGCGGCGACGAAGGAGGCGGCGGTCACCGAGCGGCGCGAGCGCGGCAGCACCCTCACCAGGGCCCGGAAGAGGGCGTAGGCGACGACCGTGCCGACGATCGCCATGTCGGTGATGTTCACACCGAGCGCGGTCAGGCCGCCGTCGGCGAACAGCACGGCCTGCATGAGCAGGACCACGGAGATGCACAGGATGCCCGTATACGGGCCGACGAGGATCGCGGCCAGCGCCCCGCCCAGCAGATGCCCGCTGGTGCCGGCCGCGACCGGGAAGTTCAGCATCTGCACCGCGAAGACGAACGCCGCGACCAGCCCCGCGAGCGGCGCGGTACGGTCGTCCAGTTCCCGCCGCGCACCGCGCAGGGCGACCGCGACGGCCCCCGCGGCGACGACGCCGGTCACGGCGGAGGTCGGGGCGTCGATGAATCCGTCGGGTACGTGCACGGGTCGATGGTGGGGCTTGTTGCGACCATCTTGCAAGAGCCAAGGGCAAGCCTTTACCTGCCGCTTATCTCACATCTGCTATCCGCCCCGAGGGGCGGCGGCCGGGAAATGTGCGACATTGGATGAGGGGCGGGACAGACAGCTCTCCGGCAGGTGGCACGGCGTAAAGGGGCCATCCGATGTCCGTAGTCGAACAGTACGCACAAGCCCACATCCTCACCGACACGGACGCCCCGGACCAGGACGACGCCGGTGCCGTACCCGTCGTCCTGCGGTACGACCCGGAGGACGATCCCCGTTCCGTGCGGATGGGCATACCCGTGCGCCAGCCCGGCGCCGTTCCCCGCTCACGCGAGTGGACCTTCGCGCGGTCCCTGCTGGAGCAGGGGCTGCGGGCGCCGGCCGGCACCGGCGAGGTGCGGGTGTGGCCGTGCGGCCGGGTCCAGGCCGTCGTGGAGTTCCACTCACCGCAGGGCTGCTCGGTGGTCCAGTTCGAGACGAAGGCGCTGCTGCGCTTCCTGCGCCGGACGTACACGGCGGCGGCCCAGCCGGTCGCGCACTAGCGTCCCGCCCGTCCCGCCTGCCCGGCCCGTCCCGCCTGCCCGGCCCGTCCTGGCGGCTCGTGCGGCTCAGCCGCCCGCCTTCAGCAGCGCCGCCACGATCGGCCCCGCCGTCTCGCCGCCGTGCCCGGCCGCCTGCACCACACCGGCCGCGGCCAGATCGCCCCGGTAGGCGGTGAACCAGCCGTTGGGCTTCTCCTGGTTGTCGACCTCGGCCGAGCCGGTCTTCGCGCCGACGTCACCGCCGACCCCGGCCATCGCCCCCGCCGCCGTGCCCGCGGACGCCGTGTAGGACATCAGCTCGCGCAGCTGCGCCAGCGTCTGTGCCGACATCGTGCGCTCGGCCGTGGCGAGCTTGCGGCCGTCCACCGACGGGGAGACCAGGTACGGCTGGCGGAACGTGCCGGTCTTCACGGTCGCCGACACCGACGCCATGTTCAGCGGGTTCATCCGCACCCCGCCCTGCCCGATCAGGGAGGCGGCCATCGGGGCGGCGCTCTGCACCGGCACCGCGCCGTCGAAGGTCGGCACACCGACCGACCAGTCGTTCTTCGCCAGGCCGAAGACCTGCTGGGCGTGCTCGGTCAGGTCGTCGTTCTCCAGCTCGGGCGCCTGGCTGATGAAGGCGGTGTTGCAGGAACGGGCGAAGCTCGCCTTGAACGTGCCGCCCTTGATCTCGAACTCGTCGAGGTTCTGGAACTTCCAGCCGCCGTAGCTGAAGTACTTCGGGCACGGGTGCTGCTCGTCCATCGACGCCAGGCCCTTCTCGATCAGCATCGACGCGGTGATGACCTTCATCGTCGAGCCGGGAGCCAGCGAGCCCTGGAAGGCGGTGTTGAAGCCGTGGCCGCTGTTGGCCACCGCCAGGATCTCGCCGGTCGAGGCGCGCGTGACCACGACCGACGCCCGCGCCTTCTTCGCCACCTGCTCCTCGGCCGCGGCCTGGAGCTTCGGGTCCAGCGTCGTCTTCACGGTGCCGGGCTTGCCCTCGCTCAGCTCCAGCAGGGTCTTGTCGGACAGCTTCCGCTTCTTCGACTCCTCGCCGCGTACCACCCGCAGCTCGACGCCCGCGGTGCCGCCGGCCTTTTCGCCGTACTTCTCGCGCAGCCCGTCCAGCACGGAGCCGAGCGAGGGGTAGGCGGCCGTGGTCAGCTCGCCGCCGTCGCGGTCGAGGGCCTTCACCGGCGGGTCCCCGGCCTCCCCGGTGACCAGCCGGTCGCCGTCCTCCAGGTCGGGGTGGACCACGGAGGCGTGCCAGTCGACGCGCGGTGCGCCGCCGGGCCCGCGCACCACCGTCAGCGCGCTGTCGTACGCCAGCGGCTCGCCGGTCTCCTCGTGCCGCACCGTCGCCTTGACGGCGAAGGGGACCTTGTCGCCGGCGGGGGTGCCCGGGGTGAGGGCGACGTCCTCGACGCGGGCGTCCTCGGCGTAGCCCTTCAGCAGCGCCGCGGCGGCCTTCGCGTCGTCGGTGGCGGCGGCGGCCTTCGTGACGTCGCCCTCCTGCCAGGCGGTGAGGAAGCGGCGGGCGGTCTCGGTGACCTCGGCCTTCGTCAGCGGGCCGGTGCGGGTCCGGCCCTCGGCCGCCGTGGACGCCGCCCGGGTCTCCTCGGCGTCCGAGGTGCCCCACAGCGCGTAGGCGCCCGCTCCGGCGCCTCCGGCGACGACCGCGGCGATCACCCCGCCGATCACGGCGGGGCGGGTGTTGCGCCGCCCGGCGGCGCGCCTTCTGTTGCCCACAGCTTCCCGTTCCCTCGTACGCCTCACGCTCTCAACGACGGGACACACAGTAGGTCCCGGCGGTTGCAGTGAGTTCAGCCACCCGCCCGCAGCACGTCCGCCACGATCGGTCCGGCCGCGTCACCGCCGTGCCCGGCGCCCTGGGCCATCGCCGCCGCGGCGAGGTCGTTCCGGAAGCCGGTGAACCAGCTGTCGGACACGGCCTTCCCGTCGACCTCGGCCGAGCCGGTCTTGGCGCCGATGTCGCCGCCGAGCCCGGCCATCGCCTGCTGCCCGGTGCCCTGGGTGGCGGTCAGCCGCATCATCTGTTTCAGCTGGGCGGCGGTGCTCCGCGGCAGGCCCTTGGCGGTGGCCAGCTGTCGGCCGTCCAGGTCGGGGGAGACCAGATAGGGCTGGCGGAAGGTGCCGGTGATGGCCGTCGCCGTCACCGAGGCCATGTTCAGCGGGTTCATCTGCACCTGGCCCTGGCCGATGGCGTTCGCCGCCCGGTCCGGTCCGGCGACGGCGGGCACGCTGCCGTCGAACGAGGTGATACCGGTCTTCCAGTCGTCGCGGCCGAGCCCGAACCGCTCCTGGGCCTCGGTCGTCAGCGAGGCGTCGGTGAGGGGCTGCTCGTCGATCAGCTTGATGAAGGCGGTGTTGCAGGACCGCTGGAAGCTGGAGGCCAGCGTGGCACCCTCGTCGGGCTGCATACCGGTGAGGTTCTTGAAGGTCTGGCTCTGCCAGGTGGCGGTGTCGGGGCAGGGCGCCGGGCCGTTCATCGAGGTCACGCCGTTGTCGATGAGCATCGCGGCGGTGATGATCTTCATGGTGGAGCCGGGGGCGACGGCGCCCTGGAAGGCCGCGTTGAAGCCGTCCGGCCGGTTGTTCGCCACCGCGAGGACCTCGCCGGTGCTCGGCTTCACCGCCACCACCGACGACTTGTCGAACCGCTGCACCGCACGCTCGGCCGCCGCCTGCACCCGCGCGCTGAGGGTGGTGCGCAGCTTGCCGGGCTCACCCTCGGTGAGGGTCAGCAGCGGGGTGTCGGCGGCGCCCTCGGCCGCGTGCCGCACCACCAGCTCCACGCCGGGCTCGCCGCCGGCCCGCTCGCCGTACTTCTGGCGCAGCGTGTCGAGGACCGGGCCGAGCGAGGGGTACTTCTCCTTCGTCAGCACGGTGCCGTCGCGGCCGACGGCCTCGATCGGCGGGCTCGCCGACTCCTCGGTGACCAGGGTATCGCCCTCCTCCAGCTGCGGATGGACGACCGAGGGCCGCCAGTCGACCAGGGCCCGCCCGCTGGTCAGCCCCCGAACGACGGTCAGCTCGCTCTTGTACGTCAGCGGCTTGGACGCCCCCTCGTAGGACACCGTCGCCTGCACCGTGAACGGCACCTTCGTGCCGGTGGCGGTGCCGGGCGTGACGGTCACGTCCCGGACGGACGCCTCCTCGCCGTAGGCCGTCAGCAGCGCCTCGGCCTCCGCGCCGTTGTTCGTGTACGAGGCGGCCTGCGCCGGCTGCCCCTTCTCCCAGGCCGCGAAGAACTTCTCCGTGGTCTCGCGCACCTCGTCCCGGCTCGGCGGCCCGGACCGCTTCGTCTCGGCCCCGCTGGAGCCCGAACCCCCGCCGTTCACCGCCGAGACGATGTTGTAGGCGCCGTACCCGGCCCCGCCCACCATCACGGCGAACACGCCGCCTATGACGGCGACCTTGACCCCCCTGGCCATCGGCCGATCCCTCCCCTTCGGGCCTCCTGTCCGCCTCCGATCTCTTGAACGCGTTCAGAAAGCAGTTGTCCGTTGCACTCTAGGCGCAGGGAGTGACCGCCGGTACGGCCGTGGCCGTTTGTTGGCCGAATGGAGACCGCTCAGACCCACGTGTCCAGCCACATCCGTGACCGCCAGTCGTCGATCGGGATGGCGGTGCCGGTGTACAGGGGCCAGAAGTAGATGAAGTTCCACGCGATGAGCAGGACCAGGACGCCCGCGCCCGTCGCCCCCGCCACGCGCCGGGCGTCGCCGGAGCCCGGGCGGCCGATGACCGCCCCCAGCAGCATCGCCACCGCCAGGCACAGGAACGGCAGGAAGACCACGGCGTAGAAGAAGAAGATCGTGCGCTCCTGGTACAGGAACCACGGCAGATAGCCGGCCGCGAGGCCGCAGGCGATGGCGCCGGCCCGCCAGTCCCGGCGGAACGCCCAGCGCCACAGGACGTACAGCAGCGCGAAGCAGCCCACCCACCACAGCAGGGGCGTGCCCAGCGCCAGCACCTCGCGGGCGCACTTCTCGCCCGCGTCCGCCGGGCAGCCGTCCGCGCCGGGCGCCGGTGACTCGTAGAAGTAGGAGACCGGGCGGCCCAGGACCAGCCAGCTCCACGGGTTGGACTCGTAGGTGTGCGGCGAGGTCAGTCCGGTGTGGAACTCCAGCACCTGGGTCTCGTAGTGCCACAGGCTGCGCCACCAGTCCGGGAACAGCCAGGACCAGGAGCTGTCCCTGCCGTCGGTGGCGGCCCAGTTCCGGTAGTAGCCGCCGCTGCCGTCGGCCGGGGAGAGGATCCATCCGGTCCAGGACACCAGGTAGGTGACCAGCGCGACCGGAACCGTCGCCAGGAAGGCCAGGCCCAGGTCCCGCCGGAGCACGGCCAGGTGCGGCCGGTGCGCGCCCGCGACCCGGCGCGCGCCCACGTCCCACAGCACGGTCATGACGCAGAACGCCGCCATGATGTACAGGCCGTTCCACTTGGTGCCGATGGCCAGCCCCAGCATCAGGCCCGCCGCCCAGCGCCACGGCCGCCATCCGATCCGGGTGGTCTCGGCGATGTGCGCGTCCGGGCGGACGCGGCCGTCGGCGTCGGCCGGGAGCGCGGCGGCGAGCTTCTCGCGGGCCCGGTCGCGGTCGACGAGCAGGCAGCCGAACGCGGCCAGCACGAAGAACACCAGCACGCTGTCGAGCAGCGCGGTCCGGCTCATCACGAAGGCCAGCCCGTCCACGGCCAGCAGCGCGCCCGCCAGGCAGCCGAGGAACGTGGAGCGGAACAGGCGCCGCCCGATCCGGCACAGCAGCAGCACCGACAGCGTGCCGAGCAGCGCGGTCATGAACCGCCAGCCGAACGGATCGAAACCGAACAGCCACTCGCCGAGCCCGATGACGTACTTGCCGACCGGCGGATGCACCACGTACGCCGCGTCCGCCGGGATCGGGACGTCACCGCCCGACTTCAGGATCAGGTCGTTGGCGTTCTTCTCCCAGTTGACCTCGAACCCGCGGTGGATCAGCGCCCACGCGTCCTTGGCGTAGTACGTCTCGTCGAATATCACCGCCTTCGGGCTGCCGAGGTTCCAGAACCGCAGCACGCCCGCCAGCAGCGTCACCAGCAGCGGCCCGAGCCAGCCCGACCAGCGCACGGCCCGGTCGGCCAGCGGCTTCGACAGGCCGAGGAAGACCCACAGTCGTGGGCCCGGCCGCGTGTACGGCGGCACCAGCCGGTCGCGGACGTCGCCCTGGGGCACGGCCGTGTGTCCGAAGCGGCGCAGCCGCTGCTGCCAGGACGGCCGCCGGTCGTGCGTCGCCTGGTCCTGCCGGGTGTCCGTGGAGGACGCGGTACTGGTCACCGCGCCATCGTAGGGAACGCGTCTGTGCGAGTCCCGCCGTTGCCCCGGCGAGCGCCGACAAACCCGGCCGTCGCCCTGGGAGGCCGACAAACCCGGCCGTCGCCCTGGGAGGCCGACAAACCCGGCCGTCGCCCTGGGAGGCCGACAAGCCCGGCCGTCGCCCTGGGAGGCCGACAAGCCCGGCCGTCGCCCTGGGAGGATGGAGGGGTGACAAGCGCACCCGGAACCCTGGTCCTCGCCGGCACCCCCATCGGAAGCATCGCCGACGCCCCGCCCCGGCTCGCCGAGGAGCTGGCCGGCGCCGACGTCGTCGCCGCCGAGGACACCCGGCGGCTGCGCCGGCTCACCCAGGCCCTCGGCGTCACCCCGAAGGGCCGGGTGGTGTCGTACTTCGAGGGCAACGAGTCGGCCCGCACCCCCGAGCTGGTCGAGGAGCTGGTGGGCGGCGCCCGCGTGCTGCTGGTGACCGACGCCGGGATGCCGTCGGTCTCCGACCCCGGGTACCGGCTGGTCGCCGCGGCCGTCGAGCGGGACGTCCGGGTCACGGCGGTGCCCGGACCGTCCGCCGTGCTCACCGCGCTCGCCCTGTCCGGGCTGCCCGTCGACCGCTTCTGCTTCGAGGGGTTCCTGCCGCGCAAGGCGGGCGAGCGGCGCTCGCGGCTGCGCGAGGCCGCCGGGGAGCGCCGCACCCTCGTCTACTTCGAGGCCCCGCACCGGCTCGACGACACCCTCGCCGCGATGGCCGAGGAGTTCGGCCGGGAGCGCCGGGCCGCCGTCTGCCGGGAACTGACCAAGACCTACGAGGAGGTCAGGCGCGGCCCGCTGGGCGAACTGGCCGCGTGGGCGGCCGAGGGCGTGCGCGGGGAGATCACCGTCGTGGTCGAGGGGGCGCCGGAGCCGGGGCCCGAGGAGGTCGGCGCCGCGGAACTGGTGCGCCGGGTGCGGGTGCGCGAGGAGGCGGGGGAGCGGCGCAAGGAGGCGATCGCCGCGGTGGCCGCCGAGGCGGGGGTGCCCAAGCGCGAGGTGTTCGACGCGGTGGTGGCGGCGAAGCACTCCACGGGGTGAGCCGGGGCGCCCCGGGCGGTCGGGTCCACCGGGTGAGCCCGGGCGGCCGGAGTCCCTGTCCTTCCCATCGGCGGGCAAGGCGCCGGCAAAGACGCCGGGCGCTGCGGCAAGCGATGCCCAAATCAGCCCCAATTGTTGACAGATCGGGTGCCTCCGGGCCGTCCGGGGAGTCCACTGGACCCATGGACGAGACCGCAGGAACCGCCACCGTCGTGCACGAGTCGTACTCCTTCGCCTGCATGCGCTGCGGGCACGGCTGGGAGCAGTCCTACGCGATAGAGCACCACACCGACGCCGAGGGCCGGGAGTTCGTGGTGTACGTGGCCGACGGCCGGATCGTGCCCTCCCCGCTGACCCGGCCCACCTGCCAGAACTGCGACGGCCATGTCGTGCGCATCATGCGGCCCGGGCGGGTGGCGTCGGTGCGCGGCGCCGTCCACCCGCAGCGCCGGGTGCCGCCCGCCGGGCCCGTGGAGGTGCCGCGGGTGCCGGGCGAGGCCCGCGCGCCGCGCCGGGACGGCGGGCGCCGCCACCGGCACCTCTCCGACCTGCTGCACGCCCTCCACCTGCACCGCAGGGCCGGCTGACCGCTCCCGGGGGCCGCCCGGCACGCCCCTTCCGTAGGATCGGGGCATGCCTTCGAACGCCCCGGCCGACAAGCACGCGCCCCCGCCGCTTCCCGACCCCCTCCGGGTGCCGGTCGCCGACTCGCACACCCACCTCGACATGCAGTCGGGCACGGTCGAGGAGGCCCTCGCGAAGGCCGCGTCCGTCGGGGTGCCGACGGTCGTGCAGGTCGGCTGCGACGTGAAGAGCTCGCGCTGGGCCGCCGAGACCGCGGCGGCGTACGACGGCGTCCACGCCACCGTCGCCCTGCACCCGAACGAGGCGCCCCGGGTCGTCCATGGTGATCCCGACGGCTGGTCGAGGCAGGGGGCGCGCGAGCCCGGCGGCGACGCGGCGCTGGACGAGGCGCTCGCCGAGATCGACCGGCTGGCGGCCCTGCCGCAGGTCAAGGGCGTCGGTGAGACGGGACTCGACCACTTCCGCACCGGCGAGGAGGGCAAGGAGGCGCAGGAGCGCTCCTTCCGCGCCCACATCGAGATCGCCAAGCGGCACGGCAAGGCCCTGGTCATCCACGACCGCGACGCCCACGCGGACGTGCTGCGCGTGCTGAAGGAGGAGGGCGCCCCCGAGCGCACCGTCTTCCACTGCTACTCCGGCGACGCCGAGATGGCCGAGATCTGCGCCCGCGCCGGCTACTTCATGTCCTTCGCCGGCAACGTCACCTTCAAGAACGCGCAGAACCTGCGCGACGCGCTCGCCGTGGCCCCGCTGGAGCTGGTGCTGGTGGAGACCGACGCGCCGTTCCTGACGCCGGTGCCCTACCGGGGCCGGCCCAACGCGCCCTACCTGGTGCCGGTCACGGTGCGCGCGATGGCCGCCGTCCGGGGCATCGACGAGGACGCGATGGCGACGGCCCTGGCGGCCAACACGGCGCGGGCGTTCGCCTACTGAACCACGCTGCGTAGCCGCGTCGCTTTGGAGAGTGACGGACGCTGGGCTAGGTTCTGGGGGCCCGATCCGGAAATCCTCTGGACCGCTGGAGCGTGCCGGCGTGAGCAAGTCGCAGTTCGAGACGTATGTGGCGTACGACGGGCCGTACGGCCGGACGTACGGCGAGGCGTACGAGGAGCCCCCTCAGGCGGACCCGTACGAGCAGTACCAGGGCCACGGCTCGTACGAGCCGTACTACCCGTACGACCCGTACCCCGCGCCGTCCTACGAGCCGTACTCCACGCAGTCCGACGAGCCGTACCCCGCGTTCCACGAGCCCTGCCTCGCGCCCCACGAGCCGTACCCCGCGCCCCAGGCCCCCCGCGACGCGCCCGGCGCCTCCCCGTACGACCTCCACTCCGCACCGACGCTGCCCTACGGCGACACCTACCGGCCCGCCTACGAGACGCGGACCGAACCGCTGGTGCCCCGGCAGGCCGCACCGGTCCCCCGGCCCGGCGGGCGCGCCGCGCGCCGGCGCGGGGCCCGGTACTCCGGCCGCGGGGACGGCCGCCTGCGCCGGCTGCTGCCGCGCGCGCTGGTCGTGGCGTTCCTCGCGGGCGGCACCACCGCCTTCGTCGCCGAGGACAAGGCCGTGCGGCTGACCGTCGACGGCGAACCGCGCACCCTGCACACCTTCGCCGACGACGTGGGGGAGCTGCTCGCCGAGGAGGGCGTCCAGCTCGGCGCCCACGACGTGATCGCCCCGGCTCCCGGCGCCGAACTGACCACCGGCGACGAGGTCGCCGTCCGCCACGGCCGGCCGGTGCTGCTCACCCTCGACGGCAGCCGCCGCCAGGTGTGGACGACGGCCGGCACGGTCGAGGAGGCGCTCCGGCAGTTCGGTGTCCGGGCCGAGGGCGCGTACCTGTCCACCTCACCGTCCCGGCGCATCGGCCGCGAGGGCCTCGCCCTGGACGTGCGCACCGAGCGCGTCGTCACCGTCATGGCCGACGGCCGCGCCCGCACCGTCCGCACCAACGCGGCGACCGTCGGCGAGGCGGTCGAGGAGGCCGGGGTGACCCTGCGGGGCGACGACACCACCTCCGTACCCCCGGGCAGCTTCCCGCGCGACGGGCAGACCGTGTCCGTGCTGCGGATCAAGGGCGAGCGCAAGGTCCACGACGAGGTCCTCCCGTTCCCGGTGCGGCGCGTCGAGGACCCCTCCCTGTACCGGGGCACGGAGGCCGTCCACCAGGCCGGGCGGCCGGGGCTGCGGCGGACCACGTACTCCGTCCGCATCGTCAACGGGGTCCGGCAGACGCCGCGCCGGATCGGGACCGAGGTGGTGCGCGAGCCGCGCCCGCAGGTGGTGCACGTCGGCACCAAGCCGCGCCCGGCCTCCGTGCGCGGCGCCGACCACCTGAACTGGCAGGGCCTCGCCGCCTGCGAGTCCGGCGGCCGGCCGGACGCGGTCGACCCGTCGGGGACGTACGGCGGCCTGTACCAGTTCGACGCCCGGACCTGGCGCAGCCTCGGCGGCCAGGGCCGCCCCGAGGACGCGCCGGCGGCGGAGCAGACGTACCGGGCGAAGAAGCTGTACGTGCGCAGCGGCGCCGGCGCGTGGCCGCACTGCGGCGCCCGGCTGCACGGATGACACTCCGCGAGCGGGCCGCGTCCCCCGATCCGCGGCCGGTGCCCGGCGACCGGGAAACGGCCCCGTCCGCCCCCGGCTACCCTTGCGGGGTGAGCAGCCCCACCCCGCACGACGCCCTGCTGGGCCCCGCCGACGTCCGCGAACTGGCGGCGGCCCTCGGCGTCCGTCCCACCAAGCAGCGCGGCCAGAACTTCGTGATCGACGCGAACACCGTCCGCCGGATCGTCCGCACCGCCGAGGTCCGCCCGGACGACGTCGTCGTCGAGGTCGGGCCGGGGCTCGGCTCGCTCACCCTGGCGCTGCTGGAGTCCGCCGACCGGGTCACCGCCGTGGAGATCGACGACGTCCTCGCCGCCGCACTGCCCGCCACCGTCGCCGCCCGCATGCCCGAGCGCGCCGAGCGGTTCTCGCTCGTCCACTCCGACGCCATGCACGTCACCGAGCTGCCGGGCCCGGCCCCCACCGCACTGGTCGCCAACCTGCCCTACAACGTGGCGGTGCCCGTCCTGCTGCACATGCTGGACACCTTCCCGACCATCGAGCGCACCCTCGTGATGGTCCAGTCGGAGGTCGCCGACCGCCTGGCCGCGGGCCCCGGCTCCAAGGTGTACGGCGTGCCGTCCGTGAAGGCCAACTGGTACGCCGAGGTCAGGCGGGCCGGTGCCATCGGGCGCAACGTCTTCTGGCCGGCGCCGAACGTCGACAGCGGACTGGTCTCGCTGGTCCGCCGCACCGAACCGGTCTCGACGACCGCCTCCAGGCAGGAGGTCTTCGCCGCCGTCGACGCCGCCTTCGCCCAGCGCCGCAAGACCCTCCGGGCCGCGCTCGCCGGGTGGGCCGGCTCGGCCGCCGCCGCGGAGGCAGCCCTGGTGGCCGCCGGCGTGTCACCGCAGGCGCGGGGGGAGTCCCTGACCGTCGAGGAGTTCGCGCGCATCGCCGAGCAGCGCCACGCCGCATCCAAGGAGACCGCCACGTGAGCGTCACCGTCCGTGTCCCCGCCAAGGTCAACGTCCAGCTCGCGGTGGGTGCCGCCCGCCCCGACGGCTACCACGACCTGGCCAACGTCTTCCTCGCCGTCGGCCTCTACGACGAGATCACGGTCACCCCGGCCGACGAGCTGCGCGTCACCTGCGCGGGCCCGGACGCCGACCAGGTCCCCCTGGACCGCACCAACCTCGCCGCCCGCGCCGCCCTCGTCCTCGCCGAGCGCTACGCCCGCGAGCCCGCCGTCCACATCCACATCGCCAAGGACATCCCCGTCGCCGGCGGCATGGCGGGCGGCAGCGCCGACGGCGCCGGCGCGCTGGTCGCCTGCGACGCCCTGTGGGGCACCGGCGCCCCGCGCGACGAGCTGCTCGCCATCTGCGCCGAGCTGGGCAGCGACGTGCCGTTCAGCCTGATCGGCGGGGCGGCGCTGGGCACCGGGCGCGGCGAGAAGCTGACGGAGCTTCAGGTGGGCGGCACCTTCCACTGGGTGTTCGCCATGGCCCGGCACGGGCTGTCCACACCGGCGGTCTTCCGCGAGTTCGACCGGCTGGCCGAGGGCCGCGACATCCCCGAGCCGGCCGCCGCACAGCCGGTGCTGGACGCGCTCGCCGACGGCGATCCCGGCGCCCTCGCCGTCGCGGTCTCCAACGACCTCCAGCCCGCCGCGCTCGCCCTCTTCCCGGAGCTGTCCGACACCCTCGCGGCCGGACGCGCGGCGGGCGCGCTGGCCGCCCTGGTCTCGGGCTCCGGCCCGACCACCGCCTTCCTCGCCGAGGACGCCGCGTCGGCGGCCGAGGTGGCGGCGGTGCTGCGGGCCTCGGGCACCTGCCGCGCGGTGCGCACGGCCGAGGGGCCGGTGGCGGGGGCGACGGTGGTCTGAGGGGGCCTACTGCCCGCCGAGCGCCGGCAGGTCGATGCTGATGGCGTAGGGCTTGTCGACCTTGATGACGTCTCGATGCAGACCCGTGTGCACATACGCCTTGGTCATCGGGTCGCGCTCATAGACGTGGACGATGAGCCCACCCTTCGTCCCGGCCCGCTCGACGCGCCAGAAGTTCGGGATGCCGGCGGCGGCGTACTTGTGAGGCTTGGTCGTGCGGTCGCGCGACTCGGACTCCGGAGACACGACCTCGACGGCGAGGAGGACATCCTCGGCCTGGAAGCTGGTCTGGTCGAGTCCGGTGACCGCGTCGGCTCGCACCACGCTGACATCGGGCTCGGGTCCGTTGCGGTCATCGAGGAGCACGGTCATCTCCCGCTCGACACTGAACTCCGGCGGCAGTGTGCTGCGCAGCCCGTTGAACAGCAGGTCGATCACCAGGTAGTGGAAACGGCGCTGCGGACTCACGAAGACCAGGCTCCCGTCGATCAGCTCGGTGTGCGGCGGGAGTTCCGGCAGGGTGAACAGGTCGTCCACGGTGTAGCCGTCCTGCGGGGGCATCGGCCAGCGGGACTGGCGGTGCCTTACGGACTCGGCGGTCATGGTTCCTCCCATGGACGGGATCCTGCTGCCTGTTCCACGGTAGCGGGGCGGTCCGACATGCGTCACTACGAAGAGTGACGACCCCCGTCCGCGTCGCCCCGCCCCCCGGAGGGCCTACGCTTGAAGGCTGATCGATCCCCCAGGCAGGAGAGAAATGGCCGTCAACCTGGTCAATGTCGAGAACGTCAGCAAGGTGTACGGCACCCGTGCCCTGCTCGACGGCGTCTCCCTCGGCGTCTCCGAAGGCGACCGCATCGGCGTCGTCGGCCGCAACGGCGACGGCAAGACCACGCTGATCCGGATGCTCGCCAAGCTGGAGGAGGCCGACACCGGCCGGGTCACCCACTCCGGCGGACTGCGTCTCGGCGTGCTCACCCAGCACGACTCCCTCGACCCCGGGGCCACCGTGCGCCACGAGGTCATCCGGGACCTGGCCGACCACGAGTGGGCGGGCAACGCCAAGATCCGCGACGTACTGACGGGCCTGTTCGGCGGGCTCGACCTGCCCGGGTTCCCGCAGGGCCTGGACACCGTCATCGGACCGCTCTCCGGCGGCGAGCGGCGCCGTATCGCGCTCGCCAAGCTGCTCATCGACGAGCAGGACCTGATCGTCCTGGACGAGCCCACCAACCACCTCGACGTCGAGGGCATCGCCTGGCTCGCCCGGCACCTGCGGGAGCGGCGCTCGGCGCTGGTCTGCGTCACCCACGACCGGTGGTTCCTGGACCAGGTCTGCACCCGCATGTGGGACGTGCAGCGCGGCGTCGTCCACGAGTACGAGGGCGGCTACTCCGACTACGTCTTCGCCCGCGCCGAGCGCGAGCGCATCGCCGCGACCGAGGAGGCCAAGCGGCAGAACCTGGTCCGCAAGGAGCTGGCCTGGCTGCGGCGCGGGGCGCCCGCCCGCACCTCCAAGCCGCGCTTCCGCGTCGAGGCCGCCAACGAGCTGATCAAGGACGTGCCGCCGCCCCGGGACAGCAGCGAGCTGATGAAGTTCGCCTCCTCCCGGCTCGGCAAGACCGTGTTCGACCTGGAGGACGTGTCCGTCCAGGCCGGGCCCAAGGTGCTGCTCAAGCACGTGACCTGGCAGCTCGGCCCCGGCGACCGGATCGGCCTGGTCGGCGTCAACGGCGCCGGCAAGACCTCCCTGCTGCGGGCCCTCGCCGACGCCGCGTGGAGCGAGGGCGAGCGGCAGCCGGCGGGCGGGCACGTCCGCGTCGGCAAGACCGTGAAGCTGGCCTACCTCTCCCAGGAGGTCGCCGAACTGGACCCGGCCTGGCGGGTGCTGGAGGCCGTGCAGCAGGTCCGCGAGCGCGTCGACCTCGGCAAGGGCCGCGAGATGACCGCCGGTCAGCTGTGCGAGACGTTCGGCTTCGGCAAGGAGAAGCAGTGGACGCCGGTCGGCGACCTCTCCGGCGGCGAGCGGCGCCGGCTCCAGCTGCTGAGGCTCCTCATGGACGAGCCCAACGTCCTCTTCCTCGACGAGCCCACCAACGACCTCGACATCGAGACCCTGACGCAGCTGGAGGACCTGCTCGACGGCTGGCCCGGCTCGATGATCGTCATCTCCCACGACCGCTTCTTCGTCGAGCGCACCACCGACCGCGTGTTCGCCCTGCTCGGCGACGGCACCCTGCGGATGCTGCCGCGCGGGATCGACGAGTACCTGGAGCGGCGCCGGAAGATGGAGGAAGCGGCGGCGGCGAACGTCCCGGCCGCCGGGCCCGCCGCTCCGGCACCCGAGAAGAGCGCCGCCGACCAGCGCGCCGCCAAGAAGGAACTCCAGAAGATCGAGCGCCAGCTGGACCGGATCTCCGAGAAGGAGAGCACGCTGCACGCGCGGATCGCCGACAACGCCACCGACTTCGCGAAGGTGGCCGAACTGGACGCCGAACTGCGGGAGCTGACCGGTCAGCGCGAGGAGCTGGAGACGCGGTGGCTGGAACTCGCGGAGGACGCCTGAGCCGTCGTACGCGCGGTGTGCGCCGGGCGCGCGCGGCGTGAAGGGGGAGTGAAGGCGCGTAACGGCGGCATCACGGGCCGGTCCTCCCTTGGGAACAGCGGTGGACGCGGCCCGGTGGGGCGTTGGTGCCGGGTGATAGAAAGGGCCCGCAGAGCACCGCGCCTGTCACCGTCCGGATCCTCTCCGGAACCGACCGTATCTCGGGGCGTGGCTAAAAATCAGTGAGTAAGGGGGAACGCGCTGATGACTCAGCCGCCCAACCAGCCGCCGCAGTCCGGCGGCTTCGGAGCACCACAGGATCCGCCGCCGCAGGGCGGCTTCGGAGCACCGCAGACCCCACCGCCCCCGCAGGGCGCGCCGGGCACACCGCCGCCTCCGCAGGGCCCGCCGTCCGGGGCACCGCAGCCGGGGTACGGGTATCCGCAGCAGCCGGGCCCCTACGGCGCGCCCCAGCAGCCCGGCCCCTACACGTCCGGCCCGTACGGCCAGCCCCAGCAGCCCGGTCCCTACGGCCAGCAGCCCGGCTACGGCTATCCGCAGCCCCAGTTCCCCGGCGCGCCCGGCACCCCGCCGCCCGGCTCCGGCTCGGGCAGCTGGTTCAAGGGCAAGCCCGCCATCGTCATCGGCGCGGCCGTCGCGGCGCTGATCGTCATCGGCGGCACCGTGTGGGCGGTCTCCGGCGGTGACGACGAGAAGGACGGCAAGCCCGTCGCCCAGCAGAGCGACGACGCGAAGCCGTCCGGCTCCGGTGAGGCCCCGGTCAACCCCGGCGACGGCGACGGCGCCGGCGGTGAGGACCCGGACAACCTCAACGAGGGCCGGCAGGCCGGCGAGGCCAAGGTGCTCTGGTACAAGGAGGCGCCCGACGCGCCCGGTTCGGGTGCCGACGCCGCCGGCATGTGGATCACCGACAAGACGGCGGTGAAGGCGGCGTACAAGCAGCTGTTCGCCTTCGACGTCGCCGACGGCAAGCCCACCTGGGAGCCCATCGCCTTCCCGCAGAAGATCTGCGCGGTCACTCCCGAGAAGACGGCCGACGACAAGATCGTCGTCGCGTACATGAGCGGCTCCAGCGACCGCGCCGAGTGCAACCAGCTCCAGGAGATCGACCTCGCCACCGGCAAGCAGGGCTGGAAGCAGGAGGTCGCGGACGGCGAGCTGTTCGACTCCACCCTCTCCATCGAGATGACGGTCGTCGACGACGTCCTGATGGTGGGCCGCTCCCAGTCCGGCACGGCGTACGACGTCACCAGCGGCAAGAAGCTCTACGACAAGAAGCGGTACGGCGACGCCTGCTTCCCCGCCGGGTTCGCCGGCGGCGACGGCAAGCTGATCCAGGTCGCCTCCTGCGGCGCCGGCGGCGACAACGCGCACGACGAGATGCAGGGGCTGGACCCGAAGACCGGCAAGGTCCAGTGGACGTACAAGTACGAGAAGGGCTGGCGGATCGGCCGGGCCTACTCCGTCGACCCGCTGGTCGTGTACGCCACCAACGAGGACAAGGACGTCTGGAACATCTCCACGTTCTCCGGCGGCAAGGTCACCGCGCAGGTCGGTGTCGACGAGGACTTCGCCCCCGAGTGCGGCTGGGCCATCCTCGACCGCGACCTCCAGGGCTGCCAGGGCGTCGCCGTCGACGACAACACGCTCTACCTGCCCACCAAGGCGACCACCGGCGCCAACGAGATCGTCGCGATCGGCCTCTCCGACGGCAAGGAGAAGTGGCGCGTGAAGTCGCCGGTGGAGGAGTCGATGGTGCCGATGCAGGTGGAGAACGGCAAGCTCATCGCCTACGTGCGGCCCTCCTACGACTCCGGCGGCCAGGTCGTGTCCATCGCGACCGGCGGCGGCAGCCACGAGCCGGTGAAGCTGCTGCAGAACCCGCAGGGCGCCGCGAAGATCGAGAACAGCTTCTTCTCCTCGGACATCGCGTGGGTCGACGGGCGGTTCTACATCGCGCAGACCCGGCTGACCGGCAACGACGACGCGAAGGAGAAGTTGATGCTGGCCTACGGCAAGTGAGGCACGCACCCCTCCCGTCCGTCCGCTCCTTCTCCGAGCCCCGCTCCGAGCAACGCTCCCAGCAGCACTCCGAGTCCCGCTCGGAGTCCCGCTCCGAGCAGCGCTCCGAGTCCCGCTCCGAGCTCGTCCCCGAGGTACTCACGCCATGACCCAGCAGCCGCCCCCGCCGCCCAACCAGCCGCCGCAGGGAGGAGGTTTCGGACCGCCCCAGGACCAGCCGCCGCAACAGCCGGCGTCGCCGGAGAGCGGCCCGGACCTCTCCAAGTCCCCCGAACCGGGATACGGCTACCCGCAGACCCCGCCGGCTCAGCAGCCGCCGCAGGCCCCGCAGCCGCCGCAGGGCGCGCAGCCCCCGTCGGCTCCGCAGGGTGCGCCGGCGACTCCCCCGGGGCCGCCCGCCCCGCCGGCCGGGGCCCCGCAGCCCGGGTACGGCTACCCGCAGACGCCGCCGGCTCCGCAGCCGGGGTACGGCTACCCGGGGCAGCCGCAACCGGGTGGCTACGGCACCCCGCAGCCGGGCGCGTACGGCACGCCGCAGCCCGGTGCGGGCGGGTACCCCACGCCGCCGGCCCCGTACGGCCAGCAGCCGCCCGGGCCCGGGTACGGCTATCCGCAGGCCACGGTGCCGATGCCGCCGCAGCCCGGGCCGGGCGGCGGCGGGCGGAAGATCAACGCGCAGGTCGCCATCATCGTGTCGGCCGTCGTCGCGATCGCCCTGATCATCGGCGGTGGCGTCTGGTACGCCAGTTCCACCGGCGGCAAGGACGACGACAAGAACAACAGCGCGAACTCGGGCGAGGGCGAGGGCGAGGAGAAGAACGGCGAGGGCGGCGGCAACGCCCCCGGCGGCAAGGAGAAGGCGCCGTCCGACCCCTCCGCCAAGGTGCTCTTCCAGGTCCCGGCACCCGAGGTGAGCAAGGACCTCAGGAGCGTCATCGTCTCCGGCTCGTGGCTCACCGACAAGGTGTACGCCAAGAGCGGCGTCGCCGAGATCGTCGGCTACGACGCGGCGAAGGGCAGCCAGGTGTGGAAGCTGCCGCTGGACGGACCGGTGTGCACGGCGACCGATCACATCACCGACGACAACAAGACGGTCGTCGTCTACCAGCCGGACATGCCGACCAAGGCCAAGACCCACCACGGGTGCAGCCAGGTCGCCGTCATCGACCTCGACACCGGCAAGAAGGTGTGGACGAAGACCGGCAAGAGCGGTGACCAGCCGATCAACTTCGACAACGTCACGATCAGCGGCAAGACGGTGGCGGCCGGCAGCACCAGTGGCGGCGTCGCCTGGGACATCGACTCCGGCGACCAGCTGTGGAGCCCGAAGCCGACCGACACCTGCTACGACTCCGGCTACGGCGGTGGCGCGAAGCTGGTCGCGGTCCGCAAGTGCGGGTCCTACGACGCGCGTGAGCTGCACATCCAGACCATCGACCCGAAGTCCGGGAAGGTGATCTCGGAGTACAGGATGGCCAAGGGCATCGAGTACGCCGGCATCGTGTCGACCGACCCGCTGGTGGTCTCCGCCGACGTCGGCGACTCCGCCGGGGACGGCAGCGGCATCTCGGACTTCTTCTCCATCGACAACAAGACCGGCAAGCTGCGCGCGCGCATCTCCGCGCCGGGCGAGGAGTTCGCCGCCCGCTGCGACAACATCTCCAAGGTCGAGCAGTGCACGGGGCTCGCGGTCGGCAACGACCGGCTGTACATCCCGACCGAGGAGCACGAGGGCAGCGGCGAGGGCTACAGCCGGACCAACGAGGTCGTCGCCTTCGACCTGGCCACCGGTAAGCAGACCGGGCAGCGGGCCGATGCGGGCGAGGGCTACACGATCATTCCGTTGCGGATGGACGGCGGCAACGTGCTGGCGTACAAGCGCCCGCCCTACGACAAGGGCGGGCAGATCGTGAGCATCGACGGCGGTTCGTTCAAGCAGACGACGCTGCTGGAGAACCCGGCCACGGAGCAGGTGCGCGACGTGGAGACCAGCATGTCGCCGGAGTACTCGGAGCTGCTGTACACCAACGGGCGGCTGTACATGTCGCAGGTGTACGCCAGCGAGCCGTCCAGCACGGGTGACAAGGAGTACCTGGCGGTGGCGTTCGGTACGAGCGGGTGACCGGGAACGGCACGTGAGTGCGGTTCCGTGAGTGTGGCCACGGCCCCGTCCCTGAGCAGGGACGGGGCCGTGGCGCGTTCGGCGGGGAACTTCGGCGATCCGGGGCAGTTCTTACCGGTAGGGGAAGCGCGAGGTCGAACAAGCGTGTAGCTTCCGGGCATTGCGGATCAGGGATCGGGGACTGGGGGGTTGCTCGATGGGAGTGCGGCTGATGGTGGTCGACGACCACCGATTGCTCGCCGAGGCGCTGGCCTCGGCGCTGAAGCTGCGGGGGCACCGGGTGCTGGCAGCGGCGGCGCCGGCCGCGGGGGCGGCGGACCTGGTGATCAGCCGGGCGCCGGAGGTGTGCCTGCTGGGGACGGCCGCGCCGGCCGAGCCGGGGATCTTCGATCCCGTCGTGAAGATCAAGCGGGAGCGTCCGCAGGTGGCGGTGCTGGTGCTGGGGCCGGTGCCGAGTCCGCGCGGCATCGCGGCGGCGTTCGCGGCCGGGGCGTCGGGGTACGTGCGGCACGACGAGCGCATCGAGGGCGTCGAGCGGGCGATCATGAAGGCGCGGGCGGGGGAGGCGGCGGTGGCGCCGGGGCTGTTGCAGGGGGCGTTCGGGGAGCTGCTGAACCCGGCCGCGCAGCCGGACGACGAGGGGCAGCGGCTGTTGCAGATGCTGACGCCGCGGGAGGTCGAGGTGCTGGTCCGGGTCGCCGACGGCGAGGACACGCGGCTGATCGCGGCGGGCATGGGCATCGCACCGTCGACGGCGCGCACGCACGTCCAGCGGGTCCTGATGAAACTGGGCGTCGGCTCCCGCCTGGAGGCAGCGGCCCTGGCCGCCCGAACAGGCCTCCTGGAACGCGCGGGCCCGGCCCGCCGCGAGCCCACCGACTGAGGCACGGGGTCGTGGGCGGCCCCCGCGCCGGGCCGGCGACGCCCCGGCGCCGGTGGTGCCGGTGGTGCCGGGGCGTCGGGGAGGTGCAGGGCTGTTCGGAGCCTTGCTACTCCTGCCGTTCCTCCGGGACCGGGGCCGGGGGCGGTGGGGCCGTGGGCCTCAGTTTGAGCCAGAGGAGGAACAGGAGGCCCAGGATCAGCATCCCCAGGCCGGTCCACAGGTTGATGTTCACGCCCTCCGCCTTGTCGATGTCGGCGTCGGACGCCGTGAAGCCGGCGATCGTGACGATCACGCCGTAGATCACGAACAGGCCGCCGATGATCCGGCGGATGTCGAACAGCTTCGCGGCCGTCGCGGACTTGGTCTCCAGCTCGGAGACCTCCCGCTGGACGTCCTTCTCGGAGTAGAACTCAGACATGCTTCCTCTATTCTCCCGCGATCAGAACGAGAACGGGATGTAGCAGGCGGCGGCCAGGATCACCGCACCCCAGCCGAGCAGCGCCGGCTTGCGGTACCACGCGTCGTCGCCCACGGCCGGCGGCTCCGCCATGCCGGGCGAGCGCGTGCCGTAGACCAGGCCCTGAAGCTCCGACTCCGGCTTCGGCCTGGTGAACAGGGTCACGCCGACCATGACGACCGCACCGGCGACGAACCCGGCGATCGCGGAGACGAAGTTGGCCCCCTGGTCGGAGGGGATGTCGATGATGCCCTGCTCGTAGATGACGAAGTAGTTGACCATCGCCGCGGTCGTGCCCGCCAGCAGGCCCCAGAAGCCGGACTTCATCGACGCCCGCTTCCAGAACATGCCGATGATGAAGACCACGAACATCGGCACGTTGAAGAAGGAGAACAGGGTCTGGAGGTAGGCCATGATGTTGGAGAAGGACGACGCCAGGAACGCCGTGCCGATCGACGCCAGGACGCCGAGCGCGGTGATCAGCCGGCCGAACCTCACGTAGTACTCGTCCTGGCGGCCCCGCGCCACGTAGCGGCCCCAGATGTCGTTGGTGAAGACCGTGTTGAAGGCGGAGATGTTCGCCGCCATGCCCGCCATGAAGGCCGCGAGCAGACCCGTCACCGCGATGCCCAGCACACCGTTGGGCAGCAGTTGCTGCATCAGGTAGGGGATCGCGTCGTTGTACTGGTAGCCGGACCCCGGCGTGCCGAACTGCGGGATCAGCGCCGCGGCGACCAGGCCCGGGATCATCACCAGGAACACGATGAAGATCTTCGGGAACGCGGCGATCAGCGGCGTGCGCTGGGCCGCCGAGAGGTTCTTCGCGGACAGGGCGCGCTGCACCTCGGCGAAGTTCGTCGTCCAGTAGCCGAAGGAGAGGACGAAGCCGAGTCCGAGGACGATGGTCAGCCAGTTGGCGCCCAGCGGGTTGTCGCTGCCGATGCCGGTGCCGCCCCAGGCGGTCATGAAGTTGTCGCCGCGCTGCGCGGTCAGGGTGTCGGACAGGCCGTCCCAGCCACCGACCGACCGCAGGCCGAGGACCGTGATCGGGATCAGGGCGGCCATGATCACGAAGAACTGGAGGACCTCGTTGTAGATCGCCGAGGACAGACCGCCGAGGGTGATGTAGGCCAGGACGAAGAAGCCGGCGACCACGATGGCCACCCACTGCGGCCAGCCGAGCAGCGCCTCGACGACGATCGCGAGGGCGTAGAGGTTCACTCCGGCGATGAGGATCGAGGCCAGGGCGAACAGGATCGAACTCAGCAGGTGTGCGGCCTTGTCGAAGCGCAGGAGCAGGAACTCCGGCACCGAGCGGACCCTGCTGCCGTAGTAGAACGGCATCATCACCAGGCCGAGGAAGACCATCGCCGGGATGGCGCCGATCCAGTACCAGTGCGTGGTGTAGACGCCGTACTGGGCGCTGTTGGCGGCCATGCCGAGGATCTCGGTGGCGCCCAGGTTGGCGGCGATGAACGCCAGGCCGGTCACCCAGGCGGGCAGGGAGCGTCCGGAGAGGAAGAAGTCCAGGCTGGTCTTGACCGAGCGGCGGGCGGCGAAGCCGATCCCGAGGACGGCGACGAAGTAGATCCCGAGGATCACATAGTCGATCCAGTTGGTCGGGAGCCGTAGCTCCGCAGCCAGGTTTGTGGGGGTTTCCATAAGCACTCGCTTCGTTGCGCGAACTGATCCGGAGCGGAACCTACGCCTCCGTGTTCAGTAATTGAACACGTCTGGTGGTGTTCTTTGTTTGATCGTGATGATCGGCGTGCTGGTGGGTTGTGATGTGTTATGTTTGATTGTGTTGGGTGATTGGGTGCGGGTGCAGGCAGAGGCGCAGAGGAGTCCGGCAGTGAAGAAGACCTCGACCCGACTGGCCGACGGTCGCGAGCTGATCTACTACGACCTGCGGGACGACACGGTGCGCGACGCGGTGGACCGCCGGCCGCTGGAGCGGACGGTCACCACGTCCGAGATCCGCCCGGACCCGCTGCTCGGCGACGCGGTCGCCGTCGCCTCGCACCGCCAGGGCCGCACCTACCACCCGCCCGCCGACGAGTGTCCGCTGTGCCCGTCCGAGGGCGACCGGCTGAGCGAGGTCCCCGACTCCTCGTACGACGTCGTGGTCTTCGAGAACCGTTTCCCCTCGCTGGCCGGCGACTCCGGCCGCTGCGAGGTCGTCTGCTTCACCCCCGACCACGACGCCTCCTTCGCCGACCTGAGCCGGGAGCAGGCCCGGCTCGTCCTCGACGCCTGGACGGACCGCACGTCGGAGCTGTCGCATCTGGCCTCCGTTGAACAGGTGTTCTGCTTCGAGAACCGCGGCGCCGAGATCGGTGTGACACTGGGTCACCCGCACGGGCAGATCTACGCCTACCCGTTCACCACGCCGCGCACCGCCCGGATGCTCCGTTCACTCGCCGCCCACAAGGAGGCCACCGGCGGGGAGAACCTGTTCGACGCGGTCCTCCAGGAGGAACTGGCCGGTGAGCGTGTCGTCCTGGAGGGTGAACACTGGGCGGCCTTCGTGCCGTACGCCGCCCACTGGCCGTACGAGGTGCACCTGTACCCCAAGCGGCGGGTGCCGGACCTGCTCGGGCTCGACGAGGCGGCGCGCACAGAGTTCCCCCAGGTCTATCTGGAACTCTTGCAGCGCTTCGACCGGATCTTCGGCACCGACGAGCCCCCGACGCCCTACATCGCGGCCTGGCACCAGGCCCCGTTCGGGCAGCTGGAGGAGTTCGACGGGGTGGAGCGCGACGACTTCGCGCTCCACCTCGAGCTTTTCACGATCCGCCGCACGTCCGGCAAGCTGAAGTTCCTCGCGGGCTCCGAGTCCGGCATGAACGTGTTCATCAACGACGTGCCGCCGGAGCGCGCGGCCGAGCGACTGCGAGAGGTAGCGAGTTGATGAGCGGGAAGTATCTGGTGACGGGCGGCGCGGGCTACGTCGGCAGCGTCGTCGCGGCGCATCTGCTCGAGGCCGGCCACGAGGTCACGGTCCTCGACAACCTCTCGACGGGCTTCCGGGAGGGCGTCCCGGCCGGCGCCGCCTTCATCGAGGGCGACATCCGCGACGCCGCCAAGTGGCTGGACTCCGGCTACGACGCCGTGCTGCACTTCGCCGCCTTCTCCCAGGTCGGCGAGTCGGTCGTGAAGCCCGAGAAGTACTGGGACAACAACGTCGGCGGCACCATGGCCCTGCTGGAGGCGATGCGCACCGCCGGCGTCCGCAGGCTGGTCTTCTCCTCCACGGCGGCGACCTACGGCGAACCGGACCAGGTCCCCATCCCGGAGTCGGCCCCGACCCGGCCGACCAACCCCTACGGCGCCTCCAAGCTCGCCGTCGACCACATGATCACCGGCGAGGCCGCCGCCCACGGACTCGGCGCGGTGTCGCTGAGGTACTTCAACGTCGCGGGCGCGTACGGCGACTGCGGCGAGCGCCACGACCCGGAGTCCCATCTGATCCCGCTGGTCCTCCAGGTGGCGCAGGGCCGCCGGGACGCCATCTCGGTCTACGGCGACGACTACCCGACGCCGGACGGCACCTGCGTGCGCGACTACATCCACGTCGCCGACCTGGCCGAGGCCCATCTGCTGGCGCTGGACGCGGCCACCCCCGGCGAGCACCTGATCTGCAACCTCGGCAACGGCAACGGCTTCTCCGTCCGCGAGGTCGTCGAGACCGTCCGCCGGGTGACGGGCCATCCGATCCCCGAGGTGGTGGCCCCGCGCCGGGGCGGCGACCCGGCGGTGCTGGTGGCCTCGGCCGGCACGGCCCGCGAGAAGCTGGGCTGGCGTCCCTCCCGCGCGGACCTCGCCGGGATCGTCGCGGACGCGTGGGAGTTCGCGCAGCGGCGCGCGAAGTAGACGTACGGACAGGTCAGGGGAGCAGGGCATGAGCGAGGCTGTCGCACAGCGGGTCGCCGATCGGTTCGGCGAGCTCTACGGGCACGGCCCCGAGGGGGTGTGGGCGGCCCCGGGCCGGGTCAACCTCATCGGCGAGCACACCGACTACAACGACGGCTTCGTCATGCCGTTCGCCCTGCCGCACACGGCGGTGGCGGCGGTGTCGCGCCGGGAGGACGGCGTGCTGCGCCTGCATTCCGCGGACCTCGACGCCGGCGTGACGGAACTGCGCGTGGCGGACCTCGCCCCGGGCTCGGACAAGGCCTGGACCGCGTACCCGGCGGGCGTGGTCTGGGCGCTGCGGGAGGCCGGCCACGAGGTGACCGGCGCCGACGTCCACCTGGCCTCGACGGTCCCGGCCGGCGCGGGCCTGTCCTCCTCGGCGGCCCTGGAGGTCGTGGTGGCCCTGGCGCTGAACGACCTGTTCGGCCTGGGCCTGCGCGGCCGGCAGCTGGCCCGCCTGTGCCAGCGCGCGGAGAACGTCTACGTCGGCGCCCCGGTCGGCATCATGGACCAGACCGCCGCGGCCTGCTGCGAGGCCGGGCACGCCCTGTTCCTCGACACCCGCGACCTCTCCCAGCGGCAGATCCCCTTCGACCTGGCGGCCGAGGGCATGCGCCTGCTGGTCGTGGACACGCAGGTCAAGCACTCCCACAGCGAGGGCGAGTACGGCAAGCGCCGCGCGGGCTGCGAGCAGGCCGCGGCCCTGCTGGGCGTGGACGCCCTGCGCGACGTCCCCTACGACGGGCTGGACGCGGCGCTGGAGCGGCTGGGCGACGAGGAGGAGGTGCGCCGCCTGGTCCGGCACGTGGTGACGGAGGACGAGCGCGTCGAACGGGTGGTGTCGCTGCTGGAGTCCGGTGACACGCGTGCCATCGGGCCGGTCCTGGTGGAAGGCCACGCCTCCCTGCGGGACGACTTCCGCATCTCCTGCCCGGAACTGGACCTGGTCGTCGACACGTCCCTGGCCGCGGGCGCCCTCGGCGCCCGGATGACGGGCGGCGGCTTCGGCGGCTCGGCGATCGTGCTGGTGGAGGCCGCCGACGTGGAGCCGGTCACGAAGGCGGTCGAAGAGGCCTTCGCGGCGGCGCGCTTCACGGCCCCGCGGGTGTTCGAGGCGGTGCCTTCGGCGGGGGCGCGGCGGCTGCGCTGAGCGGTGGGCCCACCGGCGGCTGCGCCGGGCGGTCGGCCCACCGCTCGGTCCGGGCCACCGCTCGGTCCGGGAGCCGCTCGTCGGGCACGGTCCGGTCAGGCCAGCCGCTTGGTCAGCGTGTACTCCGTGATCCCGGGCGGATAGTCCGGGATCACGCACACCACCTCGTACCCGTGCTTGCGGTAGAACTCCGGTGCCTGGAAGTCCCACGTCTCCAACCGGACCGCCCGGCAGTCGCGTTCGTCGCGGGCCGTGCGCTCCGCCCGGGCCAGCAGGGCCGAGCCGAGACCGGCGCCGCGATGGGCGGCGTCGACCCACAGGTAGGTGACGTGCAGCCAGGCCGTCCAGGTGTGGCCGACCAGACCGCCCGCCAGGGCGCCGGCCTCGTCCAAGGCCCACACGTGCAGCGGGCGTTCGCGTTCGTGAGGGGTTCCGCGCAGCGCGCGCAGGACGGGGGAGGCCGCGGTGTTCGTCTCCCGCAGACGGGTGTGCAGCAGATCCCGACGGGCTTTGTCGACTTCTGTAACAAGACGAAACATGCGGCTCACCCTAAACGCGGTGGTGTGCAAGTTCTGCAAATCACCTTCCCCTGCCCGCGCTCGTCCGTACTCTGAGGAACAGCACCGGTGGGGGCCGGTGCCGATCAGGGGGCGAGACGGTCGGGCAGGGCGCTCGCGGTGGGGGTGGCGGTTTCCGTACGGCGGCGGCCGTGCGGCTTCGGCGACCCGGCCCGGGCTCACGGTCCGATCGAAGATCCATCCAAGGTTCCGTCGAGTACAAGGTTCGAGATCCGAGATCCACTGGTGTGGGTACGGGCCCTCGGGCGCCGTGCCCGTACCGGTGTCGTCCTTCGACGATGGGTGTCCCCTGCTCCTCGGGAGCGTGGGTGAGGGGGTTTCGTGGTTCGCATCCGAGTGCTGGTCGTCGACGACCACCGCATCTTCGCCGAGTCGCTCGCCGCGGCCCTGGCCGCCGAGCCCGACGTCGACGTCTCCGCGGCAGGCAGCGGTCCGGCCGCGCTGCGCTGCCTGGAGCGAGCGGCGGCCGAGGGGCGCCGCTTCGACGTGCTGCTCGTCGACGCCGACCTGGGAGGCCAGGGGACGGGCGGGCGGCCGGCCGCGCCGGTGCCCGTGCGGGAGGGCGGCGAGGACGGGCTGGTCGACGGCCTGTCGCTGGTGACGGGGGTGCGGTCCGCACAGCCCGGGGTCCGCATCGTGGTGCTCGCCGAGAAGGACGATCCGCGGCGGGCCGCGCTGGCCCTTCAGGCCGGGGCGTCCGGGTGGGTGGCCAAGGACTGCTCGCTGTCCCGGCTGCTCACCGTCATCCGGGGCGTGCTGCGCGACGAGACCCATCTGCCGCCCGCGCTGCTGACGGGCGTCCTGCGCGAGCTGACCGCGGCCCGCAAGCACCGCACCGAGAGCGAGCGGCTGGTGGAGTCGCTGACGCCGCGCGAGCGGGAGGTGCTGCGCTGCATGGTCGCCGGGCTGGGGCGCAAGGCCGTCGCCGAGCGCCTGTACCTGTCCCCGCACACCGTGCGGACGCACATGCAGAACGTGCTGGGCAAGCTCGGCGTCCACTCCACCCTCGCCGCCGTCGCCCTCGCCCGGCGGGCCGGGGTGGGGCCGGTCGACCTGGAGCGGCCCCTAGCCGGGGATGTTGTCGAACGGGGCGGTCAGCTGGCGTAGCAGGGCGGCCAGCTCGCCGCGCTGGGCGCGGGAGAGCTCCGCGAGGATCGCGCGCTCCTGGTCCAGCAGCCCGGCCAGGGCCTGGTCGGCGCGGTCCCGGCCCTCGGCCGTCAGACGGACCAGGACGCCGCGCCGGTCACTGGGATCGGGCAGACGCTCCACCAGGCCCTTCTTGGCCAGGCGGTCGATACGGTTGGTCATCGTGCCCGAGGTGACCAGGGTCTGGGTGAGCAGCTGCCCCGGCGAGAGCTGGTACGGGGTGCCGGCGCGGCGCAGCGCCGTCAGCACGTCGAACTCCCACGGCTCCAGCTGGTGCTCGGAGAAGGCCAGCCGGCGTGCGCGGTCCAGGTGCCGGGCCAGCCTGCTGACCCGGCTGAGCACCTCGAGCGGTTCCACGTCGAGGTCCGGGCGCTCCCGGCGCCACGCTGCGACCAGCCGATCGACCTCGTCCTCCATGGCGATCAGTGTAGTGGTTGTGTCGACGTGAAGTCTCTTGACGTCGAGATACCCGGGGGCCGATGCTGGGCACCCGGTCCCTGACGGTCGCCTGCCCCGGGAGTACCCATGCCCCCCGCCACGTCACCCACCTGGAGCCCCGACCGCTACCTGCGGCACGCCGGGCACCGCGCCCGCCCCTTCGCCGACCTCCTGGCCCGCGTTCCCGGTCTGCCCCGCACCCCGCCGCGCATCGCCGACCTGGGCTGCGGCCCCGGCAACGCCACCGCCCTGCTCGCCGGCCGCTGGCCCGACGCCCGCATCACCGGCTACGACAACTCCCCCGAGATGCTCTCCCGGGCCGCGGAGCACGCCGGCCCGACCCCGGGCGGCGGCCACCTCCGCTTCGCCCGCGCCGACGTCCGCACCTGGACCCCGGACGGTCCCCACGACCTGATCGTCAGCAACGCCACCCTCCAGTGGGTGCCGGGGCACACCGCCCTGTTCCCCCGCTGGACCGAGGCCCTCGCCCCCGGCGGCGTCCTCGCCTTCCAGGTCCCCGGCAACTTCGACGCCCCCAGCCACCGCCTGATGCGCGAGCTGGCCGCCGGTCCGCGATGGCGCTCCCGCCTCGACGGCGTCCTGCGCCACGACGACGCCGTCCTCACCCCCGAGGCCTACCTGGACCACCTCACCGCCCTCGGCTGCACCGCCGACGTGTGGGAGACGACGTACGTCCACCTGCTGACGGGTGAGGACCCGGTCCTGGACTGGGTGGCGGGGACCGGGCTCAGGCCCGTCCTCGCGGCCCTCGACGCCGACCCCGAGGAGCGCGACGCTTTCGTCGCGGAGTACGGCAGAGCCCTGCGCGCCGCCTATCCGGCCGGCCCGCAGGGCACCCCGTTCCCGTTCCGCCGCGTCTTCGCCGTCGCCCGCAGGGACCGCCGTCCGTAGAGACCGCTGTCCGCAGGGACCGCCGCCCGTGAGGCGGCCCGGTGCGCGCCTAACTCTTGCGGTGTCCTATCAGCCGCGGCTTCGGCTCCAGCCCGTCCAGGCCGTGCCAGGCCAGATTGACCAGGTGGGCCGCGACCTCCGCCTTCTTCGGCTTGCGCACGTCCAGCCACCACTGGCCGGTCAGCGCGACCATGCCGACCAGGGCCTGGGCGTACAGCGGGGCCAGCTTCGGGTCGAAGCCGCGGCTCTTGAACTCGCGGCCCAGGATGTCCTCCACCTGGGTGGCGATGTCGGAGATGAGGGAGGCGAAGGAACCCGTGGACTGGGGAATGGGGGAGTCGCGGACCAGGATGCGGAACCCGTCCGTGTACTCCTCGATGTAGTCCAGCAGCGCGAACGCCGCCTGTTCGCACAGTTCGCGGGGGTGGCCGGCGGTCAGCGAGCTGGTCACCATGTCCAGCAGCCGCCGCATCTCACGGTCCACCACCACCGCGTACAGGCCCTCCTTGCCGCCGAAGTGCTCGTACACCACCGGCTTGGAAACCCCGGCCTTCGCCGCGATCTCCTCCACCGACGTGCCCTCGAACCCCTTCGCGGCGAAGAGGGTGCGACCGATCTCCAGCAACTGCTGGCGGCGCTCGGCACCGGTCATCCGGGTGCGACGGACGCGCCGCGGCTTGTCATTGCTCGGGGTGCTGCTGGAGTCGGTCGCCACGGCGTCAATCATGCCGCCTTCGCCGTCTCCCTCCGGCGCCGGGCGCCGTTCTCGTCGGTACTGCGGCGGGAATCGATACGCGAGCGTGACGGCCACCGCACGTCGTACGCCCAGCCGAGCCGCTCGAACCAGCGGATCAGCCGCGCCGAGGAGTCCAGCTGGCCGCGCTCCACACCGTGCCGCGCGGAGGTCGGGTCGGCGTGGTGCAGGTTGTGCCAGGACTCCCCGCACGACAGGATCGCCAGCCACCACACGTTGCCCGAACGGTCCCGCGACTTGAACGGCCGCTTGCCCACCGCGTGGCAGATGGAGTTGATCGACCAGGTCACATGGTGCAACAGCGCCACCCGGACGAGTGAACCCCAGAAGAAGCCGGTGAACGCGCCCCACCACGACATGGTGACCAGGCCGCCGATGAGCGCGGGCAGCGCCAGGGACACCACCGTCCACAGCACGAACTGGCGGGAGATCGCGCGCAGCGTCCGGTCCTTGACCAGGTCGGGCGCGTACTTCTCCTGCGGGGTCTGCTCCTCGTCGAACATCCAGCCGATGTGCGCCCACCACAGGCCCTTCATCAGGGCCGGGACCGTCTCGCCGTACCGCCACGGCGAGTGCGGGTCACCCTCCGCGTCGGAGAACTTGTGGTGCTTGCGGTGGTCGGCGACCCAGCGGACCAGCGGCCCCTCGACCGCCATCGAGCCCGCGATCGCCAGCGCGATCTTCAAGGGCCGCTTCGCCTTGAAGGAGCCGTGCGTGAAGTGGCGGTGGAAGCCGATGGTGATCCCGTGGCATCCCAGGAAGTAGAAGAACACCAGCAGACCGAGGTCCAGCCAGCTCACGCCCCATCCCCACGCCAGCGGCACGGCCGCGAGCAGCGCGAGGAACGGAACGGCGATGAAGAGCAGCAGCGTGATCTGCTCGATCGAACGCTTCTGCTCGCCGCCCAGCGTCGCGGAATCGGTGGAGATGTCGTCGGGCGCCTTCGGAGCGTCTGCGATCACATCGGAGCTTGAGGTCATGCGCGTCCCCTGTGGGGTCGAGGTCTGAGGCCGATGCCGGGCTGCGGGAACCCGCACAGCTTCCTACGGTTCCGTAACCTACGGCGTCGTAAGTATGGCAGTGCGTCGCCCGGCGGCAAGAGCCCGCGAACCTGCGCGTCCCGGCCGACACCTATCCTGGAGTCGGTCGGACAGCGCGGTCCGCTCTGAAGTTTTCTTCCCGGACTGTCCGGCCCGTATGCGGTGCCAGCCGCCGAGACGGCCGTCCGGGTTCCCTCCCAGACGAGCTTCAACACTGCAAGGAGCCGCACCTGTGAGCAGTGCCGACGACCAGACCACCACGACGGCCAGCGCCGAGCTGCGAGCCGACATCCGCCGACTGGGTGATCTCCTCGGTGAGACCCTCGTCCGGCAGGAGGGCCCCGAGCTGCTGGACCTCGTCGAGAAGGTCCGCCGCCTCACCCGAGAGGACGGCGAGGCCGCCGCCGAGCTGCTGCGCGGCACCGAACTGGAGACCGCGGCCAAGCTGGTCCGCGCCTTCTCCACCTACTTCCACCTCGCCAACGTCACCGAGCAGGTCCACCGCGGCCGCGAGCTGCGCGCCCGCCGCTCCGCCGAGGGCGGACTGCTCTCCCGCACCGCCGACCGGCTCAAGGACGCCGACCCCGAGCACCTGCGCGCCACCGTCGGCAACCTCAACGTCCGCCCCGTGTTCACGGCGCACCCCACCGAGGCCGCGCGCCGGTCGGTACTGAACAAGCTCCGGCGCATCGCCGCACTCCTGGAGACCCCGGTCATCGACTCCGACCGGCGCCGGCTGGACACCCGCCTCGCCGAGAACATCGACCTCGTCTGGCAGACCGACGAACTGCGCGTCGTCCGCCCCGAGCCCGCCGACGAGGCCCGCAACGCCATCTACTACCTCGACGAACTGCACGCGGGCGCCGTCGGCGACGTCCTGGAGGACCTCACCGCCGAGCTGGAACGGGTCGGCGTCAAGCTCCCCGACGACACCCGCCCCCTCACCTTCGGCACCTGGATCGGCGGCGACCGCGACGGCAACCCCAACGTCACCCCCCAGGTGACCTGGGACGTCCTCATCCTCCAGCACGAGCACGGCATCAACGACGCCCTGGAGATGATCGACGAGCTGCGCGGCTTCCTGTCCAACTCCATCCGCTACACCGGCGCCACCGAGGAACTGCTCGACTCCCTCAAGGCCGACCTCGACAACCTCCCCGAGATCAGCCCCCGCTACAAGCGCCTCAACGCCGAGGAGCCCTACCGGCTCAAGGCCACCTGCATCCGGCAGAAGCTGGAGAACACCAAGCAGCGCCTCGCCAAGGGCATCCCGCACGAGCCCGGCCGCGACTACCTCGGCACCAGCGAACTCCTCGCCGACCTGCGGATCGTCCAGACCTCCCTGCGCGAGCACCGCGGCGGCCTCTTCGCCGACGGCCGCCTCGCCCGCACCATCCGCACCCTGGCCGCCTTCGGCCTCCAGCTCGCCACCATGGACGTCCGCGAACACGCCGACGCCCACCACCACGCCCTCGGCCAGCTCTTCGACCGGCTCGGCGAGGAGTCCTGGCGCTACGCCGACATGCCCCGCGAGTACCGCACCAAGCTCCTCGCCAAGGAACTCAGGTCGCGCCGCCCGCTCGCCCCCACCCCCGCGCCCGTCGACGCCGCCGGTGAGAAGACCCTCGGCGTCTTCCAGACCGTCAAGCGCGCCCTGGACGTCTTCGGGCCCGAGGTCATCGAGTCGTACATCATCTCCATGTGCCAGGGCGCCGACGACGTCTTCGCCGCCGCCGTCCTCGCCCGCGAGGCGGGCCTGATCGACCTGCACGCCGGCTGGGCCAAGATCGGCATCGTGCCGCTGCTGGAGACCACCGACGAGCTCAAGGCCGCCGACACCATCCTCGAGGACATGCTCGCCGACCCGTCCTACCGCCGGCTCGTGGCCCTGCGCGGCGACGTCCAGGAGGTCATGCTCGGCTACAGCGACTCCTCCAAGTTCGGCGGCATCACCACCAGCCAGTGGGAGATCCACCGCGCCCAGCGCCGGCTGCGCGACGTCGCCCACCGCTACGGCGTCCGCCTGCGCCTCTTCCACGGCCGCGGCGGCACCGTCGGCCGCGGCGGCGGCCCCTCCCACGACGCCATCCTCGCCCAGCCCTGGGGCACCCTGGAGGGCGAGATCAAGGTCACCGAACAGGGCGAGGTCATCTCCGACAAGTACCTCATCCCCTCCCTCGCCCGGGAGAACCTGGAACTCACCGTCGCCGCCACCCTCCAGGCCTCCGCCCTGCACACCGCCCCCCGCCAGTCCGACGAGGCCCTCGCCCGCTGGGACGCCGCCATGGACGTCGTCTCCGACGCCGCCCACGCCGCCTACCGCCGCCTGGTCGAGGACCCCGACCTGCCGACGTACTTCCTCGCGTCGACACCGGTGGACCAGCTCGCCGACCTCCACCTGGGCTCACGGCCCTCCCGCCGCCCCGGCTCCGGCGTCTCGCTCGACGGCCTGCGCGCCATCCCCTGGGTGTTCGGCTGGACCCAGTCCCGGCAGATCGTCCCCGGCTGGTTCGGCGTCGGCTCCGGTCTCAAGGCACTGCGCGAGGCCGGACTCGACACGGTCCTGGACGAGATGCACCAGCAGTGGCACTTCTTCCGGAACTTCATCTCCAACGTCGAGATGACCCTCGCCAAGACCGACCTGCGCATCGCCCAGCACTACGTCGACACCCTCGTCCCCGACGAGCTCAAGCACGTGTTCGACACCATCAAGGCCGAGCACGAGCTGACCGTCGCCGAGGTCCTGAAGGTCACCGGCGAGCAGGAACTGCTCGACGCGCAGCCCGTGCTCAAGCAGACCTTCACCATCCGCGACGCCTACCTCGACCCCATCTCCTACCTCCAGGTCGCCCTGCTCAAGCGCCAGCGCGACGCCGCCGCCGCGGGCGAGGACCCCGACCCGCTGCTCGCCCGCGCCCTGCTGCTCACCGTCAACGGCGTGGCGGCGGGCCTGCGCAACACCGGCTGACCCACGGCCGCACACGACGATGCCCCCGCGCCCTTCCCGGGGCACGGGGGCGTCGCCCTCCCCACGCCGTCACACCACCACGTACGCCGCCGTCAGCAGCGCCACCCCGGACCCCGCCAGCACCCACGCCGTCCGCGTCCGGCGCAGCCCGCCCGCCACCACCACCGACGCCAGCAGCAGCGCGCCGCCCAGCGGAACCCACGCGTACAGCACCCCGGCCGGACCGGAACGCACCACATGATCGCTGCCGGGTTTCACCACCACCGAGTACGTCCGCCCCTCGGCGACGGCGACGGAGTCCTCGAACACGGCCCTCTCGCGCGCCCGCGACCCCGCCGACACCGGCGCGTACGGTCCGCTGCACATCCCCCCGCCGCACCGCGTCACCTCCACCGTGCCGCGTTCGCGCCCCTTGGTCAGCAGCACGTGCTGCGCGGTGCCCCAGGACGCCCACACACCGGCGATCAGGATGAGCGCCGCCACCGTGCCCATCGCCGCGACCCGCCCGAAGTGCAGCACGGCGTACGACGCCCGAGAGGAGGAGACCGCAGAAGGCATGGCGGCGATCCTTGGCCATACCTGTGCGCTCGGTCAACCAGCCCGGGTGCCGGGGAAAGGACAAGTCAGGAGTTGTACGAACTCTGCGCCCGCTCCAGCCCCTCCACCACCAGCGACTCCACCGCGTCCGCCGCGCGGTCCACGAAATAGTCCAGCTCCTTGCGCTCCGCCGACGAGAAGTCCTTCAGCACGAAATCCGCCACCGGCATCCGCCCCGGCGGCCGGCCGATCCCGAAACGCACCCGGTGATAACCCGGGCCCATCGCCTTCGTCATCGACTTCAGACCGTTGTGACCGTTGTCCCCGCCGCCCAGCTTCAGCCGCAGCACCCCGTAGTCGATGTCCAGCTCGTCATGGACCGCCACCACATGCGCCGTCGGCACCTTGTAGAAGTCCCTGAGCGCCGTCACCGGACCACCCGACAGATTCATGTACGACATCGGCTTCGCCAGCACCACCCGCCGGCTCCCCGGCCCCGGCGGACCGATCCGGCCCTCCACCACCTGCGCCTGCGCCTTGCCGTGCCGCTTGAACCGCGCCCCGATCCGCTCCGCCAGCAGATCCACCACCATGAAACCGACGTTGTGCCGGTTCCCCGCATAACCCGGGCCGGGATTGCCCAGACCGGCGATCAGCCACACCGCCGCCGCGTCCGTCGTCACGTCCATGTCTCCTTCATACGCGTCGGCCGCTGCCCCGCACGGGAACAGCGGCCGACGAACCGACGAGCGTCGAGGATCAGGCCTCGGCGGGAGCCTCTTCGCCCTCGCCCGCTTCACCCTCGGCCGGAGCCTCCTCGGCCTGCGCGGCCAGCACCTGGAGGACCACCGCGTCCTCCTCCACGGCCAGCGTCACACCGTTCGGCAGCGTGATGTCCTTGGCGTGGACCGAGGCACCGGCCTCCAGGCCCTCCACCGACACGGTCAGCTGCTCGGGGATGTGCGTCGCCTCGGCCTCGACCGGCAGCGCGTCCAGCACGTGCTCCAGCAGGTTGCCGCCCGGGGCCAGCTCGCCCTCGGCCACCACCGGAACCTCGACCTGGACCTTCTCGCCACGCTTGACCAGCAGCAGGTCCACGTGCTCCAGGAAACCCTTCAGCGGGTCACGCTGCACGGACTTCGGGATGGCCAGCTCGTTGCTCTTGCCGTCGATGTCCAGCGCGATCAGCACGTTCGGCGTACGCAGGGCCATCAGCAGGTCGTGACCCGGGAAGGTCAGGTGCAGCGGGTCCGAACCGTGCCCGTACAGCACACCCGGAACCTTGTCGGCGCGGCGGATACGACGCGCGGCACCCTTGCCGAACTCGGTGCGCGTCTCGGCGGAGATCTTCACCTCGGACATGAACACTCCTCGTAGAGGTATCGAAAACGGACGTGGTCACCCGGCCACGAACGGCCTGCTACGAAGAGCGCGTCGATAACGGACCGCCGCACACGCGTCTTCCTGCGAAGACGAGTACGGCCTCCCTCGCCGAGCAACTTCAGCAGTCTACTCGGAGGGGGAGGCCGCACCCAAAAGGATCATCGGGCTCTGCGCAGAACCCTTACTGCACAGGCAGCTCTCACTGCTCGTCGAACAGGCTCGTCACCGAACCGTCCTCGAACACCTCACGCACCGCACTCGCGATCGTCGGCGCGATCGACAGCACCGTGATCTTGTCCAGTTCCAGCTCGTTCGGCGTCGGCAGCGTGTTCGTGAACACGAACTCGCTCACCTTCGAGTTCTTCAGCCGATCCGCCGCCGGACCCGACAGCACACCGTGCGTCGCCGTCACGATGACGTCCTCCGCGCCATGCGCGAACAGCGCGTCCGCAGCCGCACAGATCGTGCCACCCGTGTCGATCATGTCATCGACCAGAACACAGATCCGGCCCTTCACGTCACCCACGACCTCGTGCACGGTGACCTGATTCGCCACGTCCTTGTCACGCCGCTTGTGCACGATCGCCAGCGGCGCACCCAGCCGGTCGCACCAACGGTCCGCGACCCGCACCCGGCCCGCGTCCGGAGACACCACCGTCAGCTTGTCCCGGTCCACCTTCGCGCCCACGTAGTCCGCCAGCAGCGGCAGCGCGAACAAGTGGTCCACCGGCCCGTCGAAGAAACCCTGGATCTGATCGGTGTGCAGATCCACCGCCAGAATCCGGTCGGCACCGGCCGTCTTCATCAGGTCCGCGATCAGGCGCGCCGAAATCGGTTCACGCCCCCGGTGCTTCTTGTCCTGCCGCGCGTAACCGTAGAACGGCACGATGACCGTGATGGAGCGGGCCGACGCACGCTTCAGAGCGTCGATCATGATCAACTGCTCCATGATCCACTTGTTGATCGGAGCCGTGTGGCTCTGGATCAGGAAGCAGTCCGCACCACGCGCGGACTCCTGATAACGCACATAGATCTCGCCGTTGGCGAAGTCGAAGGCCTTCGTCGGGACGAGCCCGACACCCAGCTCGTGGGCGACCTCCTCGGCAAGCTCGGGGTGGGCGCGGCCGGAGAAGAACATCATCTTCTTCTCGCCGGTCGTCTTGATCCCGGTCACAGCAACTTCTCCTCAGAGGTGTCTCAGCTGGTGCGGAGCGGACGTCCCAGCCAGTGGGGTGCGGATGTGCACTTATCACGGTACGCCGACTCAGGCGCACCGGTTTCCGGTCAGCCTTCGCCGTCCGACTCCCGGGACGTCGCCTCGGCCGCCTTCGCCGCCGCGCTCCCGGGACGCTTACGAGCCACCCAACCCTCGATATTCCGCTGCTGACCACGGGCCACGGCCAGCGAACCCGGCGGCACGTCCTTCGTGATCACCGAGCCGGCGGCGGTGTACACACCGTCCCCGACCGTGACGGGAGCCACAAACATGTTGTCCGCCCCCGTGCGGCAGTGCGAACCGATCGTCGTGTGGTGCTTGTCCTGACCGTCGTAGTTCACGAAGACACTCGCGGCACCGATGTTCGTGTGCTCACCGATCGTCGCGTCACCCACATAGGACAGGTGCGGCACCTTCGTGCCCTCCCCGATCGCGGCGTTCTTCGTCTCCACGTACGTGCCGATCTTGGCCTTCGGACCCAGCCGCGTCCCCGGCCGCAGATACGCGTACGGCCCCACACTCGCCTGCGGACCCACCTCCGCACCCTGCGCGACCGTGTGGTCGAGACGGGCCCCGGCACCCACACGCGTGTCCGTCACACGGGAATGGGGGCCCACCTCACAGCCCTCGGCCAGATGCGTCGAACCGTGCAGCTGCGTCCCCGGGTGGACCGTGACGTCCTGCTCGAACGTCACCGTCACATCCAGCCACGTCGTCGCCGGATCGACCACCGTCACACCGGCCAGCATCGCCCGCGTCAGCAGCCGGTCGTTGAGAATCCGGCGCGCCTCGGCCAGCTGCACCCGGTTGTTGATCCCCGCGATCTCCCGGTGGTCACCGGCGACCGACGCACCCACCCGGTGCCCCGCCTCCCGCAGGATCCCCAGCACGTCCGTCAGGTACTCCTCGCCCTGGCTGTTGTCCGTGCGCACCTTGCCCAGCGCATCCGCGAGCAGCCGGCCGTCGAACGCGAACACACCCGAGTTGATCTCCCGGATCGCCCGCTGCGACTCCGACGCGTCCTTGTGCTCCACGATCGCCGTCACCGCACCCGAGGCGCCGTCACGCACGATCCGGCCGTAACCCGTCGCGTCCGGCACCTCCGCCGTCAGCACCGTCACCGCGTTCCCGTCGGCCGCGTGCGTCGCCGACAGCTCCTTCAGCGTCCCGGCCGTCAGCAACGGCGTGTCCCCGCACACCACCACCACGGTCCCGTCCACGGCACCGCCCAGCTCCTGAAGCGCCATCCGCACGGCGTGCCCGGTACCGAGCTGCTGCTCCTGCACGGCGGTGCGCACACCGGGCGCGACCTCGGCGAGATGCGCGGCGACCTTCTCTCGGGCGTGCCCCACGACGACGACCAGGTTCTCGGGGTCCAGCTCACCCGCGGCGGCGAGCACATGACCCACCAGGGAACGGCCACAGATCTCGTGCAGGACCTTGGGTGTGGCCGACTTCATACGGGTGCCCTCACCCGCTGCGAGAACGACGACGGCTGCCGGGCGGTTGGCGCTCACGGGATGCCCTTCGGCTGTGGGTGGGGTTGGACATCCGCAGGATACCGGGGGTGGTTTCAGGGGGCATGGGTGCGGGTCCTGACGGGCGGGGTTCGCCGGTCAGGACCCGAACATAGGTCTTGTGCGCCGTGGCTCCCCCGCAAGGATTCGAACCTTGTCCTGCTGGTACCAAAAACCAGTGTGCTGCCAGTTACACCACGGGGGACAGCGCCTCAGACCTTACCGGAGACGTGCTTCCGCGTGAGTAACGATGCCGCTCCACCAGCCCTCGATGCGGTTGTACAGTTCGGCGCCTTGGGACACGCCGACAACCAGACAACCGTGGTAGGTGTCGCCGGTGTTCTTGCGGACGGTCTTCGGGTTGTGCTTCTTGAGAGTCGGCTTCGCAAACGCCGAGACATCGACACCGGCAAGGTCCGCCCAGTGCTGATGAGCCGCCGTGACATCTGCGGTCTCGTGGATGAGAACGCGGAAGGTGAGGCGGTCCCGGCTCACGCCGAGGAGGTCGAGCCAGGCCAGGTAGACCTGGATCACGCCGGGGTCGCTGTTCACGAAGACGACACGCTCGCGTCGGTCGTACGGCTTGCTCTTGGAGCCCTCGGCCCAGTAGAGCGCGACACCGATCAGGAAGAGGTCCCTGTCGCTGAGGTCATCGCTCTCCTGCCGGGCGTCGGCCCTGATGCGCTGGCGCTCCTCGTCCTGGGCGTTGCGTAGGCGCATCAGCCCGGCGTTCATGAGCGCCCGCTGTTCCTCCGGCGTGTAGCGCGGCTGCGGCTTCGGCAGGTCCCGCACCCACAGCGAGACGGAGCTCCTGGAGCAGCCCAGTTCCGCCTCGATCTGGTCGTACGTCCAGCCCTGGAGACGTAGCTCCCGTGCCTTGGCTTTCAGGCCGTCCTTCGCTCGTGGCCGTTTTGTCCATTCTGGCGGGGGTTCCCCCTTTACCAGCTGGTTGAGGATGTCGTTGTTGAAGATCTTCAGTTCGTCGCGGATTTGTCGAAGGCTGTAGCCCGCGCGCCGCAGCGCCACGGCCTGCTCTCGCAGTCCCTCGAAGTCGGCGTATTTGCCGTGTGGATGTGCCATGGGCATACCGTCCGGCCGGAATCTGACCCTCCGGGGGTGAACGGGCGTGCGTTCACCCGTTCGAGGGGTATCGCGTCACATCGCTTCTCGAACTCCCCGGAAATGCGCCCCTGCGCGCCCGTAGGCTGGAGGCATGACCACGACGGGGGAAGACCAGGTACCGGCGGCCCGGGGTGGGCCCTGGTGGTGGAGCAGGCGGCGCAGTGCGGTGCTGGACGCGGGGCTCGCGGTGGTGTCCGCGGCCGAGTGCGCGGTGGAGGGGGTGCCGTTCGCGCGGGACGCGGGGGTCCCGGTGGCGGTGGGGGTCGTCTTCGGGGTGCTGGCCGGTTCCGTGGTGCTGGTGCGGCGCCGGTGGCCGATCGCCGTCGTGCTGGTGGCGATCGCGATCACTCCGGCCGCGATGGGCATTCTCCTGGGCGTCGTCGGTCTGTACACGCTGGCCGCGTCGGAGGTGCCGCGCCGGATCATCGGCTCGCTGGCCGGAATGCAGCTGGTGGGCACGCTGATCGTGATGTTCGTGCGGCTGCGGCAGGACGTGGCGCGGGAGGACCTGGACGTCGGGGACTGGATCGTCCCGTTCGCGTCGATCACGACGGCGCTGGGGCTGACCGCGCCCCCGCTGCTGCTGGGTCTGTACGTGGGTGCCCGGCGGCGGCTGATGGAGAGCCTGCGGGAGCGGGCGGACAGCCTGGAGCGGGAGCTTCAGCTGCTCGCGGAGCGCGCCGAGGAGCGGGCGGAGTGGGCGCGGAACGAGGAGCGGACGAGGATCGCTCGAGAGATGCATGACGTCGTCGCCCACCGGGTGTCGTTGATGGTCGTGCACGCGGCGGCTCTTCAGGCGGTCGCGCGCAAGGACCCGGAGAAGGCGGTGAGGAACGCCGCGCTGGTGGGGGACATGGGGCGGCAGGCGCTGACCGAGCTGCGGGAGATGCTCGGGGTGCTGCGCAGCAGTGGCCAGGAGCGCCGGGAGCGGGCGGACGTGCCGTTGGCGGCGGTGGGGGTGGCTGCCGCGGCCGCGGCGTCGCGGGCGGAGCCGGAGGAGGGCGAGGGGCCCTGTCTGGCGGAGTTGGACGAGTTGATCGGGCAGTCGGCGGCGGCCGGGATGGTGGTCGATCTGTCGGTCGAGGGGGAGGTGCGGTCGTATCCGGCGGAGGTGGAGCAGACGGCGTTCCGGGTGGTGCAGGAGGCGTTGACGAACGTCCACAAGCACGCGGCGGGTGCGAAGACGTATGTGCGGCTGGCGCACCGGGTGTCGGAGATCGCGATGCAGGTGGAGAACGAGCCGCCGCCGGAGCCGGCGTCGGCGGGTTCGGCGCGGTTGCCGTCCGGTGGCAATGGTCTGGTGGGGATGAAGGAGCGGGTCTCGGCGCTGGGCGGGGTGTTCGTGTCGGGGCCGACGGAGGCGGGGGGTTTCCGGGTGTCGGCGGTGATTCCGGCGGCGTAGCCGGTGCGGGGTCTGTGCCGGTCCTGCGCGGGCTCGGGGTCGCGGGGGTGGTCAGCCGGCGGTGAGGCGGGCGGGGGTCGTGCCGGAGACGAGGGAGGCGAGGGCCTGGTCGATGTCGGCGCCGAGGTACCAGTCGCCGGTGTGGTCGAGGGCGTAGACGCGGCCCTGGGCGTCGATGGCGAGGAGTGCGTGGGTGTCGGTCTCGGCGCCGAGGGGGCAGACCTCGGTGTCGAGGGCGCGGCCGAGGTCGCCGAGGGTGCGGGCGAGGTGGAGGCCGTGGAGCGGGTCGAGGTGGACGGCGGCGGGGGCGATCTGGCGGCCGGGTCCGGTGGGGGCGATGTGCAGGCCGCCGAATTCGGCCCAGGCCTCGACGGCGGCGGGGAAGACGGTGTGGCGGTGTCCTGCGGGTGAGGTGTGTTCGCGCAGGGTGTCGGCCCAGATCTCGGCCTGCTTGATGTCCCAGCGTCCGGGCTGCCAGCCGGCGGCGCGCAGGGCGGCGTCGACGGGGACGGGGAAGCGGGTCGTGGAGGTGCGGTCGGCGTGCATGGGCCTTCGTTCGTCGTCCGGTTCTCGTGACGGGGTGTGTGTTCTCGTGACGGGAGCGGTCGGGGTCAGTCGTCGGTGGCCGTCGGGTCGACGATGCGGACGCCGAAGTGGGCGCTGAGGGCGGTGCAGGCGCGGCAGGGGGCCGCGAAGCTGCCGTGGAGGGGGTCGCCGTCCTCGCGGATGCGGCGGGCGGTGAGTTTGGCGTGTTTGAGCGCTTTGCGTGCTTCGCCGTTGGTCATGGGTTTGCGTGCGGCGCGTTTGCTGCGGGCGCTGTCGGCGGCGGTGATGTGCCGGGAGATGAGGATGGTCTCGGCGCAGCGGCCGGTGAAACGGTCGCGTTGGGCGCTGGTGAGGGTGTCGAGGAAGTCCTGTACGAGCGGGTGCAGTGCGGGGGGTGTGTCGCCGCGGGCGGCGGTGCCGGTGAGGGTGGCGCCGCGGACGGAGAGTGCGGCGGCGACGGTGGGGAGTATGCCGTCGCGGCGGTGGTGGAGGGTGGGCGCCTGGGCGGTGTCGGTGGCGCTCCAGCCGATGCGGGGGTCGCCGGTGCGCGGGTCGGCGCCCGGGGTGGTGCGGGGGGCGGTTCCCGGGCCCTCCGGGCCGGCCGGATGCGGCCCCGTCTGTGTCGCACTCATGATCATCATCCCCTCCTGAGCATCCCCCCGAAGGTCACAGACTGCCAAATCCCGTGGCTGGTGCGGAAGCTGGGGCGTGGCGACACGCCCGGGAGTGGGCGGTCCGTCACGGCGGGGTGACGGCTGGTCACGGTGGGCGCGTGGGGGGTGTGACCGGTGCCGGTGACCGGTGTCGCCGTACCGCATAGGCTGTCGGGCACCGCGATTCCAAGCGGTGATCCAGACAGGCCAGACAGGGCAGACAGACTTACGCCGCAGGGGGCTACCGCCATGACGACAGGTCGGCTCGGGCTGGGGGCACCTCCCGGCCGCCAGGCCGGGGGACAAGCCGCGCCGCCGAACGCGGCCTATGCCGGGCAGGTCGTGCATTTCCCGGACCCGGTCAGGGCGGCCCGTCACCCGAGAGGGGTACGGGTGGACGAGGGCGGTTTCCCCGACTTCTCGCCGTACGCGCGGGCGGCGGCGGAGATCGCGGACCCTCCGGAGGGTTTCGGCGTCGACGAGTTGCGGCTGACGGACTACGTGTCGGCGAACGCGGTGCTGGCGGCGTCGGGGCACGAGCTGTGGGACACGGTCCCGGCGGTGGCGACGCCGCACGGCTGGACGTGGCATCACGTGGCGGGGACGCGGCGGCTGGAGCTGGTGCCGGTCGAGGTGAAGGCGCTGCTGCGGCATCACGGCGGGATCGCGACGGCGGTGGTGGACCAGGCGAAGCGCGGGACGCGCCCGTTGCAGGAGACGCGTCCGGCGCACTTCGGGCTGCCGAAGTCGGGTGTGGCGGTGTCCGAGCAGCAGGTGCTGGGGGTCGAGGAGGACCTGGGGTACCGGCTGCCGGGTGCCTACCGGTCGTTCCTGAAGGCGGCGGGTGGTTGCGCGCCGGTGGGGACGGCGCTCGACGCGGAGCTGGGGCTGCTGCTGGACCAGCCGTTCTTCACGGTGCGTGAGGAGGCGGCGGTCAATGACCTGGTCTACGTCAACAAGTGTCTGCGGGACCATCTGACGAAGGACTACCTGGGTGTCGCGTTCGTCCAGGGCGGTCTGCTGGCCGTGAAGGTGAAGGGCGAGCGGGTCGGCTCGGTGTGGTTCTGCGCGTACGACGACGCGCGGGACGTGGACCCGTCGTGGTCCCCGGCCGAGCGGGTGGAGCGGTTGCTGCTGCCGTGCGGTGAGGACTTCGACGCGTTTCTGTCGCGGCTGGCGGGGTCGCCGCCGGAGCTGGAGACCGTGGCGAACCTGATGGTGGACGGCGGTTTCGCGCGTGCGGTGCCCGTGTCGTCGGTAGGGGAGTGAGCTGGCCGTGGTGACGTTCGCGCAGGCGCAGGAGCGCGCCGAGGAGTGGATCAACGGCGATGTGCCGTCGTACCAGCACCGTGAGGTGCGGGTGCGGGAGTTCGAGCTGGGCTTCGTCGTCTGGGCGGAGGACCGGGCGGACGGGCCGCGTTCGGACGGTGGTGCGCAGCGGCTGGTGATCGCGCGGGACAGCGGCGAGGCGACGCTGTGGCCGCCGCTGCCGGTGGGCGAGGTGATCCGCCGTTACGAGGAGGAGTACGGCCGTCCCGGCGCGGCGGCCGAGCCGGTGCCGGCGCCTGCGGAGCGGGTGGATCTGAATCAGACGTCGTTCCTGCTGTCTCCGCCGGAGTGGTTGCAGGAGGCGGCGGACAAGCTGGGTATTCCGGACCGGCGGCGTGCGGGGGGCGAGCCGGGCGGTTCCGGTGGTTCGGCGCTTCCGGAGACGCAGGCCGGGGTTCCGCTCGGTGCGTCGGGCGCAGGGGATGCGGTCGGCGTGGCGGGCGGTGCCGGTGGTTCGGGCGGCTCCGGCGGCTCCGGTGGCTCCGGTGGCTCCGGTGGCGCTGGTGGGCCCGGTGCCCCTGGGGTTTCCGGGGGTGCCTCCTCGGGCGGTGGTACGGCGTGGCCGGCCGCCGGTGGGAGCGGCGCGGGCGATGCCGGGACCGGTGGCGCGGCGGCGTCGCCCTCCGGGCCGGGAGCGGCGGGGACGCCGGGGGCTCCGGGGGTGCCGGGTGCGCCCGCCGCGCCGTCCGGGGCGACCCCGTGGGCCGGGACCGACACCAACGCGGACGCCGGGGAGGACCGTTCGGTACCGCTGCCCGAGACGGTGTTCGCGCCGCCGCTCAGCGGTGCCGACGACGACACCCCGCCGCCCTCGACGACGCCGGACGCCAAGACGGCGCTGATGTCGGGCGGCAGCGGGCTTCCGCGGACGGCGGTCGCACCGGCGATCGACGACCCGGACACGCCGGGTCCGGGACCGGGCGTCCCCGCGGCGCCGGGGGCCTCCGCGGCGCCGGGAACCCCGCAGCCGCCGTCGTCCGGGCCGGGTACGCCGCCCCCGCCGTCCGGTCCGGACACGCCGGCGCGACCGCTCGCGCCGAACGCCGGTGACATCGCCGACGCCGCGACCAGAAAGGCGACTCCGCCGCCGCGCCGGGGCGGGGACGTCTCCACGCCGCCTCCGCCGGGTGCCCCGGGTGCGCCCGGTGCGCGGCCGGGGGCCGCCCCGCCGCCTCCGCCCGCGTCCGGGCCGGGCGCGCCGGGTGCCTCGGCGGGCGGATACGTGCCGACCCAGTTCGCCCCGGCGCTCGACGGGGCGAACGGTCCGGGCACGCCGCCCCCGGGCGCTCCGCAGCCGCCGTCGTCCGGTCCGGGCACGCCGCCTCCCGGCGCTCCCCAGCCTCCGGGCGTGCCCGGCGGGACGCCTCCGGGCGGGGTGCACCACGCCGCGACGATGCTGGCCGACCCGGGCCGGTCGGGCGCCACCCCGCCGCCTCCGGCACCTCCGGGCGCCCCGGGCGCTCCTGGCACCCCGCCGCCTCCGGGTCCTCCCGGCGCTCCTGGCACCCCGCCGCCTCCGGTTGCCCCCGGTGCGCCCGGGGGCCCGCAGCCTCCGGCGGCCCCCGGTGCCCCGGGTGCCCCCGGTGGTGGGCGCGGTGCCGTCCATCACGCCGAGACGATGCTGGCCGCGCCTCCGCCGGGCGGTCCCGGCGCGCCCCCGCCGCCTCCGGGCGCCGTACCGCCGCCGGGCATGCCGCCCGGTGCTCCTGGTGCCCCCGGTGCCCCAGGCGCGCCCGGCGTTCCGGGTGCCCCCGGTGCCGTACCGCCGCCCGGTCAGCCCCCGGCGTACGGCTATCCGCAGCAGCCCACCGGTCAGCCGACCGTCGGGCCCGGTTACCAGGCCGTGCTGCGCTACCGGGCGCAGGACGGCTCCGAGCAGCAGCTGATCCGGCGTTCCGCGCCGGGCACCCCGCACCCGGAGTGGCAGATCTTCCACGAGCTGCGCGCCATGAACGTGCCGCCGGACCAGGTGCTGGAGCTGCACACGGAGCTGGAGTCCTGCGAGCTGCCGGGCGCGTACTGCGCGCGGATGATCCGGGAGCAGTGGCCGCAGGCGCGGATCACGTCGATCGCGCCGTACGGCACCGATCACGCCAGCCGGCAGCAGGGTATGCAGCAACTCCTGGCCCACCAGGGCGAGTTGCACCAGGTGGCCGACGGTCCGGCGCGTCCGGCGCCGGTGCGCGCGCCGCTGCCGCCGGTGCAGCCGGTGCCGCCGGTCCCGCCGGAGGCGATCGGTCAGGAGCTGGCCGCGGCGTTCGGGCCGGGCGTGTTCCGGTTCGAGCAGGCGGCGGTATCCCGGCAGGGCGTGCCGCCGGTCGTGGCGCACACGCTGATGGCGGCGGGCCTGCCGATGGACATGGGCCCGTTCTTCTGGGCGCAGGCCCAGCCGGGGCGGCCGGTGCCGACGCTGGCGGAGCTGGCGGCCGAGCGCGGGGTGCAGCCGGCGTCGGACGCGGGCTCATACCTGGTCGTGGGCAGCGACTTCGGCAAGGCGCTGTGCGTGCAGTACGGCACGGCGCACATCGTCGCCGTGCCGGTGGAGGCGGGGCCGGGCGGTGCGCCGGTGCCGCCGCAGTTCGTGAACACCGGGCTGCCGGAGTTCGCGCGCTGTCTGGCGCTGCTCGGCCGGATGTGGCGGCTGCGGTACGGGCTGAACCAGGAGCAGGCGGGCCGCTGGACCGTCGACTTCCAGGCGCAGCTGGCCGCGCTGGACCCGGCGGCGCTGGGTTCGCCGGAGAGCTGGTGGTCGGTGCTGCTGGAGCAGATGTGGGACGGACTGCTCTGACGCGGGGCCGCCGCTGACGGACACGACGGGCGGGGCCCGGTCGGCCTTCGGGACGACCGGGCCCCGCCCGCTGTCGTACGGCCTCCGCTCCATGTGCCGTGCCCGCCTGCCCCTGTGCCGTGCCCGCCCGTCGTCGGGCCGGGCCCGTACGCCCGTAGGCCTTTTGTGCGGTGTGTCGGATTATGGGCGTTTACGACCGATCCATAAAGTCGGTTAAGTCCATTCAGTGCGGCAGGTTCACACAGGGGTGTTGAGCATGAGCAGCGCATCGGCGTCTCCCCACGGCTTCGTGACCGTACGCGGGCGCGAGCGCGGCTACCGTCCCGAGCAGGTGGAGGCGGGGGCCGCGGCCCTCTGCGAGGAACGGGACGCCGCGTGGGAGCGGGCCGCCCGGCTCACCGTGCTGGCCCGGGAGATGGAAGAGGGGCTGGTGGAACTGCGGGAGGTGGTCGCCCACCTCGCCCCGCAGGACTACGAGGCGCTCGGGGAGAGCGCGCGGCGCCTGTTCCGCCTCGCACAGGAGGAGGCCGACGCCGTACGCGAGGAGGCGCGGCGGGCGGCCGACGAGTGCGCCGAGGACGCGCGGGCGTACGAGGCCCGCGTGCGGGGCGCCGCGCAGGAGCACGCCGACACCGTGCGCGCCGAGGCGGACGAGTGCGCCCGGCGGCGGCTGCTGGCGGCGCGCGCGGAGGCCGACGAGGTCCGCGTCGCCGCCCGGCGCGAGGTGAAGGCGAGCCGCGGTGAGGCCCTGGGGGCGCTGCGCGAGATGCGCCGGCGCACCGCCGGGATGCTCACCGACCAGGCCAGGGAGCACGCCGAACGGTGGGCCGAGGCCGAACGGGAGGAGGAGCGGCGGGCGGCGGCGCTCGACGCGTACCACGCGGAGCTGCTGGCACGCGCCGAGGAGACGCTGGCGGAGGCGGAGCGGTCCCTGGCCGAAGCCGAGGAGTCGGCGCGGCGCATGCCGGAGGAGGCCCGCGCCCGCGCGGCGGAGATCCTCGCCGATGCGCGGGCCCGGCGGGAGCACATCACCCGGGAGACCGAGCGGGTGCTGCGCGAGCACGGGGAGCGCTGGGACGACGTGCAGGCGCAGATGGACTCCGTACGCAGCAGGCTCAGCGCGCTGACGGGACGAGCGGTGGAGTGAACCCCGCGCCCGCGCCGGCCCGCACGCCCGCGCCGGCCCGCACGCCCGTCAGCCGCCCCGGCGTACCGCGCCCGCGAGGATCCAGCCCTCCACGGCCTCGTACTGGCGCCGCTGTTCCTCGGCCTTGCTCCGGCCGGACAGCACCGTGCCCAGCCAGCCGCAGGCGAAGCCCAGGGGGATGGAGACCAGGCCGGTGGTGGTGAACGGGAACCAGTTGAAGTCGGCGCCGGGGAAGGCCGAGACGGGTGAGCCGGAGACGAGGTTGGTGCCCGGCATCAGCAGGATCACCGACAGCGAGCCGCCGGCGAGGGTGGCCAGCAGTCCGGCGCGGGTGTACCGGCGCCAGAACAGGCCGTAGACCAGGGCGGGGGCGAGGGCGGAGGCGCCCAGACAGAAGGACAGCGTCACCAGCGGCTGGAGGCTGCGGTGCTGGACCAGGGTCGCCAGGAGGATCGCGGGGACGCCGACGGCGAGGGCGGAGAGACGGGCCAGGGTCATCTCGCGGCGCGGCGACATCTCCTGCACGCGCGTGGCGAACACGTCGTGGGCGAGGGAGTTGGCGCAGGCCAGGATCATGCCGGCGACGGAGGCCAGCAGGGTGAGGAAGACGGCGGTGGTGACCGTCGTGAACAGCAGCGTCTCGGCGGTGGTCACCTGAGCCCCGAACGCGGCCTGCGAGCCCAGCAGATAGGCGGTGTTGCCCTGCGGGTCGATCCCGGCGATGGCCGCCCGGCCGATCAGCGCCGTCGCGCCGACGCCGACGACGGTGATGACCAGCACGAACAGCGCGACGCTGGAGACCGCCCAGGACATCGAGCGGCGCACCTGGCGGGCGGAGGACGCGGTGTACATGCGCATGGTGACGTGCGGGAGGCAGGCGCCGCCGAGGACCACCGTCAGCTGCGAGGTGATCATGTCGAGGCCGGGGTGGGGGCCGCCCGCGAACTGGAGTCCCGACTCCAGGAAGGACGATCCGACGCCGCTTCGGGCCGCCGCCGCCTCGAACAGGGCGCCCGGGTTCCAGTCGAAGCGGTGCAGGATCAGGACGGCGACCACCGCGCCGGAGCCGAGCAGCATCACCATCTTCAGGATCTGGATGAGGGCGGTTCCCTTCATGCCGCCGATGGCCGCGTAGCCGATCATCAGGATGCCGAGGCCGATGATGCAGCCGGTCTCCAGGGACTCGCCGGAGAAGCCGAGCACGAACGCGAGCAGCTGGCCGGTGCCCGCCAGCTGCACGAGCATCATCGGCAGCAGCGCCGCGATGGTCACCACGCAGGTGGCGACGCGCACCGCGCGTCCGCTCATCCGGCGGGCCAGCGCGTCGCCCATGGTGAACCGGCCCGCGTTGCGCAGGGGTTCGGCCAGCAGGAACATCAGCAGCATCAGCGACAGGGCGGTGCTGAGGGCGAGGACCACGCCGTCGTAGCCGAAGAGCGCGATGACGCCGCAGGTGCCGAGGACGGTCGCGGCGGAGATGTAGTCGCCGGCGATGGCCAGTCCGTTGCGCATCGGGGACAGGGAGCCGTAGCCGGTGTAGAACTCGTCGAGGTCGTCGCGGTCCGGGCCGGTCATCACGCACAGCAGCAGGGTGATGGTGACCACGGCGGTGAAGCCGACCAGGGCCATCGTCTGGGCGTTGCCGCTGAACTCGCTCATCGGGCCGCTCCCTCGCGCCGGGCGTCGAGGGCGGCCTCCTTGCGGATGCGGTCCGCGAGCGGGTCGACGTGCCGGCGCGCGGTGTGCTCGTACAGGGCGATCGCGAGCCAGGTGACGGGCAGTTGGGCCAGGGCGAGCAGCAGGCCCATGGGGATGCCGTCGGTGACGGTGCCGGTCATGAAGCCGGGCGCGAAGGCCGACAGGACCAGGAACAGCGTGAAGTAGCCGAGCGCGGTCAGGGTGGCGGTGCGGCGCTGCCAGCGGTAGGCGCTGCGCAGGATGCGCAGGTCGCTGTGGTGGCCGAGCGGTGGCCGGCGCGGCGCGCGCCGGTGCGGGGACGGCTGCGGGTGCGGGGGGAACGGGCGCTGGGACGACTGCGAGGGCGGGGGGAACGCGTGCGGGGACGACTGCGGGGGCGGCGGGTAGGACGGATACGCCGACGGGGGCGGCGAGTACGGGTCGTGGGACATCCCGGTGCTCCTTGCGCGGCTCGGGCCCGCAGCGGCGGACCGCAGGGAGTGGTGGGGGTGGGGGGCACGCACGCTACTCGCCGGTCGCACACCGCGCGGCGTTTTGGCCAAACTGATCGGTCGGTATGCGCTTACTGCCCTGACCTCGGGTGTTACCCGCGTTAACCCGGATGCTCCGGCCGAAAAGCGTTTGCCCCAGGGGCCCGCGGCACGGCAGTGTTCAGGCCACTTCGCCGCCCCGCCCCCGAAGGATGCGCCCGTGCCGCGACGCCTGGCCCTGCTCGGCGGAGGCTTCTCCACCGACTCCGACGGACTGCTGGACGACTGGGTGCTCGGCCAGGCGCGTACGCCCCGGCCCAGGGTCTGCTTCCTCCCGACGGCGAGCGGTGACGCCCCCGCGTACGCCGAGAAGTTCCTGGCCGCGTTCCGCGACCGCGACTGCGTGCCGTCCGTCCTGCCGCTGTTCCGGCGGGAGCTGGACGACGACGCGCTCCGGGCGTTCCTGCTCGCCCAGGACGTCGTGTACGTCGGCGGCGGGAACACCGCCAACCTGCTGGCCGTCTGGCGCGTCCACGGCGTCGACCGGCTGCTGCGCGAGGCGTACGGGGCCGGCACGCTGCTGTGCGGGATCAGCGCGGGCGCCAACTGCTGGGCCCAGGCCTCGCACAGCGACTCCTTCGGGCCGCTGCGCCCTCTCGCGGACGGGCTGGGCCTGCTGCCGGGCTCGGTGTGCCCGCACTACGACAGCGAGCCCGGCCGCCGCCCCCGCTACCGGGCGGCCGTGGCCGGCGGCGCCCTGCCCGCCGGCTGGGCGCTGGACGACGGCACGGGCGCCCTGTTCACGGACGGCCGGCTGACGCGGACGGTGACCCGGACGCCGGGCACGCGGGTGTACCGCGTCGCGGCGGACGGGGCCGGCGGCGTCACCGAGGAGCCGCTGCCCGGCCGGCCCCTCGGGCGATAGCGGGCGGGCGTCTCAGTCCTTCAGCGCCGGCTGCTCCGTGCCCTGCGGCGTGCCGCCGTCCTGGATGACCGGGAACCTGCGCGGTGCCAGCACCAGCAGCACCACGAACGCCAGGGCCGCCGCGCCGGCCGCGCCCAGGTACACCGCGTGCACGGCGTCCGCGATCGCGCGGCGCACGGACTCGTCCACCGCGCCGCCCGCGTCCAGCGCCCGGGTCACCGAGTCGAGGTCGCTCGCGCCGCCGAGCCGCGTGGCCAGCACCCCGTTGGCGATCGCGCCGAAGAGGGCCGCGCCGAGGGTCTGGCCGGTCTGCCGGCAGAACAGCACCGACGCCGTCGCCGTACCCCGCTCCGACCAGTCGACCGTGGACTGCACACCGACGATGAGCGGCAGCTGGAACAGGCCCAGCGCGGCGCCGAGCAGCAGCATCAGCAGCGTCGGCTGCCAGGCCTCGCCGGGGTAGGGCAGGAACGGGAAGGCGCACAGGAGCAGGGCCGCCGTGCCGATGCCCAGCACGGCCGTGTTGCGGAAGCCGATCCTGCGGTACACGTGCTGGCTCAGCGCCGCCGACACCGGCCAGCTCAGCGTCCACACCGACAGCACGAACCCGGCGGCCACGGGGGCCAGGCCCAGCACGGCCTGCGCGTACGTCGGCAGGAACACGGTGGGCGCCACCATGAGCAGGCCCAGCGCGCCCAGCGCCAGGTTGACCGCGGCGATGGTGCGGCGGCGCCAGACCCAGCCCGGGATGATGGGCTCCGCCGCCCGCCGTTCGATCACCACCACGACGGCCGCCAGCGCCAGCCCGGCGCCGAACAGCGCGAGCGAGGGCGCCGACAGCCACGGCCAGGCCACCCCGCCCTGCACCAGCGCGGTGAGCAGCACCCCGCCGCACGCGAACACCGCCAGCGCGCCCGCCCAGTCGACCCGAGGGCGCCCGCCGGACACCGGCTCCCGCGCGGGCTCGTGCAGATGACGCACGATCAGCCACAGGGCGACCGCGCCGATCGGCAGGTTGATCAGGAAGATCCAGCGCCAGTCGGCGTAGGCGGCGAGCACACCGCCGACGCCCGGGCCCGCCACCGCCGACACCGCCCACACCGTCGACAGCCTGGCCTGGATCTTCGGGCGGTCCTTGAGCGGGTACAGGTCGGCGGCGAGCGTCTGCACCGTTCCCTGGAGCGCGCCGCCGCCCAGGCCCTGCACGATGCGGAAGGCGATGAGCGCGGCCATGTTCCAGGCCAGCGCGCACAGCAGGGAGCCCACCAGGAACACCGCGGCGCCCGCGACCAGGACCGGTTTGCGGCCGAAGGTGTCGGAGAGCTTGCCATAGACGGGCAGGGTCACGGTGACGGCCAGCAGATAGCCGGAGAACAGCCAGGAGAAGACGGAGAACCCGCCGAGATCGCCGACGATCTGCGGTACGGCGGTGGAGACGATCGTCGCGTCCAGCGCCGCCAGCGCCATCGTGAGCATCAGCGCCGCGACGACGGCGCCGCGCCGCTCGGTGCCTGCGTGCCGTGCGGTCTCGCGGACGGCGGATCTGGAGCTGCCCACCCCGGTGTCCCTCCCTGTCGTTTCCCCCTGCATCCATCTGCCGCGCATCAGCTTCCCACTTGACCCTGACGTTGCGGGAGGGCCGATGCTGGACGCGTCGTGGGAGGGAGTCGTCCCCGAGGCGGCCTCCACCGGAGGGTGGACTGCCCCTAGGGGTACCTCCGTACTACGGCTCGGGGAGGGTTCGTACCGCCGGAGGACGAGCCGGGACCGGTGCCGTCCTTAATCTGGCTTTACGCCGCTGGGGGGGCGGCGTACCGCAGCCGCGGGGGTGGGGTTTTCCCCCGCGGAAGTGTGCGCTGGGCCCCAGCGCGCCCGGGACGCGGTTCGACCAGACTTCTCGGCACCACCCGCTACGTCCGTAGCACCGACGCACTTCCCTCCGTACCGCCGACGCGTCCGTCGCCGGTACCGGCGGCCCATCTGATGACCGACATAGGAGACTTGCCATGACATCGGCCGTGACCATTCCCCGACACGGGAGCACCGGCGGGCGTACGGCCGTTGCCGCGAGGGCGCGGCAGGTCGTGAAGGCGTACGGGGCGGGGGAGACCCGGGTCGTCGCCCTCGACCACGTGGACGTGGACGTCGCCCGCGGACAGTTCACCGCGATCATGGGCCCCTCGGGGTCCGGCAAGTCCACGCTGATGCACTGCCTGGCGGGCCTGGACACCGTGACGTCCGGCCAGATCTTCCTGGACGAGACCGAGATCACCGGTCTGAAGGACAAGAAGCTCACGCAGCTGCGCCGGGACCGGATCGGCTTCATCTTCCAGGCGTTCAACCTGCTGCCCACGCTGAACGCGCTGGAGAACATCACGCTGCCCATGGACATCGCCGGCCGCAAGCCCGACAAGGCGTGGCTGGACCGGGTCGTGGAGACCGTCGGCCTCGCCGGCCGGCTGAAGCACCGGCCGAACCAGCTCTCCGGCGGCCAGCAGCAGCGCGTCGCCGTGGCGCGGGCGCTGGCGGCCCGGCCGGAGATCATCTTCGGTGACGAGCCCACCGGCAACCTCGACTCCCGCGCGGGCGCCGAGGTCCTCGGCTTCCTGCGCCGCTCCGTGGACGAGCTGGGCCAGACCATCGTGATGGTCACCCACGACCCGGTGGCCGCCGGCTACGCGGACCGTGCGCTGTACCTCGCCGACGGCCGGATCGTCGACGAGATGCACAACCCCACCGCCGAGCAGGTCCTGGACCGCATGAAGGACTTCGACGCCCGGGGGCGCACGTCATGACCGTCCTGAAGACCTCGATGCGCAACTTCCTCGCGCACAAGGGACGCATGGCGCTCTCGGCGGTGGCCGTGCTGCTGTCGGTGGCGTTCGTGTGCGGCACGCTCGTGTTCACCGACACCATGAACACGACGTTCGACAAGCTCTTCGCCGTCTCCTCCGCGGACGTCACGGTCAGCCCGAAGGACGCCAAGGCCGAGGACACCCCGCAGAACGGCGTCCCGGCGTCCCTGCCGGCCGACGCCCTGGAGCGCGCCCGCACCGCCGAGGGTGTGAAGTCGGCCGAGGGCGCGGTCAGTTCGATGAACGTGACCGTCGTCGACGGCGACAACGACAACGTGGGCGCCACCAACGGCGCCCCCACCATCGCCGGCAACTGGACCAGGAACGACCTGCGCTCCATGGAGATCACCTCCGGGCACGCCCCGCGCGGGCCCACCGAGGTGATGGTCGACGCCGACACCGCCGACAAGCACGGCCTGAAGCTCGGCGACGAACTGCGCACCATCGCGCAGACCGGCGACTTCACCGCGAACATCGTCGGCATCGCCTCCTTCACGGTGACCAACCCCGGCGCCTCGGTCTTCTTCTTCGACACCGCCACCGCACAGCGCCAGCTGCTCGGCGGCACCGACCGGTTCACCCAGCTCCACGTCACCGCCGCGGACGGCGTCTCGGACGCCCGGCTGAAGCAGAGCGTGGCGCAGTCCCTGGACGGCACGTACAAGGTCCAGACGGCGAAGGAGACCTCCGACGAGAACCGCCAGGACATCGGCGAGTTCATGAACGTCATCAAGTACGCCATGCTCGGCTTCGCCGGGATCGCCTTCCTGGTCGGCATCTTCCTGATCATCAACACCTTCTCCATGCTGGTCGCCCAGCGCACCCGGGAGATCGGCCTGATGCGGGCCATCGGCTCCTCGCGCCGCCAGGTGAACCGCTCGGTGCTGCTGGAGGCGCTCCTCCTCGGCGTCGTCGGCTCCGTCCTCGGCGTCGCCGCCGGTGTCGGCGTCGCGATCGGCCTGATGGAGCTGATGTCGGCCGCGGGCATGAACCTTTCCACCGACGACCTGACCGTGAAGGCGACGACACCGGTCGTCGGCGTGGTCCTCGGTGTCGTCGTCACGGTGCTGGCCGCCTACCTGCCGGCCCGCCGCGCCGGCAAGGTCTCCCCGATGGCCGCCCTGCGCGACGCCGGCACCCCGGCCGACGGCCGGGCGGGCCTGCTGCGCGGGCTGACCGGCCTGGTGCTCACCGGCGCGGGCGCCGCCGCGCTGTACACGGCGGCCACGGCGGACAAGGCCGGCGACGGCGCGCTGATGCTGGGCCTGGGCGTGGTGCTGTCCCTGATCGGCTTCGTGGTGGTCGGCCCGCTGCTGGCCGGCGGGGTCGTCCGGGTCATCAGCGCGGTGCTGCTGCGGGCCTTCGGGCCGGTGGGCCGCATGGCCGAGCGCAACGCCCTGCGCAACCCGCGCCGCACCGGTGCCACCGGCGCGGCCCTGATGATCGGCCTGGCCCTGGTGGCCTGTCTGTCGGTGGTCGGCTCCTCGATGGTCGCCTCGGCCACCAGCGAGCTGGACAAGTCGGTCGGCGCGGACTTCATCGTCCAGGGCAACCAGCGGATCGTGCCGCAGGCCGAGCAGGCGGTGCGGGACACCCCCGGCCTGGAGCACGTCACCGGTTACAAGATGCTCGACGCCACGCTCACCTCCCCCGACGGGGAGAAGGACACCGACGGCGTCATCGCCGCCGACCCGACGTACGCCGAGGATCTGCGCCGCCCGACCACGGCCGGGACGCTGTCCGACGCCTACGGTCCGGACGCCATGTCGGTCGGCTCGGACTACGCCCAGAAGCACGGCGTCCGCGTCGGCGACACCGTCTCCGTCGCCTTCGAGGGCGGCGAGACGGCGAAGCTGAGGGTCGCCGCCGTCACGGACGACGACACCGCCATCGACCAGGGCGCGCGGTACATCGGCATGGAGACGATGCGCAAGTACGTCCCGGCCGACCGGGTCCCGCCGAACACGATGATGTTCGCCAAGGCGGAGGAGGGCCAGGAGGAGGCGGCGTACGCGGCGCTGAAGACGTCCCTCGACGGCTACCCGCAGTACCAGGTCCGTGACCAGACCGACTACAAGCAGGAACTGAAGGACCAGGTCGGCCAGCTGCTGAACATGGTCTACGGGCTGCTCGCGCTGGCGATCATCGTCGCGGTCCTGGGCGTGGTGAACACCCTGGCCCTGTCGGTGGTCGAGCGGACCCGCGAGATCGGCCTGATGCGCGCCATCGGCCTCTCCCGCCGCCAGCTCCGCCGCATGATCCGCATGGAGTCGGTCGTCATCGCCCTCTTCGGCGCCCTGCTGGGCCTGGGGCTGGGCATGGGCTGGGGCGCCACCGCCCAGCGGCTCCTGGCGCTGGAGGGCCTGAACGTCCTCGACATCCCGTGGCCGACGATCATCGGCGTCTTCATCGGCTCGGCCTTCGTGGGGCTGTTCGCCGCCCTCGTCCCGGCGTTCCGGGCGGGCCGCATGAACGTCCTGAACGCCATCGCGACGGAGTAGCCGCCCGGCAGGGGCCACCGCGAACGGGGGTCGCGGAGGAGAGCCCGGCACCGAAGCCACCCGGCTTCCGGTGCCGGGCTCCTCGGCGTCCGGCGACGGCGGTTCGGTGAGCACTTCGCCGGTCACCCCGCCTCCGGGATCGTCCGCGACCTCCGGGGTTTCCGCGGTCCCCGGGGTCGTCCACGGCCTACGGCGTCGTCCATGCCTACGGCGTCATCTGCGGCCTCCGGGGTTTCCGCGGTCCCCGGCGTCCTCCGCGGTCCCCGGCGTCATCCACAGGCCCGGGCGTCATCCGCGGCCCCCGGCTTCATCCACAGCCTCCGGCGTGCGCTCGCCGCGCGTCGTACGCTGGAGACCCCCCGGCCCTCACCGCGTCGGGCCTTTCGTGTTGCCCACCCCCCTGGACCCGGGCCTCCGGTTCCACGTCACGGACGGAAAGCGCACCCTCCATGAGCCTGCACGGTCTGCTCGACGCCGTCGTCAAGGACCCCGCCCTCGCGGAAGCGATCACGGCGGCCGCCGACGGCCACCGCAAGCACGTCGACCTGGTCGGTCCCCCGGCCGCCCGCCCCTTCGCGGTGGCCGCGCTGGCCCGCGGCACGGGCCGCACGGTCCTCGCCGTGACGGCGACGGGCCGCGAGGCGGAGGACCTGACCGCGGCCCTGCGCTCCCTGCTGCCGCCCGAGGGCGTCGTGGAATACCCGTCCTGGGAGACCCTCCCGCACGAGCGCCTCAGCCCCCGCAGCGACACCGTCGGCCGCCGCCTCGCCGTCCTGCGCAGGCTCGCCCACCCCCGCCCCGACGACCCCGAGACCGGCCCCGTCTCCGTCGTCGTGGCCCCCGTGCGCTCCGTGCTCCAGCCGCAGGTCAAGGGCCTGGGCGACCTGGAGCCGGTGGCCCTGCGCACCGGCCAGAGCGCCGACCTGGACGAGATCGTCGACGCCCTCGCCGCCGCCGCGTACGCGCGCGTGGAGCTGGTGGAGAAGCGCGGCGAGTTCGCCGTGCGCGGCGGCATCCTCGACGTGTTCCCGCCGACCGAGGAACACCCCCTGCGCATCGAGTTCTGGGGCGACGACGTCGAGGAGATCCGCTACTTCAAGGTCGCCGACCAGCGCTCCCTGGAGGTCGCCGAGCACGGCCTGTGGGCGCCGCCCTGCCGTGAGCTGCTGCTCACCCAGGAGGTGCGCGACCGGGCCGCCGCACTCGCCGAGCAACACCCCGAGCTGGGCGAACTCCTCGGCAAGATCGCCGAGGGCATCGCCGTGGAGGGCATGGAGTCGCTGGCCCCGGTCCTCGTCGACGACATGGAGCTGCTGCTCGACGTGCTGCCCGAGGGCTCCATGGCCGTCGTCTGCGACCCGGAGCGGGTGCGGACCCGCGCCGCCGACCTCGTGGCCACCTCGCAGGAGTTCCTCCAGGCGTCCTGGGCGGCCACCGCAGGCGGGGGCGAGGCGCCCATCGACGTCGGCGCGGCCTCCCTGTGGTCCATCGCGGACGTCCGCGACCGCGCCCGCGAGCTGGAGATGATGTGGTGGTCGGTGTCGCCGTTCGCCGCGGACGACGCCCTGGAGGACGCCGACACCCTCAAGCTCGGCATGCACGCCCCCGAGAGCTACCGCGGCGACACCGCCCGGGCCCTGGCCGACACCAAGGGCTGGCTCGCCGACGGCTGGCGCACGGTCTACGTCACCGAGGGCCACGGCACGGCGGCCCGCACCGTGGAGGTGCTGGGCGGCGAGGGCATCGCGGCCCGCCTGGACCAGGACCTCGCCGGGCTGAGCCCCTCCGTGGTGCACGTGGCGTGCGGCTCGATCGACCACGGCTTCGTCGACCCGGCGCTCAAGCTGGCCGCGCTCACCGAGACCGACCTCTCGGGCCAGAAGGCCGCCGGCCGCGACGGCGCCCGGATGCCGGCCCGGCGCCGCAAGTCCATCGACCCGCTCACCCTGGAGCCGGGCGACTACATCGTCCACGAGCAGCACGGCGTGGGCCGCTACATCGAGATGGTCCAGCGCACCGTCCAGGGCGCCACCCGCGAGTACCTGGTCGTGGAGTACGCCCCCGCCAAGCGCGGCCAGCCCGGGGACCGGCTGTACATCCCCACGGACCAGCTGGAGCAGATCACCAAGTACGTCGGCGGCGAGGCGCCCACGCTGCACCGCCTGGGCGGCGCCGACTGGACCAAGACCAAGGCCCGCGCGAAGAAGGCGGTCAAGGAGATCGCCGCCGACCTGATCAAGCTGTACAGCGCGCGGATGGCGGCGCCCGGCCACGCCTTCGGCGCGGACACCCCCTGGCAGCGCGAGCTGGAGGACGCCTTCCCCTACGCGGAGACGCCCGACCAGCTCACCACGATCGCCGAGGTCAAGGAGGACATGGAGAAGTCGGTCCCGATGGACCGCCTGATCTGCGGCGACGTCGGCTACGGCAAGACGGAGATCGCGGTCCGCGCCGCCTTCAAGGCGGTCCAGGACGGCAAGCAGGTCGCCGTCCTCGTGCCCACCACCCTGCTGGTGCAGCAGCACTTCGGCACGTTCAGCGAGCGCTACGCCCAGTTCCCGGTGAACGTGCGCGCGCTCTCCCGCTTCCAGACCGACACCGAGGCCAAGGCGGTCCTGGAGGGCCTGCGCGAGGGCTCGGTCGACGTCGTCATCGGCACCCACCGCCTGTTCTCCTCGGAGACCAAGTTCAAGGACCTGGGCCTGGTCATCGTCGACGAGGAGCAGCGCTTCGGCGTGGAGCACAAGGAGCAGCTGAAGAAGCTCCGCGCCAACGTCGACGTGCTGACCATGTCCGCCACCCCCATTCCGCGCACCCTGGAGATGGCGGTCACCGGCATCCGCGAGATGTCGACGATCACCACCCCGCCGGAGGAGCGGCACCCGGTGCTGACCTTCGTCGGCCCGTACGAGGAGAAGCAGATCGGCGCGGCCATCCGCCGCGAGCTGCTGCGCGAGGGCCAGGTCTTCTACATCCACAACCGCGTCGAGTCGATCGACCGCGCGGCGGCCCGGCTGCGCCAGATCGTCCCCGAGGCGCGCATCGCCACCGCCCACGGCCAGATGTCGGAGCAGGCGCTGGAGCAGGTCGTGGTCGACTTCTGGGAGAAGAAGTTCGACGTGCTGGTCTCCACGACGATCGTCGAGTCCGGCATCGACATCTCCAACGCCAACACCCTGATCGTCGAGCGCGGCGACAACTTCGGCCTCAGCCAGCTGCACCAGCTGCGCGGCCGGGTCGGCCGGGGCCGCGAGCGCGGCTACGCCTACTTCCTGTACCCGCCGGAGAAGCCGCTGACGGAGACCGCGCACGAGCGGCTGGCCACCATCGCCCAGCACACCGAGATGGGCGCGGGCATGTACGTGGCGATGAAGGACCTGGAGATCCGCGGCGCCGGAAACCTCCTCGGCGGCGAGCAGTCCGGCCACATCGCGGGCGTCGGCTTCGACCTGTACGTGCGGATGGTCGGCGAGGCGGTCGCGGACTACCGGCGGCAGCTGGAGACGGGCCAGGTCGAGGAGGAGCCGCCGCTCGAGGTCAAGATCGAGCTGCCGGTCGACGCGCACGTCCCGCACGACTACGCGCCCGGTGAGCGGCTGCGCCTCCAGGCGTACCGGGCGATCGCCTCCGCCAACAGCGAGGAGGACATCAAGGCCGTCCGCGAGGAACTGGCCGACCGCTACGGCAAGTTGCCCGAGCCGGTGGAGAACCTGCTGCTGGTGGCCGGGCTGCGGATGCTGGCGCGGGCGTGCGGCGTCGGCGAGATCGTGCTCCAGGGCACCAACATCCGGTTCGCGCCGGTGGAGTTGCGCGAGTCGCAGGAGCTGCGGCTCAAGCGGCTGTATCCGGGCACGGTGATCAAGCCGGCCGTGCACCAGGTGCTCGTCCCGCGTCCGAAGACCGCGAAGGTGGGCGGCAAGCCGCTGGTCGGCCGGGAACTGCTCGCGTGGGTGGGCGAGTTCCTGACGTCGGTCCTGGGGTCCTGAGCCCCGGGGCCGGGCCGGCGGACGCGGAACCGTCCGCGGAGAGGCTCCGCGGACGGTTCATGTCACCGGGTCGGTCCGGCGGACGCCCGCCGGTTCCTTCAGGCGGGGTCTACTGCTGGTCCGGCCGGTCGCGCTGTTCGCCGCCCATGCCGAAGCGCTCTTCCGCCTTCTGCTGAGCGGTGTCGACCTGCTGCTCGTACTTGCCGCCGGTCCTCTCGTTGACCTGCCGTTCGGCCGCGTCGGACGCCTGCTTGGCCTTGTCCTTCGCGCCCTGACTCTTGAACCTGTCGAAGATGCCCATGCAGAGGCTCCTTCCGGACGTGACTCACTTCCGACCATACGCCCGACTTGTGCCGAATGCCCGCTGAGGTGCCGTGGGGCCCGGCCCGGCGGCTCGCTACGGTGGAGCCGACCGGCGGCACAGGGGAGGGGCACGGGTGGAACGGCACAGCGGTGCGGCGGCGGGCGGATCGCGCCGCGTGGGCGGGGCGGCGGCCGTGTGCGCGGCCCTCGCCCTGATCGCGGGCTGCGAGGGCGTCGGCGGCGACTCCCCGGCGGGCGGCGCACCCGCACCGGACGGGCGGGCGATGAGCCCCCTGGACAACCCCGACGGCACCGGACCCGGCCTCGCGCCGGTGACCGGCGAGAGCGACCGGGCCGAGGCGCGCCGGCTCATCGAGACTCTGAACACCAAGGGCCGCGGACCGAAGACCGGCTACGACCGGGACGAGTTCGGCTACGCCTGGATGGACACCGCCGACGGCGTGCCGCTGGCCCGGAACGGCTGCGACACGCGGAACGACCTGCTCAAGCGCGACGGCGAGCGGCTCCGCTTCCGATCCGGCTCCGACTGTGTGGTCGTGGCCATGACGCTGCGCGATCCGTACACCGGCACCACCATCGACTGGCGCAAGCAGGACGCCGCCGAGGTGCAGATCGACCATGTGGTGCCCCTGTCCTACAGCTGGCAGATGGGCTCCTCCCGGTGGCCGGAGAGCAAGCGCGAGCGCTTCGCCAACGACGTGCTCAACCTCGTCCCGGTGCAGGGGCGGGCCAACGCGGCCAAGGGGGACTCCGGTCCCGCCTCCTGGCTGCCGCCCGAGAAGTCGGTCAGGTGCGCGTACGCGGTCCGCTTCGCCCAGGTCGCGCTGAAGTACGAGATGCCGGTGACCGCGCCCGACAAGCGGATGATGCTCAGGCAGTGCTGACGCCGTGCCGTCCCGGCCGGGAAACCCGCTGTCCGGGCGGGTCCGCGCTGGCTACGGTGACCGCATGGAGATCAAGGTGTCGAGTCTCGCCGAGCGGCCCGAGATGCGCGACGCGGTCCTGCGCATGCCGGACTCCTGGCCCGAGTTCGCGGTCGAGGACCTGACGGGCAACGCCCACTACCCGCGCATCTCCCGGGAACTGCCCGAGTACGTGCAGTTCGCCGAGGACGAGGACGGCGAGGTCGTCGCCCACGCCCACAGCGTGCCGTTCGCCCTGCACACCGAGGGACGGGGGACGCTGCCCGACCGCGGCTGGGACGAGGTGCTGGTGTGGGCCTTCGCCGACCTGCGCGGCGGCGTCCGCCCCGACACCGTCAGCGCGGTCTCGGTCACCGTCGCCCCGCACGCCCAGGGCCGCGGACTGTCCGGCCTGCTGCTGGCGGCCATGCGGGACAACGCCCGTGAGCGTGGCTTCCGCGAGGTCGTCGCACCGGTCCGGCCCAGCGCCAAGCACCTCGAACCGCACACGCCGATCGAGGAGTACGCCCGCCGCCTCCGCCCGGACGGTCTGCCGTACGACCCGTGGCTGCGGGTGCACGTCCGGGCCGGCGCCCGCGTCGACTCGGTGGCACCGGCCTCGATGACCGTCGCGGCCTCCCTTCGGACGTGGCGCGACTGGACCGGGCTGCCCTTCGACACGGCGGGCGACGTCGAGGTGCCCGGCGCCCTCGTGCCGGTGCGGTGCGAGCCGGAACGCGGCTACGCGGTGTACGTCGAGCCCAACGTCTGGGTGCGGCACGCCGTGTGAATCCGTCCGGTCGTGGGCCCGGCGCGGCGGTGCCCGACGCCCCGGTGAATCGTTGGTCGAATGGGTTGGCCAAAGCCTCGCCGCTGCATACCATCGATCACCGCAAGACTTTGTGCACCGCCGCACAATCTCCTCGGGAGGTTCCCTTGCACCGCCGCCGTCGCACCGCGCTCCTCCTCACCGCCGCGATCGCCGCGGCCCCCCTCCTGACCGCCTGCGGAAACGACGCGCATCCCGGTGCGGCGGCCGTCGTCGGCGGCCAGCGGATCACCGTGGCGCAACTGGAGGACCGAGTCGACGAGGTGCGCGCGGCACAGCGGGCGACCGTGCGGGACGAGGCCCAGTACGCGCAGGCCGTCGCCCGGACCGGCAGCCTGAGCCGCGACACCCTGCACGGCATGGTCCTGGACCGGGTGCTGCACCACGCCGCCGAGGAGGCCGGCGTGACGGTCACCCGCAAGGAGGTCCAGGAGATGCGCGACGGCCTGGAGAAGCAGGCCGGCGGGGCCAAGGCGCTGGAGACGGTCTGGCTCCAACAGTACGGCATCGCCCCCGAGCGCCTGGACGAGAACCTCCGCATCCAGCTGGAGGCCCAGAAGCTCGCCGAGCACCTCGGCACCGACACCGGGCAGCCGGCGTTCTGGCAGGCGCTGTCGAAGGCGTCCGAGCAGCTCGACATCGACCTCAATCCGCGCTACGGCAGCTGGGACCCGGAGCGCAGCAGCCGCGTCGACGCGCAGACGCCGTGGGTGCGGGAGATCACGGCGGCCGGGACCCGGCAGACCATGTGACCCGGGCCGTCCGGCCCCCGCCTTCCGGGGTGCGCCGGCGCCCCCCTGTGGACAACTCGGGGGACCGTCGGTGGCGTGCGTTACGTTCGGTGGTGTGAACGCAACGAGCCCCGAAGCCGCCCCCGGCCCCGCCGCCGACCCCGGTCGCGTCGTCCTGCTGACCACCAGCCACCGCGTCGCACCCGGCCTGCTGTCCTGGCCCGCCTGGCAGGCGCTGCGCGAGGCCGACCGCGTGCTCTGCGCGGACGGCGCCCATCCGCAGCTGCCGTATCTGCGCGAGGCCGGGATAGCGGTCGACGAGGCCGCCCCGACCGCGGAGCAGCTGGTCGAGGCGTGCGCCGGCGGCCGGACGGTCGTGGTCGTGGCGACCGGCGAGGGCGAGCCGGCCCTGACCGACGGCCTGGCCCGGCTGGCCGGCTCCGGCCGGGTCCGCATGCCGGAGCTGGAGTTGCTCCCCGCCTCCTACGACCTGCCGGGCGCCCGCCTGCTCGACCTCGTGCAGGTGATGGACCGTATCCGCGCCGAGTGCCCCTGGTCGTCCCGCCAGACCCACCAGGGCCTGGCGAAGTACGGCATCGAGGAGGCGTACGAACTCGTCGAGGCGATCGAGGAGGGCGACCGTGAGGAACTGCGCGAGGAGCTGGGCGACGTCCTGCTCCAGGTGATCTTCCACGCCCGGATCGCCGAGGAGCACGAGGAGGCCCCGTTCTCCATCGACGACGTGGCCGGCGGCATCGTCGCCAAGCTGATCCACCGCCACCCGCACGTCTTCGGGGAGGAGACCGCCACCACCCCCGAGGAGGTCAAGGAGCACTGGCTGCGCACCAAGGCGGTCGAGAAGCAGCGCACGTCGGTCACCGAGGGCATCCCTCTCGGCCAGCCGGGCCTGGCCCTCGCCGCGAAGCTGGCGTCCCGGGTGCGGAGCGCGGGCCTGACGGTGGAGCTGCCGCGCGGCGAGGGCTTCGGCTACGACCTGCTCGCCATGGCGGTGGCCGCGGAAGCGGCGGGCACGGACCCCGAGGCGGCCCTGCGCGCCGCGGCGAGGGCCTACCGGGACGCGATCCGGGCCGCCGAAGGCACCTGACGACGCCGGAACGGGGCAACGGACGACCGGGCCGGCCCCGGACAGGGCCGTGTGCTCCGGAAACGATGCCTCCGGAGCACACGGCGCGCAGTCGGACGGACCTGTCAGATCCGGTCGCTCCGCGTCAGTTCAGGGACCGGAAACCCGACAGGCCCGAGCCCACGTTCACGCCGCTGCCCTTGATCTCCGGGTAGAACAGCAGGTTGCCGGAGGCGTCGGTGGCCCAGACCGACGGGTGGCCGTCGCCCTTCACGTCGGGAACCGACGTGACCAGCGGCCGGTTGGACGGCGTCCATCCGGTGCCGATCTGCACCTTGCTGCCACCGGCTCCCAGGCCCTCGCCGTTGGGTCCGGTGCCGTCGTAGCGGTACAGCACGCCCGTCGACCTGTTGCGGGCGATCATGTCGACGCGCCCGTCGCCGGTGGCGTCGCCCGGCGCCGCGATGTCGTACCCGGACCAGCCGCCGTCGCCGATCAGCACGGGCGGCTGCTCGAGGTACTCGTCGAGGTAGCCGGACGGCGACCCGAAGTACAGCCAGAGCTGGTCGCCCTGCTTGACGAGCAGGTCGGGGTGGCCGGGCCGGTCGTCGGGACCGATCGTGCCGTCCCCGTCGAGGTCGAGCGGGCCGTCGACGTCGCCGATCGCGAGGATCTGGTCCGCGCCCTGCCAGTGGTCGTTCTCCGGCTCCCAGACGTTCAGCTCCCGCACGTCGGAGGTGTCGATAGCGCCGGCGCCGTCGTTGGGGTGGATCCACAGCCGGTCCCGCCGCTCGGTGGCGTCGGGACGCAGCAGGAGCAGGTCCTCGATACCGTCGTCGGTCCAGTCGCCGCGCCGGGTGGTCCTGGCGTCGGAGTACCGGCCGGCGGCCGAGGCGGCCTCGGAGGCTCGGACGGCCGCGCCGGTGCCGTCGCCGAAGTACCGCTGCAGGGTTCCCGCGCCGTCGACCGCCCACAGGTCGGGGTGGCCGTCGCCGTTGAGGTCGCCGGGCTTGTCGGGCACGGCGGCGCCGTTGACGTAGAAGAGGTAGGCCTGGAGGTCGGACTTGTTCCGGGCGCGGTCGAGGCTGCGCACGTACAGGTGGTGGGGACCAGCCTTGGTCGGCGTGAGCGAGATGGTGACGTTGCCGTTCAGCGTCGCCGGGGTGGCGGTGCGCACGGTGGTGTCCTGCGTGGTCCAGTACTCGTAGGAGGCCACGTCCTTGGCCGCGCCGGGCGTCACGACGAAGTCGCCCTTGGTCCGCACCGGACTGGTGCCGGCCGGCCAGCCCGCGTCACCGTTCGGGAACTGCTCGGAGGACACGGTGGGCGGTGTGCTGGGACGCTGCGGGTCGAAGACGAAGCGGCAGCCGGGCGCGCCCTTCGTGGGCGTCCAGTCCGAGTACAGCGACCCGTCGGTGGCCTGCGCCTTCCACGAGAAGTTGCCGTTCGCCGTGGCCAGGTGGGGCACCAGTGTGCTCTTGGCGACCTTGAGCTTGGCGACCGAGCCCGAGGTGACGGCCACGGACTGGTTGACGATCAGCACCCCGTCGGGATCGTCGTTGGGGTGGTGCCCGGTCGCCCACAGGTGGAACTTGACGTTGACCGTGCCGCCGTCGGGGTCGCTCGCCCGGGCGGTCAGGTAGATGTCGGTGTCACCGATGTAGCCGTACGGGGCGGTGTCGCCGCAGCCCGTGCTGTTCTTGGTGCTGGGCACGGTGTCGAGCGCGCTCGGTGCCGCCGGCGTGCTGTTGTACTCGGTGGAGATGACGGCGGTGGAGGCGTCGAACTTCTTCCAGGCGTAGGTGTCGGTCTCGCTGGCCTTCAGACCCAGGGTGATGGTGTTCCACTTGTTCGCGGAGGCCTTGGTGGCCGCGTCGAGCGTGGAGAACTCCAGGTTGCCGGCCGGGCAGGAGGACGACCAGCCCTTGGCGTCGGTGACGGTCGCCTGGTTCGTGCTCCAACTGGGCTGGTTGTTCCAGGTCGTCGCCGAGCTGATCCCGCCGGTCAGGCTGAGGGTGACCGCCTTCTTGGTGCAGGACCAGGAGTGGGTGTTCTTGATCCGGAACGTGGACTTCACGATCTTCTTGCCGTGCAGGTTCCGGGAGTCCATCGTGAAGAAGGACCGCCAGGTGCCGCCGGTGTCCGACTCGTAGCCGACCCGGGCGACGTTGTCGGACTTGTTCCAGAACGCCGTAGTGGGGTACTTCTTCGCGACCGCGGCCCAGTTGTTGCGGCCCCCGGAGACGTACGGGTCGATGTGCACCGGGTAGACCGTGTCGGGCGCGGTGAGCAGCTCCTGATCCGGCGTCAGCTTCAGGGTGCCGCCCTCGATCCGGGTGGGCAGCTCGGCCTGCTTGGCGCCCACGGCCGGGTCGAAGAGGTGCTTCTCGTCCGCGGCCCGGGGGGCGGACTGCGGCGCGGCCAGGGCGGCGCCGGCGGAGCGCGCGGCGGCCGGGGCGGGCTCTGCGGGGACGCCCGAGCTGTCCCACATCAGGGGGGTGGGCGCCGTGAAGACCTCCTGGCCCGCCGGGTCGACCGCGGTGAGGTTGCCCGCGGCGTCCGTCCGGGGCTTCACGCCGTCGGCCCGCAGTGCGTACCCGAGCTGCTTGAGCCGGGGATCGGCGGCTGCCCTGCGGTTCTTGACGACCAGCAGCTGCTGGAAGCCGGTGACCCCGGAGCGCAGCTTGAGATCGACCCCGGGCAGCACCTCGGGGTAGGTGGCGGTGTCACCGTCCAGGACGGGCTCGGGGAGTGCGCCGTCCCAGTCCAGCGACATGGTGCGGCCGTCGCGGGTGATGGTGGCCATCGTGGTGTCGGCGGGTGCCCCGCCGCCGGAGAACTCGATGCCGACGGCCGCGGCCCGGGGCCGTACGACGCCGTCCTCGCCCTTGACGAGCGTGGGATCGGCGGTGACCAGGCGGCCGTTCTGGCGGACCCGGACCGGGACGACGTGCGTCTCCTGGGTGAGGGTCCCCGCGGGGTTGGCGAAGGTGCTGGAGTACTCGGTCCGTTCCGAGACCACCTCGACCCGCTGCCCGGTGTCGGCCGCGCGGTCCAGGGCGCGTTCCGTCTCGGTCCGCTGCACCTGCGGTGCGGCGTCCGCGGCCGTGGCCGCCGCCGCGGGCAGGACGGTGCCCGCCAGGCCCGCGACGACCGCGCAGGCCAGGAGCCGGCTGGTTCCCCCCGGTCTGTGACCGCGCATGGGCGGTTGCTTCCTCAAAACTCTCCCCTCCCTGGCACTTGGGCCGGGCCGCCGGACGGCCGCGTGCCCGCAGTGCGGCGGTGCCGCCGGACGACGGCACCGGAATCTCGTCGAAATCCAGAGAAGGGTAAACGGTCGTCTTGGCCTGAAATCCGCGCAGGTGTCGTCTGATCACAGCTCAGAAACTTTTCCAGGGCGAACATCATCGCTTGCCTGATAGATCATGTTTGTACCGTTCATGACCAGTAACGTCCGAGTAATCTGCCTCCGTTTTCCTTGACACAGACAGGGGGCGGGAGTGCTCAAGACCCTGGACGCCGCAATGGGGAAGCGGCGCAGACGACGATCCGTCAGGCAACGCCGCTGGAGACGGGCCACGGCCGTCGTCTCGACGGCCGCGCTCTTCACCGGACTTCTGGGCACCGACATCGCGGTGGCGGCCGGTGAGCTGAAGCTGCCGGGCCTGGACGAGACCAAGCCGGTGCCGGTCACCGAGGTGAAGCCGGAGAAGGCCACGGGCCGCGACGACGCCGCACGGGACGCGCGCAAGCGGGCCCCGGCGGTCGAGTGGCCCCGGGCGGCCACCGCGGAGGCCGAACTGCCCGAGCGGCGCGGTACGGCCCGCAAGGCCGGCTCGCTGCCCGTCTCCGTGGGGCTGCCGCAGGGCGGCGGCAGGTCGAAGGACACCGCCCCGCCGAAGACCGCACAGGTCCAGATACTCGACCGGGCGACGACGCAGCGGCTCGGTGTCGAGGGCGTCGTGGTGGCCGTGCGCGGCACCGGCGGCGGCGAGGACGGCAAGGTCCGCGTCACCCTCGACTACTCCGGCTTCGCGCAGGCCTACGGCGCCGGATGGGCCTCCCGGCTCACCTTCGCCCGGCTGCCGCAGTGCGCGCTGGACGACCCGGACGCGAAGAAGTGCTCCACGGCCGAGCCGCTGGCCGGCGACAACGACGCCGACGGCCAGACCCTGACCGCGGACGTGCCCGTGGACGGCACCGCCGAACTGTCCGGTGACCCGGTCGACGGCGGCACCCGCACCATGCTCGCCCGCGAGGCGGGCTCCGCCGCCGAGGGCGTCACCCTGCTCGCCGCCACGGCCACCCCCTCCGGTGGCGGCGGCGACTACAAGGCGACGCCGCTCAGCCCGTCGGGCCACTGGGCGGCCGGATCCTCCTCCGGGGGCTTCACCTGGTCCTACGACATACAGACCCCCGAGACGCCCGGCGGCCTGGAGCCCGAGCTGGGACTCGGCTACAACTCGCAGTCGCTGGACGGCCGCACCGCCGCCACCAACAACCAGGCCAACTGGGTGGGCGACGGCTGGTCGATGACCGAGAACTACATCGAGCGCCGCTACGCGTCCTGCAACGACGACAAGTCGGGCGGCAACAACACCGCCAACAACGGCGAGCTGTGCTGGCGCAGCGACAACGCCACGATGTCGCTCGACGGAGAGTCCCACGAGCTGGTCCGGGACGACGCCACCGGCACCTGGAAGCTGAAGGACGACGACGGCACCCGGATCGAGCGGCTGAAGGACACCGCCCGCGCCAACGGTGACAACGACGGCGAGTACTGGCGGATCACCACCACCGACGGCACCCAGTACCACTTCGGCTACCACCGGCTGCCCGGCTGGACCTCGGGCAAGGCGGAGACCAACTCCACCTGGACCGTGCCGGTCCACGGCAACCAGTCCGGAGAGCCCTGCCACAAGACGTCGTTCGCGGACTCCTCCTGCAAGCAGGCCTGGCGCTGGAACCTCGACTACGTCGTGGACACCAACGACAACGCCACCGCCTACTACTACGCGGCGGAGACCAACCGCTACGCCCGCAACGCCAGCCCGACCACCGGGCTCGGCACGGTGACCGCGTACGAGCGCGGCGGCTACCCGCTGCGCATCGAGTACGGCCTGCGGGCCGGCAACCTCTACGGCACCAACGCCGCCGCGGCGAAGGTGGAGTTCACCGTCGCCGAGCGCTGCCTGCCCGACGCCGCGTTCGACTGCGCGCCGTCGAAGATGACCGCCGCCAACGCCAAGCGCTGGCCCGACGTCCCCGTCGACCAGTACTGCCGTGAGGGCGAGGACTGCAAGGCGAAGATCGCGCCGACCTTCTGGACCACCAAGCGGCTGACGAAGATCACCACCAAGGTCCTGGCCGGCACCTCCTACGCCGCCGTGGACAGCTGGGACCTGCGCCACCAGTTCCCCGACCCGGGCGACGGCACCACCCCGGCGCTGTGGCTGGCGGGCATCACCCGCACCGGGCACACCGCCGACCCGGCGCAGAAGCTGCCCGAGGTCACCTTCCTCGGCCAGCAGCTCGCCAACCGTGTCGACACCACCGGCGACGGCATCCCGCCGATCACCCGGTACCGCGTCCGCCAGGTGAACACCGAGACCGGCTCCACCATCGGCGTCACCTACTCGGCGCCCGACTGCTCCCCGGGCAGCCTGCCCGCGGAGTCGTCCAACACCAAGCGCTGCTACCCGGTCTACTGGTCCTCGGCCGACTCCCCGGCCGCCGACTACAAGCCGGTCAAGGACTGGTTCCACAAGTACGTCGTCACCCGGGTGCTGGAGAACGACCTGGTCGGCGGTTCCCCCACGCAGCAGACCGACTACACCTACGTCGGCGGCGCCGCCTGGGCCAAGAGCGAGGACGAGTTCACCAAGGCCGAGCACCGCACCTACAGCGACTTCCGCGGCTACGGCGAGGTCCGCACCCAGGTCGGCAACGGCACCGACGGCCCCAAGCTGGACAGCCGCACCCGCTACTTCCGCGGCATCGAGGGCGCCAAGGTCGCCGACTTCGAGGGCAACGAGGCCACCGACCACCCGGTGTTCGCCGGTGTCGAGCGCGCCGAGGCCACCTACGAGGGCGGCGCGGTCCTGGAGGAGGAGACCACCACACCCTGGCGCAGCGGCGCCACGGCCACCCGCGCCCGCGCCGGTCTGCCCGCGCTCACCGCGTACCAGAGCGACGTGGCGCAGGAGACCAGCCGCAGCCCGCTCAAGGGCGGAGGCTGGCAGCGCACCAAGTCGGAGCGCACCTTCGACGCGTACGGCATGCTCGCCACGGAGACCGACCACGGCGACACCGCCAAGAGCGGCGACGAGACCTGCACCCGGATGACGTACGCCCGCAACACGGGCGCGAACATCCTGGAGCTGGAGGCCTCCGAGAAGACCACCACCGGCACCTGCGCCGCCCCCGGCGAGCTGATCGCCGAAGAGCGGACCTACTACGACGGCAGCACCACCCTGGGCGCCGCGCCGACCAAGGGCAACGCCACCCGGCAGGACGAGAACGACGACAAGGGCACCGGCTTCTTCACCGCCGCCACCACGTCGTACGACGCCTACGGGCGGCCGGTGTCGGTGACCGACGCGCAGAACCGTGCCATGACCACCGAGTACGTCCCGGCCACCGGGATGCCGACGAAGATGGTCGTCACCAACCCGCTTGGCCACACGCTCACCACGGAGATCGACACCAAGCGCGGTGTGGAGACCGCCGAGATCGACGCCAACGGCAAGCGCACGGACATCGCCTACGACGCCCTCGGCCGGGTGACCAAGGTGTGGGAGCCGGGGCGCAGCAAGAGCCAGTACCCGGACTCGCCCAGCGCGGTGTACGAGTACCGCATCTCGCGCACCGAGGCACCCGCCGTCACGACGCGGGAGCTGCGCGGCGACGGTTCGACGGAGACCAGCTACACCCTCTACGACGGACTGCTGCGCGAACGCCAGACCCAGATGCCCGCGCTGGGCGGATCCGGCGGCCGGGTGCTCACCGAGACGCTGTACGACTCGCGCGGTCTGGAGTGGAAGGTCTACGACGACTACTACGCCACCGGTGACCCGGAGCCCACCCTCGTGGCGGGCGACGACACCAAAGCGCCCGCGGCCGTCCGGATCACCCACGACGGAGCGGGCCGCCCGACCGAGACGGTCGCTCTGAAGTACGGCACCGAGACCCGCCGGGCCACCACGGTCTACGACGGCAACCACACCACCGTCATCCCGCCGAAGGGCGGCACGGCGCGCACCACGGTCACCGACGCCCTGGACCGCCCGGTCGAGGAGATCGAGTACACCAACGAGGCCCGGACCGCCTCGCAGTCCACGAAGTACGCCTACGACGCCCGGGGCCTGGTGGAGCGGATCACCGACCCGGCCGGCACCGAGCGCACGTTCGCCTACGACGCGCGCGGGCGGGAGGTCCGGTCCGAGGATCCGGACCAGGGCACCACGCGTATGACGTACGACGTCCTGGACCGCCGGGTGTCCACCACCGACGCCCGCGGCGTGACCCTGACGACGGGCTACGACCCGCTCGGCCGTGTGGTCTCCGTCAAGGAGGGCTCCACCCTCCGGTCGGAGTGGGTGTACGACACGGTGGCCAAGGGCGAGCTGTCCGAGGCGCGCCGGTACGTGGACGGGCAGGCCTACACCCAGAAGGTCACCGGCTACACGGACGACTACCAGCCGACCGGCATGCAGGTCGTGATCCCCTCCGCGGAGGGCGGCCTGGCCGGCACGTACACCTGGGGGTTCGGCTACAACGACAAGACGGGCCTGCTGACCCAGATCACCCAGCCGGCCATCGGCGACCTGCCCGCGGAGCGGGTGGTCACCCGGTACGGGGCCGACGACCAGGCCCAGGGCCTGACGGCGGGCGGCCGGACCCTGGTCAACTCCAACACCTACGACCCGTTCGGGCGGGTGCTCCGCACGGAGTACAACGACCAGATGCGCCGGCTGTACCGCAGCTGGTCCTACGACGAGCACACCGGTGAGCTGCTGCGTGTCACCACCGACAAGACGCTGGCGCCCCAGCGGGTCGACGACACGCACTACACCTACGACCCGGCGGGCAACGTCACACGCATCAAGACGTCGACCGGTCAGGGCGAGGACCTGCAGACCGACACCCAGTGCTTCACGACCGACGCGCTCCAGCGCCTGACCGAGGCGTGGACGTCGACCGACGACTGCGCAGCCGGTCCGTCGAAGGCGAACGTCGGCGGCCCGCGGCCCTACTGGACGTCGTACAGCTACGACGCACTGGGCAACCGCACCAAGGAGGTCAAGCACGACACGAGCGGTGACCCGGCCAAGGACACCGTGCGCACCTACTCCTACGGCCCCTCCGGCTCGGGCCAGGGCGGTCCGAACGCCCTGGCCTCCGTCGAGACGGTGACGAACGGCACCACCTCGACCGAGTCCTTCGCCTACGACCAGACGGGCAACACCGTCGCCCGTCAGGAGGGAGGCCGGCAGCAGACGCTGACCTGGGACGCGGAGAACCAGCTCGCCAAGGTGGAGGAGCCGGGCACGGCCACCACCGAGTACGTCTACGACGCCAGCGGCGAGCGCATGCTCCGCAAGGACGCCCTCGGGACCACGCTCTACCTGCCCGGCGGCAACGAGCTGCTGCTCCAGCCGGACGGCAAGAAGGCGGGGACCCGCTACTACGACTTCGACGGGGAGACCGTCGCGGTCCGTACGGACGGGCAGCTGGAGTTCCTCTTCACCGACCACCACGGCACCGGCACGACCGCGATCGACGCCACCACGCAGGAGGTCACACACCGGTGGCTCGACCCGTTCGGCGCCGAACGCGGCAAGCTCTCCAGCGTCTGGCCGGTGGACCGGGGCTTCGTCGGCGGCATCACGGACAGCACGGGCCTGACACAGTTGGGGGCCCGGGCCTACGACCCGGAGCTGGGCCGGTTCATCAGCGTGGACCCGCTGGTCGACTACACCGAGTCGCAGCGGATGAACCCCTACGCGTACGCCAACAACAACCCGGTCTCCTTCTCCGACCCCGACGGCCTGTTCTTCGGCAAGATCAAGAACGCCATCAAGAAGACCGTCAAGAAGGTCACCAAGAAGGTCAAGAAGGTCGTCAAGAAGGCCGTCAAGAAGGTCAAGAAGGCCGTCAAGAAGGTCGCCAAGGTCGTCAAGAAGGTCGCGAAGAAGGTCAAGAGGGTCGCCAAGAAGGTGGCGCGAGCGGCCAAGAAGGTCGTCAAGCGCACCGTGCGGGTGGTCAAGAAGTACGCCAAGAAGACCTACCGGGCGGTGAAGCGCACCTACTCCAAGGCGAAGAGCGCGATCAAACGAGGGGTGAAGAAGGCCGCCTCGGTCACCAAGAGAGTGGCGAAGTCCACCTGGTCCGGCGTGAAGAAGGTGGGCAGGGCCGTCACCAGTGAACGGGCCGCACAGATTCTGGGCCATGTCAGTACGATCACCGGCACAGCGGCGGGTGTCCTGGCGATGTTCCCGCCGACCGCAGGGTTCGCCGCCGGCTTGGGCGCCGTCTCCGCGGTGACGGGGATCGGGTCGGCCGCGATCTATGCGGCCAACGGCAAGAATCAGGAGGCCGTCAGCCAGCTGGCCGGTACGGCAGCGGCCATTACCCTTGGGGGCGCGGGTGCGGCCAGCAAGCTGATCATCGGCAGCGGTGGCGTGGCCCGAGGGGCCCGCGCCGCGCTGGGCGATGGCCTGTCCGGACCCGGCATCAAACTTGCCCACAAGGGGGCCAGTGCGATGGAGCGGGGAGTCGGACGCGCGTCCATCGGCCTCCACACCACGGCCGCCAACGTCGGAGGCTGGCTCGGCCTCAGAAAGGAGTTCGCCGGCTGATCCCTTGACAGGGGTCTGCCGACGCGGGGTGCCCGGAAGTCTTCGGGCACCCCGCGGGGCTTCTCACCGCCTCCCACCTTCCGCCCGACACCAAGAGGATCGACATGCCCCGCCCGTCCCATGAGTTTGTTCTTCTGTTCTTCGGCCTGAGTATCGGATTCTTCGCACTGAGTTACTGTGCCGTCACAGTGAACTGGCGTCAGCGGACACCCTTGCTCTGGATGTTCATCCCGCTCAGCGGCGGCATCGGCATCGGACTGGCCAAGGGCGAGTCACTCGACATGATCCTCTTCAGTTTGGGAGGCGCGCTGGCCCTGGCCGCCCTGGGCGGTTTCTACCCTCCGGGCAGGGTCAAGGCGCTCAACCGGAGGAAGGCAGCCGGTGAGCAGGTCGAGTCCAAGGAATTCGAGCCGTCGCAACTGGTGACGTGGGTGGTGATCACGGCGATCGTTGCCTGGATCTGTGTGTCCTTCGCCCTGTTCGGTGGGTGACCGCCCTCCATGCCTGACGCGTCCCGCGAGCTCGCGTTCGTCACCTTTGTCCTCGGCTCCGCCGTCTTTTCGCTCAGTTACTGCATCGTCACTGTGAACTGGCGTCAGCGGGCTCCACTGTTGTGGACGCTCATTCCGCTCAGTGGCGGCGTCGGCCTCGGGCTCGCCAAGGGAGAGCCGCTGAGCATGCTGCTGTTCAGCCTCGGCGGTGGTCTGGCCCTGCTGTCCCTCATGCTGTTCTTCCCCCGCGGCCGGCGGAAGGAGCTCAACCGCAGGAAGGCGGCCGGGGAGAAGATCGAGTCCAAGGAGTACGAGCCGCCGTCCTGGGGCGTGTGGACGATGCTGTCGGGCGTCCTCGCCTGGGTCTGCCTGTCCTACTTCCTCTACAGCGCCTGACCCGCCGTGCCGAGCAGGAGGGCCCCGCGGCCCGGTGGACGCCTGGAGTTCCGCACCCCCGACCGCGGACGTTCGCTGGTGTTCACCCTGGTGTGCGCGGTGTGGGGGGCCACCGGGCTGGTCCGGGTGTCGCTCGGGCACGTCACGTTCTTCGACGTCCTGGGGATCGCCCTGCTGGCCCTGTCCCCGTTCCTGCTCAACGTGGCCCTCGGCAAGACCGTCGTGGACGCGACGGGCATCCGCACGGGCCGTCCGCTGTGGCGGCGGTCCGTGCCGTGGGCGGACGTCGAGTCCGTCACCGTGGAGGAGAAGACCGGCCGCGGCCACGGCGCCCACCGGGTCCGCGTCCGCACCACCCGGGGCCGTACGGTCTGGCTGGCCGCCCCCTACGTCGAGGTCCGGTGCACCGAGCAGCGGTACGCCCGCTTCGCCGCCCAGGCCGGCCGGATCGTCCGGTACTGGCACGTAACCCGGGGCTGAGCCGCCGGCCCGCCCGCCGGATACCGTCGACACGTGACCGACCAGCACCAGCCCCACCCCTCGTCCGCCCCCGCCCCCGACCTCTTCACCTGGGAGTTCGCGAGCGACCCCTACCCGGCGTACGCCTGGCTGCGCCGGCACGCGCCCGTGCACCGCACCGAGCTGCCCAGCGGGGTGGAGGCCTGGCTGGTCACCCGGTACGCGGACGCCCGGCAGGCGCTCGCCGACCCGCGGCTGTCCAAGAACCCCGCGCACCACGACGAGCCCGCGCACGCCAAGGGCAAGACGGGCATCCCCGGCGAGCGCAAGGCCGAGCTGATGACCCATCTGCTCAACATCGACCCGCCGGACCACACCCGGCTGCGCCGGCTGGTCAGCAAGGCGTTCACGCCCCGCCGCGTGGCGGAGTTCGCGCCGCGGGTGCAGGAGCTGGCCGACACACTCATCGACCGGTTCGCCCCGCAGGGCTCCGCCGACCTGATCCACGAGTTCGCCTTCCCGCTGCCCATCTACGCCATCTGCGACCTGCTCGGCGTCCCGCGCGAGGACCAGGACGACTTCCGGGACTGGGCGGGCATGATGATCCGGCACGGCAAGGGGCCCCGGGGCGGCGTCGCCCGGTCGGTGAAGAAGATGCGGGGCTACCTCGCCGACCTGATCCACCGCAAGCGCGAGGCGCTGCCCGCCGCGCCCGTCCCCGGCGAGGACCTCATCTCCGGCCTGATCCGCGCCTCCGACCACGGCGAGCACCTCACCGAGAACGAGGCCGCCGCCATGGCCTTCATCCTGCTCTTCGCGGGCTTCGAGACCACGGTGAACCTCATCGGCAACGGCACCTACGCCCTGCTCACCCACCCCGAGCAGCGGGCCCGGCTCCAGCGCTCCCTGGCCGCCGGCGACCGCGGTCTGCTGGAGACCGGCGTCGAGGAACTGCTGCGCTACGACGGCCCCGTGGAGATGGCCACCTGGCGGTTCGCCACCCGGCCCCTCACGATCGGCGGACAGGACATCGCCCCCGGCGACCCCGTCCTCGTCGTGCTGGCCGCCGCCGACCGCGACCCGGAGCGGTTCACGCACCCCGACACGCTCGACCTCGCCCGCCGGGACAACCAGCACCTCGGCTACGGCCACGGCATCCACTACTGCCTCGGCGCCCCGCTCGCCCGGCTGGAGGGCCAGACCGCGCTCGCCACCCTGCTGACCCGCCTGCCCGATCTGCGGCTCGCCGAGGACCCCGCCGCACTGCGCTGGCGCGGCGGGCTCATCATGCGCGGACTGCGCACCCTGCCGGTGTCCTTCACCCCGGTGCCCGGGAACGACGCGCCGGCCACGCAAAGGTGACACACGTTCACTTCTGTGATCTTCACGTGATCTGCGCGGCATGAACTTGTGACAAGTGATCGTCTGCCTATACGTTCACGGATCAGCGCGGCGCCGAGCCCCACCCGCCGCGCCGGTCAGTGCTGTCTCCGAAAGGTCTTCGCATGCTCTCCGGGAACGGTCGTCACCGTCGCCCCCGCCAGGCCCCGGCACTCGTCGTCGCCGCCGGAGTCACCGGCTCCGCCATCGCGATCCCGCTCCTCGGGGCCTCCGGTGCCAGCGCGGCCGACGGCACGGCCTGGGACCGCGTCGCCGAGTGCGAGACCGGCGGGGCCTGGAGCCAGAACAGCGGCAACGGCTACTACGGCGGTCTGCAGTTGACCCAGGACAAGTGGGAGGCCTACGGCGGGCTCGCCTACGCGTCGAGCGCCGACCAGGCCAGCCGGGCCCAGCAGATAGCGGTCGCCGAGAAGCTGCTCGCCGCCGAGGGCATCACCGCGTGGCCGACCTGCGGACTGCTCGCCGGACTGGAGAACGACTCGCCCTCGTCGGTCGGCGGCGGCACCGCGGATGACGGGTCGTCGGACCAGGGGAGCGACACCTCCAAAAAGCCCACCTCGCCCACCTCGCCCACATCGGACTCTTCGGATGCTCCGGATAGATCGGGCGAGTCGGGCTCCACCGCCCCGGACTCCGGCTCCTCACCCTCGGCGAGCCCGCCGGCTCCGTCCGGCGCCGCGACGGAGGGAGCGGACGGAGCGGACGGGGCGGACGAACCGGTCGAGTCCGACACGCCCGGCGAAAACGGTTCGTCCAGCGGCTCCGCCTCCGACCCGGCCACCACGAAGCGCGACGACTCGGACAACTCCGGCCACGGCGCCGGTCCTTCGGACCCGGCCGAGACGGGCCAGGCCGGCACCGGCCGCCATCGCGGCGAGAGCGCGGACGAGAGCGCCGGGGGCGGCCGTGCGGACGGCTCGGCCGGGCGGCACGCCTCGCGCGGCGACGCGGCCGCGCGCGACGCCGCGGACGGCACGTACACCGTCCGCTCCGGCGACAGCCTCTGGGGCATCGCGGACTCCCTTGAGCTGAGCGGCGGGTGGCGTGCGCTCTACGCCGCGAACGAGGAGACCGTCGGTGCCGACCCCGACCACATTCTGCCCGGTCAGAAGCTTGCAGTGAGTGCCGAATCGGGCGAAAAGTAGCGGGAGTTCGTGTCCCGGTTCGGGCTTGATGTCGGCTTTAAACGCCGTGAGAGATAGGTCTCAGAAGCCCTGATCGTCTTTGAAAATCCGCGGAGCGCGTGGCTACGGTCATGACCGCTCGCCATTCGCGGGCCCCGGTTGCCGCAACGCCGAATCCTGCCAGCGGCCGTCCGGGAACAGTCGTCGCGTCAAGCGCCGCAGGCAGGAGCGGGGGACCCAAGGTAAGTGCCGCGCAGGACGGTTGCGTCCGAGCGGCTAGGGGTGAAGCCGAGTCCCGCAAGGGACCCGGCCGGGCAACTCAACCGGCCCGAACCCGACAGCTCACCTCGCAGGCGTCGGTGAGGGGATCCAACCATGCTGTTTTCCGGCAAGGGCAAGCACCGTCGTCCGTCCAAGGCCACTCGCGCCATCGCCGTCGCCGGCGTCACCGGCGCCGCCGTCGCCGCCCCGCTGATGGCGGCCGGCAACGCCTCCGCCGCCACCGCCTCCGAGTGGGACGCCGTCGCCCAGTGCGAGTCCGGCGGCAACTGGTCCATCAACACCGGCAACGGCTACTACGGCGGTCTTCAGTTCTCCGCCTCCACCTGGGCCGGCTACGGCGGCACCCAGTACGCGGCCACCGCCGACCAGGCCACCAAGGCCCAGCAGATCGAGATCGCCGAGAAGGTCCTCGCGGGCCAGGGCAAGGGCGCCTGGCCGGTCTGCGGCAAGAACCTGTCCAGCACCCCGTACAACGGTGGCGGCTCCACCGGGACCGGCGGTTCCTCGAACGGCTCCTCGAACAGCTCCTCCGGCGCCACGGAGAGCCGCGAGACCGAGCAGAAGGCCTCCCGTTCGCAGGAGCGCCCGGCCGCGCCCAAGGCCGAGGAGAGCAAGAAGACCGTCACCACCCCGACCGGCAAGAAGGTCGAGAAGGGCGACGGCGAGTACAAGGTGGTCAAGGGCGACACCCTCAGCTCCATCGCCGCCGAGCACGGCGTCGAGGGCGGCTGGGAGAAGCTGTTCCAGCTCAACGACGACATCGTCGAGGACGCCGACCTCATCTACCCGGGCCAGCAGCTGCACCTGAAGTAAGCAGCGGTCCCTCCGCCTCCCGCCCCGGTGCGTCTTCCCCCGTACGCACCGGGGCGGGGTCGCGTCCGGACCGGGTTCCATTGGTCCGGATCTTTTGTTCCGTTCGGAAACAATTTACTCTCGGTTCTGTCCACAGGGTGGGTGACCGGCTGGCCGATCGCCCGGAGCCGGTTAGGCTCATCCCGCAGAGCCCCCACGGCCGGCCCGCACAGCCACCGCGGAACTGCACCAACAGCGTCACATCCCACGAAGGAGATGCTCGTGCCGTCCATCGACGTCGTCGTAGCCCGGGAAATCCTGGACTCCCGAGGCAACCCCACGGTCGAGGTCGAGGTCGGCCTCGACGACGGCAGCACGGGTCGTGCCGCCGTCCCGTCCGGCGCCTCCACCGGCGCCTTCGAGGCCATCGAGCTCCGCGACGGCGACACCAACCGCTACCAGGGCAAGGGCGTCGAGAAGGCCGTCCTGGCCGTCATCGAGCAGATCGGCCCGGAGCTCGTCGGCTACGACGCCACCGAGCAGCGCCTGATCGACCAGGCGATGTTCGACCTGGACGCCACCGACAACAAGGGCTCGCTCGGCGCCAACGCCATCCTCGGCGTCTCGCTCGCCGTCGCGCACGCCGCCTCCGAGGCCAGCGACCTGCCGCTCTTCCGCTACCTGGGCGGCCCCAACGCGCACGTGCTGCCGGTGCCGATGATGAACATCCTGAACGGCGGAGCGCACGCCGACTCCAACGTGGACATCCAGGAGTTCATGATCGCTCCGATCGGCGCGGAGTCCTTCTCCGAGGCCCTGCGCTGGGGCACCGAGGTCTACCACACGCTGAAGAAGGTCCTGAAGAACAAGGGCCTGTCCACCGGCCTCGGCGACGAGGGCGGCTTCGCCCCGAACCTCGACTCCAACCGCGCCGCCCTCGACCTGATCATCGAGGCCATCAAGGAGGCCGGCTACACCCCCGGCGAGCAGGTCGCCCTGGCCCTGGACGTCGCCGCCACCGAGTTCTACAAGGACGGCGTCTACGTCTTCGAGGGCAAGGAGCGCACCGCCGCCGAGATGACCGCGTACTACGCGGAGCTGGTCGAGGCCTACCCGCTGGTCTCCATCGAGGACCCGCTGAACGAGGAGGACTGGGAGGGCTGGCAGACCATCACCGCCGAGCTCGGTGACAAGGTCCAGCTCGTCGGCGACGACCTGTTCGTCACCAACCCCGAGCGCCTCCAGCGCGGCATCGACGACAACGCCGGCAACGCCTTGCTGGTCAAGGTCAACCAGATCGGCTCGCTGACCGAGACCCTGGACGCCGTCGAGCTGGCCCAGCGCAACGGCTTCAAGTGCATGATGTCCCACCGCTCCGGCGAGACCGAGGACGTCACCATCGCCGACCTGGCCGTCGCCACCAACTGCGGCCAGATCAAGACCGGCGCCCCGGCCCGCTCCGAGCGCGTCGCCAAGTACAACCAGCTGCTGCGTATCGAGGAGATCCTCGACGACGCGGCGGTGTACGCCGGCCGCTCGGCGTTCCCCCGCTTCAAGGGCTGACCCCCCGCCCGGGAGGAACCCGTAGGCAGCGTCGTCCGTACGTCCCCGTACCCGGTCCCGTACCGTGTGCGGGGACGTACGCACGTATGAACAGCACCGACGTGAACGGGAGGCGGGCACATGGCGGTGAAGGACCGGGACCGTTTCTCCACCGCGACGCGGATCCGGCTGCTCGGCGAGCAGACCGCGGCCCGCGTCTACCGCTCGCAGACCCGGCGCCAGGCCCGCCGCTCCCGGCTGACCGGTCGGGCGGCGCTGCTCGCGCTCGTGGTCTGCTCGCTCGTGGTCGCGCTCGCCTACCCGATACGGCAGTACATCGCCCAGCGGGCCGAGATCGCCGACCTGGAGCGGCAGAAGGAGCAGGCCGCGCAGCGGGTGGAGGAACTGCGGGACCTCAAGGCGCGCTGGAAGGACGACGCGTACGCCGCTCAGCAGATCCGGCTGCGGCTGCACTACGTGCTGCCCGGGGAGACCGGGTACATCATGCGGAACCCGGACGTGGCCACGAAGTCCCGCGCCGGCCTCGGGGCGGCCGACCGCCCGTTCTACCGCAACCTCCTGGACGGGGTGGACAAGGCCGACGCCGCCGGCCGCTGAGCCGCCCGGGACCGGTCGCGCCCGGCACCGACGAGGGAGCGCGCCCGGCACCGGCCCCACCGCGCGCTCGGCACCGACCGGCGCGCGCTCGACATCGACCAGACAGAAAGACACCCTGAAGACAGTCATGGAAACGCCCCCGCCGCCCACACCGCGCACCGAGCCCACGGACGCGGACGTCGAGGCCTTCAAGCAGCAGCTCGGGCGTCCGCCGCGCGGGCTGCGCGCCATCGCGCACCGGTGCCCCTGCGGGCAGCCGGACGTCGTGGAGACGGCCCCGCGGCTGCCCGACGGCACCCCCTTCCCGACGCTGTACTACCTGACGTGCCCGCGCGCCTCCTCGGCGATCGGGACGCTGGAGGCGAACGGCGTGATGAAGGAGATGTCCGAGCGGCTGGCCGCCGACCCGGTGCTCGCCGCCGCCTACCGGGCCGCGCACGAGGACTACGTCCGGCGCCGCGACGAGATCGAGGAGCTGAAGAACTTCCCCAGCGCGGGCGGCATGCCGGACCGGGTGAAGTGCCTGCACGTGCTGGTCGCCCACTCGCTGGCGGCCGGGCCCGGCGTCAACCCGCTGGGCGACGAGGCGCTCGCGATGCTGCCTCAGTGGTGGCGCAAGGGACCGTGCGTGACGCTCCCGGACGAGACCCACGGCCACGGCCACGACCAGGAGGGGGAGGACGCCCAGTGACCAGGGTCGCCGCCATCGACTGCGGTACGAACTCCATCCGGCTGCTGGTCGCCGACGTCGACCCGGCCACCGGCGGGCTGACCGACCTGGACCGGCGCATGACGATCGTGCGGCTCGGCCAGGGCGTCGACCGCACCGGCCGGCTCGCCCCCGAGGCGCTGGAGCGGACCTTCGCCGCCTGCCGCGAGTACGCCCGGGTCATCAAGGAGCACGGCGCCGAAAGGGTGCGCTTCGTGGCGACCTCCGCCTCCCGGGACGCCGAGAACCGGGACGAGTTCGTCCGCGGCGTCATGGACATCCTCGGCGTGGAGCCGGAGGTCGTCACCGGCGACCAGGAGGCCGAGTTCTCCTTCACCGGCGCCACCAGGGAGCTGACCGGCCGTGCGGATCTGCACCGGCCCTTCCTGGTCGTGGACATCGGCGGCGGCTCGACCGAGTTCGTCGTCGGCGACGCCCATGTGCGCGCCGCCCGCTCCGTGGACGTGGGCTGCGTGCGGATGACCGAGCGTCACCTGGTGCGGGACGGCCGGGTGACCGACCCGCCCGCCGAGGAGCAGATCGCGGCGATGCGGGCCGACATCGAGGCGGCCCTCGACCTGGCCGAGCAGACGGTCCCGCTGCGCGAGGCGCGCACCCTGGTGGGGCTGGCCGGGTCGGTGACGACGGTCTCGGCGATCGCCCTGGGCCTGCCCGAGTACGACTCGGCGGCCATCCACCACTCCCGCGTCTCCCGCGACCGGGTCCGCGAGATCGCCCACCGGCTGCTGCACTCCACCCACGCCGAACGCGCGGCGATCCCGTCCATGCACCCGGGCCGCGTCGACGTGATCGCGGCGGGCGCGCTGGTGCTGCTGGCGATCATGGACCGCATGGGGGCGGAGGAGGTCGTGGTCAGCGAACACGACATCCTGGACGGCATCGCGTTCTACGCGGCGAGCGACTCGCCCTCCTAGCCCCTCCTCGCCTTCCCGGGCTCGCGCCCCTTCCTTCCCGGGCGGCACGCCCACCTCGCCTCCCGGGTTCCTTCCTGGGCCCGGCGCCCTCATGAGCCCGGCCGCCTCATGGGCCCGGTGCCCTCATGGGCCCCGGCGCCACCCGGCCGGGAGCGCAGGCGCCGCCGCCGGGGCGGGGGCGTGGCCTCCGGCCGGGGGCGGTGTTCCCCGGCCGGGGGCGCCTGGTGTGCGACGGTGACGGCCATCAGGGCCAGGTCGTCGGCGAGCACGCCGCCCGCGTGGTGGTGGACCAGGCGGGCCAAGGTCTCCACCACGGTCGGCGGGCCCTGGCGCCAGGCGGTGCGCAGGCCCTCCTTCGGGGAGAAGAAGGCGCCGTCGGCGTCCCGGGCCTCCAGCAGGCCGTCGGTGCACAGCAGGAGCAGGTCACCGGTGGCGAAGGGGCGGGTCTCGTACGCCCACGGGCCGGGGTCCAGGTCGCCGAGGCCGAGGGGGAGCCCGGCGTCGGCCGGCGCCCACTCCTGGACACCCGCCTCGCTCGCCAGGAACGCCGGGCAGTGGCCCCGGCTCAGCAGCCGCACCTCCTCGCCCCCCGGCGGGATCTCGGCGACGGCCGCGGTGACGAAGCGCTCGCCCTCCGTGCCCTCGTCGCCGTCCGCGCCCTGCCCGGCGCGCACGGCCGCCACGTCGTGGGCGTACCGGGTGACGGCCTCGTCGAGGTGGCGGGCGAGCAGCGGCAGCGTCTCCGTGTGGTGCGCGGCCTCCCGGAAGCTGCCCACCAGCGTCGCCACGCTCGGGATCGCGTCCAGCCCCTTGCCGCGCACGTCGCCGATGAGCAGCCGTACGCCGTACCGGGTGTGCTCGGCCGCGTACAGGTCACCGCCGACGGCCGCCGAGTGCGAGGCCGCCTCGTAGCGCACGGCGATCCAGGTGCGTCCGAGCCAGGCCCGAACCGGGGGCAGCACCGCGCGCTGGGCGTACTCAGCCGCCTTCGCCGCTCCCGCCAGCTGCCGGCGCAGGGAGAGCCGCAGGGCGCACAGCGGTACGGAGACCCAGGTCAGCAGGAGCACGGCCAGGTAGTCCGCCAGTCGCAGGCCGTTGTCCTGAGCCAGGTGCCGGGTGAACAGCAGCAGCAGCCCGGCCGCGCTGTTCAGCAGGGCCAGCAGGGTCACCATGGGCAGGGAGTAGACGCAGGCGCCCATCATCGCGCCGAGGACCAGCAGGGAGTCGGCGGTGACGGACGCGGAGGTGGTCAGTCCCACCGTGACGGCCGGCACGACCAGGCCCACGGGCAGCCAGCGCGCCCACTGCGGCAGCGCGATGCTCTCGTGGTCCGGGGCGTAGGAGAGCAGCCCCGTCGCACGGCGGTGCGGACTCATGCGGAACCTTTCTCTCCCCGAGCACACTAGGGACGACTGAGCAGGTCGGCTAACGTGTGAGCGCGTTCGGGGGGTCCCTCGGGCGGTGCCGGGCGGAGTCCCGCGGGAAAGTTCGTGAAGTTCTTCACAAGGAATTGGGCCCTGTCGGACGACAAAAGCGCGCCCGTTGACCCTTTTGGGGGCTCAACTGCCCTTTGAACACGTTCAGGACGGCCGTTCGGGCCTGCCCGGCGACCGGGCCGGAGACGCCCGGCCGGGCCGCCCCCGCGAGCCGGACGAGCAGCTCACGCGGCCTTGACAGCCCGTCCCCCTACACGCCGGTTCCCGCCCGGCGCCATGATCTCCGTCACGAAGCGGCGGATGGTAACACAGCCCTCACCGGAGCTTGTGAAGGGGCGCACGAACCACCCCCCTGAGGCGGGTGGATACTCGATGGCATGAGCACCACGGAGCGTCCCAGGATCCTCGTAGTAGGCGGTGGGTACGTAGGCCTGTACGCGGCTCGGCGCATTCTGAAGAAGATGCGTTACGGAGAGGCGACCGTCACCGTCGTCGACCCCCGGTCGTACATGACCTACCAGCCCTTCCTCCCCGAAACCGCCGCCGGCAACATCTCCCCGCGCCACGTCGTCGTCCCGCTGCGACGCGTGCTGCCGAAGGCGGAGGTCCTCACCGGCCGGGTCACCACCATCGACCAGGACCGCAAGGTCGCCACGATCGCCCCGCTGACCGGCGAGGCGTACGAGCTGCCGTTCGACTACCTGGTCATCGCCATGGGCGCGGTCTCCCGCACCTTCCCGATCCCCGGCCTCGCCGAGCAGGGCATCGGCATGAAGGGCATCGAGGAGGCCATCGGCCTGCGCAACCACGTGCTGGAGCAGCTCGACAAGGCCGACTCCACCACCGACGAGGAGATCCGCCGCAAGGCGCTCACCTTCGTCTTCATCGGCGGCGGCTTCGCCGGTGCCGAGACCATCGGCGAGGTCGAGGACATGGCCCGGGACGCGGCCAAGTACTACAGCAACGTCTCCCGCGAGGACATGCGCTTCATCCTCGTCGACGCCGCCGACAAGATCCTCCCCGAGGTCGGCCCCAAGCTCGGCACGTACGGCAGGGAGCACCTCGAGGGCCGCGGTGTCGAGGTCTACCTGTCCACCTCCATGGAGTCCTGCGTCGACGGCCACGTGGTGCTGAAGAACGGCCTCGAGGTCGACTCCAACACCATCGTGTGGACGGCGGGCGTCAAGCCGAACCCGGCCCTGTCCCGCTTCGGCCTCCCCCTCGGCCCCCGCGGCCACGTCGACTGCGAGCCCACCCTCCAGGTCAAGGGCACCGACTACATCTGGGCCGCGGGCGACAACGCCCAGGTCCCGGACCTCGTCGGCCGCAAGGCGGGCAACGAGAACGCCTGGTGCCCGCCGAACGCCCAGCACGCGCTGCGCCAGGCCAAGGTCCTCGGCGACAACGTGGTCTCCGGCATGCGGGGCTTCCCGCAGAAGGACTACAGCCACGCCAACAAGGGCGCGGTCGCCGGCCTCGGCCTGCACAAGGGCGTCGCGATGATCGTCCTGGGCAAGACCAAGATCAAGCTCAAGGGCCGGCTGGCCTGGTACATGCACCGCGCGTACCACGGCATGGCGATGCCGACCTGGAACCGCAAGATCCGGGTCTTCGCCGACTGGACGCTCGGCATGTTCCTCAAGCGCGAGGTCGTCTCGCTCGGCGCGATCGAGTCCCCGCGCGAGGAGTTCTACGAGGCCGCCAAGCCGGCCCCGGTCGCCGCGGCCAAGCCCGAGGAACAGAAGGCCAAGGCCTCCTGACCCCACCCCTCAGCACACCCCCGAAGGGGCCACCCGCCATCCGTGGTGCGGGCGGCCCCTTCGGCGTTCCCGGCACCGGTCAACTGGAAGCCCCGCGCAGCTGTTTTGCGTCAGTCATGACCCCAATGCGGGACTGCGCATCGGCCCTGTCGGTGTTTACGTGGTACAGAGCATCCGGGCTCATGTGTCACGGAGGTGTGCGCCATGGCAGACGCCGCGCTGCGGCTGAGGAACCTCGTCGAACAGATGCTGGGAGTTCCGCTCCCGGTTCGTATCTGTGCCTGGGACGGGTCGCAGGCGGGGCCCGGCGGGGCTCCCGCGTTGGTCGTCCGTAATCGTCGTGCCCTGCGTCGGCTGCTGTTCAAGCCCGGCGAACTGGGGCTGGCCCGCGGGTGGGTGGCCGGGGATCTGGACGTCGAGGGCGATCTGTACACCGCCCTCGACCTGATGTCCGGTCTGATCTGGGAGCGCGGCGAGGACGCCCGGACCCTCGGTCAGGCGCTGCGCGACCCGGAGGTGCGCGCCGCCGTCCGCGGGCTGGTGAAGCTCGCGGGGCCGCCCCTGCCGCCGGCGCCGCCCGCGGAGGAGGTCCGCAGGCGCCGCGGCCACCTGCACACCCGCCGCACCGACCGGCGCGCCATCAGCCACCACTACGACGTCGGCAACGACTTCTACGAGCTGGTCCTCGGCCCCTCCATGGTCTACTCGTGCGCCTACTGGGACGAGGGCCCGGACGCCACGCTGGAGACCGCCCAGCGCGACAAGCTGGAACTGGTCAGCCGCAAGCTCGGCCTGAGGGCCGGTCAGCGGCTGCTCGACGTCGGCTGCGGCTGGGGCTCGATGGCCGTCCACGCCGCCCGCGACCACGGGGTGAGCGTCGTCGGCATCACCCTCTCGCAGGAGCAGGCCGCCTACGCCCGCAAGCGCGTCGCCGACGAGGGGCTCACCGACCGGGTGGAGATCCGCGTGCAGGACTACCGGGACGTCGCGGACGGACCCTACGACGCGATCTCCTCCATCGGCATGGCCGAACACGTCGGCGCCGAACGCTACCTGGAGTACGCCCGGACCCTGCACGCCCTGCTCCGGCCCGGCGGACGACTGCTGAACCACCAGATCGCCCGCCGCCCCGAGCGCGACGAGAGCGCCTACAGCGTGGACGCCTTCATCGACGCCTACGTCTTCCCCGACGGCGAACTCGCCCCGCTCGGCACCACCGTCACCCAGCTGGAGCGCGCCGGGTTCGAGGTGCGCGACGTGGAGTCGATCCGCGAGCACTACGCCCGCACCCTGCGCCGCTGGGTCGCCAACCTGGAGGACGCCTGGCCGCGGGCGGTGCAGCTCACCAGCCCCGGCCGGGCCCGGGTCTGGCGCCTGTACATGGCGGCCTCCGCGGTGTCCTTCGAACGCAACCGCATCGGCGTCAACCAGGTCCTGGCGGTGAGGACCCCGGAGTCCGGCGCGTCCGGCATGCCGCTGCGCGCCCGTACCTGGAACTGACGCGCGAGGGCCCCGTCTCCTCCCGGCAGGGGCCGGAAGGGAACGGGGCCCTCGTCGTCGTACGCCTGACCGGGCTACTCGGTCTTGATGGCCGTCAGCATGTTCAGCCGTGCCGCCCGCCGGGCCGGCCACAGCGCCGCCAGGACGCCGACCGCCGCGGCCAGGGCCAGGAAGAGCGCCATCCGCCCCCACGGCAGCACCAGCTCGTACGTCGCCAGCGCGGAGCCCATCAGCTCACCGGCCGCCCAGCCGAAGAACACGCCGAGCCCGATGCCCAGCACGCCGCCGAACAGGGAGATCACCAGCGACTCCAGGCGGACCATCCGCTTGATGCCCCGGCGGTCCAGGCCGATCGCCCGCAGCATCCCGATCTCCTGGGAGCGCTCGAAGACCGACATGGCCAGGGTGTTGATGACACCGAGGACGGCCACGATCACCGCCATGGCCAGCAGGCCGTAGAGCATGTTCAGCATCAGCGTGAACATCTGCGCGATCTCCTGGGAGATGTCCTTCTTGTCCTGGATCTTGATGGCCGGGTTGGTGCCGAGGGCCTCGACCAGCCGGTCCTTCGTCGCCTCGGAGGCGCCGCCGGAGGTCTTCACCATGACCTGCATGTCGACCGGGTCCGGCTGGTGCGGGGCGAGGGTGGCGGTGTCGAGCATGATGCCGCGGATCATCTCGTTGCCCTGGTAGATCCCGGCGACCGTCAGCTTCTGCTTCTCGCCGTCCTCGTAGGCGACGGTGAAGGCGGAACCGGCCTTCCAGCCGTGCTCCTTCGCGGTGGTGTCGTCCACGACCACGTCCGTGCCGCCGACCGCGAAGCTGCCCGAGTCGACCGGCAGGTCGGTCAGCTCGCCGATGGTGGAGCCGTCGACGCCGGTGAGGTACTCGGTCTCGCCGCCGATCCGGGAGGGCGCGTTGCGCAGCGGGCTGGTGGCGGTGACCCCGTCGACCCGCCGGAGCTTCTCGGCGACGTCCGGCGACAGCGGGTTGTAGTTCGCCATGGAGACCACGTAGTCGGCCTCGATCGCCGACGACGCCATCTTGTCGATCGACTTCTGAAGGCTGCCCGCCATCACCGTCATGCCGGTGATCAGGGTGAGGCCGATCATCAGCGCCGAGGCGGTGGCGGCGGTACGGCGCGGGTTGCGCACCGAGTTCTGCCGGGCCAGCTTGCCGGATACGCCGAACGCGCGCAGCGCCGGCGCCGCGGCGGCGATCAGCGGGCGGGACAGCAGCGGCGTCAGCACGAACACGCCGATGATCAGCAGCACGGCGCCGAGACCCATCGGGGCCTGTCCGTCGGTGCCGCCCATCGTGGTCGCCGCGAGAACGACGGCGACGCCGGCCGCGGAGAACAGCGCGCCGATGGTGTTGCGCAGCACCAGGGACTTGGTGGTCGCCTTGGCGTGCAGGCTGCTCATCGCCGCCACCGGCGGGATCTTCGCCGCGCGGCGGCCGGGCAGCCACGCCGCCAGCATGGTGACCAGGACGCCGACCGCGAGGGCGGCGACGACCGTGCCCGGGGTGACGACCAGCGGCCCGTCGGGCACGGGCGCGTCCAGGGCGCCCATCAGGGAGCGCAGCCCGGCGCCGATGCCGATGCCGGCGACCAGGCCGGTCACGGCGGCGACCGCGCCGACCACGAACGCCTCGATCAGCACCGAGCGGGTGACCTGCCGGCGGGAGGCGCCGACCGCGCGCAGCAGCGCCAGCTCCTTGGTGCGCTGGGCGACCAGCATGGTGAAGGTGTTGGCGATGATGAAGGTGCCGACGAACAGCGCGATGCCGGCGAAGACCAGCAGGCCCTGCTTCATCCCGCTCATCGACGAGGCGATCGCCTCCGCCTGGTCGTCGGCGAGCCGCTCACCGGTGGTGGTCTCCACGACGCCCTTGGGCAGCGCCTTGTCCAGCTCGGCCTTGAGCGCGGCCTGGCTGACGCCGTCCTTCGCCTTGACGTCGATCTCGTCGTACGTGCCCGCCTTGCCGAACAGCCGCTGCGCGGTCTCCGTGTCGAACAGGGCGAGGCTGCCGCCCGCCGCGACATTGCCGTCGTCGGTGGTGAAGACGCCGGTGATCTCCGGGGTGAGCACCGGGCCGTCCACCGACAGCCGCACGGTGTCGCCGACCCGGTAGCCGGTGCGCTCGGCGGTCTCGGAGTCGATCAGGATCTCGCCCTCGCCCTTGGGGGCGCGGCCCTCGGTCAGCGGGTACCGGGGGTCATCGTCGCCCCAGTAGTTGCCGCCCTGGGTGCTGAAGCCGTCGCCGATGAGCTTGCCGTCCTTGTCGGCGACGGCGGTGAAGCCGCGTACGACGCCGATCGCGGAGGCGGCGCCGGGGACCTCGGCGCTCTTGTCCAGCAGGGCGTCGGTCAGCTCGTGCTGCTTGCCGACGCGGTCGCCCTCGGCGTCCTGGTAGTCCGGGGTGACGGCGACGTCGACCTGGTCGAAGCCCTTGGCGGAGCTGTTCTGGTAGGCGTCGGAGATGGTGTTGGTGAAGACCAGGGTGCCCGAGACGAACGCCACGCCGAGCATCACGGCGAGCACGGTCATCAACAGCCTGGCCTTGTGCGCGAGGACGTTGCGCAAGGCGGTACGGAACATGGGGGTCTTCTCTGTCCGGACGGACGTACGAGGGGACGTACGGGGAACTGGCAGGGGGCGAGGGCGTGTCAGCTGGTGCGGCCCTTGGCGTCGAACCGCTTCATGCGGTCCAGGACGGTGTCGGCCGTCGGTCCGTTCAGCTCGTCGACGATCCGTCCGTCCGCGAGGAAGACCACCCGGTCCGCGTAGGCGGCGGCCACCGGGTCGTGGGTCACCATCACCACGGTCTGGCCCAGCTCCCGTACCGAGTTGCGCAGGAAGCCCAGCACCTCGGCGCCCGAGCGGGAGTCGAGGTTGCCGGTCGGCTCGTCACCGAAGATGATCTCCGGCTTGGAGGCAAGCGCCCGCGCGACGGCCACCCGCTGCTGCTGGCCGCCCGAGAGCTGCGCGGGACGGTGGCCGAGCCGCCCGGACAGCCCCACCATCTGGATCACGGTGTCCAGCCACTGCTTGTCGGGCCTGCGGCCCGCGATGTCCATCGGGAGGGTGATGTTCTCCAGGGCCGTCAGGGTCGGCAGCAGGTTGAACGCCTGGAAGATGAAGCCGATCTTGTCCCGGCGCAGCTTGGTCAGCTGCTTGTCCTTCAGGGAGCCCAGCTCGGTGTCGCCGATGCGCACCGAACCGGAGGAGAAGGTGTCCAGGCCGGCCACGCAGTGCATCAGCGTGGACTTGCCGGAGCCGGACGGGCCCATGATCGCGGTGAACCGGGCGCGCGGGAAGTCGACGGAGACCCGGTCGAGGGCGACCACCTGGGTCTCGCCCTGGCCGTAGATCTTGGACAGCTCCGTGGCGCGCGCGGCCACGGCGGTGGACCGGTCGGCCGGGTGTCCGCCCGGACGGAGGTCGGGGGAGGATGCGGTGGTCACGGGACGGGTGCTCCTGTCGGGACGACGGTGTGTTCGGGACGTCATCCATCGTCCCGGCCGCCGGGCGCCGTGGAGTCAGCCGCAGTTCCCGTTCCCGAGGGCGACTCGGGTCGGACTCGAGGAGCGCGTGTCATACCTGGGGAGGACGGGCGACCCCGACAGCGGCGATGTCCGCCGGGCGGGTGAGAACGGGTCGTACGCCCTGGTCGCGACGGTGAAATTCCGTCATTCCGTACGCGTGGGCGTCCGTCGCACGCAAGGCTGTCGGCAGGAGCTGAAGGGGCGCACGCGTTGCTGATGCTCCCTCAGACATCAATAAAATAAGACAACATCGGGCCCTCGCGCCGGTGTTCGACAGGTGCGTCCCGATAGGCTCGGGACCTCGACGCGGAGCCCATGGCCTGCCCGGATGGTGGAATGCAGACACGGCGAGCTTAAACCTCGCTGCCCCTTCGCGGGCGTGCCGGTTCAAGTCCGGCTCCGGGCACTTTCACGTCGCCGTCGGCCTCCTCTTCCCGGCGTGGCTTCCTGCCGTCCTTCCCTCCCTCATCCCTTCCTGCCGCGGACCCGTTGACAGCGGGCGCGCACGGCAAGAGACTCACGTCCGACCTTGGTGAAGGAAATTTCACCACACGAACAGTGAGGCGAAGAGTCCTCTGCGAAGCCCACGTGCACGGCAACGACGCCAACCGAAGGGAACGACCGATGCGCACCACCGTCGGGATCATCGGAGCCGGCCCCGCCGGCCTGCTCCTCGCCCGGCTGCTCCACAACGCCGGAATCGACTCGGTCGTCCTGGAGAGCCGCGACCGCGCCTACGTCGAGCGCCGGCAGCGCGCCGGGATCCTGGAGCAGGGGACCGTGGACGTGCTCCGCGCGGCCGGCGCCGGGGAGCGGATGGACCGGGAGGGCCTGCGCCACGACGGCATCGAGCTGCGCTTCGACCGCACACGCCACCGCATCGCCTTCCCCGCCCTCACCGGCGGCCGGTCGGTGACGGTCTACGCCCAGACCGAGGTCTGCAAGGACCTCATCGCCCTCCAGCTCGCGGAGGGCGGCCCGCTGCTGTTCGAGGCGGAGGCGCTGGCCGTCGAGGACGCCGGGACCGACCGCCCGCGGGTCCGCTTCCGCCACGCGGGCGCGGAGGACGTGCTGGAGTGCGACTACGTCGTCGGCTGCGACGGCTTCTGGGGCGTCGCCCGCAAGGCGGTCCCCGCCGGTCTCGTCCGCACCTTCGAACGCACGTACCCGTTCGGCTGGCTCGGCATCCTCGCCGACGTCGCCCCCTCGCACGACGAGCTGGTCTACGCCCGGCACGACCGCGGCTTCGCCCTGCTCTCCATGCGCTCCCCGTCCGTCTCCCGCCTCTACCTCCAGGTGCCCGCGGACACCGACGCCGACCGGTGGAGCGACGAGGAGATCTGGGCCGAGCTGGACCGCCGCTTCGAGACGGACGACGACTGGCGGCTGGAGCGCGGACCGATCACCCAGAAGTCGGTCACCCCGATGCGCTCCTACGTCCACGAGCCCATGCGCCACGGACGGCTCTTCCTCGCCGGTGACGCCGCCCACATCGTGCCGCCCACCGGCGCCAAGGGCCTGAACCTCGCCGTCGGCGACGTCGTCACCTTCGCCCGGGCGCTCACCCACCGGCGGGACACCGGCTCCGAGGAGCTGCTCGACGCCTACTCCGCGGCCTGCCTGCGCCGCGTCTGGCAGGCCGAGCGGTTCTCGTACGACATGACCACCCTGCTGCACCGCGCCCCCGACGCCACCGGCTTCGACGACCGCCTCCAGGTCGCCCGCCTGCACCGCATCGCCTCCTCGCGCGCCGCCGAGACCGACCTCGCCGAGGCCTACACCGGATTCCCGTTCGACGGTGGAGCCGGGCCCCGCCGTGAGGGGAATCACGGAGCGGCGTAGCGTGTTGGCCAGCAGCACGAGGGAAAGATCCTCCCCAAGCACTAGGGTCAATCCTTTGCCGTTCTATTACTCTTGAGCCAAGGCCGCGCAGTGCGGCCATGGAGGAGTGAAATGAGGAGCACGAACCCGGTCTTCTCGCGACGGGGGTTCAGCCGCGACAACGGCTACGCGGGCTTCAACACCGCGCCGCAGGCCGGGGGACCCGCCGTCGCCACGCAGGCCAACCCGTACGCGCAGCCCACCGGCAACCCGTACGCGCAGAACCCGTACGCGCAGAACCCGTACGCCCAGCAGGACGTGCAGCACGGCGCGCCGCCGCAGGCGCCGGCCGCCCCCGGCCGGATGACGATGGACGACGTCGTCATGCGCACCGCCACCACCCTCGGCCTGCTCATCGTCACCGCGGCGCTCTCCTGGGCGCTGCTGCCGGTGGACGAGGCCAACCTCGGGCGGTCGTACGGCATCGCGATCGGCGCCGCGCTGATCGGCATGGTCCTGGCGCTCGTCCAGTCCTTCAAGCGCAAGGCCTCGCCCGCGCTGATCCTGACGTACGCGGCGCTCGAGGGCGTCTTCCTCGGCGTCGTGTCGAACGTCGTGGACACCCACATCGCCAGTGGCGCGGCCATGCAGGCCGTGATCGGCACGATGGCGGTCTTCGCCGCCGTGCTGGTGGCGTACAAGGCGGGCTGGATCCGCGTCAACCGCCGCTTCTACGGCTTCGTGATGGCCGCCGCGCTGGGCTTCGTCCTGCTGATGGCGGTGAACCTGCTGTTCGCCGTCTTCGGCGGCGGTGACGGCCTCGGCTTCCGCAGCGGTGCCCTCGGCATCGTCTTCGGTGTCATCGGCATCATCCTCGGTGCCTGCTTCCTCGCCCTGGACTTCAAGCAGGTCGAGGACGGCCTCGCCTACGGCGCCCCGCGGGAGGAGGCCTGGCTCGCGGCCTTCGGTCTCACCCTGACGCTGGTGTGGATCTACCTCGAGTTCCTGAGGCTCATCTCGATCCTCAACAGCAGCGACTGACGCACGCCCGGGCCGGCATCCGCCGGCGCGGAAGCGTGAAAGGGCCCCGGGTTCCTCCCGGGGCCCTTCGTCTTCCTGCCGGCGCGCGCCTAGAGCAGCTTGCGCGCGGCCCTCCTCAGGTCGTACTCGTGAATGATCGCCTTGGCGTGGCCGTAGGCGAGGTCGTATTCGTGGCGGAGCCAGCTGACCTTCTCCTCGAAGCGGAGAGCGGGGCCCTCTTCGACGGTGCGCAGCCAGTCGGAGATCTCACGACCGGTGCAGTGGGGGATGCGGGCGAGCAGATTGCGATGGGTCTCCTCGGAGAGGACGTGGGACATCGGCGCCTCCGGACGCATGGGATGTAAGCCGGTCCTTCAGGTCACCGTGCCTGAGCGTTCGCCCGTTGGCAACAGTCCCGCACATCCGCGTACGCTCACGCCGTGGTTGATACGACGCCCCTGACCCGTGCGGTGGACCAGTTCGCCGATCGTCTGCGGGCCGCCCCGCAGAGCCGCCTCCAGCGCGGGGCGGCGGCCGAGGCGCTGGAGCTGGCCAGGGAACTGGCCCGTCGCGCCCAGCTCGCGGAGCGGCCCGACCGCGAGCCGCGGCAGATGCCCGACGCGGGGATGTTCGCCGCCGCCGACCAGGTCACCGTCGCCGCGCACGACCTGGCGCTCGTACTGCGGAGCGAATCCGAGCTCCAGGACGCCGTACGCCTGGTGGCGGACGCACAGAAACGCGCCGGGGTGTGAACCCCCGGCGCGCGATGCGGACGCCGGCTACAGCGACGCGATGACGCGGTCCGCCAGGATGTAGACGCTCTCCTCGCCGCAGGCGAAGGTCAGCGCGTACGCCCCCGAGACACCGGACCCGCCCAGCAGCACCGGCGTGTCACCGGCGCGCAGGGCGGCGGACAGGCGCTCGGCGGTCTCGCGGTGGCCCGGGGTCATGCACAGCGTCGTACCGTCGGCGAAGACGTAGACGTCCAGGGTGCCCAGCGGGCCCGGGCGCACGTCCGTCAGCCCGACCCGGCCGGCGGCCAGCTCCTCCAGCGTGGCGACGGTGCGCTCGTGGTCGTTGACGGCGGGTGACGGATGGGGGACGAAGTCCGGGTGCGAGGGGTGCCGGCGGCGGGCCGCGGCCAGCTCGGCGGACTCACCGGAGGGCTCGTCGGCGTCCGCGCCGGGCTCCGTCACCGACTCCAGGCCCGCCAGGTCGGCCGGCCGGGGCAGGAACAGCTCACTGTCCGGCAGGCCCAGCAGCAGCGGGGCGTCGGAGGCGTCCCGCGCCTCCTGGGCGGCCCAGAAGGCGCGCGCCTCGGCCAGCTCCCGTTCCCGCTCCTCGGCCAGCGCCTCGGCGACCGCGGCGCGTATCTCCTCGGCGTCGGCGGTGCGGGCGGCGGGGACCCGCGCCGACCCGGCCGCGCGGCTCTCGGCCAGCTCGGTGCGCAGGGCCGCGACCTGGCGGCGCAGCACCAGGATGCTGCGCAGGACGGCGACGCCCACGGCGCCGGTGGCGGCCGTGGTGAGCAGCAGGGCGATCTGTGGTGCGCTCACTGACGTACTCCCGGTTCAAAGTCGACCCCCGACTTCCTACATCAGCTTGAAGGGCGGACTAACCCGCTGTCAGTGCGTAACGTCACGAAGCGGACAGGACTTTGGGCCCGGCAGGGGCCGGTGGGGCCGGGCTGACCTGCGTCGATCTCTGCGACAGGGAGATAGGTCACATCCTGGGGGAGATTGGGTCACAAAACGGCCCGGACCCCTGGCGCACAGCGGGTTCCGGGCCGTATGTCACACAGGGTCTCCCCGGCGCTACCGACGGTCTTTCAGCGGGCCTGCGGTCACGGCCGCCGGGGTGCCGCCCCGGCCGGCCGCGACCCGCCGGTCAGCTCAGGCGCTCGATGACCATGGCCATGCCCTGGCCGCCGCCCACGCACATCGTCTCCAGGCCGAACTGCTTGTCGTGCCACTGGAGGGAGTTGATGAGCGTGGTGGTGATCCGGGCGCCGGTCATGCCGAACGGGTGGCCGACGGCGATGGCGCCGCCGTTGACGTTCAGCTTCTCCAGCGGGATGCCGAGGTCCTGGTAGGAGGGGATGACCTGGGCGGCGAAGGCCTCGTTGATCTCGACCAGGTCGATGTCGCCGATGGTCAGCCCGGCGCGGGACAGCGCCTGCTTGCTCGCCTCGACGGGGCCCAGGCCCATGATCTCCGGGGAGAGTCCGGAGACGCCGGTGGAGACGATCCGGGCCAGCGGGGTCAGGCCCAGCTCGCGGGCCTTGGTGTCGCTCATGACGACCAGGGCCGCGGCGCCGTCGTTGAGCGGGCAGCAGTTGCCGGCGGTGACCAGGCCGTCGGGGCGGAAGACCGGCTTCAGGCCCGCGACGCCCTCCATCGTGACGCCGGGGCGGGGGCCGTCGTCCTTGGAGATCACCGTGCCGTCGGGCAGCGTGACCGGGGTGATCTCGCGCTCCCAGAAGCCGTTCTTGATGGCCTCCTCGGCGAGGTTCTGCGAGCGGACGCCGAACTCGTCCATCTCCTGGCGGGTGACGCCCTTCCAGCGCGCCAGGTTCTCGGCGGTCTGGCCCATGGCGATGTAGGGGTCGGGCAGCAGGCCGTCCTCGCGCGGGTCGTGCCAGGTGGTGCCCTCCTGCTCGGCGACCGCGGCGGTACGCGCCTCGGCCTCGGCGAACAGCGGGTTGTGCGTGTCCGGGAGGGTGTCGGAGTTGCCCTTGGTGTAGCGGGAGACCATCTCGACGCCGGCCGAGACGAAGACGTCGCCCTCACCGGCCTTGATGGCGTGCAGGGCCATGCGGGAGGTCTGCAGGGACGAGGAGCAGTACCGGGTGACGGTGCAGCCGGGCAGGTGGTCCATGCCCATCTGCACGGCGACGACCCGGCCGAGGTTGTGGCCCTGCTCGCCGCCGGGCAGGCCGCAGCCGAGCATCAGGTCGTCGATGTCCTTCGGGTCCAGCTCCGGCACCTTGGCGAGGGCGGCCTGGATGATGGTCGCGGCCAGGTCGTCCGGGCGCAGGTCCTTCAAGGAGCCCTTGAAAGCGCGGCCGATGGGGGAGCGGGCAGCAGAGACGATCACGGCTTCGGGCATCACGGCTCCAGAGGCGATTGCGAGGGTCGGGGCTGCTTGGGAAGTTACCGGGACGTATGGCCTGGGTCACGGGTGTGGCGATGTGACATGTGCCGCAAGTGTCTAAGCGCTTGCTTTTCGATGTGAGGGTGTGGGTACTCAGCCCGTCCGGCCTTTGAGGGCGAGGCCGTCCAGGCCGAAGCGGGGGTCTGGGGGCGCAGCCCCCGGCGAGGCCCGCACCGGCGCAGGGTGAGGTCATACGGACGGCGCCGCGGGGGCCGGGTCCGGCTCCGCCACCCTGCGCCGCCGCCGGCGCTTGAGCAGGGCCCACGGCCCCCGCGCCCCCGTCGGTGCCGCCGCCGCGACCTCCGTGCCGGCGTCGGACGCGGCCTCCACCGCGGCACGGGCGACCGGCAGGAAGCCCTCGTGGCGGGTGACGTCGGGGCGCTCCTCCTCCGGCCACAGGCCGAGCGCCGCGCAGACCGTCGGCAGCACCGCCATCGCCGCGGTGGCGTAGCCCTCGGCGGAGGGGTGGTAGTTGTCGGGCCCGAACATCGCCCGCGGGTTCTGTGCGAACTCCGGGCCGAGCAGATCGCCCAGCGACACCGTGCGCCCGCCCTGTTCCACGACCCCGATCGTCTGCGCCGCCGCCAGCTGCCGGGACACCCGCCGGGCCAGCCAGCGCAGCGGCTGCCGCACCGGCTCGATGGTGCCCAGGTCGGGACAGGTGCCGACGACGACCTCCGCGCCGGCCGTGCGCAGCCGCCGTACCGCCGCCGAGAGGTGACGGACCGAGCTGGTGGCCGGCATGCGGTGGGTGACGTCGTTGGCGCCGATCATGATGACGCAGATGTCGGGCACCCGGGCGGGGTCCGCCAGCACCAGCCCCACCTGGCGGTCCAGGTCGTCCGAGCGGGCCCCCGGCAGCGCGACGGAGTCCAGCCGGACCGGGCGTTCCGCCACCGCCGCGAGCCCCGACGCCAGCAGCGCCCCCGGCGTCTGCCCGGCCCGGTGCACGCCCTGTCCGGCCGCCGTGGAGTCGCCCAGCATCGCCAGCCGCAGCGGCGGCTCACCGGCCGTCGGCAGCGTGCCGCCGTACAGGCCCGCCGCGTTCGGCACCCGTCCCGGCGCCCCGTTGCCCACCCGGCGCCTGGCCAGCTGCACCTCGGCCAGCAGCAGACCGACCGTGGCCGCGCCCGCCAGACCGATGCCACCGCCGCCGTAAGCCGCGCCGGCCGCGATCCGCCGGGCCACCCTCGCCCTCGCCATGCTCGTCATGCGTCGCCGCCACCTCCTCACGAGCCGTACACCAGGTGCTTGCCCCGTACGGACCGTCGTCCAATCTCGACGGAGGGTGAACGACCGTCACGGGGCCGCTGGACCCCGGCAGGCCATAGGCTGGCTGGCGGAACATCACTCCATTTCTTTCGACCACATCTTTCGCGGCATCCGGAGACAACGGTGCAATTCCACGACTCGATGATCAGCCTCGTCGGCAACACCCCGCTGGTGCGGCTCAACAGCGTGACCAAGGGCATCAGGGCGACCGTCCTGGCCAAGGTGGAGTACTTCAACCCGGGCGGCTCGGTGAAGGACCGCATCGCCCTGCGCATGATCGAGGCCGCCGAGCAGAGCGGCGAGCTGAAGCCCGGCGGCACCATCGTCGAGCCGACCAGCGGCAACACGGGCGTGGGACTCGCCATCGTGGCCCAGCAGAAGGGCTACAAGTGCATCTTCGTCTGCCCGGACAAGGTGTCCACCGACAAGATCAACGTGCTGCGCGCGTACGGGGCCGAGGTGGTCGTGTGCCCCACGGCGGTGGCCCCCGAGCACCCGGACTCCTATTACAACGTCTCTGACCGGCTGGTCCGGGAGACGCCCGGCGCCTGGAAGCCCGACCAGTACTCCAACCCGAACAACCCCCTCTCCCACTACCACTCGACCGGCCCCGAGCTGTGGGAGCAGACGGAGGGGAAGATCACCCACTTCGTCACCGGCGTCGGCACCGGAGGCACCATCTCCGGCACCGGCCGCTACCTGAAGGAGGCCAGCGACGGCCGGGTCAAGGTGATCGGCGCCGACCCCGAGGGCTCGGTGTACTCCGGCGGCTCCGGACGGCCGTACCTGGTCGAGGGCGTCGGTGAGGACTTCTGGCCGACCGCCTACGACCGCACCGTCGCGGACGAGATCGTCGCCGTCTCCGACAAGGACTCCTTCCAGATGACGCGGCGGCTGGCCAAGGAGGAGGGCCTGCTGGTGGGCGGCTCCTGCGGCATGGCGGTCGTCGCCGCGCTGGAGGTCGCCGAGCGGCTCACCGAGGACGACGTGGTGGTCGTGCTGCTGCCGGACAGCGGGCGCGGCTACCTCAGCAAGATCTTCAACGACGAGTGGATGGCCGACTACGGCTTCCTGGAGGACGCCGGTCCCAGCGCCCGCGTCGCCGACGTGCTGGACGACAAGGAGGGCGGCGCCATCCCGTCCCTGGTCCACATGCACCCGGACGAGACGGTCGGCGAGGCCATCGAGGTGCTGCGCGAGTACGGCGTCTCCCAGATGCCGATCGTCAAGCCGGGCGCCGGCCACCCGGACGTGATGGCCGCCGAGGTCGTCGGCTCGGTCGTGGAGCGGGAGCTGCTGGACGCGCTGTTCGCCAAGCGGGCCTCGCTGGAGGACCCGCTGGAGAAGCACATGTCCGCCCCGCTGCCGCAGGTCGGCTCCGGTGAGCCGGTCGCGGACCTGATGGCGGTGCTCGGCCGGGCCGACGCGGCGATCGTGCTCGTCGAGGGCAAGCCGACCGGTGTGGTGAGCCGTCAGGACCTGCTGGCCTTCCTCGCCAAGAGCGGCAAGTGAGCGGCACGTGAGCGGACGGGCCGGGGGCCGGCAGGGCCCCGGCCCGAACTCCGGGTGAACGGCCGGGGCCGAGGCCCGCGCCCGGGCGTCCGTGGGCGGGGTGCCGACTTCGCGGAAGTGGTACGTGCGCGACACGTTCGCGCAGCACACGCTTAACACCGGTCCGCCACAGTGGGGTTGTCGGCAGGGGCCGCGGGAGCGGCTCCCCGCCCCCCTTCCGGCACCGTACGGCGTCATGGACCTCCGGAGCGGCTCCCGGACCTCCCTGGACGCCACGGACGCGCCCGCCCGGCCCTCGGGCCCGGCCCCGCGTCCCTCGCGGGGACCGCCGTCGTCCCGCCCCCCGGCAACGGGGGTGCGGCGGTCCCCGCGCTCGGCTTTCCGCGTGCGGTACGCGCGCTCGGACTCCTTCGAGGGCGGCGAGGGCGAGGAGGACGACGAGGGCGACCGGGGCGGTGGGGGCGGCGGCCCTCAGTCCTCCCGGTCACCGTCCCGTTCGCCGCGCGGCCGGCGCCGGAACAGTCCCGGGTCGGTGCGGGCCAGCTGCACGACGTTGACGCCGACGATGCCGGCCCAGGCGACCAGGAGCCCGGGGAGGTGGGCGGTCCCGGCGCCGATCGCCGACAGGGGGACGGCGAGCACCAGGGAGACGATGCCGAAGCCGAACCTCTCCCCCCAGGAGTCCGTCGCCCTCGGCGAACGGGAGTCCCGGGCCGTCCGCATCCGCTGCTCGGCGAGCTGCCGGCGCATCCGGCGCTCCACCGCGCCGTCGATACGCTGGTCGACCTTCTCCAGGAACGAGTCGACCAGGGCGGACTCGTACTCCTCGCCCAGCTCCCTGCGGGCCTGGAGGGTGGCGTCGAGTTCCTTCTTCAGGTCGGCGTCCCGCGCGTCCATTCCGGTCATACGGCCCACGGTAGGCAGCCGGCGGCCGACCGGCACTGGGGCTAGCCCCCGTTTCCGGCGGGGGGATCGCCGGGCGGGGCGGGCGCCCCCGGCTGTATAACGGTATGCAGGGTTTCCGGACCGTGAATAGGCTGGCCGTGGCGAGGCGACGGAGCGAGGGGGAGCAGGTCATGAGCGGGAGCGCGAGCGACGGCCCGGCCGCGCGGTTGCAGGCGCTCTTCGAGGGGCACCGGCTGACGCCCACGCAGCGGCGCATCGCGCACAGCATGGTGCGCCGGGCCGCCGACGTGCCCTTCCTGTCCAGCGTGGAGCTGGCCGAGCTGGCCGGGGTCAGCCAGCCGTCCGTGACCCGCTTCGCCGTCGCCCTGGGCTTCGACGGCTACCCGGCCCTGCGCCGCCATCTGCGCGAGGTGGCGCCCGCCGAGCCGGTCGCCGAACCGGGCGCGTTCAACGAGTACCAGCAGGCCGTCGAGGCCGAGATCGAGAACCTGCGCCACCTGGCGGCGGCCCTGGCCGACCCGGGGCCGGTGCGGGAGGCGGGGCGGGTGCTCGCCGCGAGCCGGCCGCTCCCGGTCCTCGGGCTGCGGGCCGCGGCCGCGCAGGCGCACGGCTTCGCCTACTTCGCGGCCAAGGTCCATCCGGACGTGCGGCTGCTGAACGAGGGCGGCTCGATGATCCACGACCGGATCGACGCCGCCGTCCGGGCCGGCGCGGGCGCCCTGCTCTGCTTCGCGCTGCCCCGGCATCCCCGCGAGGTCGTCGACACCCTCACCCACGCCAAGGAGGCGGGGCTCACCGTCGTCACGGTCGCCGACTCCGCCTTCGCGCCCGTCGCCAAGGTGTCCGACCTGCTGCTGCCCGCCGCCGTGGGCACCGGGCTCGCGTTCGACACCGCCTGCGCGCCGATGCTGCTCGGGCGGGTGCTGCTGGAGGCGATGTGCGACGACCTGCCGGACGCGCAGGCCAGGCTGGAGGAGTTCGACGCGAAGGCGGCGGCGCGGGGGCTGTTCGTGGAGTGAGGCGCGGGTCGTGGAGTGAGGTGCGGGCGCCGTTCTCAGATTCGTCTCAGGTTCCCGCGCTACCGTGCCGGGGCTCACACTTCGGACGCTGCACGGACGAGAGACGAGAGACGGAGGCGAACGTGGCGCGCGGAGGACTGGGGCTGGCTCGGGTGGCCGTCGTCGTGCGGGCGGGAGCGGCACCCATGGGGTGGCTGGGGGTGCTCGCGGCGGGTGTCGGACTGGTGGTGCCGGGGCTGACCGGACGCCGGATCGGCGTCCTCGCGGGTGCGGCGCTGTTTCTGGTCGCGGCGGCCGTCGTGGCGTCCGTCGGCCGCAAGCGGTACACGGCTCTGGCCCGTTCGGCCGCCCGCGCGGGCAAGCACGACGTGCTCCAGGACCGGGCGGTCACCGCGCGCAACTGGCGCCGGGGGCACCGCTGGTGGCTTCTGCTCGCCTTCCTCGCCGCCCTCGGCAGCGCCTTCGCCGCCCCGGCCGCCGGCGGCATGCTGCTGGCCGGCTGCGGGGCGGGCCTGTGGCTCAAGGCCGCCTGGATCGGCCGCCTGGAACGCACCGAGGACGCCCTGCTGTGGGTCCGCGTCGACTGGCTCGGGCGGGGCGCCGGCCGTCCCGCCGGGAAGACCGTCAAGTCCTACCGCAGCACCGGCATCGCCGCGGGCGACGCGGCACCGGGCGGAGCGAGGAAGAAGACGGCGGCTCTGGTCTGACCGCCGGCCGAGCCACGCTGCCCCCGGGGCGCGCCGGGTCCCAGGGGGCGGTCCGGTCGTGACCGGTGCCGGCACGCCCCCGGGGTGCGCCGCTCCCCATGGGACCCGCACCCTCCTACGGCACCAGGCCGGACGTCAGTGCGTCCACCTGTGCCCCTCCCGCCTCGGCGACGATCTCCTCGACGGACTGGGCCTCGCGGACGACGGCGAACGCGACGCCGCCGGTGCCGTCCGGCGCGAACCCGTACACCCCGGGCCGCGCCAGCGAGTTGTACGCGTAGTGGTGCGCGAAGTAGTACGCCCCCGTGTCCAGCGCCGCCACGTAGTCCCCCTGCTCCACCAGCGGCAGCTCACGCCCCGCCGCCAGCAGATCGCCCGCGAAGCACGCCGGTCCCGCCACGTCCTGCACCACGGCCGGCCCCTCCTTCGGCCGTCCCTTGCCGTCGAACACGGCGATCCTGAGCGGCCACGCCCCCGGCGCGTACACCGTCCGCGTCGCGACCTGCACGCCCGCGTGCGTGACCGCGACCGGACGGCCGCCGGCGCTCTTGGCGTACTCCACCCGCGCCACCACCGTGCCGTGCTTGGCCAGCAGTGACCGCCCGAACTCGGTGACCAGCCCGTACCGCCCGTCGAACAGCCCCGGCACCGCCTCCCGCAGCACGCGCGCGTACTCGGCGTACGTCGGGGTCGTGGCGTCCGAGGCGAAGTTCACCGGCAGGCCGCCGCCGATGTCGAGGGTGTCGATCTGCCGGCGCCCGGCCCGCTCGTTGATCTCCTCGGCCAGCGCGTACGTCTCCCGCACGCCCTCGGCCATCAGCGCCAGCGGTATGCCCTGGGAGCCGGTGTGCGCGTGCAGCCGGGTCAGCCACGGCCGGTCCAGACACGCCCGCACCACCCACTCCCGGGCCCCTGCGTCCCGCAGCGCCACCCCGAACTTCGAGGTCGCCGTCGCCGTCGACAGCGCCTCGATGGAGCCGCCGCCGACCTGGGGGTTCACCCGGATGCCGAGCGGCGAGCGGCTGGGCGCGGACCGCATCAGGGCGTCGATGCGCTCCAGCTCCTGCGGATTGTCCGCGTTGACGGCGATGCCCAGCGCCAGCGCCTGGCGCAGCTCGGCCGGCGTCTTCGCCGGCGAGTCCAGCACCGTGCGCGCCACCGGCACCCCGGCCGCCCGTGCCAGGGCCAGTTCCCCGGGGCTGGCGACCTCCGCGCCGATGCCCTCCTGGTGCAGCAGCCGCACCACCGGCACCAGCGGCGTCGCCTTCACGGCGAAGGCGTGCAGCACCGGCGTCCCCGGCGCCACGACCGCGTCGAACGCCGACCGCAGCGCGGCCGCCGACTCCCGGATGCCGCTCACGTCGAGCAGCCCGACCAGGGGCGCCTCCGGTCCGAGCAGCCCCTGCTCCACCGCCGCCCGCACCGCCTGGTCCCGCCGCTCGGCCCGCTCCCCGCCGGCGCCGCCGTCGTCCTGTCCCATGTGATCCCCCGTCCCGTCGATGCCTGCACCCATGCATCCCAGCCAAACATCCGCGACGCGCCGACGCCGCCCCCACCCCGTATTGACTAGTCTTATTCACAGGGCCAGGATGTGAATAACCGCAGCAACACATCCGTCGGGAGCAAGCCCAGCAGGAGGCACCATGTCCGGACCCCGTCCTGTCCGAGCGCCGCGCGGCACCACGCCGAGCGCCCTGGGATGGCAGCAGGAGGCCGCCCTGCGGATGCTGCAGAACAACCTCGACCCGGAGGTCGCCGAGCACCCCGACAAGCTCGTCGTCTACGGCGGTACCGGCAAGGCCGCCCGTGACTGGCGGTCCTTCGACGCCATGGTCCGCACCCTGAAGACCCTCCGGCAGGACGAGACGATGCTCGTCCAGTCCGGCCGCCCGGTCGGCGTCATGCAGACCCACGAGTGGGCCCCGCGCGTCCTCATCGCCAACTCCAACCTCGTCGGCGACTGGGCCACCTGGGAGGAGTTCCGCCGCCTGGAGGCCCTCGGCCTGACCATGTACGGGCAGATGACGGCCGGCTCCTGGATCTACATCGGCACCCAGGGCATCCTCCAGGGCACCTACGAGACCTTCGCCGCCGTCGCCGCCAAGAAGTTCGGCGGCTCGCTCGCCGGGACCATCACCCTCACCGCCGGCCTCGGCGGCATGGGCGGCGCCCAGCCGCTCGCCGTGACGATGAACGACGGCGTGGCGATCTGCGTCGACTGCGACCCGCGCGCCATCGACCGCCGCATCGAGCACCGCTACCTCGACGTGAAGGCCGACTCCCTCGACCACGCCCTCCGGCTCGCCGTCGAGGCCCGGGACCAGCGCAGGCCGCTGTCCATCGGCGTCCTCGGCAACGCCGCCGAGCTGGTGCCGCAGCTGCTCGCCATGGGCGCCCCCGTCGACATCGTCACCGACCAGACCTCGGCCCACGACCCGCTGTCGTACCTGCCCGTCGGCATCGCCTTCGAGGACATGGCCGACGCCGCCGCCAAGGACCCGGCGGGCTTCACCACCCGCGCCCGCGAGTCCATGGCCCGGCACGTCGAGGCCATGGTCGGCTTCCTCGACGCCGGCGCCGAGGTCTTCGACTACGGCAACTCCATCCGCGGCGAGGCCAAGCTCGCCGGCTACGAGCGTGCCTTCGCCTTCCCCGGCTTCGTGCCCGCCTACATCCGCCCCCTGTTCTGCGAGGGCAAGGGCCCCTTCCGCTGGGCCGCCCTGTCCGGCGACCCGGCCGACATCGCCCGGACCGACAAGGCGATCCTCGACCTCTTCCCCGAGAACGAGTCCCTGGCCCGCTGGATCCGGATGGCCGGCGAGAAGGTCCACTTCCAGGGCCTGCCCGCGCGCATCTGCTGGCTCGGCTACGGCGAGCGTGACAAGGCCGGCGAGCGGTTCAACGACATGGTCGCGAGCGGCGAGCTGTCCGCGCCCGTCGTCATCGGCCGCGACCACCTCGACTGCGGCTCCGTCGCCTCCCCCTACCGCGAGACCGAGGCGATGCTCGACGGCTCCGACGCCATCGCCGACTGGCCGCTGCTCAACGCCATGGTCAACGTGGCCTCCGGCGCCTCCTGGGTCTCCGTCCACCACGGCGGCGGCGTCGGCATGGGCCGCTCGATCCACGCCGGCCAGGTGACGGTCGCCGACGGCACCGCGCTCGCCGGGGAGAAGATCCGCCGGGTGCTGACCAACGACCCCGGCATGGGCGTCATCCGGCACGTGGACGCCGGGTACGACATCGCCGAGTCGGTCGCCGAGCGGCGCGGGGTCCGGGTGCCGATGCACGAGGGCGAGGGCGAGGACGCGGACCGGGGGAGCGACCTGCACGGGAGCGACGTGCGCGAGGGTGACCCGGCGTGAACTTCCACAGCATGTGGGCGGAGCTGCTGCCGATCGGCCGCAGCTCCGCCTCCGGCGGCTACCGGCGCTTCGCCTGGACCGGGGCCGACGCCGACTGCCGGGCCTGGTTCGAGCAGCAGGCCCGCTCCCGCGGCCTCGCCTACGAGACCGACCGCAACGGCAACCAGTGGGCCTGGCTCGGCGACCCCGCGCGGGGCGGTGCCGTGGTCACCGGCTCGCACCTGGACTCCGTGCCCGACGGCGGCGCCTTCGACGGCCCCCTCGGCGTGGTGTCCGCCTTCGCCGCCCTGGACGAACTGCGCGCGAGGGGCGCGCGGTTCACCAAGCCCGTCGGCATCGTCAACTTCGGCGACGAGGAGGGCGCCCGGTTCGGCCTCGCCTGCGTCGGCTCCCGGCTCACCGCCGGGGCGCTCACCGTCGAGCAGGCCCACCGCCTCACCGACGGCGACGGGATCACCCTCCCGCAGGCCATGGAGGCCGCCGGACACGACCCCGAGGCCATCGGCCCCGACCCGGAGCGGCTGAACCGCATCGGCGCCTTCGTCGAACTCCACGTCGAACAGGGCCGCGCCCTGGACCTGTCCGGCGACCCCGTCGGCATCGCCGGCGCCATCTGGCCGCACGGACGCTGGCGGTTCGACTTCCACGGCGAGGCCAACCACGCCGGCACCACCCGCCTCGCCGACCGCCGCGACCCGATGCTGTCCTACGCCGAGACCGCGCTGGCCGCCCGCCGGGAGGCCGAACACGCCGGTGCCGTCGCCACCTTCGGCAAGATCGTCGTCGAGCCGAACGGCGTCAACGCCGTCCCCTCCCTGGTGCGCGGCTGGCTCGACGCCCGCGCCGCCGGGCAGGACGCCCTGGACGCCGTCGTCGCCGGCGTCGAGAAGGCCGCCCGCGTCCACGCCGGCACCCACGGCGTCGCCCTGGACGTCGAACGGGAGTCCTTCACGCCCGTCGTCGAGTTCGACCACGCCCTGCGCGACGAACTGGCCCGCATCCTCGGCAAGGACACCGACCCCGCCCTGCGGGTCCCGGTCCTCGGCACCGGCGCCGGACACGACGCCGGAATCCTGTCCGGACGGATCCCGACCGCCATGCTGTTCGTGCGCAACCCCACCGGCGTCTCGCACTCCCCGGCCGAGTCCGCAACCGAGGACGACTGCCTGGCCGGGGTCGCCGCCCTCGCCGACGTACTGGAAGGACTGGCCTGCACGTGACCGTCACCGAGCGGACCTACTGGCTGGAGAACGCCTGGCTCGGCACCCACGTCGAGCCAGGCGTCGCCCTCACGGTGTCCGACGGCCGCATCACCGCCGTCCGCCGGGACACCCCCGCCCCGCCGCCCGGCGCCGAGGTCCTGCGGGGGCTCACGCTCCCCGGCCTGGCCAACGCCCACAGCCACGCCTTCCACCGCGCCCTGCGCGGCACCGTCCAGGTCGGCTCGGGCACCTTCTGGACCTGGCGCGAGGTCATGTACTCTGTCGCCGACCGGCTGACCCCCGAGACCTATCACCAGCTGGCCCGCGCGGTGTACGCCGAGATGGCCCTCGCCGGGGTCACCGCCGTCGGCGAGTTCCACTACGTCCACCACGCGCCCGGCGGCGTGCCCTACGCCGACCCCAACGCGATGGGCGAGGCGCTGATCGAGGCCGCCGCCGAGGCCGGCATCCGCATCACCCTGCTGGACACCTGCTACCTGTCCGCCGGCTTCGGACAGCTGCCCGACGGCCACCAGCTCCGCTTCTGCGACGGGACGGCCGAGGCCTGGGCGGAACGCTGTGCAGTTCTCAAGGAACGGGATCACGCGCGGATCGGGGCGGCCGTCCACTCGGTGCGGGCCGTGCCCGCCGGCGAGCTGGCGACCGTGGCGCGCTGGGCGGAGGAGCGGCGGGCCCCGCTCCACGTCCACCTGTCCGAGCAGACCGCCGAGAACGACGCCTGCCGCGAGGCGCACGGCTGCACGCCCACCCGTCTGCTCGCCGACCACGGAGTCCTCGGGCCCCGCACCACCGGCGTCCACAACACACACCTCACCGACGAGGACATCGCCCTGATCGGCGGCAGCGGCACCGGCACCTGCATGTGCCCGACCACCGAACGGGACCTCGCCGACGGCATCGGACCCGCCGCCGCCCTCCAGGCCGCCGGCTCACCGCTCAGCCTCGGCTCCGACAGCCACGCCGTCGTCGACCTGCTCGAAGAGGCCCGCGCGATGGAGCTGAACGAGCGGCTGCGCACTCGCACCCGCGGCCACTGGACGGCCGCCGCCCTGCTGCGCGCGGCCGGCGCCGACGGTCACGCCGCCCTCGGCTGGGACGACGCAGGCACCCTCGAGTCCGGGGCCCGCGCCGACCTGACGACCATCGCGCTGGACTCGGTCAGGACCGCCGGGCCGGAGCCGAGGCTCGGCGCCGAGACCGCCGTATTCGCCGCGACGGCAGCGGACGTACGGCACACGATCGTCGCGGGCCGGCACGTCGTACGCGACGGGGCCCACACGCTCGTACCCGACGTGCCGCGGGCGCTGGCCCGGGCCGTCGCAGCCCTGCGGGCGTGACCACCGCCCGACCCCGCCCCCACGAGGACGCCACGGACACCATGAGCAGCACCGTCATCACCAACATCGCCGCGCTGGTCACCAACGACCCCTCCCTCAGCGACTCTTCCCCCCTCGGACTGGTCCGGGACGCGGCCGTCGTCGTCGACGGCGACCGCATCGCGTGGACCGGTGAATCCAGCAAAGCACCCGCCACTGACAATCACGTCGACGCCGGCGGCCGTGCGGTGCTCCCCGGCTTCGTCGACTCCCACTCCCACCTGCTCTTCGCGGGCGACCGGACCGAGGAGTTCAACGCCCGGATGTCCGGCCGCCCCTACAGCGCCGGCGGCATCCGCACCACCGTCGCCGCCACCCGGGCCGCGAGCGACGAGGAACTGGAGGCGAACGTCACCCGTTACCTCCACGAGGCCCTCCGCCAGGGCACCACCACCTTCGAGACCAAGTCCGGCTACGGCCTGACGGTCGCCGACGAGTCCCGCGCCCTGCGCATCGCCGCCCGCCACACCGACGAGGTCTCCTTCCTCGGCGCCCACATCGTCGCCCCCGAGCACGCCGAGGACCCCGCCGCCTACGTCGACCTGGTCACCGGCGAGATGCTCGACGCCTGCGCCCCGCACGCCCGCTGGATCGACGTCTTCTGCGAGAAGGGCGCCTTCGACGGCGACCAGGCCCGCGCGATCCTCACGGCGGGCAGGGCCAGGGGCCTGCACCCGCGCATCCACGCCAACCAGCTCTCCTACGGCCCCGGTGTCCAGCTCGCCGTGGAACTCGACGCCGCCAGCGCCGACCACTGCACCCACCTCACCGACGCCGACGTCGACGCCCTCGCGAACAGCCGGACCGTCGCCACCCTCCTGCCCGGCGCCGAGTTCTCCACCCGCGCCCGGTGGCCCGACGCCCGCCGCCTGCTCGACGCCGGCGCCACGGTCGCCCTGTCCACCGACTGCAACCCCGGCTCGTCCTTCACCTCCTCCGTCCCGTTCTGCATCGCGCTCGCCGTACGGGACATGGGGATGACGCCGGACGAGGCGGTCTGGTCGGCCACCGCGGGCGGCGCCGCGGCCCTGCGCCGCGACGACGTCGGCCGCCTCGTCCCCGGCGCGTACGCCGACCTGACCCTCCTCGACGCCCCCAGCCACGTCCACCTGGCCTACCGCCCGGGCGTGCCGCTGGTGGCCGGCGTGTGGCGACGGGGCGTCCGCGTCGTCTGAGCCGAGCGGCGGCGGGCTTCCGCGTGGTCCGAGCCGAGCGGCGGCGGGCGTCCGCGTGGCCTGACCGGCCGTCAGGAGGGCGCCGTTCAGGCCCCCGCCCGCCAGCGCTGCTCCGGCCGCCCCGACTCCGTCACCAGGACCACCGAGTCACCGCCGCCCGGCGCCACCGCGTGCCCCGGCGCGATGCCCGGACGGATCACTCCGCGTCCGTCCACGGCGAAGCGCAGGTTGGCGCCGTTGCGGCCGTGGACCGAGTCGCACTCCCAGATGCCGACGCCCTTGTCCACGCCGCCGCGGCTGTCCAGGCAGTAGTCGTCGTCGGCGTACGACTGGACCACGCCCCGGCCGGTGTCGACCCGCCACAACTGGGTGCGGGCGGACGTGCACGGCGCCAGCAGGACGTCGTTGCCCTTCCAGAACTCGCCGTCGGCGACGTCCAGGCACCGTCCCGTGGCGACGTTCACCACCTGCGCGTACGTGCCGCCGGGCGGCCGGTGCGACGGGGTGGAGCGGGTGGGGGAGGGCGTCGGGCGTGCCGTGCGCGTCGGTTCCCGGCTCGGCGTCGCCGACCGCGACGGGGCGGCGGACGTCGTCGCGGACGCCGACGGGGTCGTGGGCGGCGCGGAGACCGTGGCCGTCACCGTCACGGGAGGGGGCGGCGGACCGGGCGGCGTGCCGGCCGACCCCGCGGCCCGCGGCGGCGCCGAGGAGCCGCCCTGGGACAGCAGCATGAGCAGCACCGGGGCCAGCGCCACGCCGAGCGCGGCCGAGGCCAGGGCGAACCGCCGGGACGGCGGCCACAGCCGGGGCGTGGCGAGTGAGGCGGCGGCGGGCTCGTCCGCCTCCCGCGCGGCGTACGCCGTACCCGACCAGGGCAGCAGGCCCTCGGCCAGCGCGGTGCGCGGGTCGTCCCGCAGCGCGCACTGCTCCTCGTAGGCGGCCGTGCAGTGCGCGCAGCGCGCCATGTGGGCGTGCAGGTCGGGGCTCTCGCGGGGACTGTCCGGCCGTACCGACTCCTCGATGAGCCGGCGGAAGTCCGTGCAGCGCGGACCGTCGGAGGCGGCCAGCCGGGCGCGCAGACAGGCGTGGGCCAGCTCCTTGAGGGCCGGTCCGGTGCCGTACGTCACGTCCTGCGGGGCGATGCCCAGCAGCGTGGCCGTCCGCTCGGCGGGCTCCCGCTCCGCGACGCCGTACCAGAGCAGGCCCTGCGCCCGGAACGACAGGGTGCGAAACGGCGCGAGCATGGGCGGTACGGGGACGCCGGGGCCCGTCGTGTTCAGCACCAGCAGCAGGTTGGGGTCGAGGCCCGCGGCCCGCTCGTCCGCCGCCCACTCGGCCGCGATCTCCCCGGTCAGCAGCAGGAGCTGGTGCCGCCAGGGGCCGCCGGGGTCGGTGCCGCGCGCGGCATGACGGGCCGCCAGGGTGAAGGCCTGCGCGGCCAGTTGGCGCGCGGTGGACTCACCGGCCGCGCACAGCCGGGCGTAACCGAGGACCGCCGGCTGGTGCCGGGCGCGCAGTTCCTGGAGCGCCGGGTACGCGGTGGGCGTCTCGGCGCGCAGCAGCTCCGTCAGCCGTGCGTCGGACGCGCCCGCGTGCACGCCCTCGACACCCGTCCCGTCCCCGCCGTGCACGCCGTGACCGGCCCCGTCCCCCCGAGCCATCCGTCCGCCTCCTCGCACCACGCGGCGCCGCTGCCGCTCCGGTACTGACCTACTGGCCAGTTCGGGGGGCCCATAGTGGTGGACGGGGGCCGGTGAGAAAAGAGTTTCCGCGGGTAACCCCGGTGGTGTGCGGGTTGTTGGCGCCGACGACGCGCCGAGGGGGCGGCCCGGCACCGGGCCGCCCCCTCGGCGCGCCCGTGGCGGACGCCGTCACTCCGACGAGGTCACTCCTCGACCGTGAGCCCCTTGCGCAGCCGCACGAGCGTCCGCGACAGCAGGCGCGAGACGTGCATCTGGGAGATGCCGAGTTCCTCGCCGATCTCCGACTGGGTCATGCCCGCGACGAAGCGCAGGGAGAGGATCTTCCGGTCCCGCGGCGGCAGCTCGGCGATCAGCGGCTTGAGCGACTCGACGTACTCGATGCCCTCGAGTCCGTGGTCCTCGTAGCCGATCCGGTCCGCCAGCGCGCCCTCGGCGTCGTCCTCCTCGGGCTGGGCGTCCAGCGAGGCGGCCGTGTACGCGTTCGACGCGGCCATGCCCTCGACGACCTCGTCGTTGGAGATGCCGAGGCGCTCGGCCAGCTCGGCCACCGTCGGCGCGCGGTCGAGCTGCTGCGCCAGCTCGTCGCCGGCCTTGGCCAGGTCGAGCCGGAGTTCCTGGAGGCGGCGCGGTACCCGCACGGACCAGGAGGTGTCGCGGAAGAAGCGCTTGATCTCGCCGATGATCGTCGGCATCGCGAAGGTGGGGAACTCCACACCGCGCGACAGCTCGAAGCGGTCGATCGCCTTGATCAGGCCGATCGTGCCGACCTGGATGATGTCCTCCATGGGCTCGCTGCGCGAGCGGAAGCGGGAGGCGGCGAACTTGACGAGGGCGAGGTTGAGTTCGACGAGCGTGTTGCGTACGTACGCGTACTCGTGGGTGCCTTCCTCCAGCGACTCCAGCCGCTCGAAGAGGGTCCTGGACAGGGCCCGGGCGTCGGCCGGTGCCACTTCGTCGTACGCGGGGATGTCCGGAAGGCCGGCGAGTGAGTCGTCGGTGTCGACGACTGCGTCGGGATGCTCGATGGGATCCAGATGTTCCGGAGGGAGTGTCGACGTCGCTTCTTGGGTACGCGATCCGTCGAGCCGGGGTGACATGATGTCCTCCATCGTTCTCGGCATACGGCTGCCGAAGCCAGATACGTGCACTGCGGTGTGCGGCGCCTCCAAAGCCGGCCGTGTCGATTACGTGTTCCTCCTAGGCCTACCGGCTTCACCGAGCCCACCGCAAGTGCGTTATGTGCGGTTATGTCCGTTTCTGTACGGATGTTCGGGTGTCGAAGGGGGGCGGGAAGGCGTAGTGTTCGAGGGCGTCAGCAGCAGTCACGACCCCGGGAGAGAGAGACGGCATGGACCGCGGGACGGTCGGCAGCGCACAGTCTGGCCGGCTTCTGGTGGAGGTGCGGGAAGAGGGCCTCAGCGCCGTCGTGACCCCGGCCGGTGAGCTCGATCACCACACCGCCGATCTGTTGCGTGAACCACTCGAGGAGTGCCTCGCCAAGGGTTTCAACCGCCTTGTCGTCGACTGCTCCCGCCTGGAGTTCTGCGACTCCACGGGGCTGAACGTCCTGCTCGGGGCGCGGCTGAAGGCGGAGGCCGCGGGCGGCGGAGTGCACCTGGCGGGCATGCAGCCGGTCGTGGCGCGCGTGTTCGAGATCACGGGGGCGGACGCCGTCTTCACCGTGCATGACACGCTGGAGGCCGCGCTGGCGAACGAGTCCGGCTGAGCCGCCGTGAGCGGCCGGCGGCGGGTCTCCTGCGCCCCCTGTGACCGGCGTTTTCAGCCCGCACGGTGTTTCCTGCCGAATACAGGGGTGTTCAGACGGCCCGGTCGGGCAGGAGACATGCGAAAACATGTCGGCTGCCGGACGGGGGCACCGGAGGTGGGCGCACCGCCTGTACTGCGTGATCGACTGTGTACGACTTTCCAACGTGAACTGGTGAATCGGTGAGGTGAAGCGCTGATGAGCACCACCCGGCCCTACTCGCCGGGCGACCGCGGTCCGGAGCCCAGCGGCGCTTCCGGGGAGCCCGGAGAGGGCGCGCCCGCGACCGCCGAGTCCGTGGGACCCGCATCCGCGACAGGTGTGTCCGACGGGGGCGGTGCCGCACCCTCCGCGGCACCCGCCGGCCGGCAGGTCCGCAGGCTGAGCTTCGACGGGGCCAGCGGCGTCGTGCCGCTCGCGCGCGACTTCACCCGGCAGGCGCTGTACGCGTGGGGCTGGCTGCCCGCCGCGACGGCCGACCAGCGGGCCGCCGCCGAGGACGTCCTGCTCGTCGTCTCCGAGCTGGTCACCAACGCCTGTCTGCACGCCGAGGGCCCGGACGAGCTGTGGATCAGCTGCGACCGCAAGGTGATCCGGCTGGAGGTCTCCGACCGGGGCACGGGCCAGCCGGCCCCGCGCACCCCGCACCGCGCCGGGCGGCCCGGCGGCCACGGCATGTTCATCGTCCAGCGCCTCTGCCTGGACTGGGGGGTCGTACGCAGCCCCGGCGTCGCGGGCAAGACGGTCTGGGCAGAACTGGGCGCCCCGGCGTAGCGGCTTTCCCGCGGCCTCTCCGCCCGCCGCCGGCCCCGGCGGCCGTTCCCCGCCGCCCGTCCTCGCGGTCGGCTGCGGTGCCCGATGCTCCTTCTCGCGGCCCGGCGGCCGTTCCTCGTGATTCCCCGGTGCCCGCTCGCGCGGCCCCGGTGGCGGTGCCGTACAGCCTCGGCGTCCGCTCTCACGGCCGGGCCCCTGTCGCCTCGTGCCTGCTCCCGGGGGCGGGCTTCGCACCCCGGCAGCCTCATGCTCGGGGCCGGGCTTCGCATCCCGGCAGCCTCATGCTCGGGGCCGGGCTTCGCATCCCGGCAGCCTCGCGCTCGCGGCCTCCCCGGCCGCCTCACGTCCTGGCCGCCGGGCCGGAAGGGACCCGGGAACGGCCCGGAGGGCCACCACGCCTCTCGAGGCGTGGTGGCCCTCCGTGAGCCGTCGGCGGGTGCGGTCAGCGCACGTCGCCCATGAGCTCCTTGACCTTCTTGCGGTACATCCAGATCGCCACACCGGCTACCACGGCGAGGGTGGCCTCGGCGGCCACGATGCCCGTCCTGTTCAGGTCGACACCGGCGATGGAGAGCAGACCGGTCGTGGCGTCACCGGCGGTGACCGCCAGGAACCAGACGCCCATCATCTGCGAGGCGTACTTCACCGGCGCCATCTTCGTCGTGACCGACAGGCCGACCGGAGAGAGCATCAGCTCACCGCAGGTCTGGACGAAGTAGATCGCCACCAGCCACAGCGCCGCGGCCTCGTGCCCGTCGCCCGCGATCGTCAGCGGCGCGAGGAACAGGAAGAAGGACGCACCGACCAGGACGAGACCGAACGAGAACTTCACGATCGTGCTCGGCTCCTTGCCGCGCCGGGCGAGCGCCAGCCACACCGTGGCGAACACCGGGGCCAGGGCCATGATCAGCACCGGGTTGACCGACTGGTACCAGGAGACAGGGAACTCCCAGCCGAGGACGCTGTTGTCCGCCGACGTCTTCGCGAAGATCGACAGGGTCGAGCCGCCCTGGTCGTAGATCATCCAGAACACGGCCGCGGCGACGAAGAACCAGATGTACGCCGACATCTTGGACTGCTCGGTGCGGTCCAGCTCCTTGTCGCGCTTGATGCGCGTCAGCACCATCACCGGGATGATCACGCCGAGCAGCGTCAGCGGGACCAGGATCCAGTTCAGCGTGTAGTTGCCGGAGAAACCGACGATCGCGTAGAAGACGACCGCGAGGGCGGCCCAGAACGCGGCCTTGCGCAGCGTGGAGGTCTTCTCCTCGGCCGACAGCGGCTTCGGGACGACGCTGGAGTGCGGCGCGAGGTGGCGGCTGCCGATCAGGAACTGGGCGACACCCAGCGCCATGCCCAGCGCGGCCAGCGCGAAGCCCAGGTGCCAGTTGACGCTCTCACCGATCGTGCCGATGATCAGCGGCGCGGCGAAGGCACCCAGGTTGATGCCCATGTAGAAGACGGTGAAGCCACCGTCGCGGCGCGGGTCGTCCGGGCCGCTGTAGAGCTGGCCGACCATCGTGGAGATGTTGGCCTTCAGCAGACCCGAGCCGATGGCGACGAGGCCGAGACCGGCGTAGAAGGTGCCGGAGGAGGGCAGGGCCAGCGTGAGGTGGCCGAGCATGATGATGCCGCCCGCGATCGCCACGGTCTTGCGGGGACCCCAGACACGGTCACCGAACCAGCCGCCCGGCATCGTGAGCAGGTACACCAGCGACAGGTACACCGAGTAGATCGCGGTCGCGGTGCCGGCGCTCAGGCCCAGACCGCCCGGAGCCACGAGGTACAGCGGAAGCAGTGCCCTCATGCCGTAGTAGGAGAAACGCTCCCACATCTCGGTCATGAAGAGGGTGGCCAGACCCCGGGGGTGGCCGAAGAAGGTCTTCTCGGAACCGGGGGTGCCCGGGGTGACCGAGTCCTTCGTCAGGCTGGACGCCATGGTCGATCCTTGCTGGTCGGGACGCGCTCACAAGGCGATGCGCGCCCGGTGGGGGGCGGCCGGCACCGGCGGCCCTGCCGTCCACCCCACGCCCACGGGGAGTCCGCCCCGGATCACGGAGCGGAGGACGGTGACCCCCGGGATCCACGCCTCGGGCGCGTTCGTGCGCGCGAGGCCCGGCCACAGGTCATTCCTTTCAAGGCTGGCCGTCGGCCAGCCCGCACACAAAAGAGACCTTCAGCGTCGAACAGCGCCAAAGGTCCCCGTGGTGCTACAGGCGTTGGTTCACCATACGGCAGGACACCGACCGGTATGGAAGTACTTGTGTCATGAATCACAAGGGAAACTGGAACCGCAGCGCCTCTTTCGAAGGTATCCAACAGGATGGGCTCCCACACCCGCAGGGCGTCCATCAATGGGCTGTGCAGGCACGTTCGTACCGGAACCGCCCGTGGCGATCACGGCCCGGACGTTGCGCCAAGCGGACTACCATCAGCTCATGACCCGTGTACTGCTCGCCGAGGACGACGCGTCCATCTCGGAGCCGCTGGCCCGCGCCCTGCGCCGGGAGGGGTACGAGGTGGAGGTGCGTGAGGACGGACCCACCGCGCTGGACACCGGGTTGCAGGGCGGCGTCGACCTCGTGGTGCTCGACCTCGGCCTGCCCGGCATGGACGGCCTGGAGGTCGCCCGACGGCTGCGCTCCGACGGCCACACCGTGCCGATCCTCATCCTGACCGCGCGCGCCGACGAGGTGGACACCGTGGTCGGGCTGGACGCCGGCGCCGACGACTACGTCACCAAGCCCTTCCGCCTCGCCGAGCTGCTCGCCCGGGTCCGGGCCCTGCTGCGCCGCGGCGCAGCCGAGCCCCAGCAGCCGCCCGCCACCCACGGCGTGCGCATCGACGTCGAGTCCCACCGCGCCTGGATGGGCGAAGAGGAGCTCCAGCTCACCGCCAAGGAGTTCGACCTGCTCCGGGTGCTCGTCCGCGACGCGGGCCGGGTCGTCACCCGCGACCAGCTGATGCGCGAGGTCTGGGACACCACCTGGTGGTCCTCCACCAAGACCCTCGACATGCACATCTCCTGGCTGCGCAAGAAGCTGGGGGACGACGCGGCCAACCCCCGCTACATCGCCACCGTGCGCGGCGTGGGCTTCCGCTTCGAGAAGAACTGACCCCCTCGGCAGAGCCGCGCCCCCGGGGCCGGCAGAGCCGGGCCCCCAAGGGCCGTACGCGGATACGTAAGAGGACATGCGCCGCCGACTGATCCAGTCCACGCTCGCCGTGGTGCTCGTGGTGATCGCCGTCTTCGGCGTCTCCCTCGTCATCGTGGAGACCCGCACCATCAGCAGCACCGCGCAGGAACGCGTCGACCTGGAGGCGGCCCGGCTGGCCAGCATCGTCGACAGCCGCCTGCTCGGCACCGGCACCGTCGACGCCGGCATCCTGCGCCGCCAGGTCGAGGGCGACCGCTACGCCGAGATCCGCATCCCCGGCCGGCCCGTCATCGAGGTCGGCACCGAACCCACCGGCGACGTCATCCGGGGCGAGGCCACCGGCGAGGAGGGCGAGACGGTCGTCGTGGAGGAGCCGCGCTCCTCCGTCACCCGGGAGGTCGGCCGGACCCTGCTGATCATCGGCCTGGTGGCGCTGCTCGCGGTGATCGCCGCCATCCTGCTGGCCGTACGCCAGGCCAACCGCCTGGCCTCCCCGCTCACCGACCTCGCCGAGACCGCCGAACGCCTCGGCTCCGGCGACCCGCGCCCCCGCCACAGGCGCTACGGCGTCCCCGAGCTGGACCGGGTCGCGGACGTGCTGGACGCCTCCGCCGAGCGCATCGCCCGGATGCTCACCGCCGAACGCCGCCTCGCCGCCGACGCCTCCCACCAGCTGCGCACCCCGCTGACCGCGCTGTCGATGCGGCTGGAGGAGATCACCGTCACCGACGACCCGGAGACGGTGAAGGAGGAGGCCAGCATCGCGCTCGGACAGGTGGAACGCCTGACGGACGTGGTGAACCGGCTGCTGACCAACTCACGCGACCCGCGCAGCGGCTCCGCCGTCACCTTTGAGCTGGACGACGTCATCCAGCAGCAGATCGCCGAGTGGCGCCCCGCCTACCGCAGCGCCGGACGGGCCATCGTCAGCTCCGGCAAACGGCACCTGGAGGCCGTCGGCACGCCCGGCGCGGTGGCGCAGGTGCTGGCGGCACTGATCGAGAACTCCCTGATGCACGGCGGCGGCACCGTCGCCCTGCGCACCCGGGTCACCGGCAACCAGGCGGTCGTCGAGGTCACCGACGAGGGGCCGGGCGTCCCGGCCGACCTCGGCGCGAGGATCTTCGAGCGCACCATCAGCGGACGCAACTCCACCGGCATCGGCCTGGCCGTCGCCCGCGACCTGGCCGAGGCGGACGGCGGACGCCTGGAGCTGCTCCAGTCCAAGCCCCCCGTGTTCGGGCTGTTCCTGTCGCGCACGCCGCCGTCGAAGTCCGCGTCGGACTCGGGCCACACCGTCAGATAGCCGCCCGCCGCACCGCGCGGGCCGCACGGGCTACGGCCGCCGGCCGGCGCCCACCCGCGGGGCCTTCGCGGCCCGGTCGTCGCGCACCGCCGCCGGATGCTCGTGCTCCAGGAAGGACTCCGCGCGGGTCACCGGCGGCAGCGCACGGAACACCCAGGTGCGGTACGACCAGAACCGGAAGAGCGTGCCGAGCCCGATGCCGAGGAACTTGAAGATGTTGCTCTGCAACGGGCTGTCCCAGCCGAAACCGTACGTCGCCGTGTACAGCACACCGTTCTCGATCACCAGCCCGACGGCGCTGAACAGCAGGAACAGCGACATCTCACGGGTACGGCGGGTCTTGTCGCGGTCCCGGTAGGTGAAGTAGCGGAAGCCGAGGTAGTTGAAGACGATCGCGACGATCGTGGCGATGATGCTGGCCCGCACCACCTGGAGGTCGGTGGTGTGCCGTACGAGGTTGAAGACACCGAGGTTGACCAGCACCCCGGCACCGCCCACCGCACCGAACTTCACGACCTCACGGACGAGCCGCTCGACCCGCCGCCGCACCGCGCCGGGTGGCGCGGGAGGTGCCGAGGGAAGCCCCGAGGAACCATGTCCCATGGTCGTGCCGGCCCCCGTCCGTCGGTTGGCGTCAACCCAGCCATGCTAACCACCCACGCGTGCGATCTTCCTGCCGGCGACGGCCGGCACCGGACGGATGCCGTCGAACCGGCCGGTAAACCGGCCGCTCCCGGGTGGCCGATACGCTAGGGGTGTGACGTTCCCGGTAGTCGGCATGGTCGGCGGGGGCCAGCTCGCTCGTATGACACACGAGGCAGGCATCCCGCTGGGCATCAGGTTCAAGCTTCTCAGTGACACTCCTCAGGACTCAGCGGCGCAGGTCGTCGGCGATGTCGTCATCGGCGACTACCGCGACCTGGACACGCTGCGCGAGTTCGCCCGCGGCTGTGACGTGATCACCTTCGATCACGAGCACGTGCCCACCGAGCACCTCCGGGCCCTGGAGGCGGACGGCATCCCCGTGCGCCCCGGCCCCGACGCGCTGGTGCACGCCCAGGACAAGGGCGTGATGCGGGCGAAGCTCGACGCGATCGGCGTGCCCTGCCCACGGCACCGCATCGTGTCCGATCCGCAGGACGTGGCCGCGTTCGCGGCGGAGGGTGACGGCTTCCCCGTCGTCCTGAAAACGGTCCGCGGCGGCTACGACGGCAAGGGCGTGTGGGTGGTGGACTCCGCCGAGGAGGCCGCCGAGCCCTTCCGCGCGGGCGTTCCGGTCCTCGCCGAGGAGAAGGTCGACTTCGTCCGCGAGCTCGCGGCCAACGTCGTCCGTTCCCCGCACGGCCAGGCGGTGGCCTACCCGGTGGTGGAGTCCCGCCAGGTGAACGGCGTCTGCGACACGGTCATCGCCCCCGCCCCCGATCTGGACGAGTCCCTCGCCCTCCAGGCCGAGCGGATGGCGCTGGACATCGCCAAGGAACTCGGCGTCGTCGGCCACCTCGCCGTCGAGCTGTTCCAGACCCGCGACGGGCGGATCCTCGTCAACGAACTGGCGATGCGACCGCACAATTCCGGCCACTGGTCGATGGACGGCGCCATCACCTCCCAGTTCGCCAACCACGTCCGCGCGGTCCTCGACCTGCCCCTCGGCGACCCGCGCCCGCGCGCGAAGTGGACGGTCATGGTCAACGTCCTCGGCGGCGACTACCCCGACATGTACTCCGCGTACCTGCACTGCATGGCCCGCGACCCCCAGCTGAAGATCCACATGTACGGCAAGGACGTGAAGCCCGGCCGCAAGGTCGGCCACGTCAACACCTACGGCGACGACCTGGACGACGTGCTGGAACGCGCCCGTCACGCAGCCGGCTACCTGAGAGGCACGATCACCGAATGAGCCCCGTTGCTGGCATCGTCATGGGGTCGGACTCCGACTGGCCCGTCATGGAGGGCGCCGCGAAGGCCCTCGACGAGTTCGAGATCCCCTACGAGGTCGACGTCGTCTCGGCGCACCGCATGCCGCGCGAGATGGTCGCGTACGGCGAGGAGGCCGCCGGCCGCGGCCTGAAGGTGATCATCGCCGGGGCGGGCGGCGCCGCCCATCTGCCCGGCATGCTCGCCTCGGTCACCCCGCTGCCGGTGATCGGCGTCCCGGTGCCCCTGAAGTACCTGGACGGCATGGACAGCCTCCTGTCCATCGTGCAGATGCCGGCCGGTGTCCCGGTCGCGACCGTCTCCGTCGCCGGCGCCCGCAACGCCGGCCTGCTCGCCGCGCGGATGCTCGCCGCGCACGACGAGGAGCTGCTCGCCCGGATGCGGGAGTTCCAGCAGGAGCTGAACGACCAGGCCACGGAGAAGGGCCGCCGCCTGCGCTCCAAGGTCGACGGCTCCGGGTCCGGATTCGGTTTCGGGAATTGAATGCTCCCCCTCGCCAGCGAGGGGGATTCCTGGCTCACGCCGCTCGACCGCCCGGCGGACGGTCGAGTCTCACGCGGTCGGCACCAGCCGGGTCCAGACCTGCCCGGACCAGCATCACGCGGGCGGAGTTCTTGTCCCTGGGGGACACGGCTCCGCACGTGGCGCAGGTGTAGGTACGTTCCGAAAGAGGAAGTGCGTGCTTGGTTCTCGCTCCGCACCGCGCGCAGTCCTTCGTGGTGTGGGCGGGATGCACGAGGTGGACGTCCCGCCCGTGTTTGCGGCCCGCCTCGAACAGGGCCCGCTTCGTGGCGCCGATCGCCGCGTCAGCGGCTTTGCGCGCCAGGGTCGTGCGGCTGAGGAACTTCGGCCGGAAGTCCTCCACGGCTATGGCGTCGTGGTCGCGCACGACCTTCTTCGCCCATTTGCGGCCGGTGTCCTGACACTGCCGTGCGACCTTCCTGTGGGCCTTTGCCCGCAGACGCCTCGCTTCCCGGTAGCCCTTCGAGGTCGCTTGTCCCTTCTTCGGCTTGCGGCGGGCCATCATCCGGTCGTACCGGGTCAGCTTCTTCTTGGCCCGGAGACCGTGCAAAGGGTGTGGAAGGTCGTGTGCGTCGCTGGTGGTGGTCGCGATGTCCGTCACTCCCCAGTCGATGCCGATCACGGCTCCTGTGGAGGGCAGGGGCACCACCTGCGCAGGAACGACGAACGAGCAGTACCAGTGACCCAGCGAGTCCTGGTAGACGCGAACGGAGGACGGCTCGGCCGGAAGCCCGCGCGACCACACGACCCTCAGCACAATCCCACCCGCAAGATGCAGACGACCGTCCTTCAGCCGGAATCCGCGCCTTGTGTAGCTCAGCGTCGGCGGTGCACCGAGCTTCCTCCGGAACTTGGGCATTCCGGCGCGTCGCCGTGCGGGAAGCCGCTGCCCGATGTCCTTCAGTGCCTTCGCGCGGGCCTTGCCGAAGTCGCGGATGACCTGTTGTTGTACGACCGAGCTGCCCGCTCGCAACCACGGGTTGGCCGCTCTGGCACCGGTGAGCATGCGATCGAGACGGGCCGGGCCACACGTCTCGCCCTCCCTGTGGGCCTTGGCGGAACGGGCGACACATTCGTTCCAGACCCATCGGCAGCGGGCCCACTCGGCGCCGAGTGCGGCGCGGGCGGTCGACGACACGCGCAACCGGTAGGTGTAGCGGGCATGCAGACCCACACCCTGCCCGAGCCCCTCGGCCTCCCCCACGCCTGCCTCCCCTGCGCGCGCTCGACACGCCGCTTTCCTGCGTCGTCCCGCCGTGTGCAAACCTACGTACGACATTCGTGTGGGCGTGTCCCCATCCCCTACTTGTCGCCCCAACCGGTCAACTCGGGACGTGTGTGCGTCCTGTTGCAGAGGTCCGGTTCCGTGACCCGGCACGCTTGCCGGGAACCCCATTGAGAAACAGGAGATGCCCATGACCGCCCTGGACCAGGCCCGGGAGCTGCTGCGGGAGTTTCCGGTCGTCGACGGGCACAACGACCTGCCCTGGGCGCTGCGCGAGCAGGTCCGGTACGACCTCGCCGCCCGTGACATCGCCGGTGACCAGTCGGCCCATCTGCACACCGACCTGCCCCGGCTGCGGGCCGGCGGGGTCGGTGCGCAGTACTGGTCGGTGTACGTCCGCTCGGACCTGCCCGACGCGGTGCCGGCGACGCTGGAGCAGATCGACTGCGTGCGGCAGCTGCTGGACCGCCACCCCGCGGAGCTGCGTGCCGCGTTCACCGCCGCGGACATGGAGGCGGCGCGGACCGAGGGCCGCATCGCCTCGCTCATGGGTGCCGAGGGCGGCCACTCGATCGCCAACTCGCTGGCCACGCTGCGCGGGCTGTACGCGCTGGGTGTGCGCTACATGACGCTCACCCACAACGACAACGTGGACTGGGCGGACTCGGCGACGGACGAGCCGCGCGTCGGAGGTCTGTCGGCCTTCGGCCGTGAGGTCGTCCGGGAGATGAACCGCCTCGGCATGCTGGTCGACCTCTCGCACGTGGCGGCGACGACGATGCGCGACGCGCTGGACACGTCGTCGGCCCCGGTGGTCTTCTCGCACTCCTCCGCGCGGGCGGTCTGCGACCATCCCCGCAACATCCCGGACGACGTCCTGGAGCGCCTCCCGGCCAACGGCGGCGTGGCGATGGTGACCTTCGTGCCGAAGTTCGTGCTCCAGGCGGCGGTGGACTGGACGGCCGCGGCGGACGAGAACATGCGGGCGCACGGCTTCCACCACCTCGACACCAGCCCCGAGGCGATGAAGGTCCACCGCGCCTTCGAGGAGCGCGTCCCGCGCCCGGTCGCCACCGTCTCCACGGTCGCCGACCACCTCGACCACATGCGCGAGGCCGCCGGCATCGACCACCTCGGCATCGGCGGCGACTACGACGGCACGGCCTTCACACCAGACGGCCTGAACGACGTCTCCGGCTACCCGAACCTGATCGCCGAGCTGCTCGACCGCGGCTGGTCCAGGTCCGACCTGGCCAAGCTGACCTGGAAGAACGCCGTCCGGGTACTGGGCGCGGCGGAGGACGTGGCCCGTGGCCTCCGGGCGACGCGCGGACCGTCCAACGCGACGCTGGAGGAGCTGGACGGCTGACCGGCCAGGGCGGGGCGGCGTACCCCCGAACGCCCCGCCCACCAGGAAGGACCCCCGGCCGCGTGCGACGGTGGCGGTACTGCACGACGACCGTACGGAGCCCGCCATGGCAGACCTCCAGGACGACCTGCACTCCCGCACCGAGGCCGGCGAGCTCGACGACCTGCCCGTGCCGTTGGCCGCCGAGGCCTTCCCGCCGGAGCCCTACGCGCCCGTCTCCGATCCCGACGACGAGCCGCTGGCGCGCGCCCACGCCGTGCTGGCCGCGCATCCCGTGGCCGACGGGTACAGCGGGCTGCCCTGGGCGCTGAAGCACCTGCCCTGGTACGACCTGGAGGTGGGGGAGAACGCGGTCGACACCGATGTGCCGCGGCTGCGTCAGGGGCACGTCGGTGCGTTGTTCTGGTCGTTGCATCTGCCGGAGGGGTTCGACGGCGACCGGGCCGTCGGCGCCACCCTGGAGCAGCTGGACCTGGTCAAGCAGGTGGTGCGGGCTCATCCGGAGGGGCTGCGGCTGGCCCATGACGCGGGGGAGACCACCGACGCCCGCAACTGCGGCCGGACCGCCGTGCTGCTCGGGCCGGCCGGGGCCGCCGCCCTGGGCGACTCGCTGGGCACGCTGCGCGCGCTGCACACCCTCGGCCTGCGGGTGCTGACCCTGACGGGCGCGGCGTGGGCGAGCGACGCCGGGCTGACCCGGTTCGGCGAGGAGGTGGTCCGGGAGATGAACCGGCTCGGGGTGATCGCCGATCTGTCCGGTGCCTCGGCCGAGACCATCCGCCGGACCTTCGCCGTCTCCAAGGCGCCGGTGCTGTGCAGCCGTTCCGCCGCCCGTGCCCTGCGCCCCCACCCGGCCAACCTCCCGGACGACCTGCTGGTGGAGCTGGGTGCGGCCGGGGGCCTGTGCCTGGTGCCGCTGACCGCCGAGCAGACCGGGCCGACCGTCCGGGACGTCGCCGACCACCTCGACCACGTCCGTGCGGTGGCCGGTCCGCGCGGGGTCGGTCTGTCCGGTACGTACGACGCCGGTACGGCGCACCCGCTGGAGCTGGGTGACGCCTCCTGCTATCCCCGGCTCATCGCCGAGCTGCTGCGGCGCGGCTGGGACGAGGCCGACGTGGCCCTGTTGACCTGGGGGAACGTCCAGCGGGTGCTGCGCGAGGCGGCGTTCGCCGCGCGGGCCGCCCAGCGGCGGCGGCAGCCGTCGACGGCGACCATCGCCGAGCTGGACGGATAGCCGCCGGCGCGGGCCGGGCGCCGGCGGCGGCGCGGGCCGGGAGTGCCGGGGAACGGCGCGAGCTGTGCCGGGGCGGCAGGGGCCGGGGCCGCTGGTACGGGCCGGGCCGGCCGCCCGGGTCAGCCGTGCTCGATGCGGCACAGGCAGAACGGATGCCCGGCCGGGTCGGCGTAGACCTGGAAGTCCTTCTTCTCCCGGTCCTCCAGGTCCAGCGGCCGGGCGCCCAGGGCCAGGACCTTCTCGTGGGCCGCGTCGATCTCCTCCCAGGTGGACCCGGCGTCGAAGTCCAGGTGGAACTGCTGGGCGTTGCGGTCGGCGCGCGGCCACTCCGGCGGGGCGAGCCCGGGCGCCCGCTGGAAGGCGAGCCGGGGCCCGTCGGGTACCTGGAGCACCACCCAGTCGGGGTCCTGCTCCTCAGGGGTGCCGCCGGCGACCTGTGCGTAGAAGCGGGCCAGTTCGAGGGGCTCGGGGCAGTCGAGGACGACGTTCCTGATACGTGCCACGGGGGCCATGGGGGCTCCTTCGCGAGGTCAGCAGGCGCACAGGCAGAACGGGTGCCCGGCGGGGTCGGCGTAAACCCGGAAGCCGCGGGAGCGGTCCTCGGTGTCCAGCGGCCGGGCGCCCAGCTCCAGGACGGCCTTCTCCGCCGCGTCGAGGTCCTCGACGTTGAGGTCCAGGTGGAACTGCTGCGAGTGGTCGGGGGACGGCCACCGCGGCGGGACGAACCCGGGGGCGGACTGGAAGGCGAGCGTCCGCCCGCCGGGGAGCTTGAGGTCGATCCAGTCCGACTCCTGGTCGTTCTCCTCGATCGTGCCCCCCAGGACGGCGGCGTAGAAGGCGGCCAGTGCCCGGGTGTCGGGGCAGTCCAGGACCACGGGGCCCAGCTCGGCGACGGCCATGACGTCCTCCTCGAAGTCTGCGGTTACCCCCAAGGTGCGGGTAACCGGTAACGGTTACTGCATGCTGCCCTATTGGCGGTAACGTCGCAAGCATGAGTGAGAGGTCGCCCGCGCCCGGAGGGCTCGCCCTGGTCGAGTCCCTGGTGAACACGCTGGACGTCGAGACGGGCGCCGACCGGCTCGACACTCCGGAGGGCCGGGCGCGCTTCGGCTGCACGGAGGACGACCTGGCGGACGTGCGCGAGCTGCGCGAGTCGCTCCGCGTCGCGCTGCTCGCCCACGCCGGTCACCCGCCGCACCGCGCGGTGACCCCGCTGGGCGAGCTGCTGGCGGCGGCGCCCCTGGTGGTGACCGTCGACGCGGCCGACGGCTCGGCGGCGCTCGCCCCCGCCGACGGCGGGCCGCTGCTGGCCCGCGTCGCCGCCGCCGTCGCCGAAGCGCTGGTCGCCGGCACCTGGACGCGGCTGAAGGCGTGCGAGGCGACCGACTGCCTGTGGGCGTACTACGACCGCAGCCCCGCCGGACGCGGACGCTGGTGCTCGATGCAGGTGTGCGGGGCGCGCGCGAAGATGCGCCGCTACCGGGCGGCGGCCAAAGAGGCGTAGCGCACACCGGGTTCACCGGCCGCCCGCGCCCCGATTGCGGCAGAATGCAGCACGACGCCGGTTCGGCCGACTGAGCCTCGGCCGAACCGGCGTCACCTCGTCCGCCGTCTGTGCCGCGCCGCTACGCCGTCGGGCGCCCCATCGCCCGGTACGTCCACCCGGCCCGCCGCCAGGCCTCCGCGTCCAGCGCGTTGCGGCCGTCGAGGATCACCCGGGCCGCCGTGGCCGCGCCCAGCGCCTCCGGGTCCAGCTCGCGGAACTCCCGCCACTCCGTCAGGTGCAGCACCACGTCCGCGCCGCGCACCGCCTCCAGTGCGGTGTCCGCGTAGCCGAGCGTCGGGAACAGCCGCCGGGCGTTGTCCATGCCCTTCGGGTCGTACACCGTGACCTGGGCGCCCTGGAGGTGGATCTGCCCGGCGACGTTCAGCGCGGGGGAGTCGCGCACGTCGTCGGAGTCCGGCTTGAAGGTGGCGCCGAGGACCGCGACCCGCTTGCCCAGGAACGGCCCGCCGCCCAGGGCCTGCCGGGTCAGCTCCACCATCTGGCCGCGCTGGCGCATGTTGATGGAGTCGATCTCGCGCAGGAAGGTCAGCGCCTGGTCGGCGCCCAGCTCACCGGCGCGCGCCATGAACGCCCGGATGTCCTTGGGCAGGCACCCGCCGCCGAACCCGATCCCGGCCCGCAGGAACTTCTTCCCGATCCGGTCGTCGTAGCCGATCGCCTCCGCCAGCCTGGCCACGTCCCCGCCCGCGGCCTCGCACACCTCCGCCATCGCGTTGATGAAGGAGATCTTGGTGGCCAGGAAGGAGTTGGCGGAGGTCTTCACCAGCTCGGCGGTCGGGAAGTCGGTGACGACGAACGGCGAGCCCTCCGCGACCGGCGTGGCGTACACCTCCCGCAGCAGCTTCTCGGCGCGCTCGCTGCGCACCCCGACCACGATCCGGTCCGGGTGCAGGGTGTCCTGGACGGCGAAGCCCTCGCGCAGGAACTCCGGATTCCAGGCCAGCTCGGCGTCGCCGCCGGCCGGGGCGTGCTCGGCGAGGTAGGCGGCCAGCCGGTCGGCGGAGCCGACGGGCACGGTCGACTTGCCGACGACCAGGGCGGGACCGCGCAGATGCGGTGCGAGCGAGGCGATCGCGGCGTCCACGTACGACATGTCGCAGGCGTACTCGCCGTGCTTCTGCGGTGTGTTCACGCACACGAAGTGCACGTCGCCGAAGGCCGCGACCTCGGCGTAGTCGGTCGTGAACCGCAGCCGTCCGCTGGAGCCCTCGATCCCGGCGACGTGCCGGCGCAGCAGCTCCTCCAGGCCCGGCTCGTACATCGGGACCTCGCCGCGGCGCAGCATCTCGATCTTCTCGGGCACCACGTCGAGCCCCATGACCTCGAAGCCCAGCTCCGCCATGGCCGCCGCATGGGTCGCGCCGAGGTAGCCGGTGCCGATCACGGTGATCTTGATGGCCATGGGGGTGCTCCAGGAGTCTGCGGCGGACGTGCGCGCCCGAGCATAACCGGGGTGCGGGGCACGCCCTCGACGGGCGACTCTCCGGCCGTCCGTCCCGCCGTCCGGCCGCGGTCTTTCGCGCTGTCGTCAAGCTCACCTATCCATCGGCGCGGCCGGAGCTCTAAAATTTGGGTTACTTAACGGTAGTTAGCGTGCCCAGCATCGCAGCGTTTTGGAGCGTGAGAGACCTTGGCCGGATCGGCTGACTTCGACCTGTACCGCCCGTCCGAGGAGCACGACATGCTCCGCGACGCCGTCCGCGCGCTGGCCGAGGCGAAGATCGCGCCGCACGCCGCCGCGGTGGACGAGGACGCCCGCTTCCCGCAGGAGGCGCTCGACGCCCTGGTGGCCAACGACCTGCACGCCGTCCACGTCCCCGAGGAGTACGGCGGCGCGGGCGCCGACGCCCTCGCCACGGTCATCGTGATCGAGGAGGTGGCCCGCGTCTGCGCGTCCTCCTCCCTGATCCCGGCCGTGAACAAGCTGGGCTCGCTGCCGGTGATCCTCTCCGGCTCCGAGGAGCTGAAGAAGAAGTACATGGCCCCGCTCGCCAAGGGCGACGCGATGTTCTCGTACTGCCTCTCCGAGCCGGACGCGGGCTCGGACGCCGCCGGTATGAAGACCAAGGCCGTCCGCGACGGCGACCACTGGGTGCTCAACGGCGTGAAGCGCTGGATCACCAACGCGGGCGTATCCGAGTACTACACGGTCATGGCGGTCACCGACCCGGCCAAGCGCTCCAGGGGCATCAGCGCGTTCGTGGTGGAGAAGTCCGACGAGGGCGTCTCCTTCGGCGCCCCCGAGAAGAAGCTCGGCATCAAGGGCTCCCCGACCCGCGAGGTCTACCTGGACAACGTCCGCATCCCCGCCGACCGCATGATCGGCGAGGAGGGCACCGGCTTCGCCACGGCGATGAAGACGCTGGACCACACCCGCATCACCATCGCCGCCCAGGCCCTCGGCATCGCCCAGGGCGCCCTCGACTACGCCAAGGGCTACGTCCAGGAGCGCAAGCAGTTCGGCAAGCCGATCGCCGACTTCCAGGGCATCCAGTTCATGCTCGCCGACATGGCCATGAAGATCTCGGCCGCCCGCGCCCTGACCTACCAGGCCGCCGCCGCCTCCGAGCGCGGCGACGCCGACCTCACCTACCTGGGCGCCGCCGCCAAGTGCTTCGCCTCGGACGTCGCCATGGAGGCCACCACCGACGCCGTCCAGCTCCTCGGCGGCTACGGCTACACCCGCGACTACCCGGTGGAGCGCATGATGCGCGACGCCAAGATCACCCAGATCTACGAGGGCACGAACCAGGTCCAGCGCATCGTCATGGCGCGCAACCTGCCGTAACCGGTCCGCCGAGCCGCGAGCGAGGGGTGCCCGTCCCAGGGGCGCCCCTCGCTCGCGCTCACGGACGTTCCCACCCGCCGGGAGCCGTCCCCCGGGCACCCTCGGCCGGTGCGGGCCGGGGCAGCGCCCTCACTCGGTGCGGGCCGGGGTCTCGAGCGTCAGGCCGCCGCGCAGGGCCGAGGCGGCGAACGCCACCGCGGACGCCAGGCAGAACAGCGCGAGCGGTCCCCAGATCACCCCGAGCGCCCACATCGGCCAGCCGTTGCCCACCTGCGCCCACAGCGCCAGCAGGGACGCGAACCCCAGCGCGACGCCGTGCCAGCGCACCGCCGCGGCCGCCTTCCGGTGCCGCCGGTCGCCCCGGGCGAACAGCCCCCAGACCGCCCCGACGACGGCGGCCCCACCGACCGAGAAGCAGGCGAGCGCACCGCCGAGGCGGTCGTCGGCCCAGTCCACCGGGCCGTCGGAGGTCTGCTGCCGCAGGCCGTCCCCGGTCCGCACCTCGACGACCTCCCCGTGCCAGATGAGCCCGACGACCTCGTCGCCCGGCTCCAGCTCGGAGACGACCGGGTCGGTGTTCCGGAACGTCACCCGCCAGGGCTCACCGGACGGCAGCAGCAGTTCCGCCTCCGGCGACTCGTACCGGTCCGTGCGGTGGGTGTCGGCCGAGCGCACGGTGAAGTCCTGCTCCCACAGACACCCCGACGCCCGCACGGGCACGGAGCGGCAGGCCGGCGCGGCACGGAACTCCCGCTCCCGTTCCAGCGCCCCGGAAACCTCACGGGCGGACGCCACCCCCACGGCGAGCATCACGAGCCCGACCAGCAGCCACCCCACGCCCTGCATCGCCCCGCGCACCGCCGACGCCACCGTGTCCCCCTCGCACCCTCCGGGTCTCCTGTCGGTGCATTCGAGCACGTCGGCAGGGCCGCCGCCCATGCCCGTCACCGGCAAGACGCGGCCCGCCGGATTGCCGGGCCGGTGCAGCGAACGGGCCCGACCGCGGCGGACGGACGGAGGCGCGGTGGGCGGACGGGCGCGTCGGGCGGACGGGGGCGCGGCGGGCGGGTCAGTCCTCGAAGCCCTCCGCCGCCCGCTGCCGGCGCAGCTCCAGGATCGCGCGGCGCCGGGCCAGCCGGTGGGTGCGCCGGATCTGGGCCTCCTGGTAGCGGCGCTTGTCCCGCTCGGTCTCGGGGAGGACCGGCGGCACCTGACGGGGCTTGCCGTCGGCGTCCACGGCGGCGAAGACCAGGTACGCCGAGCCCACCTGGGTGGGCGGCGTCGACTCGTTCCAGCGCTCGGCCAGCACCCGCACGCCGACCTCCATCGAGGTCCGGCCGGTCCAGTTGACCTGGGCCTTCACATGGACGAGGTCGCCGACGCGGACCGGTTCGAGGAACGCCATCTCGTCCATCGACGCGGTGACGGCGGGACCGCCGGAGTGCCGTCCGGCGACGGCGCCGGCCGCGTCGTCGACCAGCTTCATGATCACTCCGCCGTGCACCGTGCCCAGGAGGTTGGTGTCGCTGTGGGTCATGATGTGGCTGAGGGTGGTACGGGAGGCCGAGGTCGGCTTGCCCGGGATCTCCGGGGTGCCCGACTCCGCGGCCGAGGCCTGGTGTGCCTGGTCTGTCATGGCCTCCACCTTATGCCGAGGCGACACGGGTGTGATTTGTGTCAGCTTCGCAACAGCGCCGCCCCTATTTTCCGACGACTCTTGTCCGCCGCACCGCCGGGACCTGCACACTGGGGCGCATGAATGATTGGCCCCAGGGATGGTCCGGCGACGACCGCGGCAGCGGCTACGGGCGCGGCAGCGCGAACGCGCGGCCCGAGAGCGCCCGTGTGATGCGGCAGGTCCGCCGCGGCCCCGCGGGGCCCGGCCCCGGCCCGGCCGCGCCCGCGTACGGCGGCGTGCCCCAGCAGCCGTCGTACGTCGACGGCCGCGGCCACGACGGTTACGGCCCGGACGGTCCCGGCGGCTACGACAGCGGCTACAACACCGGTCAGGTCTACGGGACACCCGGCGGCCGGGGCCCCGGCGGCGGCCCGCACGGTCCGCGGCCCGCGCCGAACTGGGGCAGACGCCTCAAGCTGACGGCGATCACCCTGGCCACGGTGCTGGTCGTCACGTTCGTCGGCACCTACTTCTGGGCCGACTCCAAGCTCAACCGCGAGGTCGACCTGTCCAAGGTCATCGAGCGGCCCGAGGCGGGCGAGGGCACCAACTACCTGATCGTCGGCTCCGACAGCCGCGAGGGCATGACCGACCAGCAGAAGAAGGACCTGCACACCGGTTCCGCCGAGGGCAAGCGCACGGACTCGATGATGATCCTGCACACCGGTGACAACGGCGCCACGCTGATCTCCCTGCCCCGCGACTCCAACGTGGAGATCCCCTCCTTCGTCGGCTCCGACTCCGGCAAGCGCTACGAGGGCACCGGACGGCAGGTGAAGCTCAACGCCGCCTACGCCGAGGACGGCCCCGAGCTGCTGGTGCGCACCGTCGAGTTCAACACCGGCCTGCGCATCGACCACTACGTCGAGATCGGCTTCGCCGGCTTCGCCAACATCGTGGACGCGGTCGGCGGTGTCGAGATGGACATCCCGCAGGACATCAAGGACGCCAAGTCCGGCGCCGACCTGAAGAAGGGCAGGCAGACCCTGGACGGCCAGGAGGCCCTGGCCTTCGTCCGCACCCGCTACGCGCTGGCCGGCTCCGACCTGGACCGCACCAAGAACCAGCAGAAGTTCCTGTCGGCCCTGGCGAGCCAGGTGGCCACGCCGTCCACCGTCCTGAACCCCTTCCGGCTCTACCCGACGATGGGCGCGGGCCTCGACTCGCTCATCGTCGACAAGGACATGGGCCTGTTCGACCTGGCCGACATGTTCTGGGCGATGAAGGGCGTCAGCGGCGGCGACGGCACCTCCATGAACATGCCGATCGCGGGCAACGCCGCCAACGGCAACCTCCAGTGGGACACCGCCAAGGTGAAGGAACTGGTGGGCCAGCTGAAGAACGACGAGAAGGTCACCGTCTCCGGCAAGTGACCGCCTCCCCCGGCGGGCGTCAGCGCTTGCCGCACACCACCTCGTCGCCGCGCACGACCGTGCCCGGCTTCTGCGGCGGCTCCTGCGGCTTCACCGTGCGCACCTCCCGGAAGTCGGCGCCCGCGATCACCTTCAGCGTCGCCCCCTGCCCCTTGACCGGCCGCAGTTCGCTGCCGGGCAGCGCGGCGGCCAGGGACTTGGCCGAGCGGTCCCAGCGGGGGTCGTAGGCGACGATCGTCCGCTCCACCGCGGGGGCCGCCGCGTTCACCGGCGCCCCCGTGGTGCGGAACCCGGTCGCCGCGAGCGCCCGGTCGATCCGCTTGCCGAGCCCGGGCGTGCGGGTGCCGTTCTCCACCTGGACGCGGATCTGCCGGGGGTCCACCGGAACGCGCACCGCCGGCTCACCGCGCCGGGCGGGCGGGGGCGGGGCCAGCGGCTTGTCCTCGCGCAGGGCCCGGAAGATCCGCTCGGACTTGACCGGGTCCCACTTCAGGGTCGAGCCGACGCCCTTCACGGCGTACCCCATCTGCCCGATGGGCACGGTGGTGAACTCCGACGACGAGGGCGAGAAGTCCCGCATGGCCCGGCCCAGGGCCAGCAGTTCGTCGGTGCCGAAGCCCTTGTCGGCGCGGACCGAGCCGAGCACCGCGCGGGTGATGTCCCGGAACTTGATCGGGTTCAGCAGGATCCCGGAGGACGTCGCCCGGTCGATGAGGGCGGCGAGGAACTGCTGCTGGCGCTTCATCCGGCTCAGGTCCGAGGCGCCGTCGACGTGCCGGGCGCGGACGTACTGCAAGGCCTGCCCGCCCAGGAGCGTGTGGTTGCCGGCGGGCAGGTCCAGCCCGCTGTGGCTGTCCTTGAGGGGCTCGGCGGTGCAGATCTCCACCCCGCCGAGCACGTCGACCGTCTTCATGAAGCTGGTGAAGTCGACCTCCAGATAGTGGTCGATCTTCACGCGGGTCATGTTCTCCACGGTGCGGATCGTCAGCCGGGGGCCGCCCTCGGCGTACGCGGCGTTCAGCTTGAGCGGGTGCCCGCCGTGCCGCTTGCCGGTGTTGCGGTCGGTGTGCGGCGGGGTCATGGCGTAGGAGTCGCGGGGCAGGCTGACCACGCTGGCGCGGTCCCGGTCCTCCGAGATGTGCACGATCATGATCGTGTCGGTGCAGTGGCAGGGCGCGCCGCCGAGCCGGTACTTCTTCCGCTCCTCCTCGGAGATCTTCTCCCGGCCGTCGGTGCCGACCAGCAGGACGTTCATGCCGTGCCCGGCCTCCGGGCGGTTCTTCATGTCCTTGAAGGCGTCGACCCGGCCGATGTCCGCGTCCAGCGTGGACAGCACCGCGTGCCCGATCCCGGCGGACGCCAGCACCACCACCGACAGCGCCGTCACCGTCCGCATGGCCCAGCGCGGTCGCCTGCGCCGCGCGGGCGCCCGCCGGGCGGCCTGCGGGCGCCGCCGCTGCGACGGGGGGCCGCCCCGCGTGGGCACGGCCGGCACCCGGGAGGCGGGGGAGCGGGGCGGCTTGGGCAAGGGGACACCTCCGCGAGGACGGGCCCGTGCGGGCTGCGGCCGGACGTGGGAACCCTGAGCACGGTAGGCCGATACGATCTGCGGCCCGGGGCAGCGACCCCGCGGCGCGCACCCGTGTCCCCCGTTCGCGGTAACGTGAGCACCGATGAACGCCAAGCCCGACGTGCGGCTCCCCGCCGTTTCCGTGATCATGCCCGTCCTCAACGAGGAGCGGCATCTGCGCGGCGCCGTCCGCGCCATCCTCGCCCAGGAGTACGCCGGCGAGATGGAGGTCGTGATCGCCCTCGGTCCGTCCACGGACCGCACGGACGAGATCGCCGCCGAGCTGGTCCGCGAGGACCCGCGCGTGCACACCGTGCCCAACCCCACCGGGCGCACCCCGGCCGCGCTGAACGCCGCGATCAAGGCCTCCCGCCACCCGGTCGTCGTCCGTGTCGACGGCCACGGCATGCTGTCGCCGGACTACATCGCCACCGCCGTGCGGCTCCTGGAGGAGACCGGCGCGCAGAACGTCGGCGGCATCATGCACGCCGAGGGCGAGAACGACTGGGAGCACGCGGTCGCCGCCGCCATGACCTCGAAGATCGGCGTCGGCAACGCCGCCTTCCACACCGGCGGCCAGGCGGGCCCCGCCGAGACGGTCTACCTCGGGGTGTTCCGCCGCGAGGCACTGGAGCAGCAGGGCGGCTACAACGAGGAGTTCATCCGTGCCCAGGACTGGGAGCTGAACTTCCGCATCCGCGAGGCCGGCGGGCTGATCTGGTTCTCGCCGGAGCTGAAGGTCTCCTACCGGCCCCGGCCGAGCGTGCGGGCGCTGGCCAAGCAGTACAAGGACTACGGCCGCTGGCGGCACGTCGTCGCCCGCTACCACTCCGGCTCCATCAACCTGCGCTACCTCGCCCCGCCGACGGCCGTGTGCGCGATCGCGGCCGGCCTCGTGGTCGGCGCGGCGCTCACGCCGTGGGGGTTCGTGATCCCCGGCGGCTACCTGGCGGCCATCGCCGCCGGGTCGGTACCGGCGGGCAAGGGGCTCCCGGTCAAGGCCCGGCTGCGGATCCCGGTGGCGCTGGCGACCATGCACATGTCGTGGGGCTGGGGCTTTTTGACCAGCCCGCGGTCGCTGGCCCGCAAGGTGATCGCGTCGCGGCGGCCCGCGGTGCGGGCGGAGGCCGACCCCGCCCGCTGACCGTCAGCGTCCGCCGGTCCTCACCAGGTGAACGCCGGGTCCACCGCCATGCAGGCGCTGTCGTCGGCTCCGTTGAGGGCGTCGGCCGACTCGGGCGTGGTGTCGTCCTGTTCCGGCGCCCGGTACCGAGTGCCCTCGCGCCAGTCCGCGCCGACGACGAGCGTCACCCCGGAGACGTCCGTGGACCGCTGCACCGCACTCGCCGGGATGCCCAGCGCCTCGGCGACCCGGCGGGCGTCGCCCTCCAGGTCGGCGCTCGGGTAGCGGACCACCGTGCGCTCCTCGGACAGCACCGTGGACTGGTCGGCGACCGCCTGCGCGAAGCCCTTCTCCGCGAGCAGCCCGGCGACCGTGCCCGCGCGCCCGGGCACCGGCGGACCGGTGCCGGTACGGGTGCCGTTGCGCACCTGCACGGCGATCTCCGCGTCCTCGGCGGCCTGGTCGGCGGGCGTCTTGTCGGGCGTCTCCGCCTCCCCCTGGTCCTTCTTCGGCTTCGCGCCCTTGCCGTCCAGGGGGATGTCCTCGCGCACCAGCCGGAACAGCTGCTCGGCGTCCTCGGTCGGCTCGACGCGCGCGCCCACGTAGCGGTTGGGCATCGTCGTCATGGTGATGCGCTCCGGCTTCACCTTGCGCAGCTCGGTGCTGAGGTCGTACAGCTTCTTGACGGTGTCCAGGCCCGGGTCGACGGTGAGCGCCCTGGTGGCCTCCTCGGCCAGCCGGCGCAGCTTGTTGGGGCTGCTGAGAGTGGCGTTCTGGCGCAGCTGACGGACCATCGCGCTCATGTACATGTGCTGGGCCTTGGCGCGGGCGAGGTCGCTGCCGTCCTCGAAGCCGTACCGGGTGCGCAGCCACTGCAAGGCCTGCTCGCCCTTGATGTCCGTGGTGCCCTTCTCCAGTTTCAGGCCCGAGCCCTTGCCGTCGGCGGTGCGCGAGTGGATGTTGGCGTCCACGCAGACGGGGACGCCGCCGACGGCGTCCGCCATCGCCACCACGCCGGCGAAGTCCACCATGACGAAGTGGTCGATGTGGATGCCGGTCAGCTCCTGCCAGGTGGCCACCGTGCAGCCGGGGCCGCCGTGGCCGAGGCTCTGGTTGGTCATCGTCCGGCCCTGGCTCGCCGGGTAGACCTTCCCGTCGTCCGGGTCGGTGCACTTGGGGATGTGCACCAGGGTGTCGCGGGGCATGCTGATGACCGACATGTTGGTGCGGTCGGCCGACAGGTGCACCAGCATCTGCACGTCCGCCAGCGGCGTCGAGCCGAACGTCTCGCGGGCGCCGCCGAGTTCCTGGTTCTCCTCGGTGTCGCGCGCGTCCGACCCGATGACCAGGATGTTCAGCGGGGTCTGCCCGGCGGCGTTCGGCGTCGGCTCGGCGACCTTGTTGTCGCCCAGGTTCAGCTCGTCCTTCTTGATGTTGCCGTTCAGATGCCGGTAGTAGAGGTAGCCGGCCCCGGCCGTGCCGAGTATGAGCAGGGCGAGGACGGTGGCGGTCCAGCGCAGCACCCGGCGGCGCCGCGGCCGGCGGCCACCGCTCCGGCCGCCCGCCTCCGTGCAGCCGTCACCGCCGCTCTCCCCTTCGGCGCCGCCTCCGCCGGCGGCCCCGCCGGGCCCGGCGGGGGTCCGCACCGCACCGGGCGCCGCCTCCTCCTGCACACTGCTTCGCGTCACGTCCTGTCCTTCCCCGCCCACGGGCCCCCGCCCGCACACCCCGCCACCGCGCCTGCCCCTCGTCCTGTCAGACGCGCGACGGGCTCCTCAGGTCACCTCACGGCCTCGACCGGCGCACTGCACGCTGCCGGCCGTGGACTTCTCCGCCTCCGGCGCCTTCACCGGGGCGTCGAGCCGCGCGCCCGCGCGTGGAGTCCGGCCCGGTGCCGGCGTCGTCGCCGGCCGTCCCCGAGCGTCAGTGAGGCGTGTGACGCGGAGGAGGGCCGCCGATTCCTCCGCGCGGTCGGGTCAGCGGGCACACGACGCCGGCGCGGCCCCACGTGGACGACGAGACCCTCCTGATGTCCTGCTCACGTATGTGACGGCCGACGCGTGCCAAGGGTTGCGTCCCGGCGGGGGATCCGTTCGCACGGGGTACGGCGGCCCGTGGCCCGCCGGATCACTGGGCGCACTTGACCTGGTCGGCGGTGGACTTCTCCACGTCGGCCGGGGCCGCGGACGTCCCGTTCAGCTTCACTCCGGCGCCCTTGAAGTCCTTGCCCAGCGTCAGCGTCATGGTGGGCAGGCCCTGGGCGTTGGTCACGCTCTCGCCCTCCTTCATCGCCGAGCCGGACAGACCCAGCAGGTCGGCGAGACGGCGCGCCTGGTCGGCCTGGTCGGGGGCGTACTCCAGCGTGGTCTTGGCCAGTTCCTCGGGCGCGTTGCCCGCGTTCTCGGACTTGGTGACCCCCGCCTCGGTCTGGAGCCAGGCCAGCTCCCGCTGGGCACTGCCGCTCGGGGCACCGCCGTTGAGGACGCGGACGCGGACCTCGGAGGCGTCGGCCTTGGGGCCCTCCAGCCGGGCGGCGACCGCGGCGGCCTCCTTCTTCTTCTTTTCCTTGACCTCGGTGAAGGAGACGTCGTTCTTGATCATGTCGAAGACCTGCGGGGCCTTGGACTCGTCCAGGACGACCGTCGCCTTGACCTTCTCGGCGGGATTGTCGCGCACTGGCACCCTGATGAACGTCAGGTTCTTGGTGTCGAGCTTGCCCAGCTCCAGTCCGAGGTCCTTCAGCTTGCCGATGCTGTCGAGCTGGGAGTCGACCGTGAGGGCCTCGGTGCCCGCCTCGGCCAGCTTCACCATCTTCGACGGGCTGGTGAGGGTGTCGTTGGACTTCAATTTGCGCATCAGCGAGCCGAGGAACTGCTGCTGGAGCTCGATCCGGCTCAGGTCGCCGCCCGTGCCCACGGAGTGCCGGGTGCGGACGAACGCCAGGGCCTGCTCGCCCTCCACGGTGTGCTTGCCCGCCGGCAGGTTCAGATGAGAGTCGGGGTCGTCGATGTCCTTGTTCAGGCACACCTCGACACCGCCGACCGCCGAGGACAGCGTCTTGACCGCGTTGAAGTCGGCCACCATGAAGTTGTCGGGCTTGACGCCGGTCAGTTCGGTGACCGTCCGCATCGTGCAGCTCGGGGTGCGGCCGCGCTGGCCGAGGCTGGTGTTGAAGCGGACGCCCTGCTCGCCGGGGATGATCTTCTGGGAGCCGTCCTCCTGCTCCGTGGGGCAGTCGGGGATGTCCACGATCAGGTCGCGCGGGATGCTCAGCGCGGTGGCGTTCGACCGGTCCTTGGAGACGTGCAGCAGGATCGTGGTGTCGGCGTGCCCCTCGCTCCCGGCGTCGCCGTAGCCGTCGTTGCCGGCGCCGGTGCGCTTGTCGGTGCCGATCAGCAGGATGTTGATGGCCTCGTCCTTGCGGAAGCCACCCGTGCTCGCGCCGTCGTCGGAGACCGAGGTGATGTTGTCGTTCAGGTGCTCCAGATAGAAGTACGCGGCCGCCGCGGTGCCCAGGACGACGAACGCCAGCGTGCCGCCGGACCACATCAGGACCTTTTTGCCCGTCGACTTCTTCTTCACCGGCCGGCGCCCGCGCCGTCCGGGGGGCGGCTCCGCGGGTGCGCCGCGCCGCCTGCGCGGGGGCGGGACCTCACGGCCGGGAGCGTCCCGGTCCGGCCGGTCGCGGCCCGGGGCGCCGCGGTCGGGGTTCGCCGTACGGCCGCGCGGTGCGGCGCCCGCGTCGGGGGAGGCTCTGCGGGGTCCGGGGACCGCCGACTGCGGAGCGGAAGGGCCTAGTCGCAGTTCGTATTCGCCGGTGCGCGGATTGAGTACCCACTGGTCTGCGGGGTCGATGTTCTCCGCCCGCCCACGGCCTTGCGCGTCCACGGTTGTCCGAATCCTCCGTCGGGGCCACGCGGCGCCTTCCCCCTCAAAGGCGCTCGGGTCTCTCACTCCGGGTCTGACTTGGTGCGCGACCGCGGGACGACGGTCTCGGGGACGGGCACCGGAGCGCTCACACTAACTGCCCAGTTCAACGTGCGGCGACGCCGGTGACAAATTCCACGACCCTACAACCGGGCAATCCGCCCAATTCCATGGACGAGAGCCGGTTTCTGTGTGCCGCCTTTGAGTCGGCTTTACCCGCAGCCGTCCTCCGCGGCGGTGTTCCCGGTGAACGTCGGGGCGGGAGAATCGCCGGCCGCGGGCTCGTCCCCGCGCTTTTCCCGGGACGTTGCGTCGCCGCGCCCGTACGTTCCGTGCCCGCCGGAATCCCGTTGTCCGCGCCCGCGATCGGCGACCGTCACCGGTTCGTCCGTCCGCAGCCGGGTGAACAACTCCTCCGCCTCGGGCTCCATGAGCTGGTCGCGATTGACGTCCTGCGCGTACGACTCCCGTGGAACGGTCAGGAATTGCACGCGTTCGGTGGGAATGTCGCGCAGCCCGCGCACGAGGTCGTACAGACCGCGCAGACTCGCCAGGTCCGGGTCGGTGGTGAGGGAGGACGTGGCGGCGTCCAGAACCGGGTACAGCTTCACCGGATTCAGCAGGACGTCATTGCTCTGCACCTTGTTGACGAGCGCTCCGAGGAAGTGCTGCTGCCGTTCCATCCGGCCGGTGTCACTGCCGTTGCCGAGCGACTTGCGGGCGCGGACGTAGCCGAGGGCCTGCTCCCCGTCGAGCGTCACCCGTCCGGCGGGCAGGCGCAGCCCGGCCGCCTCGTCGTCGACGGGTTCCGTGAGGCACACCTCGACGCCGTCGACCGCGTCCACCATCTCCTTGAAGCCGTGGAAGTCGATGACGACATGGTGGTCGACGCGGATGCCGGTGAGTTTCTCCACCGTCCGGATCGTGCACGCCGAACCGCCGGCCTCGAAGGCGTAGTTGAACATCGTGAACACCGGCTCGGTGCGGGAGCCGTCGGGGCGGCGGCAGCCCGGCACGCGCACCATCAGGTCGCGGGGGAGGGAGACGGCGGTGGCGCTGCGCCGGCCCGCCGCCAGGTGCAGCAGGATCACGGTGTCCGACCGCTCGGTCCCCGGGTCGCGCCCATAGCGGGCGTTGTCCTCGCCGGCCCGGGAGTCGGAGCCGATCAGCAGGATGTTCTGCGCGCCGCGTACGAGGGCGGTGGGACGCTCCTCCTCGTACCGGGCCAGCTCGGCCGCGGCGGCCTCGTCGGGCGTGATGTTCCCGTCCAGCTTGGCGTACACCGCCCAGCCGCCGGCCGCGGCACCGGCCACCACTCCGGCGACGGCGGCCCCGGCCCAGCCCAGCCGGCGCCGGCGGCGCCGTGCGGCCCCGGCGCCGGTCGCGGACGCCCCGGCGCCCGGGCCCAGGGGCCGGCCCCCGGCCTCGGGAGAGGACGCACCTGCCCTGTCGCCCACGTCTGGCGCCACCCCCTCATGCCGTACGAGCGTGCCGTGCCACGTGTCGTGCATTCCTGCTGCCGCTACGAGCATGGCCCGCCCGCCCGGCGCGGGGCGGCTCGGGATGCGCCGAACGGGGGAGGGGCGGGTCGGCGAAGGGGGTGGGCGGACCGCGTGCCGGCCCGGTGGTGCGTCAGCGCGCCGTCGGGGGCGGGTCGGCGACGGGGGCGGGCCGCGTGATGGTCCCGTGGCGCGTCAGCGCGCTGTCGCGGTCACCCGTTCCGACTCGATCCGCTGGTCCAGCGCCTCGGCGGCCAGCCGGTCCAGGTTCCGGCACAGCACCACCGAGCCGCCGGTCGCGAGCGGCCCGTACAGCCCGGCGTTCAGCCCTTCCCAGGTGTCGTACGGCAGGCTCGACAGCAGCCGTGCGCCCGGCCCCGTCAGACCGAGCGCCGTCGCCTCCGCGCGTGCCCGCTCGACCACCTCGGCCCCGCTGAACTCCCGCCCGGCCACGATGAGCGCGGGCTCCTCCGGGTCCACCGGCGTGTACGGCACGAAGCGGTCCGGCTGGCCCGGCACCTCCACCGCGTAGTCGGTGAACCCCTCCGGCGCCTGCGGGAACCGCCCGCCGAGCGGGCGCAGCGCCAGTGCGATCCGGGCCCCGGAGCAGGCCCGCGCCGCCTGGAGCGACTCCGGCTCCGGCCCGCTGACCACCACGTCCGCCGCCGCCGGGTCCCCGGCCACGTCGGCGACCACGCCGACCGACGCGCACGCCAGCAGCCACACCGCCGTCTGCCAGTGCGCGGGCAGCAGCAGCGCGACCCGGTCCCCGGGTTCGACGGACAGCTCGTCCTGGAGGAGGTTGGCGGTCTTGGCCACCCAATTGGCGAAGGTGGCCACCGAGAGTTCGACGCGTTCGCCCGTGGCGTCGTCGTAGAAGGTCACCAGGGGGCGTCCCGGGTCCGCGGCGAGCGCGGAACTCAGCAGGTCGGCAGGGGTGCGGTCGGTGGCGTTCACCCGCGCAAGCGTACGCGGGCCACACGGCGCGCACCGAACGGACGGGGCGCCGTACGGCCACCGGATCGGCCGAACGCGCCTGGCGCACCGTCAAGTTCCAAATGGACAGATTTGTCGGAGGATGTCCAGGATCAGGAGCATGCGTGGATTCCTTGCTTCCTCGATCGGTGTCACGTGTGCGGCCGCCCTCGCCCTCCCCCTCGCCCCGCCCGCGGCCGCCCAGGCGCCCACGAACGGGAGACCGTCGGTGTCGGCAGAGGCCGGCGGGGGGCCGTCGGTGACGGCCGAGGCGGACGGAGGGCCGTCGGGGTCGGCTGAAGCCGGCGGGGAGCCGTCGGGGTCGGCCGAGGCGGACCGGAGCCCGGCGCAGCCGGTGCCGGTCGAGCCCCATGTCCCCGGCAGCACCCGGTCCCTGCCCCTGCGGCCCCTCGCCGGCGACCGCACGCCGGGCGTCACCGCGCAGGGCCTGTCCCGCCACGACGTACGGCCCTTCTCCCTCGTCGGCGTCGTGTGGGACGACCCCGCGACCGAACTGCACGGCACCGTCCAGGTCCGTACCCGGGCCGTCGCCACCGGAGCCTGGTCCGGCTGGCAGGACCTCGAGACGCACAACGCCGAGCACGCCGCCGACCCGGGCAGCGCCGAGCGCCGGTCGGGGCGGGTACGGGGCGCCACGGCACCGCTGTGGGTGGGAGAGTCGGACGGCGTGGAGGTCCGGGTCCGCCCCGCCCCCGCCGGGACGGACCGGGGCGCGGACTCCGGCACGGACCCCGGCACGGACCCCGGCACGGACCTCGGCACGGACTCCGGCACGGACCCCGGCACCGGGGCGGGCGACCGCTCCGTGCCGCCCGGGCCGGCGCCCGCCGCGGTGCCCCTGCCCTCCGGGCTCCGCCTCGAACTCGTCGACCCCGGGCAGGGCGACCCGCCCCCGGCCGGCGCTCCCGCCGACGGACCGCGCACCGGCGCCCAGAGCGCCGTGCCGGCCGCGTCGGCCGAGGCGCTGGCCGCGTCCGCCGCCAACGCCGACTTCGCCCCGCTCGGCGCCGCCGAGATCATGGCACTGAGCCGCGAGCAGACGGAGCGCGAACTGCTCGCCCTGGGCGCCGGCGCCCTGACCGGGCAGCCGGCACCGGCGGTGCAGGCAGGGCAGCAGCGGGCCAAGCCGTACATCGGGCCGCGTCCGCGCATCGTCACCCGCCGCGGCTGGGGCGCCGACGAGAAGCTGCGCGAGAAGAAGTTCGCCTACACCAAGAAGGTCAAGGCCGCCTTCGTGCACCACTCGGCCACGGGCAACAACTACCGCTGCTCGCAGGCCCCCTCCGTCATCCGCGGTATCTACCGCTACCACGTCAAGAGCATGGGCTGGCGCGACATCGGCTACAACTTCCTCATCGACAAGTGCGGAAAGATCTACGAGGGCCGCGCCGGCGGGGTGGCCAAGCCGGTCCTGGGCGCGCACACCTACGGCTTCAACAGCAACAGCATGGGAGTCGCCGTACTCGGCACCTACAGCTCCAAGAAGCCCTCGTCGGCGGCGGTGAAGGCCATCGCCCGCCTGACCGCCTGGAAGCTCGGGCTCTACGGCATGAACCCGCGCGGCAAGACCTACCTGAAGTCCGGCGGCGGCAACCTCCACCGAAAAGGCAAGAACGTACGACTGAACGTGATCTCGGGCCATCGCGACGGCTTCGTGACGGACTGTCCGGGACGGCGGCTGTACGGCAAACTCGGCACCGCCCGCTCGACCGCGGCCCGCTACCAGGGGCGCTGAGGGGGCGTTCACCGCCATCGGGGGCACGGGCGGAAGGACAGTGGGGGGACGGGAACACGCACCGCACTGCCGTCGACGGCGTCATGGAACGGTCTGCATACACTGGCCGGCCGAAAGACAGTTCGGCCGGTCCCGGCAGGAAGCAGAGACGACAGGTGACAGAAGCGATCCTCCTGGTCGGCGGCAAGGGCACGCGGTTGCGCCCGCTCACGGTGCACACCCCCAAGCCGATGGTCAGGGCGGCGGGGGTGCCGTTTCTCACGCACCAGCTGGCGCGGGCGAAAGCGGCGGGAGTGGAGCACATCGTGCTCGCCACGTCCTATCTGGCCGAGGTCTTCGAGCCCTACTTCGGCGACGGCTCGTCGCTCGGGCTCCACATCGAGTACGTGACGGAGGAGGAACCGCTCGGCACGGGCGGCGCGATCCGCAACGTGGCGTCGCGGCTCCACTCGGGACCGGACGACCCGGTGCTGGTCTTCAACGGCGACATCCTGACGGGGCTGGACATCCGGGCGCTGGTGGACACCCACCGGTCGACGGGGGCGGACGTCTCCCTGCATCTGACGCAGGTGACGGACCCGAGGGCGTACGGGCTGGTCCCCACGGACGGGACGGGGCGCGTCCTGGCGTTCCTGGAGAAACCCCAGACGCCGGAGGAGATCGTCACCGACCAGATCAACGCGGGGGCGTACGTCTTCCGCCGCTCGCTCATCGACACGATCCCGGCGGGCAGGCCGGTCTCGGTCGAGCGTGAGACGTTCCCGGAGCTGCTGGCGGCCGGCGCGCACCTCCAGGGCATGGTCGACTCGACGTACTGGCTGGACCTGGGCACGCCGGCGGCGTTCGTCCGGGGCTCGGCGGACCTGGTCCTGGGCCGGGCCCCGTCCCCGGCGATACCCGGCCGCTGCGGCGACCGGCTCGTCCTGCCGACGGCGAGGGTGGCGCTCGACGCCAAGCTGGCGGGCGGGACGGTGGTCGGCGAGGGGGCGTTCGTGGCGGAGGGCGCGCGGGTCTTCGGCAGCACGATCCTGCCGGGGGCGGTGATCGAGCCCGGCGCGGTCGTCACGGACTCCCTCGTCGGCAACCGGGCCCGCGTGGGCCGGCGCTCGGTGCTGACGGGCACGGTCATCGGGGACGGCGCGGTGGTCGGCGCCGACAACGAACTGAGAGACGGCGCCCGTGTCTGGTGCGACGCCCGCATCCCCTCGGGCGCCCTGCGCTTCTCCCCGGACACGTAACCCCGCCCGACGGCGCCCGCCCGCAGCCCGCGGGCAGTCGTGCCGCTGGGGCGGCACGGGTGGGCGCTGGGGGTGCCCCCTCTGGGGGAGGCACCCCGTCCCGCCGGGCTGCGCAAACGCCCTGACGCCGGCCACGACGCCGGGCACTGTCGAACCGTCGGCGACAGCCCGTGGGCGCGGGCGGCACCCCGTCACGCCGGGCCGCACAAACGCCCCGACCCCCAGCCACGACGCAGGACCCCTGCAAACGGGCGGCACCAGGCACCCGTAAGACCCGCCTCACAACCGCCCGATGTCCCGCACCGCCATCCTCGGCGCCCGCCGCGGCGGCACCCTCCCGCTCAGCAGGATCAACCGCGCCGCCCGATGCCGCTGCCCCGCATACGGCTCCAGCAGGCGCAGCATCTCCTCGTCGTCGGCCCCCCGGTTCCCCGCCAGCGCCCACCCCACGATCCCGGGCAGATGCAGATCCCCCACCGTCACCGCATCCGGCGCCCCGTGACTGCGCTGCACGACCTCCGCCGACGTCCACGGCCCGATCCCCGGCACGACCTCCAACCGCGCCTGCGCGGCGGCCGGTTCCATCCCGGCCGCCTCCTCCATCCGCGCGGCGACCCGCACCGCCCGCAGGATCGTGGACGCCCGCTTGTTGTCGACCCCCGCGCGGTGCCACTCCCAGGACGGGATCAGCGCCCACGTCCGAGGCGCCGGCATCACGTACATCCGCCCGGGCGCCGGCCCCGGCGCCGGCTCCCCGTACTTCCGTACCAGCAACCGCCACGCCTGATACGCCTCGACCGTCGTGACCTTCTGTTCCAGCACCGACGGAATCAGCGACTCCAGCACCAGCCCGGTCCGCGTCAGCCGCAACCCCGGCCGCCGGTGCCGCGTCACCGCCAGCAGCCGGTGCCGCGGCTCGAACGCGGACGGATCGTCGTCCGCACCGAGCATCCCCGGCAACCGCTCCAGCAGCCACTCGGCCCCCGGCCCCCAGGCCTCGCCCCGCACCTCCCCGCCTCGGGCCGCGACCCGCAGCGTCCCGGGCCCGGCGGGCGTCAGGCTCGCCCGCCACACCGAACCGTCCGGCATGGCCCGGAACGTGGGGTCGCCCGGTCCGCGCCGCAGCGGCCCCAGCACCAGCCCCAGGTCGAACGGCCCGTCCGGCACCCAGGTGCGGACCTTTCCCGGCGCGGCGGCCTGCCGCGGCACCCCCGCGGGCACGGCGACCTGCCCGCCGCGCACGGTCGCCCGTGTCGGCCGGGGAGCGAAACGTCCAGCCACGAGTGAGGTCCCGGAGAAGAGCGGAAACGAAAGAGGTCAGTACGAGGGTAGGTGCTCGCGACCCGGCCTCACCGCACTTCCAGGAACGCCCCGGCGTCCCGCGCGGGTCTCGGCCGGGGCTCCTCGGCCGGACGGCCGACCGCGACGGCACCCATGGGGTCCCAGTCCGCCGGCAGGTCCAGCACCTCGCGCACGACGTCCCGGCAGAACATCGTCGACGACACCCATGCCGAGCCCAGCCGCTCCCCGGCCAGCGCCACGAGGAAGTTCTGCACGCCCGCCCCGGCGGCCACGACGAACATCTCCCGCTCCGCCCCGTCGCGCCGCGCGTCCCCGTACGTGTGCGAGCCGTCCATGACCAGGCACGGGACGACGAGGTACGGGGCGTTGCGCAGCACGTCGCCGCGCCGGATCCGCTTGGCGACGGACTCCTCGGACTTGCCGTCGGCCCTCAGGTCGGCGATCCACGCGTCCCGCATCGCGTCCAGCAGACGGGTGCGGGACTCCGGGGACTCCAGGAGCACGAAACGCCACGGCGTCGTGTGGTGCGGGGCCGGCGCGGTGACCGCGGCGGCCACCGCCCGTCGTACGGCTCCGGGATCGACGGGATCGTCGGTGAAGCTGCGCACCGTACGGCGCTGGGTCACCGCCTGCCGTACCGCCTCGGAGGTGCCCAGCCGGAACATGTCGTCCCGCGCGCCGCGCACCATCGCGCGGGCGCCCTCCCCGTCGTCCTCGGACACCACGTGCGGCAGCCCGCGGACGACGGCGACCGGCAGCCCGCCGGCCTTGCCCTTGACCAGGTCGCCCGCCGCGGCCAGCTCGTCCGCCGTGGCGACGACGGTGGCGCCGAGCGGGTTGCCGTGCGCGTCCGTGCTGCCGCGCAGGTCGTTCAGGACCCGGATTCCGGCCGCGCCGATCGCCACGTCCGTCAGGCCGGCGCGCCAGGGCCGGCCGAAGGTGTCGGTGACGACCACGCCGACCGTGACGCCGAGGGCGTCGCGCAGCCCGTCGCGGATCGCGCGGGCCGAGGCGTCCGGGTCCTCTGGGAGGAGCAGCACGGTGCCGGCGGGGGTGTTGGACGCGTCGACGCCCGCCGCCGCCATGACCAGGCCCTGGCGGTTCTCGACGATGCGCAGCGTGCCGCGCCGGGCCACCACCCGCACCGTCTCCGCGTCGATCGCGGCTTCCCGGTCGGCCGCCCGGACGACGCGTCCCTCGGCCTTGGAGACGATCTTGGAGGTGACCAGGAGCACGTCCCCGTCGGCCAGACCCGGCTCGGCCTCGGCGATCAGCTTGGCGAGGTCGGCGCCGGGGGTGATCTCGGGCAGGCCCGGTACGGCCCAGACCCGGTAGCCGTCGCCGCTCACGCCGCCCGCACCTCCTCCGCCAGCGCCAGCGCCTCGCGCGCCATCTGCGCGGTCGCCGCCACGTCGCTCATCATCAGCGGCACCGCCCGGCAGAGGATCCCGGCGGCCTGCACGCGCGTGACCGACTCCGCGTCGACCGTGTCGACCAGCCAGCCGTCCAGCAGACCGGAGCCGTAGTGCTCGGCGACGGCCGCGGCCGTGGCCTCCACGCCGACCGCCGCGAGCACCTTGTCGGCCATCCCGCGCACCGGCGCGTCCCCGACGATGGGGGACAGGCCGACCACCGGCACTCCGGCGTCGGCGATCGCCTCCCGGACGCCGGGCACGGCGAGGATGGTGCCGACGGAGACGACGGGGTTGGAGGGCGGGAAGAGGATCACGTCCGCCTCGGCGATCGCCTCCAGCACGCCGGGCGCCGGCTTCGCCTGCTCGGCGCCGACCGGTACGACCGCCTCGGCGGGGACGGAGGCCCGCAGCCGTACCCAGTACTCCTGGAAATGGATCGCCTTGCGCTCGCCGTCCAGTTCCACGGCGACATGCGTCTCGACCCGGTCGTCGGTCATCGGGATCAGGCGCACACCCGGCTTCCAGCGGTCGCAGAGGGCCTGGGTCACCGCGCTGAGCGGATATCCGGCGCCGATCATCTGCGTCCGCACGATGTGCGTGGCGAAGTCCCGGTCGCCGAGCCCGAACCACCCGGGCCCCACGCCGTACGCCGCGAGCTCCTCCTTGAGGTGGAAGGTCTCGTCGGCCCGCCCCCAGCCCTGCTCCTCGTTGATGCCGCCGCCGAGCGTGTACATCACCGTGTCGAGGTCCGGGCAGACCTTCAGCCCGAAGAGGTGGATGTCGTCCCCGGTGTTGCCGATGACCGTGATGTCCGCGTCCGGTGCGGCCTGCTTCAGACCGCGCAGGAACCGGGCACCGCCGATGCCGCCTGCCAGAACCACAATGCGCATGGCCCCAGTCTTGCAGGCGGGTACGACAGTGCGTCAGGCAGTCGTCACGGCACCGGTACCGGCGCCGTGCGGCGCGGCGGCCGTGCACCGCGCCGAGTACATCGTCATCTCCGTCAGGCCCGGGTAGTAGACGTGCAGGCTCACCGCGGGCTCCAGCGCGTCGTTGATCACCTCGTGCGTGTAGCCCGGCGCGAACACCCGCTGGGCGCCCGGCCGCAACGCGCGCGTGCCGCGCCGCGTGCGCTCGGTCAGCGTGCCGTCCAGGACGGTCAGCACGCCCGAGGAGGCTCCGTGGTCGTGCAGCCCGCTGCCCTGCCCGGGGACCCAGGACAGCAGCCACACCTCGTAGCCCGGACCGGTGCGCAGCCGGTGGTACCAGCGGGTGGTGGCGTCGTAGCGGACCAGGGGCTCCCACTGGGCCCGGTCGGCGGCGATGGAGCGGGCGAGACCGGCGTACTCGGCGACGGTGGCCGGGTGCTCGCGCGGTGCCTGGAGAAGATGCGGGACTTCGAGGATGTCGCCGGCGATCTGCAGGTCGCTGTCGCTGTTCATGGGGTGCGGGGTTCCTCGGCGGAAGAGTGCGGGGGAGAGAGCGAGGGGGACGCCCAGGTGAGGGCGGTGGGGAGAGGCGGGCGGGTCGGGTGGACCCGCACGACAGCCGGAGCGCGCTTGGCTCAACAGCCGGAACAGCAACAACAGCTACAGCGAGCCCGGGCAGCACCGTGGGACCCGGCGGAGCGGGTCGGGGTGAGCGCCAAGTTCGCGAGCATGCCCACAAGGACAGCGGCTCACACCCGCACTGTCAACTCGATGCCCGGTATGTGGGACATGGTTCACCTCATCCGGTTCATCTGAATGGTGAAAGGTTTGCTCACGCGGTTGTCGGGACACATGGCGCACAAGCCGGGCGCACAACCCCCGTTGCGATCCTGTGATGCGAATGTGATCAGGGCCGCTTCGCGGTGTGTGCCGGAACGGGATCGAACACGAGGGCGTCCTTCCCTGCACAGGCGCTGTGCGGGGGTGGAGGCCCTCGTGGGCCTCGTCGGCGTGTCAAGGTTTATGGCGATTTGAACACTTACCGCATGGCCTTGGTTCCGCAGAGTGAATAAGGGGCCCAATAGCAGATCTCGGCTTGACTCGCCCGGAGCAGCACACTTGTAATTTCACTCGTGTCGTTCAGCCGGAATCGGTAACGGCAACATCACGGGGACGCGAAAGACAGACGAGGGGCGCACATGACCGAGCTGGTGCAGCAACTGCTGGTCGACGACGCGGACGAGGAACTCGGCTGGCAGGAGCGCGCGCTGTGCGCCCAGACCGACCCCGAGTCCTTCTTCCCCGAGAAGGGCGGCTCCACCCGGGAGGCCAAGAAGGTCTGCCTCGCCTGCGAGGTCCGCTCCGAGTGCCTCGAGTACGCCCTCGCCAACGACGAGCGCTTCGGCATCTGGGGCGGCCTGTCCGAGCGGGAGCGCCGCCGGCTGAAGAAGGCCGCCGTCTGAAAGCCGCCTCGGTGAGGCCGCCGTCCGGTGAACGGCGCATCAGATCCGTCCTCGTACGTGCGGCTTCGGCCCGTCGCAGGTGGGTTGTCCACAGGCGGCGGGCCGCCTTGTTGGCCAGCCGCTAGTGTGGTCGCTCGTCCGAGACGCCCCGCCGTGACCACCACGCACGGGCGTCCACCGCAGTCCACCGAACCGGGGCCCGTACCTCGATGTCCGTGCACAGCCACCCGGCAGCGCCTCACCAGGCGGCCGCCACAACAGCGTTCGACCCGGCGCACGCGCCTGTGTTCGACCCGGCCCGCCCCCCCGAGTTCCCGCGTCACGTGGTGACCGCGGTCCTCGTCTCCCACGACGGCGCCCGCTGGCTGCCCGACGCGCTCGCCGGGCTGCTCGGCCAGGAGCGCCCCGTGCAGTCCGTCATGGCCGCCGACACCGGCAGCGCCGACGACTCCGCCCGCCTGGTCACCGACGCCGTCGGCGACGACCGCGTGCTCCACCTCGCCCGGCGCACCGGCTTCGGCCAGGCCGTCGAGGAGGCCGCCCGCACCGCCCCCGTCCTCACCCCGGACGACCTGCCGTACCTGAAGCGCCCCAGCGGCTGGGACCCCGTCACGCGCACCTGGCGCGACGACGCCTACGACCTGCCGGAGCTGCCCCACGGCGAGCCCGTCCAGTGGCTGTGGCTGCTGCACGACGACTGCGCCCCCGAACCCGACGCCCTCGCCGAACTGCTGCGCGTCGTGGACAACGAGTACGCACTCGGCCGCGAGGACGTCGCCGTCGTCGGCCCCAAGCTCCGCGGCTGGTACGACCGCCGTCAGCTGCTGGAGGTCGGCGTCTCCATCGCCAACTCCGGCCGCCGCTGGACCGGCCTGGACCGCCGCGAGCAGGACCAGGGCCAGCACGACCACGTCCGCCCCGTGCTGTCGGTGTCCACCGCCGGCATGCTGGTCCGCCGCGACGTCTACGAAGAACTCGGCGGCTTCGACCGGCGGCTGCCGCTGATGCGCGACGACGTCGACCTGTGCTGGCGCGCCCACGTGGCGGGCTACCGCGTCCTCGTCGCCCCCGAAGCGGTCGTGCGGCACGCCGAGGCCGCCTCCCGCGAGCGCCGCACCGTCGACTGCGCGGGCCGCACCACCGCCTCCCCGCACAAGGTCGACAAGGCGGGCGCCGTCTACACCCTGCTCGTCAACGCCCGTACACCCGCGCTGCCCTGGGTGCTGCTGCGCCTCGTCCTCGGCACCCTGCTGCGCACCCTCGCCTACCTCGTCGGCAAGGTCCCCGGACAGGCCGTCGACGAGATCCGCGGCCTGCTCGGCGTGCTCCTGCGCCCCGAACGCATCCTCGCCGGGCGGCGCGCACGCGGCCGCCCCCAGGTGGACAAGGGCGAACTGCGCCCCCTGTTCCCGCCCCCCGGAGCCACCGTCCGCGCCACCGTCGAACAGGTCGCCGGCAACGTCCTCGGCGGCTCCGACCCCGAGATCCCCGTCGGCGCCGGGCGGCACGGCGGTGCCGTCGAGTCCGGCCCCGGCGACGACGACGCCGACTTCCTCCAGGTCGAGCAGTTCGCCCGGCTCAAGCGCATCGCCCGCAAGCCCGGCCCGGTGCTCTTCCTGGTCCTGCTGCTGTTCTCGCTGATCGCCTGCCGCGCCCTGCTCGGCGGCGGGGCCCTGGCCGGCGGCGCGCTGCTGCCCGCCCCGGCCGGCGCCGGCGAGCTGTGGTCGCGCTACACCGACGCCTGGCACGCGGTGGGCGCCGGCGGCACCGCCTCCGCGCCGCCCTACCTCGCCGTGCTCGCCCTGTTCGCCTCCCTGCTGCTGGGCTCCACCGGCCTCGCCGTCACCGTCCTGCTCGTCTGCTCGGTGCCGCTGGCCGGCCTCACCGCGTACTTCGCCTCCCGACCGCTCGTCACCTCCCGGCTGCTGCGCGCCTGGGCGGCCGTCGCCTACGCGTTCCTGCCCGCCGCCACCGGCGCCCTCGCCGCCGGCCGCATCGGCACCGCCGTCCTCGCGATCCTGCTCCCGCTCATCGCCCGCGCGGGCATCGCCGCCGCCGGCCTGACCAACGCCAAGGGCGTGCGCGGCAGTTGGCGGGCCACCTGGGCGTACGCACTGCTGCTGACCCTCACCACCGCGTTCACGCCCGTCGTGTGGCCCGTCGCGCTCGTCCTCGGCATCGGCGTGCTCGCCCTGCGCCGGGACGACATCACGGCGTACGCACTGCGCTTCCTGGCCCAGCTCGGCACGCCGCTGCTGCTGCTCGCGCCCTGGTCGCTGACGCTGCTGCCCTTCGGCTTCTTCCAGGAGGCCGGCCTGGAGTACGGCGCGTCCGCCGCCTCCGCCCTCGACCTGCTCGGCGCGAGCCCCGGCGGCCCCGGCACGGTCAGCGGCCTGATGCTGATCGGCATCGTCCTGGCCGCGCTGGCCGCCCTGCTGCGCTCCGAGCGCCGGCTCGGCATCCTCACCGCCTGGGCCGCCGCCCTGGTCGGTCTCGTCTTCGCCGTCCTGTCCAACGGCTCCGCCTGGGCCGGCCCCGCCACCCTCGTCTACGGCATCGCGCTGCTGTCCGCCGCGGCGCTCGGAGCGGACGGGGCACGCGCGCGCGTGGCCGAGCAGAGCTTCGGCTGGCGCCAGCCCGTCGCCGTGCTGATCGCGTTCGCGTCGGCCGCGGGGCCGCTGCTCGCCGCCGCCGGCTGGATGATCCGCGGCGCCGACGGCCCGCTGGAGCGGCGGGACCCCGTCCAGGTGCCCGCCTTCGTCGCCGAGGAGAGCGGCACCCGCGACCAGGCCCGCACCCTCGTCCTCCACAGCGACTCCACCGCCCAGGTGCGCTACGTCCTGGTCCGCGGCTCCGGCGCGCGCCTCGGCGACGCCGAACAGGCCGCGGGCGACGGCGAGAACACCACGCTCGACAAGGTCGTCGCCAACCTCGTCGCCGGGTCCGGCGCCGACCAGGCCGACCAGCTCGGCGGCTTCGCCGTGCGCTACGTCCTCGTGCACAAGGGCGCGCCGCGCGAGGTCACCCGCGTGCTGGACGCCACCCCCGGACTGAGCAGACTCAGCCAGCAGGACGGCAGCGCGCTGTGGCGGGTCGACCAGGAAGTCGCCCGGGCGACCATCGTCGCGGGAACCGGGACGGAAGCCGGAGCGGAGTCCGCGGCCGGGGCCGTCGTGCCCGTCGCCGCCGGTCCCGTCGAGATCCACAGCAAGATCCCGTCCGGGCCCGAAGGGCGTGTGCTGCGCCTGGCCGACACGGCCGACGACGGCTGGACGGCCACCCTGGACGGCAAGCCGCTGACGCCCGTCACGGTCGACGGCTGGGCCCAGGGCTTCGAACTGCCCGCCGCCGGCGGCCGGCTCGACGTCACCTACGACGTCCCGCTCACCCACACGGCCTGGCTGTGGACCCAGGGCCTCCTCGCCGTCGTCCTCGTCGTCCTCGCACTGCCCGGCCGCCGCCGCGACGTCGACGACGACCTGCCCGAGGAACCGGCCGTCCCCGCGCAGGCCGTCGCCGGAGAGGGCCGCCGCGCGCGCCGTCTGCGGGCCCAGGCCGAGGCCGAGGCGGGGGCCGACATCGAGGCCGGCACTCCGCCGACGACCCCTCGGACCCCGCCGGTGCCCCCGCAACCTGCAGCGGTCCCGCACCAGCAGGACTACGACGAGTGGGACCCCGCGAGCTACCCGGGCGACGGCCAGGAACACGGCACGTACGACGCCTACGGCAGCGCCCAGCAGTACGCCGGGGCCGGCTACGGACAGCAGCAGCCGTACGCGGGTGACGACGCCTACCAGGCCGCGCAGTACGACCCGTACGCGTACGGGGGTTCGCCGCAGACGGCCTACGGCCAGGAGTACGACCCGTCGTACGGCGGGCCCGACCAGTCGTACGGAGAGCAGTACGGACAGCAGTACGGACACGGCGGCCACGACACCGCGTACGACCCGGCACAGCCCCACCACCCGCACGGCACGGGCAACGAGCGTTCCGACGGGAGCCAGCAGTGAAGCGCACGACCCTGTCCCTTCTCGCCGGCGCGACCGCGCTCGCCGCCGTCACCGGCTTCGCGGCCGTCACCGCGCCTCAGGCCGCGGACGCGGACGGCGCGGTCGGGACGGCCGCCCGGCTCCCCGTGGAGCGCACCAGCCTCGTCTGCCCCTCGCCCAGCACCTCCGACCTGGCCGAGACGACGTACACGTCGTTCACGCCCGTCACCAAGGGCACGGAGAAGGACGGGCGTGCGGAACTGCGCTCGGCACCACAGGACGGAGAGGGGACCGGGCAGGAAGGGGAGAAGGAAGAGAACGCGGAGAGCGCGGAGAAGGCGGAGAAGCCGGTCCTGGAACCGGAGGCGCCCGGCACGCCGGTCACCGGCGAGAAGTCGGGCGGCGACGCGCCCGCGCTCGTCGGGACGGCCGAGGGGCGGTTCGCACCCGGCTGGACGGTGCAGCAGACCACCGAGGTCAGCGCGGGCGCCGGGCGCGGGCTGCTGGGCGTCAGCTGCGCCGCGCCCGACACGGACTTCTGGTTCCCGGGCGCCAGTACGGCGGACGACCGCACCGACTACGTGCATCTGACGAACCCCGACGACTCGGCCGCCGTCGTGGACATCGAGCTGTACGGCAAGGACGGTGCGCTGAAGTCGGCGGTGGGCGAGGGCATCACGGTGAAGCCCCACGCGAGCGAGCCGATCCTGTTGTCCACGCTCAGCAGCGAGAAGCAGAGCGACGTCACCGTGCACGTGAGCGTCCGCAGCGGGCGCGTCGGGGCGGCGGTGCAGGCGCTGGACGACAAGGTGGGGGGCGACTGGCTGGCGCCCGCCACGGACCCCGGGGGAACGCTGGTGGTGCCGGGCATTCCCAAGGACGCGACGGCGGTGCGGCTGGTGCTGTTCACGCCCGGTGACAGCGACGCCGACCTGAAGGTGCGGCTGGCCTCGCCGTCCGGGCTGATCACGCCGGCCGGGCACGAGACGGTGCGGGTCAAGGCGGGCCGTACCACCGCCGTCGACCTCGGCGACGTCACGCGCGGTGAGGCGGGGTCGCTGGTGCTGACGCCGACGGAGCAGGCCGTGCCGGTGGTGGCGGCGGTCCGGGTGGTGCGTGGCGAGGGCGCCGATCAGGAGATGGCGTTCATCCCGGCGACGGGCCCGATAGGGGCGCGCGCGACGTCGTCGGACAACCGCTCCGAGGGCACGACGCTGTCGCTGGCGGCGCCGGAGAAGGCCGCCGAGGTGAAGATCACGGCGTCGGCGGGCAGCGAGGGCGGCACGACCCGGTCGCGGACGTACACGATCAAGGGCGGCACGACCCAGGACGTGGAGGCGCCGGTTCCCGACGGCCTGAAGGGCACGTACGCCCTGACGGTGGAGCCGGTGTCGGGCGGCCCGGTGTACGCGTCGCGCACCCTGACGGCCCCCAAGGACGACGTCCCGTTCTTCACGGTCCAGCCCCTCCCCGACGACCGAGGCACGGTCTCGGTCCCGAACGCCGAGGAGGACCTGTCGGTCCTGCAACGCTGACCGGCGCGGGGTGGTGGGGGTTCGCGTTGTGTGTGGGGTGCGGCGCCGCGGATGGATGCCTGCGGCGCCGCTGCGGCTTGGGTGGGAGTGCGCGTAGCACCCTACGGGCGGCACCCCGCTACGCCGGGCTGCGCAACGCCCTGAAGCCAGCCACGACGCCGGGCGCCTGCGAACCGCCGCCCACCGCACCGCACGCAAGCGCGCCCGCCTCAGTCCTCCCCGTACCGCGGATCCACCGTCTCCGGCGTCAGCCCCAACAGCTCCGCGACCTGCTCGACGACCACCTCGTGCACCAGCGCCGCCCGCTCGTCCCGCCCCTTCGTCCGGATCTCGACCGGCCGCCGGTACACCACCACCCGAGCCCGCCGCCCGCCCCGCGAGGGAATCGTGCCGCCCAGCGGGACCGCCTCGTCGCTCCAGGCCTCCCCGCCCGCCCCGTCCAGCCGGGGCACCTCCAGCACGAGGAAATCGATGTCGGCGAGCTGCGGCCACCGCCGCTCCAGCCGCTCTACGGAGTCCTGCACCAGGTCCGCGAACACGTCGGCACGACTCGCGGCCAGCGGCACCTGCGGCGGTGCGATCGGCCCGCGCATGCCCCGGCCGTGACGATCACGGCGACGGGGCCCGGGGCGGCCGGCGGAACGGGGCGTCACGGGGGTGTCCATCACTGGTGAAGATTAGTACCCGCCCGGTCCTCGCGCCGGTCCCCGCACCGCGGACCGGACACGCCCGAATCGCGTCGCACCGCATGTCACATGCTGACCATTCCAGCCAAGCTTGGGCTCGATTCCGTATCTCTCCAAGACCGGCGATCACAAGGCAATTGATGCGGTTTGTACCAGGTCCTGATCGCGCCGGAGGTTGCCCGATCATCCGAAAAGTGACGTCCGCGCAGGTCAGGATGGTGTTCACGGGCAGCCGTGTGGGGTGATTCACAGTGCGACACGGTGGAGTGACCTGGTGGAGAGTCGTCGCGGCCCGCTCAAGAGTGCGGTACCGTCCAACATCGTGAGCCCTGTACGTCGCTGTTCGCGCACCGCCTGCGGCCGTCCCGCCGTCGCGACGCTGACGTACGTCTATGCCGACTCGACCGCGGTCCTCGGCCCGCTCGCCACCTACGCCGAACCCCACTGCTACGACCTGTGCGCCGAGCACTCCGAGCGCCTCACCGCGCCGCGCGGCTGGGAGGTCGTCCGGCTGCTCGACGGCTCGGCCCCCGCCCGCCCCAGCGGCGACGACCTGGAAGCGCTCGCCAACGCCGTGCGCGAGGCCGCCCGCCCGCAGGAGCGCGCCGCCGGAGCCGGCGGCGGAGGCCGCGGTGCCGACCCGATGGAGGTCGCCCGGCGCGGCCACCTGCGCGTCCTGCGGTCGCCCGACAACTGACGACCCTGGCCGACGGGCGGCGCGGGCTGCGCGAGACCTGGGTGCCCGCGCTGGTGTGCGGCACCACCTCCGCCGCTGCCCTGACCTTCGCGAACCGCCCGGCGGCCTGTCAGCGCGAGCGGGTAGTTTGTGGGCATCGACAGGACTTCCAGGAAGGTTGGCCGTGGCTGCTGATCTGTCGCAGATCGTGAAGGCGTACGACGTACGCGGTGTGGTCCCGGACCAATGGGACGAGTCCCTGGCCGAGTTGTTCGGCGCGGCCTTCGTCCGGATGACCGGCGCGAGCGCCATCGTCACCGGACACGACATGCGGCCTTCCTCCCCGGGCCTGTCGGCGGCCTTCGCGCGCGGCGCGGCGGCCCAGGGCGCCGACGTCACCGAGATCGGCCTGTGCTCCACCGACCAGCTGTACTACGCCTCCGGCGCGCTCGACCTGCCGGGCGCCATGTTCACCGCCTCGCACAACCCCGCCCGGTACAACGGCATCAAGATGTGCCGCATGGGCGCCGCCCCCGTCGGCCAGGACACGGGCCTCGCCGAGATCCGCGAGCTCGTCGAGCGGTGGAGCGGGACCGGCGCCCCCGAGCCCGCCGCCCGGCAGGGCACGATCGGCCGCCGCGACACCCTGGCCGACTACGCGGCCCATCTGCGCTCCCTGGTCGACCTCACCTCGATCCGCCCGCTGAAGGTGGTCGTGGACGCGGGCAACGGCATGGGCGGTCACACCGTCCCGTCGGTCCTCGCCGGCCTGCCCGTCGACCTCGTGCCGATGTACTTCGAGCTGGACGGCACCTTCCCCAACCACGAGGCCAACCCGCTCGACCCGGCCAACCTCGTCGACCTCCAGAAGCGGGTCCGGGAGGAGGGTGCCGACCTCGGTCTCGCCTTCGACGGCGACGCCGACCGCTGCTTCGTCGTGGACGAGCACGGCGACCCGGTCTCCCCGTCCGCCATCACCGCCCTGGTCGCCTCCCGGGAACTCGCCCGGCGCGGCGGCCGGGGTACGGTCATCCACAACCTCATCACCTCCTGGTCCGTCCCCGAGGTCGTCACCGAGAACGGCGGCACACCGGTACGCACGCGCGTGGGCCACTCCTTCATCAAGGCCGAGATGGCCCGGACCGGCGCCATCTTCGGCGGCGAGCACTCCGCGCACTACTACTTCCGCGACTTCTGGAACGCCGACACGGGCATGCTGGCCGCCCTGCACGTCCTGGCGGCCCTCGGCAGCCAGGACGGCCCGCTGTCCGCCCTCGTCGCCCAGTACGACCGCTATGTCGGCTCCGGCGAGATCAACTCCACGGTCGCCGACCAGGCCGGCCGGCTCGCCGCCGTCCGAGCCGCGTACGAGGGCCGCGACGACGTCAGCCTGGACGAACTGGACGGCCTGACGGTCACCGCCGCCGACTGGTGGTTCAACGTCCGCCCGTCCAACACGGAGCCCCTGCTCCGCCTCAACGCGGAGGCCCGCGACGCCGCGACGATGACCAAGGTGAGAGACGAGGCACTGGCCATCATCAGAGCCTGAGCCCAACGGCCCGGAAACCTCCACGGCCCGGCCTCCGAACCGGGTCCCCCGAGCCCGCTGGATGCTTCGCATCTCGATCGTTCCCGACCGAGGGCCTCCCCGGCTCGACCGACCGAGCCGGGAGGTGACCTCATTTCCTGGCCGACCGAGTCGGGTGGTGGGTGGGCACAGGCACGGGGGTCCAGGGCGGAGCCCCCTGCTCACGGTCGGGCGACGCCGACGCTGCTTCCCCAACGGCGGTACCCTGACCAGCACATCAACAAGCCGCACATCACCATGCCGTACAGCCACACGCCGCACACCTCACCGCTCCCGAAGGGAACCCCCATGCCGCTCGAAGCCGGCCTCCTGGAGATCCTCGCCTGCCCGGCCTGCCACGCCCCCCTCGAGGAGCGGGACACCGAGCTGATCTGCACCGGCCAGGACTGCGGCCTGGCGTACCCCGTACGCGACGGCATCCCGGTCCTCCTCGTCGACGAGGCCCGCCGCCCCGGGTAGCAGGCCGGCTAGAAGCCGGGCACCCACCGGGAAGCCCTCCCGGGACAGCCCCAGGGGCACCCGCCCCGACCGACCCACCGGCACCCGCGTACCAGACGCCCCCGGCGATCGGAGACTGCCGCCATGCTCGACGAATCGCTGCTCGACAGCCCGGACGGGCTCGCCGACGCCGACCGCCGCGGTCTGCTGCGCGGCGCCGCGGAGGCCGGCGCCCGCGTCCGCACCGCCACCCGGCACGCCGCCGAGGCCGGCATCGGCGACCTGAAACCGGACGGCCGTCCCCGCGCCGTCCTCATCGCCGGCCCCGGCGCCGCCGCCACCCAGACCGCCGACCTGCTCGGCACCCTCGCCGGCGCCGGCAGCCCCGTGACCCGCCTGGCGCCCACCGGCGTCGCCCCCGCGGCCGGGGCCCTGCGCTGGGAGCTGCCGGGCTGGGCCGGCTCCGTGGACCTGCTGCTGATCGCCACCCCCGACGGCACCGAGCCGGGCCTGTCCCTGCTCGCCGAGCAGGCCTACCGTCGCGGCTGCACGGTCGTCGCCGTCGCCCCCGCCCGGTCCCCGCTCAGCGAAACGGTGAACGGCTCCCACGGCCTGTTCATCCCCATGGCCACCGCCCCCTACGACCAGGAGGAGCCGCTCGCCGCAGCGGCCCCCGGCGTCCTGTGGGCGCTGCTCACCCCCCTCCTCGCGCTCCTGGACCGCACCGGCCTGCTCAGCGCCCCGCCCGACGCCCTCCAGAAGGTCGCCGACCGGCTGGACCAGGTCGCCGAACGCTGCGGTCCCGCCATCGCGACGTACAGCAACCCCGCGAAGACCCTCGCGGCCGAACTCGCCGACGCCCTGCCCGTCGTCTGGACCGAGGGCACGTCCGCCGGCCCGGCGGGCCGGCGCTTCGCCGCCGCCCTCGCCGAACTCTCCGGCACCCCGGCCGTCGTGGCGGAGCTGCCCGAGGCGCTCGCCGCACACAGCGCGCTGCTCGCCGGCCCCCTTGCCGCCGGCGCCGACCCCGACGACTTCTTCCGCGACCGCGTCGAGGAGCCACCCGCGCTGCACGCGCGCGTGGTGCTGCTGCGGGACCGCCCCATCGGCGGCCTCACCGCCGCGCCCACCGCCCGCGACATCGCCCTCAGCCACGACACACCGATCAGCGAACTGGAACCGGAGGCGGGCGGCGAACTGGAGACCCTGGCGGAACTGATCGCCATCACGGATTTCGCCGCCGTTTACCTCGCGCTCGCCTCGGGCGCCTGATCTCAGTGCGTACTGAGCTTCGTACGCAGGGGCCTCGCATGCAGGGGACTCGTACGCAGGCGCCTCCCGCACACGAGCCCCGCACGCGCGAGCCCCGTGCACGGGGGCGCCGTACGCACTGAGCCCCGTGCACACCGAGCCGCCCCGTCGGCACGATGGCGCGGGTCGGCCCCCGTACCGCCGCACGCCCCGAAGAACCGGCAGAGAGAGCCCATGGACCGCCTCGACAACACCGTCCGCCCCTACGCCTGGGGTTCCCCCACCGCCATCCCGGAGCTGCTCGGTGTCGAGCCCACCGGCGAACCGCAGGCGGAGATGTGGATGGGAGCCCACCCCGGCGCCCCCTCCCGCACCCCCCGGGGCACCCTCGCCGAGGTCATCGACGCGGCCCCGGAGCGCGAACTGGGACCCGAGTCCGTCGCCCGGTTCGGCCCGCGGCTGCCGTTCCTCCTCAAGCTCCTGGCCGCCGGCGCCCCGCTCTCCCTCCAGGTCCACCCCGACCTCGAACAGGCCGCGCGGGGCTACGAGGACGAGGAGCGGCGCGGCATCCCCGTCGACGCCCCGCACCGCACCTACAAGGACGCCAACCACAAGCCGGAACTGATCTGCGCGCTCACCGAGTTCGACGGCCTGTGCGGCTTCCGCGCCCCGGCCCGGACCGCCGACCTCCTCGACGGCCTCGGCGTCGACTCCCTCAAGCCGTACGTCGACCTGCTGCGCGCCCATCCCGAGGACGCCGCCCTGCGCGAGGTCCTCACGGCGGTCCTCACCGCCGACCCCGCGGACATGGCCCACACGGTCGCCGAGGTCGCCACCGCCTGCGACCGCCTCGGCGGCCCCTACGCCCCCTACGCCGACATCGCCCACCACTACCCCAGCGACCCCGGCGTCCTCGCCGCGATGCTCCTCAACCACGTCCGGCTCCAGCCCGGCGAGGCCCTCTACCTCGGCGCCGGCATCCCGCACGCCTACCTCAGCGGCCTCGGGGTCGAGATCATGGCCAACTCCGACAACGTCCTGCGCTGCGGCCTGACCCCCAAGCACGTCGACGTCCCCGAACTGCTGCGCATCGTCCGCTTCGAGGCCGGCGACGCCGGCGTCCTGCGCCCGGAGGCCGCCCCCGACGGCGAGGAGGTCTACGACACGCCCACCGACGAGTTCCGCCTCTCCCGCTACGTCCTTCCCGAGGGCACCGTCGCCCACGACCTGACCCGTCCCGCCCCGCAGATCCTGCTCTGCACCGCGGGCGCCGTACGGGTCGGCGAGCACGACCTCACTCCGGGCCGGTCCGTCTTCGTCCCGGCGGGCGAGCGGACGGAGGTCACCGGTGCCGGAACGCTCTTCCGGGCCACCGTACGGATCTGACGCGTACACGATCGGTTACCGTGCGCACGGCGCCGGCACGGGCTGCAACAATGACCCACCGCACGGCACGGGCCGGGCCGAACGACGGCCGCGCCCGAACCGGCGTACAGACGCAGACGAAGGCGAAGGGACAACGCGGCACATGAGCGCGTCAGGCGGGACCAAGGCGATCGTGGCGGCACTGCTCGCCAACCTCTCGATCGCGGTAGCGAAATTCGTGGCGTTCCTCTTCAGCGGCTCCTCGTCGATGCTCGCCGAGTCCGTGCACTCGGTCGCCGACTCCGGCAACCAGGGTCTGCTCCTCCTCGGCGGCAAGCGCGCCAAGCGCGCCGCCACCCCTGAGCATCCCTTCGGCTACGGCCGTGAGCGCTACATCTACGCCTTCCTCGTCTCCATCGTGCTGTTCTCGGTCGGCGGCATGTTCGCCCTCTACGAGGGCTACGAGAAGATCAAGCACCCGCACGAGATCGAGCACTGGTACTGGCCGGTCGGCGTCCTGGTCTTCGCGATCATCGCCGAGACGATCTCCTTCCGGACCGCCATCAAGGAGTCCAACGCCCTGCGCGGCAAGAAGTCCTGGAAGGAGTTCGTCCGCCACGCCAAGGCCCCCGAGCTGCCCGTCGTTCTGCTGGAGGACCTCGGCGCCCTCGTCGGTCTGTTCCTCGCCCTCGGCGGCGTCGGCCTGGCCCTGCTCACCGGCAACGGCGTCTGGGACGGCATCGGCACCCTCTGCATCGGCGTCCTGCTCATCCTGATCGCCCTCGTGCTCGCCGCCGAGACCAAGTCGCTGCTGCTCGGCGAGGCCGCGAGCCCCGAAGCGCTGCGGCAGATCGAGGCCGCCGCCGTCGCCGGCGACACCGTCACGGGCATCATCCACATGCGCACGCTCCACCTCGGCCCCGAGGAACTGCTCGTCGCCGCCAAGATCGCCGTCCGGCACGACGGCACGGCCGGCGAGATCGCCGCCGCCATCGACGCCGCCGAGTCCCGCATCCGCGAGGCCGTCCCGATCGCCCGCGTCATCTACCTGGAGCCGGACATCTACAGCGAGGCGGAAGCGGCCAGGGGCGCCGACCCCGAGGCCAGCCCCGGCGGCCCGGCACCCACGTCCCACTGACGCGCGCGTCCGCGGGCGCGGCCGGAAAAGACCGAATGTGTTCGCAGGCGGACTGGGGACGGCGGGGGCCCGCGGTGTAGCTTGGAACGGAGCCAGACGTCGCTGCTGATGGCGGTCGGGCGGTCGTACCAAGGACCGGCCGAGGGAGAGAGGGCCTCCGACGGACTGCGCTGCGCGTCACGCGGGCATGCCTGTGTCCTCTTCGGGCACCCCTGTGTCCGCCGCCGCGCAGATCAGCCGTACCCACCTCGATCCGACCCCGAGGAGCAGCTCGCAATGACGACTGTCGACAACCGACAGGACTTCAAGGTCGCCGACCTTTCCCTGGCCGAGTTCGGCCGCAAGGAGATCTCCCTCGCCGAGCACGAGATGCCCGGCCTGATGGCGATCCGCGAGGAGTACGCCGAGGCGCAGCCGCTGGCCGGCGCGCGGATCACGGGCTCCCTGCACATGACGGTGCAGACCGCCGTCCTCATCGAGACCCTGGTCGCCCTCGGCGCCCGCGTCCGCTGGGCCTCCTGCAACATCTTCTCCACGCAGGACCACGCCGCGGCCGCCATCGCCGTCGGCCCGAACGGCACCCCGGACAACCCCCAGGGCGTCCCCGTCTTCGCCTGGAAGGGCGAGACGCTCGAGGAGTACTGGTGGTGCACCGAGCAGGCGCTGACCTGGCCGGACAGCCCGACCGGCGGCCCGAACATGATCCTGGACGACGGCGGTGACGCCACCCTCCTCGTCCACAAGGGCGTCGAGTACGAGAAGGACGGCAAGGTCCCCTCGCCCGACACCGCCGAGTCCGACGAGCACCGCGTCATCCTCGAGCTGCTGACCCGCACCCTGGGCGAGAGCCCCCAGAAGTGGACCCAGCTCGCCTCGGAGATCCGTGGTGTGACGGAGGAGACCACGACGGGTGTGCACCGGCTGTACGAGATGCAGCGGGACGGCACGCTGCTGTTCCCGGCGATCAACGTCAACGACGCGGTGACGAAGTCGAAGTTCGACAACAAGTACGGCTGCCGGCACTCGCTGGTGGACGGCATCAACCGCGCCACGGACGTGCTGATCGGCGGCAAGACCGCCGTCGTGTGCGGCTACGGGGATGTGGGCAAGGGCTGCGCGGAGTCGCTGCGCGGGCAGGGCGCCCGGGTCATCGTCACCGAGATCGACCCGATCTGCGCCCTCCAGGCGGCGATGGACGGCTACCAGGTCACCACGCTGGACGAGGTCGTCGACCAGGCCGACATCTTCATCACCACCACCGGCAACAAGGACATCATCATGGCCGGTGACATGGC
>NZ_JBVIGC010000017.1:0-173882 GCF_055571015.1 Streptomyces sp. NPDC031049
GAGCGCAGACCGGGCCGCTGCGCGGCCCGGTGCATCGCCTTGCTGTGCAAGGCGGGTGACGCTCCGTCCGCTGCGCTCCCGGAGCGTGCGGGGCGTTGCCCCGCGGGTGGCCTCCGCTGCGCTCCGGCCACGGGTGACGCTGCGCGTCACCTGGTGAACCGCGCTGCGCGCGGTTCACTGCGGGCCTGCGGCCCGGGCGGCAGCAGGGTTGAGCGGTGTGGGGCGGCTCGGTGAGTGACAGTGTGTCAGGGATTGGTTCCTCGGGGCTCGAGGTGTACCGCGATCCCGCTGCCTCTGGGGGTGTGCATCAAAATGATGCCCGGATCGAAACTGGATCTGGTGTGCCCCACCGATCCGGCCGATCCCGCTGGAGGCCGACGGGATCGTCACCAAGATGACAGTGGACCACGTCAGATGTCATCAGTCCGCGGCAGCTGAACACCGCCGCCGAGCAGATCGGCCTGCTCCTGGACCGTCGAGGAGGCCGTGCGGGCCCGTGAGGAGGCCGGCGCCGAGGTGCAGAAGTCGTACGTAATGGAGCTCCGCGAGATCAAGAAGCAGTGCCGGGCAGATCGTCGAGCTGCTGGACTCGGCCACCGTGGCGGTGACGTCGCTGTGAGCCTCGACTGCTGCACGGAGCCCGTCCCCGGGCCGGTGGTCGACACGCGGTGCTGCGTCACGCGTGGACGGCGCTCGGCCCGCTGGCATGCGGCGGCTGGCCGATCCCGTACGCCTGGCGCCCGGTCGGCGTGCGCAGACGTTCGCGGGGCTGGACGAGGTGCTCGCCGGGCTGTACCTGGCGGTCGACGCCGACGGCCGGCTGCGCTGGCTGGGCAAAGGCCACCGCGGCGGCGGCATCGGTGCCCGGCTGAGGGATCACCTCAAGCACCCGGAGCGGGCCCGCGTCTCCATGGGGGTGTTCGTCGTGGCGGCCGACTCGATCACCTGCCGCAGGCCATCAAGGCCGCTGAGGGCCGGGCCGCCGACCTGATCGGGCTGCGTGGCCGCATGGGCCCGCGTACGTGGCCCATGGTCACCCAGGCGCAGTGGCTCGCCTTGGTCGTCTCCCGGCCCGCGTCGCGGATCGTCGGTCCCCGGCCTGCCGGGGGCGATACCGGTGGCCGGTCGGCAACACCGGCCTGACGGACTTGCCCCGGTCCGTGAACGAGTGCCTTCCTGGCCTCCCGCCGGGGAGGCGCTCCGCCGGTGGGCGTAGGAGCCAGACCGTAGCAGGGCTGCGCCGGGGAACGGTGACGTCGGTGCGGCGCGAGGCCGTCGCCGAAGAGGTCTGGCGTGGCGGCCCGTCGTGCTCAAGCGTCTGCTGGCTACCGGCGCAGGTGCGAGAGCAGGCCGGGCCGCCTGGGCGCCTTCGGATCGGCATCCGGCACGGCGGTCTCGGGAGGCTGCGCGCCGCCGATGTCACCGGTGTCTCCGAAGACGGCGTGTCGCACGGCATCCCAGTCTTCGCGGCGCCACCAGTCGAACAGGCGGGCGCTGCCGATCACCGGCACGGGCAGGGCGTCGGCGAACGCGCGGTCGGTGTAGACCTCGGTGTCCCGCTGCGTGGGGTGGAGCTTGATCTGGTGGTTGACCACCAGGACGCCGCCGTCAACACGCTCGGTCCCGGTCAGACCGGGCCAGGTGTTCAGGTGCTTGAGCAGTTTGTCGGGCAGGCTCTGCGGTGGCCGGTTGTTCGCCGACTTGACCTCGACCAGGACTCGGCGGCCGCCATACTCGGCCAGCAGGTCCGCCGACTTGGTGCCGTACACGTCGTCGAGACGGGTCACCGTGGCGCCAGCCGCCACGAGGACGTCGTGCACCGCGTCCTCCAGCGGGTGGCCGGTGCCGAACAGCAGACCGTCGCGCAGCGGATCGGCCACGGCCCGCAGCGCGGCAAGCTGCTGCTGCAGCTCGGTCTGCCGCCGCTCGTGGGCGCGCTGCTCCTCGGCGATTGTCTCGACCAGCCGGGCTTCGGCATCGGTGGCGAACGCCGGGTCGCGCACCAGGGGCGAGCGGACGCGGGTCAGCGCGCCGGGCACGTACGCGGGTAGCGCGTGCTGGACCAGCCACTCCACTAGCAGTCGCTGGTCGGTGCCGTGAGGAACCACGAACCACCGGGCCCCGCCGCCTGCCGGCACCCACACCCCCGCCACCGGGGCGCCGAGGCCGTCGACCAGGATCGGGCGAAGCTCCCCCTCCCCCGGCGGCGGCCACACCCTGGCAGCTCCGGGGCGCGAGGACCTGGATTCCCTGAGGTAGGTCAGTCGGAACCAGGTGTCCGGGGGACGGTTGAGCAGCCGGGTACCAAGGTCGTGTTCGGCGTGGTCCAGGCCGTCGGCGAGTTCGGGACTCACGCCGGCGGGGAGCGGGTTGGCGGAGATCGAACCGTAGTAGTGGGGCAGGTGGATGCCGGGAGCGACGGTGCCGGAGAAGACGTTGTGGCTGCGTGTGCCCGCGCCGGTGCAGGCGACGACGAGGGCGGTCTCACCTCGCTTGCGGGCTCCCTCGGCGTAGCGCTTGTAGGGCTCAAGGCCGGTGGCGGGTCCGAGGAAGGGGGACAGAATGGCCGCGCAGTCGCCTGTCTCCTGATCCTTCCACCGCGGCTCCACCCCAAGCGCCGTCCAGTCCACCACTCCCGGCCGCACCGCAGGGTCGGGCCGTCGTCCCGACCCTGCGGACGTGCCGATCACGTCGGGGGCCGGGGGCGCCGGCGGTTCGCCAGCGATGTGCAGCGGGATCGGGGCGGCGTTCGGGCCGGACGTGCTCATGGTGGACACGGTAACCGCGCCCCCGGCGTGGTCCCTCGTCAATTCTCCGGGAGGCGACGTGCCATGAGCCTGCCCGCTGGCTCATGGCAGCCCTGGGGCCCGCGTGGATGCCTGCCCTGCCGCCCCCGTCACCCCGGTGCCCAGCGGCGAGCAGCAGGGAGCGCACCGGGCAAGGGGCCGCCGGCGCCCGGCTCCCGTACGACGGACAACCGGCACGCACAGCCGTAACGCCCCCCGCCGGGCGAGCAGCTGCCCGGCACCGTCGTACGCCGGCTCAGCCACGGGGACGTGGAAGGGGCCGCCCGTGACGGTGAACGGCCCCTTCTTGAGCGCCGGGCGCGCATCACCGTGCCGGGCGGCGGGTTCCCGGTTGGCATCGGTTTGCGGTGAGTAGCGGTTCAGGGGACTGACCGTCACCGATCACCGGGCCCGCCGACCTGACGGTCGGTGGGCCCGGAACAGTGAGGTCCCGAGCGCAGTTGGTCCAGTTCGCTGCCGATCGCTTCCCGCAGCGCGTCGTGCTGCGGACCGAGCCTGAACTGCTCGTCGCTCCACCGTTCGCGCGGATAGAGCCACACTGGCTTGCCCACCATGTCGGCCGGCTCCCACTCGAACCGCGGCCAGACATGAGCGTGCAAGAACGGGTCCGTGTTCCCCAGGATCTCCAGGTTGACCCGGCGGAAAGCCGGGTCCAGCAGCTGGCAGGCGCGCTCGACCGCTTCACCGAGCTGGTCCATGTCGGACAGGAACGACAGCCGCTTCGCCCTCGGCAGGTCCGACAACCGCTGCACATCCGGTTCGTCCACGAGCAGAACCGAGTAGCCCGGCAGGAACTGAACATCCCCGATCACCGCGAACCCCGACGTCAACCGTCGCAGCACGGTCGGGTTCTCGCCCCTCAGCGCAGCCCCGATCCGGTCCGTCCGCCAGTCACCAGTCATGGCCAAAACCTACATTCCGGTGATCAAGCACCGCTCTCCGATCCTCATGATCCCCGGTACAAGGGCGTCGGGCCTGGGCCCGGGGGCGGGGTGTCGGTTTCGGTGCCCCTGCCCTGCGCGGCTCGAAGGGTTCCGTGAGCCGGTTCCTGGACCGTCGGACAGCGGCGCCGCCTGCCGCGCTCCCGGTCCTGACCCGTCGTCGGCCGTGGTCCCGGCCCTGCTCGGGCTTCCCACGTAGATGTCGCCTTACGTGACATTTCTGTCAGCCCAGCACGACATTTCTCGGCGTTGTGTCCCCCTTGAGGGGACACAACGCGCCCCTTCAGCCAGGTCCATAAGATCTCGTGTCAGCGACGAGCCCGGGTGCTCGTCGTCTCGACCACTGGCATGTCGCCGGCGGAGTCCTCGTTGAGCGGTAGTGGTCGCAGGCTGGTGGCTGCTTGGCTTACTTGCGGGAGTAGGCGGAGGGCGTAGTGCGGTTACCGGCGACGATGCCGACGACAACCGCACGGTCTGTTGTGGCCCCCCAAGGCCGGTGGGTGGTGGTCCAGGCGACTTCATCGACGCGCAAGTTGGCCAGCTCCTGGGCGGCACCGTCTCTTTCATGTCCGCGCGCACGCACGCGGCGCCGGCGTTCGGCAACCCCGCCCACTGGGCCGCGGGCCTACCGGAGACCGGCCTGGCCGCCCGGCACTCCCCGGAGCGCATCACGGCCGGGACCGAAGAAGCGTTCCATCTGCGGTTCCTCGCCCAGTGCGCCGCCCCCGACGCGCAGCTGACGACCGTCGGCGAGGTCGTGCACCTGGTCGACGTGACGACCGGCTCCGCCGCCACCCTCACCCCCGTCGATAGCCGGTGGGAGGTCCGCGAGGGCGGCCCCGTACGGCTGTGGGAGCGGTTCGAGCGCGTGCTGTCCGCGTACGACGAGGCGGACAGGCCCGGGCCGCAGACGTTCACCCTGCACGTCTACGACAGCGGGCAGCACCTGCGGCATCCGCAGATGCCCGGCCTGCCGCTGCCCAGACCCTGAGGGCCCCCAGGACGTCAGGCGCCGGGGCAGGGGGTGTGACGGCTCCCCGCCCGGGCGCCTGGCTGCGTTCACCGGGTTCACTCGTACTCGTCGTCCGCGTCCCATCCGGCGTCGCGGTCGCCGTCGAGCAGGTCACCGCACACCTTGCGACGCGCTCGGTGGGCTTCACGGCTTAGAGTCCAACCACCAGCAGCGGGAGTGAGCGGGGGATATGGAGAGCTTCTTTGCCAGGGTCGAGCGGGTGTGGCCGCGGGGGCGCCGGGATCTTCACTGGCATGTGCTGCCCGCTCCCGCCACGAAGCGGCGGTGCTCGGCAGGCCGTATGCCGGCCTGACCGACACTCCTGGCCTGCACCGGGTCGTGCCCGAGTGGACGCACTGCACGCTGGTGCACGCGATCGGCGCCGACATCGACTCCGACCCGGCCGTCCATGGGGGCATCGGCCGCCTGGTCGAGGACGTCGCACGCCGCGTCCAGGACGTCGAGCCGTTCACCCTGACCTTCGGCCGTCCGGACATAGGGCAGGTCGCGGTCGAGGCGGCCGGCTGGCCCGGCCGGCCGCACCAGGCGCTCGTCGAGCACGTCATGGCAGCCCACCGGCAGGTGTGGGGCGACGCGCACCGGCTGTCGCCCAGCCGGTATCCGCACATCTCCCTCGCCTACGCCGGGCACGGCGCTGAGCACGTCGACCGGCCGGGGCTGAAGGCACGGCTCTCCGACATCGAGGGCCCGCAGACGGTCGACGTGTACGTCGATCGGCTGCACTTGGTTACCCAGCACCACGACGGCGCCCCCATCACCTGGAAGCCCCTCGCCCAAGTGCCCCTCGAGGGCGTCGATGACGAGGCCGTCCTCGACGGCCTAGGGGTGTAGGGCTGCGCGCTGCCGGCTCGGCACAGCGGAGGGGCGGCCTGGGGACCTCCCGCCCGATCAGCCTGACGCGGGCACCGCGCCCTGGCCGAACGCCGGCACGTCAGCAGGCGTGACGTCCTGGCGGAGCCGGGAGAACCGGACGGGGTGGCGCCAGGCACCGCGGTTCTGTGGGGTGTCGACGGCGATCTCGGCCACCAGGTGCGGTTCGACCAGGACGACATCCAGCGGTGTGCGGGACCCCCACGACGTGGTGAAGCGGACGCCTTCCCAGGGGTGGCCGGCCCCGGCCGGGGCGAGGTCGGCGGGCGGCGTCGGGATGCAGGGGGTGTGCTGCGAGCGACGGCGCGCAGGACGCGGTCGGTGTTATAGCGGCCCAGCATCAGGGTCTGGGGGCGGGTGAGGGGGCCGGTGACAGCACCGATGATGGCTTCGGTGGTGTCACGTCGGCGGACCTTGAACATTGCGCGAGCGCCTGGCAGGTAGCGCTGGGCACGGCCGCGGGTCACCAGACCCTCGATGCCCGGCACCCGTGTCCAGGACGTCAGCCACTCCTGCGCCTGCGCGACGTCGTCGGTCTCGGGGCACAGCGTCCACAGCGCGGCCAGCCCGTACTCGGTGAACAGCGACAGCCGCGTCGATTTGGGGATACGCGGCCGGCCCGGTCGATACTCGTAGGCGGGTTCAGCCCGTCCAGGGCCGGGCACCGACCACCGGCACGGTCTGCCGGTTGACGTGCGGGCGATCGAAGTAGGTGGCGACCTCGCACGGGGTGGTGCTCATGGCGAGCGCCCATTCGTGGATAGTGGGGTCGCCGTCCGACTCGCTGCCGATGAGGACCACCTCCTCCCCCTCCTCCACTTTCTCGTCGCCGCAGTTGACGATCATCTGGTCCATGCAGATGCGTCCGACGACGGGGTAGCGCCGGCCGCGGATGGAGACCGCGAGGCGTCCGCTGAGGGAACGCGGGATTCCGTCGGCGTAACCGACCGGGATCAGGGCCAGGTTGAGCGCGCTCGGCGCGACCCAGTCGTGTTCGTAGGAGACGCCCTGACCGGCTTCGACCCGCTTGGTCAGCGCGACGTGACTGGTGACCCGCATGGCAGGCCGGAGGTCGAAACTGTGGCGCTCGGTATACGGCAGCAGGCCGTAGAGAGCCGATCCGGTCCGGATCATGTCGAGGTGGAGGTCGGGCCTGGTGAGCGCCGACAGTGATCCGGCGAGGTGGCGTCGGACGTCGAGGCCGGTGTCGACGGCCTGCCGCCAGGCATCGTCGAGCAGTCTCGCCTGTTCGTCCAGCGTGTGGTGGCCCGGGACTTCGCCGTGGGAGAGGTGCGACCACACCGAGACCACCTCGATCAGGCCCTGGCTCTGGGCGGCCTTGGCGGCGTCCAGCAGGGCCACCGAGTGCTGGAGCGCCGCCCCGCCGCGGGCGAGCCCGGTGTCGACCTCCAGGTGGACCCTGGCCGGGCGTCCGGTGCTTCGTCCAGCGTCGACCGCGAAGGCCAGGGTGCGGGCGGACTGCACCGAGACGTCCACGCCGGCCGCCGAGGCCATGCGCATGCTCTCCGCCGAGTTGTGCGACCAGGCGAGGATCGGGGCGTCAAGGCCAGCCCGGCGCAGTTCGAGTGCTTCGGCCGTGGTGCACACGCCGAGCCAGGTCGCCCCGGCGTCGAGCGTAGCGCAGGCGACGTCGATCGCGCCGTGCCCGTAGGCGTCGGCCTTGACGACGGCCATCACGGCGGTGGCGGGTCGGCTGACGGCCTGTCGGACGACGCGCGTGTTGTGCGCGACGGCTGGCAGGTCCACCAGCACGTTGAGGTAGCGACGCGGAACGATCGACCGAGCCTCCATAGTCAAATCCATTCGTAGCGGTCGGCGTACTGCTGTTCTCTCTTCGCCGCGTCGCTGGTGCTCAGGCGGCCTCGGCCGAGACGTGCCTCGGTCGGGCCGCTTCGCGCAGCAACAGGGTGGTGGCCACGCTGCCCACTCCGGTCAGCGCGATCGCGACGCCGACCGGCACGAACTCGGCGAACACGCCGAACACCAGGGGGCCGACGCCCTGGATGCTCATGGTGGCGGTATTCAGCAACGCGAAGCCCTGACCCTGGAGTTCAGCGGGAACGGCTTCCAGGAAGCGCCGCTGCAGGCCGAGCAGGTAGGCGGAGCCGGTGCCGGTGACGACGTAGGCGGCGGCGACCGCCGGATAGGGCAGGTCCAGGGCGAGCGTGAGCGAGGGGGCGCCCATCACCAGCAGCAGCGGCAGGACCAGACGTTCCCGGGTGGCGGGCCCGAACGCCCGGCCGATGACGATGTCGCCGATCAGCATGCCCACCGAGGTGGCGGCCAGCAGGACGCCGGTCTGCTGGGGGCTGAACCCCCGATGCGCGCTGTACGGGATGAGCAGACTGCCCGCCGCGGCCAGGTAGGCGGCGGGCAGGCACTGCACCATGATCAGCTTGAGCACGCCGGGGTTGGCGACCAGCGCCGCGTTGCCCCGGAGGGTCCGGCGCACGATCGACCCGCTGCCCGTCGCCGGCGCGCTCGCGCGGGGCGCCCGGGCGGGCGACAGGAACAGCCGGCTGATCGCCGCGGCGACCAGGTGCGCCCCGGCGGTGACCAGCATCGTGCGCTCCACGCCCAGCCAGACCACCAGTGTCCCGCCGGCGGCCATGCCCACCATCTGGGCGGAGACCGCGATGAGGTAGGACAGCGAGCGCCCGAGGACGTAGGTGTCGCCGGTGAGGGCTTCCGCGAGGACCCTGGCCGTGGCACCGGTGGTGACCGGGGTCAGGCAGGCCACGCCGGCGACCAGGACCAGGCTGGCGGCGACCGGGAGGTGCCCGAACGCGAGTAGCAGCCCGACCGCACACTGGAGGGCGTAGCCGGCGCTGATGAGGGTGCGCGGGGTGAACCGGTCCGCCATCGCGGCGAGGAACAGACCGCCGGCGGCCTGCGGCAGGAAGTTGATGGTCATCGTCACCGCGGTGAGCAGCGGCGAGCCGGTCCGGTCGTACACCAGCACCGCGAGTGCCACGGCCCGCAGGGTGTCGGACATGACGCCGAGCAGTCGGGCGGCGAAGACGGCACGAAACTGGGCGACCGCGAAGACCTGGCTGTAGGTGGCCTTCACGGTGAACTGATCGGTCATGGGCTGGGTACTCTCGGAGCCTTCGTAGGTCGTTTCTACAGGTTGATCGCGCTGATCCGGGTGGGCAGGGTCCGCCACACCTCGGGGGTGTAGAAGTGGCCGCCGGGCAGCTGGTCGTGCCGGTAGGGGCCGAGGGCCAGCTCCTTCCACTGGGCGGGCGCGTCGGCCTCGATCACCACGTCGTCGGCGCCGGCGAGGAACTGCACCGGCATGGTGACGCCCAGGGCGCCGTTGTGGTGGAAGGTGTCGCGCACGGCGATGTCGGCTCGCATGATCTCCACCGCCATCTCCAGCAGGTCCGGGTCGCCGAGCACGTGTTCGGCGACCAGCCCGTGGGTGCGCATCCAGGCCATCAGGTCCTCGTCGGTGTCCTGGCGGGCCGGGAACATGTCGCGCGGGGTGAGGCCGCGGGCCGGGGCGTTGCACGAGGACACCACCAGGGCGTCGGGGGCGGAGCTGCCCCGGGCCTCCAGCCGGGTGGCGACGTCGAAGGCCACCCAACCGCCCATGCTGTGGCCGAACAGGACGTAGGGGCGGTCGCCGACGGCGGAGACGACGGCGCGGGTGGCGTCCTCGGCGAGCTCGTCCCAGGTGGTGGCGAAGTCCTCCATGAAGCGGCCGTCGCGGCCGGGGTAGCAGACCAGCGCAAGGTCCACGTCCGGTGCGACGGCCTCGGCCCACGGGTGGTAGGGCGCGGTGCCACCGCCGCAGAAGCCCAGGCAGACCAGGGTGGTGGTGGCGGTGTCGTCGAGCTGTTTCGGGCGGATCACGGCGGTGTTCTGCCGGGCCGCGCCCAGGCGGTTGGTCATGTGGTCTCCTCTAGCGCGGGGGCGTCGCGTCCGCGCCGACGTGGGCGGCGCGGACGAACTCCGCGAAGTCCCGTAGCAGCGGCCGCCGGTAGACGTCGCGGATGGACAGGGCCGTGCCGAGCTCCTTCTTGACCCGGGCCACGACGCGGATCGCCATCAGTGAGTGGGCGCCGAGGGCGAAGAAGTCGTCGTCGGCGAAGACCCGGTCCCGGCCGAGGACGTCCGCCCACACGTCGGCGACCAGTTCCTCGTACTTGCCTTCCGGCTGCCGTCCGTCGGTCCGGTCGGCGTCGGGGTCGGGGAGCCCGGCGAGGTCGATCTTGCCGTTGACGGTCAGCGGGAACGCAGCGATCGGGACGAGGCGTGCGGGGACCAGTTGGGCCGGCAGCTGTGCGGCCAGGTGCGCGCGCAGCCCGTCGAGGTCGACGTCGCCGACGCAGTACGCGACCAGGTCGTCGGCCCTGGCGACCACGACGGCGGCGCAGCCTTCGCGGTAGGCGGCGACGGCGGCCTCGATCTCGCCGGGTTCGACCCGGAAGCCGCGCACCTTGACCTGGCGGTCGGCCCGGCCGACGAACTCCAGTACGCCGTCGGCCCGCCACCGGACCTCGTCGCCGGTGCGGTACATCCGGCCTCCGCCGCCGGCGAACGGGTCGGCGACGAAGCGTTCGGCGGTCAGGCCAGGGCGGTTGACGTAGCCGCGGGCGACGGCGGGGCCGGCGAGGTAGAGCTCGCCGGTGACGCCCACCGGGACCTTCGCCAGACGGTCGTCCAGCACGTGGGCCTTGACGTCGGGCAGAGGCAGGCCTATGTGCGGCTCGTCGCCCTCGATCGGGGCGGTGGTGGAGTCGACGGTGCACTCGGTCGGCCCGTACAGGTTGTACGCCTCGACCCGGCCCTGCCGCCCGGCCTCGGCCAGTCGCCGCCACAGCGCGGGGGAGACCGGCTCGCCGCCGAGGAACAGGCGCAGCGACGGGCTGGTGATCCCGGGCTCCACGGCCTCCCAGTGGGACGGGGTGGCGTCGATGTCGGTGATCCCGTACTCGGCCAGTGCGGAGCCGAAGCGGGCGGGGTCGCGCCGCTCCTCCTCGTCGAGGACGACGATGGTGTCGCCGCGGCAGATCCGTGCCCATTGCTGGACGGAGGCGTCGAAGGACGCGCTGGCGTTCCAGCCGACCACGCGGTGCTCGTCGGGGTAGGCGCCGACGGCTTCGAGCCGGTGCAGCAGGGAGGCCACGCCGCCCCGGGTCGCGACGACGCCCTTGGGCACGCCGGCGGAGCCAGAGGTGTAGATGACGTAGGCGGCGTCGGCGGGGGTCACAGGCACCGGCGCGGTGGCGGGGCCGGCGACGGCGGGGACGATCACCTCGACGTCGGCGAGCCGGGTCGGGCGGTCGTCGGCCGCGACGACCAGCCGCGGGCCGCAGTCGCGGGTCATGAAGGCGATCCGCTCGTCGGGGTAGCGCGGGTCGAGCGGCACGTATGCTGCGCCCGTGCTCCAGGCGGCGAGCATTGCGGTGACGAGGTCGACGCCGCGCTCCAGGCAGACGCCGACGTGGTCGCCGCGGCGTACGCCGCGCTCGCGCAGGGCGCCGGCGAGGGCGGCGACGCGGTCGGCGAGCTGGGCGAAGGTGAGGCCGACGTCGCGGGAGCGGACGGCGGGGCGGTCCGGCGTGGCGGCGGCGGCCCGCAGGAACCGGGCCAGCGGGTCGTGGCTGGCGTCGTGCTGACGGTCGGTCATCTCAGACGAACCTCGCCTCGGCGTCGACGGTGGGCAGGCAGTCCCGGACGTTGACCGGGTCGCCCATGGCGACGACGATGCGGCGCTCGCCCCGGAACGGCTCCCGGCCGTGGGCGGTGAGGATGTTGTCGACCACCATCACGTCGCCGGGCTGCCAGGAGCGCCTAGCGGTGGCGGCGGCGTAGGCGGCGTTGAGGGTGGCGAGGTCGTCCTTGGTGAGCGGCTCGCCGTCGCCGAAGGACGTCTCGAATGGGAGGCCGTCGGGGCCGAACTCGTCGACCAGGGATTCGCGGATCTCCTCGTCTAGGGACCACGAGTTCCAGAACGCCATGTGGTTGAACCAGACTTCGTCACCGGTGTGCGGGTGCGTGATGATGCCGGCCCGGATCTGGCTGGTACTCAGGTCGTCGCCGCTCCAGCGGGCGGCGATCAGGTTCTCGGCGCAGTAGGCCTCCACCTGTTCGGCGCGGTCGGCGGCGAAGGCGGTGCGCCAGTCCAGCGAGATCAGGTCGGAGTAGTTGCGCCGCAGCGCCCAGCCGGTGGCACGCATCCGGCGCACCAGGTGGTCGGGCAGCTCACGCAGGATCGCCCGACAGTCGGCGACTGGGGTGGCGCCGCCCTCCGCCGGGGCGGTGATGCAGCAGAAGACCAGCGTTCCCGGGAAGTCCAGGGTGTAGCTGTTCTCGTTGTGCATGCGGATGGGCTGGGCCGGCGGCAGGTCGGTGGAGGAGAACACGTCGTCGCCGTAGCTGTGCCGCGGTGTGGCCTTCTCCCGGTACGGGGTGCGCTGCGGGACGAGGAGGTCGCGGACGGCGCCGAAGTCCTGCACGTCGCGCACCGGCAGGCCGCGCAGGTACAGCGCCCCGTGGGTGCGGGTGGCGGCGCGGAGGTCGTCATCGACCGAGCGCAGCCAGTCCAGCGCGTCTGCGAGTGCGGGCAGCTCAGGGGTGACCACCAGCGGCGGGGCCCCGGCTTCGAGTTGGATTTCGAGCCTGCTGCCGAACTGGCTCGCGACTCCTTGATCGGTGACATTCGCCATCTGACGCCGAACCTCTTCCGGAATTGTGAAAGTCGCATAACGAGAGCATGAAATCGCCGGTGGACGCGCTGTGCACGGGGATCACCGATCCAAACGGCCGCAAATCACCGACCGCCGCCGCGCAGTGCTTCGATCAGCGATTTCGGACGCAGATCGGTCCAATTCTGCTCGATATATTCGAGGCACTCCTCCCGCACTTCCGGCCCGTGGACTGGGCTCCAGCCAGCGGGAACGTCGGCGAATGCAGGCCACAGCGAATGCTGTCCCTCGACATTGGTCAGCACAAGGTATTGACCTTCTGAATTATCAAAAGGATTCGTCAAAATAACCACCCCCATAGCGGCATATTGCTTTTAGATCACCACCCTAACCACGACTTCGAGCGCCTGACAACCGCCTCCGAGAGGCAGCGGCGCCGCCGCGTCGAAATCGGCCGGATCCGTTCGATCGGGCGCGAAATCTGGTGTTGATTATCTTGAATCTAGCACCTACGTTGAAATCGTCATGGCGGCCGGAATCTGCCTGTGGCGTGCCCATCGGCACCCGGGGCCAGACCTGACAGCCGCCGAACCCACGCCCCGGTGACACCGGTCGCGTGTGCCCGGAGTCGGCGCGTCGTGTCCTGTGCCGCTACTTCGGGGGAAGGACGGAAAGAGGCGTATGCCCAGGTTGCCGAAGCTTCCGCACGCACCGCAGGACATTAGGGGGGCCGACGGATCGAATCCGCCCTCCGGGGAGGGAAGCACCACTCGCGCACTGGCCCCTGAACTGCTCGTAGCCACCCGCTCGTTGGCGGCCGACAACGACACCGACCTGTTCTCCGTGCTGACGGCCGCCTACGCAGCGGTGCTGGCCCGGTACGACGGCCCCGAGCTGATCGAGCTCGGCGGCGCGCCCGGCGAGTTGCTGGCGATCACGCCCGGGCGCGAGGACACCTTCGCCGACCTCCTCCGCACCGTCCGCCTGACCGGACGCCGGCAGGTCGACGAGGAGCGCTACCTGTCCGCCGACGCGGTGTTCCGGCCAACGGCCGACGAGCCGTCGAAGCACCAACTGGTGGTCGAGGTGCGGGAGTCCGCCGAACAGATCCACCTGGACGTGGCCTTCGACGCCGACGCGTTCGACCACGCAACCATCGAACGGCTGCTCGGGCACCTGACAACCCTGCTGGCCGCCTGCGTCGCCGACCCGGGCCTGCGCCCGCGCACCGAGGCCCCGCTGCTCACGGCCGCGGAGCAGCAGCGGATGCTGGTCGACTGGAACGACACCCCGACCAGGTTCGACCACGACCGCACCCTGCACGCGTGCGTCGCCGAACGGGTCGCGGCCGACCCCGACGGGGTGCTGCTGATCCACCGCGGCACGGCCTGGAGCGCCGGCCGAGTCGACAGGGCCGCCAACCGGCTCGCCCACCGGCTGCGGGCGCTCGGCGTCGGCCGGGGCGGCCGGGTCGCGCTGTGCCTGGATCGGGGACCGGATCTGATGGTGGCGATCCTGGGAATCCTCAAGGCGGGCGCCGCGTACGTCCCGATGGACGCCGACTACCCCGTCGAACGCCTGGCGTACATGATGGGCGCCGCCGACTGCCACGCCCTGGTCACCGAGGCGCCGCTGGTGCCGCGGCTGCCGCGCACCGACGTCCCGGTGGTGCTGATGGACCGGGACGCCGCGGAGCTGGAGCAGCTGCCGGACCACGCCCCCGAGGACGTCGCCGGCCCGGACGACCTCTGCTACATCATCTTCACCTCCGGCTCCACCGGCCGGCCTAAGGGCATCGCCATCCGGCACCGGGGCGTCGTCAACAACCTGCCCGACATCAGCGCCACCGCCGGGGTCGGCCCCGCGGACCGGGTGATCGCGCTGTCCTCGCCGAGCTTCGACATGTCGGTCTACGAACTGCTGGGCCTCGCCGTGGCCGGCGGCTCGGTGGTCTTCCCCGACCCGGGCCGCAGCAAGGACCCGGCACACTGGCACGACCTGGTGCGGGAGCATGGTGTCACCGTGTGGAACTCCGCGCCCGCTCTGCTAGAGCTCTACCTCGAGCACGTGCGCGCGCTCGACGGCCGGACCGGCATCCGCACCGTGATCCTGGGCGGCGACTGGAGCCTGCCGGACCTCCCCGAGCGCCTGGAGGCCCTCTCCCCCGGCATCCAGGTGCACGTCTTCGGCGGGTTCGCCGAGGTATCCATCTCCTCCACCTGGTTCCTGGCGGGCAAGCCGCTGCCGGGCTGGTCGAGCATCCCGTTCGGACGGCCGATGGCCGGCCAGCGGCTGTACGTGCTGGACACGGAGAAACAGCCGGTCCCGGTCGGCGTGGTGGGCGAGATCCACATGGCGGGCCTCGGCGTCGCCGAGGGGTACTACGGCAACCCGGAACTGACGGCGACGAAGTTCTTCCAGTGGTCGCACGGCCCGGTGCGCTCGGAGCGCCTGTACGCCACCGGCGACCTGGCCAGGTTCCACCCCGACGGGCTGGTGGAGCTGGTTGGACGGATCGACCACCAGGTCAAGATCCGCGGCGTGCGGGTCGAGCTCGGCGAGATCGAATCCGTGCTGCGCGAGGACCCGTCGGTGGCCCGAGCGGTGGCCCTCGCCCGCAAGGACGCCGCGGGCGACCAGCGGCTGGTGGGCTACGTGGTCGCGCGGGCCGGCGCCGAGATCGATCCGGCGGCGCTGCGGCGGCGGATCCGCACCTGGCTGCCCGAGCAGATGGTGCCGTCCGCGATCGTTGTCCTGGACGAGCTGCCGATCAGCCCGAACGGGAAGGTCGACCGCAAGGCGCTGCCGGCACCCACGTACACGGCCGCGGGCGGCCGGGAGCCGAGGGACGCCGCCGAGCGGGAGCTGTGCGCGCTCTTCGCCGAGCTGCTCGGCGTGGAGCGGGTGAGCATCGACGACAGCTTCTTCGACCTCGGCGGCAACTCGCTGCACGGCATCCGGCTGGTGCGGCGGCTGCGGGCCCGGTACGACGCGGACCTGTCGATCAGGACCCTGTTCGACGCGCCCACCGTCGCGCAGCTGGCCGCCCGGGTCGGCGGGCAGGCCGGCCGGCGGCGCGCGCCGCTGACACCGCTGGAGCGCCCCGACTCGCTGCCGCTGTCCCCGGCGCAGCAGCGGCTGTGGTTCGTCGAGCAGCTCAACGGGCCGTCGGCGCTCTACAACATCCCGTTCAGCTTCCGGATCACGGGCCCGGTCGACACCGGGGCGCTGATCGAAGCACTGCGCGACGTGGTGGAGCGGCACGAGACCCTTCGCACCGTGTTCGTGGCCGACAGCGGGGTACCGGAGCAGCGGATCGTGGCCACTCCGGTCGCCGAGAACCTGGTCCGGCAGATGCGCCTGCCGACCGCTGAGTTGGACGCGGCCGTCCGGTACGCGGCCCGGCAGGAGTTCGACCTGGCCACCCAGATCCCGTTCCGGGCCTGGCTGTTCGAGGCCGGGCCGGAGCTGCGCCAGCTGCTGGTGGTGGTCCATCACATCGCGGGCGACGGCTGGTCGATGCGGCCGCTCGCCGACGACCTGACGGCCGCCTACGCCGCCAGGTGCGCGGGCCGGGCGCCCGGGTGGGCGGCGCTGCCGGTCCAGTACGCCGACTACACGCTGTGGCAGCGCGACCGGCTCGGCGCGGTCGACGCGCCGGATACCCCGCTGCACCGCCAAGTGCGGTACTGGAAGGAGCAGTTGGCCGACCTGCCGGTGCGGGTCGGCTTCCCCGCCGACCGTCCGCGTCCGGCGGTCGCCTCGCAGAACAGCGCGACGCTGCCGCTGACCGTCCCCGCCGAGCTACACGAGCGGCTGACGGAGCTGGGCCGCCGCACCGGCACCACCTTGTTCATGGTGCTGCACGCGAGCCTGGCGGCGCTGCTCACCCGCGCCGGCGCGGGCGCCGACCTGGCGGTGGGCACGATGGCGGCCGGCCGCACCGAGGACGAGCTCGACGACTTGGTCGGCTTCTTCGTCAACACCCTGATCATCCGCACCAGCACCGCGGACGATCCGCGCTTCGCCGACCTGCTGGGGCGGGTGCGGGAGACCTGCATCGGCGCCGACGAGCATCAGGACCTGCCGTTCGACCGGCTGGTGGAGGCGCTCAACCCGGTGCGCTCGACCGCCCACCACCCGCTGTACCAGGTCAGTCTGACGCTCCAGAACACGCCGGACGCGCGAATCGAGGTGGCGGGCGCGGAGGTCTCCGCGGAGATCCTGTCCACCGGGAAGCTGCTGACTGACGTGCACTTCGACGTCACGGAGTCGTGGACCGACGACGGCCGGCCGGGCGGGATCCGCCTGGTGGCGCATTACGCCCTGGACCTGTTCGAGGCGGAGTCCGTCCGCTCCCTGCTGGAGGGCTGGGTAGCGGTCCTGACGCAGGCCGCCGACGACCCGGCGACCCGGGTCAGCGAGTTCCCCGCGCCCGGCGGGCGGCAGTCGGCGGCACTGCCGGCGCGCACCGGCGCGGGTGCCGGCGCTCTCGTGCCGGAGCCGCAGGACGCCCTCGCGGCCGACGGCCGGGCCCCGCGCGACGGCCAAGAGGCGCTGCTGTGCCGGCTGTTCGGCGAGGTGCTGGGCGTCGACCGGGTGTCGATCGATGACAACTTCTTCGCGCTGGGCGGCCATTCACTGCTCGCCACCCGGCTGCTGAGCCGGGTCCGCGCCGCCACCGGCTCCGGGCTGCGGGTGCGCCAACTGTTCGAGGCGCCGACCGTCGCCGAGCTCGCCCAGAGGCTGCGCGACAGCGCCCCGCCGCGCGAGCCGTTGACCCCGCAGGTCCGCCCGGAGCGCATCCCGCTGTCGTACGCGCAGCGCCGCCTGTGGTTCCAGGACCGCCTGCAGGGCCCGTCGTCGACGTACAACATGCCGCTCGCGCTGCGTCTGGACGGGCTGCTCGACAGCGCCGCGCTGGAGGGCGCGCTCGGCGACCTGGTCCGGCGGCACGAGTCGCTGCGGACCGTCTACCCGGACGTCGAGGGCACTCCGGAGCAGCGCATCGTCCCGGCCGCGGAGGCGTTCGTTGAGCTCGACCGCCGCCGGGTGGACGCCGCGGACCTGGAGGGCGAGCTGCTGGCGGTCTCCTCCACCCACACCTTCGACCTGGCGCGCGATCTCCCGTTGCACGCCTGGCTGTTCGAGGTGGCGCCGCAGCGGCACGTGCTGCTGGTGATCGTCCACCACATCGCCGGCGACGGCTGGTCGCTGGTGCCGCTGGCCAAGGACCTGATGGCGGCGTACGCAGCGCGGCGCTCGGGCGGCGAGCCGAGCTGGGCACCGCTGCCCGTGCAGTACGCGGACTACACGCTGTGGCAGTTGGAGACGCTGGGAGCCGGCGACCCGGCGAGTGTGATGTCCCGGCAGGTCAACTACTGGACGGAGCACCTCGCGGGGCTACCGGAAGTGGTGTCGTACCCAACCGACCGGCCGCGGCCCGCGGTGGCCTCGTACCGGGGCTCGATGGAGACCTTCGAGCTGCCCTCGGAGCTGCACCGGGAGCTGGTGGCGCTGGCGCAGGACTCGGGCGCGACGCTGTTCATGGTGGTGCAGGCCGCGATGGCGGCGCTGCTGACCAGGATGGGCGCGGGCACGGACACCGCGGTCGGCGCGCCGATCGCGGGCCGGCTCGACAACAGCCTGGACGACCTGGTCGGGTTCTTCGTCAACACCCTGGTGATCAGGACCGACACCAGCGGCGACCCGACCTTCGCGGAGCTGCTGCGGCGGGTACGGGAGACCTGCCTGGTGGCGTACGAGCACCAGGACGTGCCGTTCGACCACCTGGTGGAGCGGGTCAACCCGCGCCGCTCGGCCGCCCACCACCCGCTGTTCCAGATCATCGTGGCGGTGCAGAACAACAAGGCCCCCGACTTCGCCCTGGCAGACCTGGACGTCGCCTACGATGCGCCGCCGACCGGCCGCACCCAGTTCGACCTGCACGTCGACCTGTTCGAGCGGTTCGACGAGGACGGCCGGCCGGCCGGTGTGACCTGCAACATCGACTACGCGACCGACCTGTACGACGCGGCAAGCGTGGTCCGGATCTTCGAGCGCTGGCAGCGGATGCTGGCCGGGGCGGCGGCCGCGCCGGAGACCCGGCTCAGCCGCCTGCCGCTGCTCACCGCCGCCGAGCGCGCCGAGCTGCTGGTCGGGCGCAACGACACCGCCCACCCGGTGCTCGACGCCCCGCTGACCGAGCTGTTCGCCGCGCAGGTCCGCCAGTCCCCGGACGCGGTCGCGCTGGTCTCCCGGGACGGGGAGTGGACGTACCGGCAGCTGGACGAGCGGGCCAACCAGGTGGCGAACTGGCTGCTCGCCCGGGGCATCCGGTCGGAGGACCCGGTCGCCGTCGCCCTGCCCCGCTCGCCGGAGCTGCTCGCCGTCCTGCTCGGCGTCCTCAAGGCGGGGGCCGCGTACCTCCCGGTCGACCTCGGCTATCCGGACGCCCGCATCGACTACATGATGGCCGACGCACGCCCGGTGTGCGTCGTCACCGGCGCCGACGCGGTCGAGCGGCTCGCCGCGCTGGCGCCCGACGCGCAGGTCGCCGACCTGGGCTCCGTGCTGGAGGGCCCCGCCGACGGCGCCGCGCTGCCCGTCGTGCAGCCGGACCAGCTGGCCTACCTGATGTACACCTCCGGTTCCACCGGCCGTCCCAAGGGCATCGCGACGACCCACCGCAACGTCGCCGAGCTGGTTCAGGACCCGGCGTGGGGCAGCGGGCACAGCCGGGTGCTGGCGCACTCCCCGCACGTGTTCGACGCCTCCACGTACGAGCTGTGGGTGCCGCTGTGCTCGGGCAGCACGGTGGTGCTCGCACCGCCCGGCGCAGCCGACCCGGCCGTGCTGACGGGGTGCATCGAGGAGTACGGCGTGACGGCGGCGTGGATGACGGCGGCGCTGTTCACGGTGGTCGCCGCAGAGTACCCGCAGCGGCTGCGCAGCCTGACCGAGATCTGGTCGGGCGGCGACGTGGTACCTGCGTCGGCGGTGGCCCTGGTCCGGGCGGCGGCGCCGGATGTCCGGATCGTCGACGGCTACGGGCCGACCGAGACCACCACGTTCGTCCTACACTTCCCGATCGACGCGGACACCGACCTCGGCGCCGACGTCCCGGTTGGCCGGCCGCTGGCCAACACCCGGGCATACGTCCTGGACGGGGCGCTGGAGCCAGTGGCCGACGGCGTCGCGGGCGAGCTGTACGTCGCGGGCGCGGGCCAGGCCCGCGGCTACCTGAGCCGGGCCGCGCTGACCGCCGAGCGCTTCGTCGCGGACCCGTTCGGGCCGCCCGGATCGCGGATGTACCGGACCGGGGACGTGGTCCGCTGGTCCGCGCGGGGGCAGCTGGAGTTCGTCGGCCGCGCCGACAACCAGGTGAAGCTGCGCGGCCACCGGATCGAGCCAGGCGAGGTCGAGGCGGTGCTGCGGGAGGACCCGGCGGTGCTGGCCACTACCGTGGTGGTGCGCGAGGACGTCCCCGGCGACCGCCGCCTGGTCGGCTATGTGGTGCTGATGCCGGACGCGGACGCCGACCCGGGCGCCTTCGTGGCCGACTGGGAGGCGACGTACGAGACCCTGTACGGGGACGAGAACGCCGTCGGGTTCGGCGCAGACTTCTCCGGCTGGAACAGCTCCTACACCGGCGGACCGATCCCGCTCGACGAAATGCGCGAATGGCAGGCCGCCACGGTCGGCCGGATCCTCGCGCTGGAGCCGGGCAACGTGCTGGAGATCGGCGTCGGCACCGGCCTGCTGCTCAGCGAGCTGCTGCCGCACGTGGAGTCCTACTGGGCCACCGACTTCTCCGCCTCGGTGATCGACCGGCTGACCCGTCAGCTGCGCGACACCGAGTGGGCCGGGCGCACCCACCTGTCCACCCGCGCCGCGGACGACTTCGAGGGCCTGCCCGCCGGGCACTTCGACACCGTCGTGATCAACTCCGTGATCCAGTACTTCCCGGCCGGCGACTACCTGGCGCGGGTGCTGGAGGGCGCGCTGGCACTGCTGCGGCCCGGCGGGCGGATCTTCGTCGGCGACGTGCGCAACCGGATGTCGCTGCGCGCCTTCCACGTCGCGCTCCAGGACGGACGCTTCGGTCCAGACGCCGAGGCGGCGCGGGTGCTGGAGGCGGCCGACGCGGCGTTACGGCTGGAGCGGGAACTCGTCGTCGATCCCGGGTTCTTCACGGCGCTGAGCGGGCGCACGGACGTCGGCGCGGTCGACGTCCGGCTGAAGCGGGGCCTGGGCCGCAACGAGATGTCCCTGCACCGCTACGACGTGACGCTACACAAGGCGCCCGTGCCCTCGCACCCAGTGGCACGGCTGCCCGAGGTGGCGTGGCCGGGTGGCGGCCTGGCGACCGTCGAGGAGATCGTCGCGGCGCACGCCGGCGGCGTCCGGATCCGCGGCCTGCTCAACGAGCGGACCGCGGCGGAGTGGCACGCCCTGAGGGCGCTGGAGGACGCTGCGCCCGGCGCCCGGCTCGCGGACCTCCCGGCGGCCGACACCAGGCACGCGCTCGACCCCGAGTCGCTGTACGCCTGGGGCGACGCCAACGGCCGGGCGGTGGTCACCACCTATTGCGGGAACCGCGCCGACCTGTTCGACGCGGTGGTGCTGCCGACCGAACTGGGCACCGCCCCGCTCGACGGGCTGTGGCAGGCGGAGTCTGGCCCGGGTGCGCTGGTCAACACGCCGACCCGGACGATGGCGGCGGGCCGGCTGATCAAGGTGCTGCGCGCCGGGCTCGCCGAGCGGCTGCCGGAGTACATGGTGCCCTCGGTGCTGATGCTGATCGACACCATCCCGATGACCACCAACGGCAAGGTCGACCGCCAGGCGCTGCCCGCGCCCACGTACACCGGCGACGGTTCGGGGCGCAGCCCGCGCGACGACCGCGAGGCGCTGCTGTGCGACCTGTTCACGGAGGTGCTGGGCGTCGATCGGGTCACCATCGACGACAGCTTCTTCGACCTGGGCGGCCACTCGCTGCTCGCCACCCGGCTGGTCAGCCGGGTCCGCACCGCGCTGGGCGTGGAGCTCCCCGTCCGGGCGCTGTTCGAGGCGCCGAGCGTCGCCGAGCTGGCCCAGCGCCTGACCGGCGGGATACGGGCCAGGCCGGCGCTGGAGCGGGCGGTACGGCCGGCGGCGCTGCCGCTATCGCACGCGCAGCAGCGGATCTGGTTCGAGCACAGCCTGGAAGGCCCGTCGCCGACATACAACATGCCGTTCGCGTTCCGGCTGACCGGCGACCTGGACACGGCGGCGCTACGCGTGGCGGTGGACGACCTGGTGGCCCGGCACGAGCCGCTGCGCACGGTCTTCCCGGTGCTGGACGGCGTTCCCGAGCAGCATGTGCGGCCGGCCGCCGAGGTCGCGGCGCCTTTCACCGAGGAGACGGTGCCGGCCGCGCAGTCCGCGGCCCGGCTCGCCGCGGCGGCCCGGCACGCCTTCGACCTTGCGGCCGAGATCCCGATCCGGACGTGGCTCTTCCGGACCGGTCCGGACGAGCACGTGCTGCTGATCCTGATCCACCACATCGCTGCCGACGGCTGGTCGATGGGCCCGCTGGCCCGCGACCTGGTGACGGCCTATACGGCCCGGCGCTGCGGCGGCGCGCCGGCCTGGGACGCGCTGCCGGTCGAGTACGCCGATTACTCACTGTGGCAGCGGCAGTTGCTGGGCGATCCTTCCGACCCGCACAGCGAGTACACCCGGCAGCTGGAGTACTGGGCGGAGCAGCTCGCGGAGCTCCCGGACGGGGTGGGCTTCCCCACCGACCGGCCGCGGCACGCGGCGACCTCGCAGCTGGGCGCGACCACCTGGCTGGAGGTGCCCGCCCGGGTGCACCGGGGGCTGGCGGAGCTGGCCCGCAGCCAGGGCGCGACGACGTTCATGGTGCTGCAGGCGGCCATGGCGGCGCTGCTCACCCGGTACGGCGCGGGCACCGACATCGCGATCGGTACCGGCATCGCGGGCCGCACGGACGAGGCACTGGAGGAGCTGGTCGGGTTCTTCGTCAACACCCTGGTGATGCGGACCGATACCTCGGGCGACCCGCGGTTCGTCGACCTGGTCGCGCAGGCGCGGGAGACCAGCATCGCCGCGTACGAGCACCAGGACCTGCCGTTCCACCAGGTGGTGGCGCGACTGAACCCGGAGCGCTCGGCGTCGGGGCACCCGCTGTTCCAGGTGGCGTTCTTCCTGCAGAACAGCCCGGTGGAGCGGTTCACGCTGCCCGGGATGAAGCTGGAGGTGCAGGAGGCGCCCACCGGGAACTCGGTGTTCGACCTGTTCTTCAGCGTCTCCGAGCGGCCGGACCGGGACGGCCTGGACGTGATGGTCCAGTACCGCACCGAGCTGTTCGACGCGGCGACCGTGGAGCGGATCACCTCCCGCTGGGTGGCCGTGCTCGACTTCGTCCTGGCGCACCCCGAGGCCGCCCTGTCGAAGATCGACATCGTCTCGCCGAACGAGCGGGCCGAGTTGCTCGGCAAGCGCAACGCCACGGAGGCGGTGTACCCGGAGCAGACCGTCGCCTCGATGATCGAGGAGTGCGCCCGGACGACGCCCGACGCGCCGGCGGTCGAGGACGAGTCCACCGTCCTGACGTACCATCAACTCAATGCCCGAGCCAACAGGTTGGCCCGCCTGCTGGCCGAGCGCGGGATCCGGCCGGAGGACCGGGTCGGCGTCCACCTGGCCCGCACGCCGGATCTGATCGTGGCGCTGACGGCGCTGCTGAAGCTCGGCGCCACGTACCTGCCGCTCGACCCGGCCTACCCGGACGACCGGCTGGCGTACCTGCTCGACGACGCCCGGCCCCGGCTCTGTCTGACCGCCAGGCGGCCCGCGCGGGTGCTCGACGGCGTGCAGAGCATCACGCTGAACGACGACGGGACGGCGGCTGCGCTGGCCGCACAGTCGGACCAGGACCTGGACGTGGCGCCGTGCCACCCCGAGCAGAGCGCGTACATCATCTACACCTCGGGCTCCACCGGCCGTCCCAAGGGCGTCCTGGTGCCGCATCGTGCCCTGTACAAGCTCGCGCAGGAGTACCGCGCCCTGATGCCGCGCGAGCGGCGGGTCGCCCAGTTCGCCGCCGCCGGTTTCGATGTCTCCCTCCAGGAGATGTGCACGGCACTGGCGTCAGGCAAGACCCTGGTGCTCTGCCCCGACGAAGTGCGGCGCGACCCGCAGGCGCTGGCCGCATGGATCGGCCGTCGATCCGTCACCGAGCTGCACCTGCCGAACATCGCGCTGCAGGCGCTGGTCGACGCCCTGCCCGGGACCGAGGACGACCTGGCCCCGCTGACGCACATCGTCCAGGCCGGCGAGGCGATGACCCACTCGGCGTCGCTGCGCCGCGCGCTGGCCCGCAATCGCGCCCTGACCGTGCACAACGAGTACGGGCCGACCGAGACCGGCATCGTCGTCATCGCGTGGCGCGGGCGGGAGCTGCCGTCGTCGCCCTCCGAGGTACCGATCGGCCGGCCGATGGCGAACGTGCGCGTGTACGTGCTGGACCAGTGGCTGGGCCCGGTGGTCGACGGCGTGATCGGCGAGCTGTACGTGGCGGGCGACACGGTGGCCAACGGCTACCTGGGGCAGCGCGCGCTGAGCGCGTCCCGGTTCGTCGCCGATCCGTACGGGCCGCCCGGGTCGCGGATGTACCGCACCGGCGACCTGGTGCGCTGGAACGCCGCCGCCGAGCTGGAGTTCCTGGGCCGGGTGGACGACCAGGTGAAGATTCGCGGGTTCCGGATCGAGCCTGGCGAGGTCGAGGTGGCGCTGCGCGAGGAGCCGGGGGTGGCCGCAGCCGCGGTGACCGTCCGCGAGGACGAGCCGGGCAACCGGTGGCTGGTCGGCTACGTCGTCCCGCCGCCGGGCGGGGCGATCGACACGGTCGCGCTGCGGCGGTCGCTGGAGCGGCGGCTGCCGGCGCACCTGGTGCCGTCGGCGCTGGTGGAGATCCCGGCGATCCCCGTCACCCGGAACGGGAAGGTCGACCGGCGCGCGCTGCCGGCCCCGGGCCGCTCAGCCGGTCGCGGCGGCCGCGCGCCCCGCGACGAGCGCGAGCGGGCACTGTGCGCGGTGTTCGCCGAGGTGTTGGGGATCGAGGAGGTGACCGTCGACGACAGCTTCTTCGAACTCGGCGGCCACTCGCTGCTGGCGACCCGCCTGACCGGCCGGATCCGGTCGGCGCTCGGCATCGACGTGCCCGTGCGGGTGCTGTTCGAGACGCCCACCGTGGCGGGCATTACCGCCCGCCTCGACGGCGCCACCGGCCGCGACGCTTACGCCCCGGTGCTGTCCCTGCGCGGGGAGGGAGATGCCGCACCTCTGTTCTGCGTCCACCCGCTGGGCGGCCTCGGCTGGCCGTACGCCGGTCTGCTGCCGCACCTCGACCGGGCGGCCCCGGTGTTCGCGCTCCAGGCGGAGGGGGTCGCCACCACCCCGGCCAGGTACACCACCCTGGAGCACATGGCCGAGGTCTACGCGGAGCGGATCGTCCGCGCCCACAGTGGCCCGGTCCACCTTCTCGGCTGGTCCTTCGGCGGAAAACTGGCCCACGCCACGGCCGTTCGGCTGGAGTCGCTCGGCGTGGAGGTGTCGTCGCTGACCATCATCGACGCGAGCCCGAACCCGGCCGGGCACCGCGAGGAGAGCGTGTACCTCGACATCCTCGGCATGCTCGGCCTCGACCGCGACGAGATCGACGACTCGATGCTGGAGTTCGAGGGCTTCATCGCCGCCCTGCGCTCCCACGCCGCGCCGCTGGCCGAACTGACCCGTGAGCAGGTGGGCAACCTCGCCGAAATCATGGCGGGCCACCTGGCACTGGCCGACCGGCACAGCGTCGGCGTCTTCCACGGCCGCACCACCCTGGTCGCGTCCAGCCTCACGCTGGCGGCCGGCACGGTCGGCGCGGAGGACTGGGCGCCGTACCTCGCCCGGCAACCCCGCTACAAGGCGGTCGACTTCGAGCACCTGCACCTGATGACGCCCGAAGCCCTCGAGGTCATCGGTCCGCTGGTGAACGCCACGCTCACCGACCAGGCCTGACCCCAGGCCTTCGGAACGCCGCCGGCCGCCGTCGATCACGGTGGCCGGCGGCGTTCCGGCGTTCCCGGGTTGGGGGGACTCTCGGGGATGGGCCCAGCGCCGGTATGCCGCCGACGACGCGAAGGGGCTGGGCCTCAATGCCCTGCCGGCGACCGGTGTTCCCTGGTCAGGCTGAGGTCTTCGGCTGCTCGCGGCCTTGTGCGCGCAGTTCTTCGTTGAAGCGCTGGGCTTCTTCGAGCTGGTCGTCGAGGATGACGATACGGCAGGCGGCCTCGATCGGGGTGCCCTGGTCGACGAGTTCGCTGGCGCGGGCGGCGATGCGCAGCTGGTAGCGGGAGTAGCGGCGGTGGCCGCCTTCGGAGCGCAGCGGGGTGATCAGGCGGTGTTCGCCGAGGGCGCGGAGGAAGGCGGGGGTGGTGCTGAGCGTCTCGGCGGCCCGGCCCATGGTGTAGGCGGGGTAGTCGTCGTCGTTGAGGATGTCGACGGGGCGGGTACTGCGAGGGGGCATAGACCTCTTCTTTCCTGGGGATGCGTCGGGGGGCTTGGGCGCCGTACTGGCACCCGGGCCCCGAGCTTTCAACACCATCTACCGGCCGGCTGCGCCGGCCTTGTATGTCCGCAGGGTCCGCCTGGGAGGGCGGGGCTGCGGGGATCGCGGATGCGTGACCGGGGACCACCTTCCGATCCGGGGCCTTGCGGTACCCGGGCGGACTGCTTCCTCGCCCGGGCGATCCTGATGGCGCGTTCGCTCCTCACCCGGCACAGGATGTTCCGCCAGACCTCATGCCTTTGAGCACGAGCGGAGCGCGTCCACGCCTCAGGCGCCTTCCGCCAGACCCGCACGGCAGGCGGCTGCTGAGCCCCCCTCCCCCGGGCAGGGCCCGAGGCCCAAGCGCTCCGGCGCGCCCCAACTACTGCCCGCTGCCCGCAGGCGTCAGACCGCGCAGACAAGGAGCCCCCCTGCCCGGGAAGGCTGGGGGCTCCGGATTGGTGCATGCGGCAGGGTGGACCGGCCGCGTTAGTCGATCTGCATGTAGAAGCGGTCGTTGGTCTCGGCGGGCCGGTCCAGGCCTTTGTCCCAGGCCAGCATCCGGTCGTCGACGTAGTACTCGCGCAGCATTCCGCCTGCGACGCGGTTGTCCTTCGCCGGCACGGACTTCACCGAGAAGTCCCAGTCGGCGTTGCCGGCTCCTTCGAGGGTGGAGGAGAGCAGCAGCACACCCGGCTCGACGCCACCGGCTTCCAGCCGCTCGGTCGCCAGATCCAGCCCGCCAGCGGCATCCGCCACATCCCGAACACCCATCCGCTCAAGAACCTGAGCAGGCGGAAGGTGCGCCAGCGTCACACACCAGCCCTCGCCGAACAGTTCGGACAGATCCACCAACCAAAGCCTCCACTCATCGCCCCGACGCCCCCCAGCCTCTCGATCCTCGCCCAACCCAGCAAGCAAGCCCCATACCCCTCCCCGGTACGACCGCAGACATGCCCGCGCAGAACCAGCCGCTGGGGCAGGGCAGTGCCGACACGCCCGCCGCGTGCCGCGTCAAGGTCACCGGGAGCTGGCGGCCGCCAGCTCCCGGACTCGGAGGCCGGCCGCTGGACGGTGCCGGCCTCCGTTCCGCTGCCGCTGCGGTCATCGGCCTTGGATCCGTACAAGGCGATGATCGACGGGATCCTGCGGGCGGTCCTGGACGCGCCCAGCAAGCAGCGGCAGCAGCAGCGCACTGTCACCGGATCTTCCACCGGCCGATCGAGGAACAGGGCACCGACGAGGGTAGTGGGGGCGTTCGTGGAACGGTCACTGTGACCGTTCCACGAACGGATCCCTCCAGAGAGTTGCGGGAGGGTGCGAGGAGGAGACCTCAGGCGGGCAGTTTCGTGTCGATGACGAAGCTGATTTCGATGACCTGCCCGGGCAAGGTCAGTTCAGTGACGCCCAAGACCGTGCTGGCCGGGCGGTGGTCGCCGAAGTAGCCCAGGTTGCCCTCCGCCGTCGCCGCGGCGTTCTGCCGCAGGTTCACCACGTACAGGGTTTGCGAGACGACCTGGTTCCGGGTGGCGCCGTAGTGGTCCAGGACCTTGTCCATGTTGGCGTAGGTCTGCTTGAGCTGGGCGACGAAGTCGCCCGCGTAGAGGAACCCGCCTGCCTCATCGAACGAGAGCTGTCCGGAGACGTGGATCAGCTCGCCGGACTTGATCGCCTGTGAGTAGCCGAAGTCGCTCTCGGCCGGCACGTTGTAGTTGAAGACATCAAAGGTGGCCACGATGCTCGCCCTCCCGGTCCGCTCTCTTGTAGTTACTCGGAAACTGTAGGAGAGTGACGTCTGACCTGGAAGAACGCACTTTTCGGTGACTGAGGAACCAGATGGTGACCAAGCAACTACTCAAGGGCCTGCCCGACGACGCCGACCTGCGGCGCGCAGACTCCCTGGCGCGGGAGATCTTCTCGGACGTCGCCAACAAGTGGGCGCTCCTGATCATCGAGGCGCTGGGCGAGCGCACCCTGCGCTTCAGCGAGCTACGGAACGAGGTCGAGGGCATCAGCCACAAGATGCTCACCCAGAACCTGCGCATGCTGGAGCGCAATGGCCTGGTCGACCGGAAGGTGCACCCCACCGTGCCGCCGCGAGTCGAGTACACCCTCACCGAGCCGGGCCGAGCCCTGCGCACCACGGTCGACGCGATATGCGGCTGGACCCACCAGTACCTCGGTCACATCGAGAGTGCACGCGGCCGTTTCGACGCCTGACGGGCACGCAGCGACACCCTCGCGCGATTCCGCAATCCCACACCGCTGGACACCATGTGGCCCGCGCTCCGCCCAGGGGCTGCGTGAGGAGGCCGTGACCACCACTCGGCAGGGCATCGCGGTATGCCGCCGACTGGCCGTGGCGGAACCCGCCAAAATCAACCACCTGGCGCTCGCTCTGAGCAACCTGGGCGGCATGCTCATCGACTGGGGCCGACCGGCCGAGGCCATTCCCCTGCTCGAGCATTCGATCAAGATCACGCGGATCTACAGCGACAAGAGCCACGAGTTCACCGCCGACCTGGCGGGAGCGCTGAAGAACCTCGGCAGCGCCCTGCAGGAGTGCGGGTCTCAACCGGAGGCGATCGCGGCCTTGACCGAGTCGATCGCGACGTATCGGAGCCTGGTGGAGCAGGGAAGACCGCAGTACGGGGTCCCCTTGGCCCGGGCGTTGAACAGCCTGGGGAACGCCCGCGGCCTGGTCGCCGAGGCGAAGGACGACTTCGACGCGGCCATCGCTCTCCTGCGCGGTGAGGATTCCGAGGAGGCGGCGATGCAGATGGCCGCAACGCTGGCCAGTCAGTGCGGAGTCCTGATGCACCTGAACGACCACGAGCGGGCCGTGGCCAAGTCCGAGGAGGCGGTGGCGATCTTCCGACGGCTCGGCGAAACCAACCCCACGGGGGTTGAGCCCTACTTGGCCAGTGCGCTTCCCACCATGGCGGAGGCCTTGATGGCCGTCGGCCGGCTGGACGAGGCGCACACCGCCGCCACCGAGGCGATCGGGATCATCGGCAGGTACTCCGCGGCCAATCCGGACGGGTGGCGACAGCGGCTGATCCGCGCGCTGCGCCTGCTCGGTGACCTGCTCCCCTCACTGAACCGGCACGCGGAGGCGGCCGCTCTCGCCGAGGAGCTCGCGCGGCTGGTCGAGGAGGACCGCCGCGATGCCAAGGCCCTCCACCGGCCCGCCACCGAGAAGCCGAAGGGGTTCTTCTCCCGCTTCAAACGCAGGCGCTGAGTGGGTTTGGTGCGTCAGGGGGTCCTGCCGGATGCGTTCGCGGAAGTGTCACACTTCCAGTCGGAGCTGCACGAGTGTCTGACTGCGCGGGGCGACGCGTGCTGACCGGTCCTTTTGCCACACGTTCGGCCGCGGTGAAGGCAAGCAACAGATGGTTCCCGGCTGGCCTTACTCGGTGGTGGCCGCACTGGAGACCGGCCGCACGTCCTGGACGGCAGTGCTGGACGCGCCCCGCCTGGAGCCCGGCGCCGACGGCGCCGCGGTCACCACGGTTCAGATCCGCGAGGTCGTCGAGCGGCTCATTGCCGCTGGCCAATCGAGGGCACCGTCCTCCTGCTGGCCGTGGAGAAATTGCCCAGCGGCGGCGTGAACAAGCCGCCGGTCTGGCTGTGATGGTCGGGCACCGGCGCCACCGAGGCGGACATAGACCGCTGTCCGCCGCCCACCTCCATGACAGCCAGGACTCATCCCTCTGGTCCGTGGCATCCCGCCCATCCGCTCCCGTCGTGGCCCGCGGCGCAGGCGGCCCGGGTGCGCTGCATCTGCACGGTGGCAAGGGCCACGACCACCGTCACCTGCGGCAATGGCTCGCGTCCCGCGGTATCCAGCACCGTCTTGCCCGCAAAAGCATTGAGTCATCCCAACACCTGGGCCGGCACCGCTGGGTCGTGGAGCGGACCGTGTCGTGGCTGTCCGGCTGCCGACGTCTGCACCGTCGTTTCGAACGCGAGCCCGAACACTTCCTCGCCTTCTCAGCCATCGCCGCGACCCTCATATGCCACCGCAGACTCACCAAGTGAAGTGCACGTGGTCGTCACCCACCGCGTAGACCGGCTGTGACCCGTCACGGAAGCGAACCAGCGAGGCGCCGGCGAACCCGAGACGCGCACAGAGGTCTTCCGCCCCAGGACGCATCACGCTCTCATCGGCGACCACAGCATCCCGGTCATCATCCGTTTCCACCACAGGCAGCACGACCGGGACCGTAGGCCACTCCCGACCGGGCGGCAACGGAGTTTCGTCGACACCATGGCCGCAGACAAGACGCATCATCCGCCGCCGACAAGCCGCGGGTCGCCATCCCCCGTCCGCTGACACGCAGCCTGCCTCACATCCATCGGGCCAGGAACCGGGCTGACAGGCAATCGGTGCCGCAACGACCCGCTGGTACAGGGTCCACAGGTCGCCCGGACGCCATCCGCTCAACAAGCGCAGCAGTCTCACCCCCGACTGCCGCAAGACCACGCCAACCGAAACGGCGTCTAAGGCAGGGCGGAGGGGCCCTGCCCATCACGCCGATGCTGGGCAGGCTGTGTCCGATCGTGCGTGATGACTTGGCGCCCGTGTACTGCCGGGGCGGTCACAGAAACCGGGCGATTCGACAATGATCGCCCCTGATCGATGGGAGGCGTCCGCATGCGGGGCGCGATAAGAACCGCGGTAGGCGTGGCAGCCGCTGGTCTGCTGGTCCTGACGATGGCCAACCCGGCATCCGCCGTCAGGCTTCTGTGATGCCGTACTGGTTGCCGACGCACTTGCGGGCGTCGGCGCCGAACGGCACGAAGGCCCGGTTGTGTGGGGGCCCTGCAGAGTGCTGGTGCCGCCGCAGCGGGCGGCCATGTGCTCATCAGGCGGTAAGGGACTCGATCCGCGCGGGGAGGTGCTTGTGCCAGGGGGTGGCGGCGATGGGGTCGCGCCAGGCGAGGTCGGTGAGGGTGTTCAGGGCGACGCCGGTGCGTTCGGTGTGGCCGTCCTCGGTGGGCAGGTCGAGGCCGAAGCCGTTGGGCAGGGCGGCGTGGCCTGCTTGCAGGCGGTCGTCGATCTCGACGACCGCCTGAGCGGTGGCGCGCTTGGTGGTGATGCGGGCGAGAGCGCCGTCGGACAGTCCGAGCTGTTCGGCCTCGTGCGGGCTGACGCGCAGCGTGCCCTGGCACCGCGCCGGACGGCACCGGGCCTGACGCGGGCCCCGGCACGGGGCCGGTACCGGTTTCGGGTGCGCCGGGGAATTGCGGACGGAGAAATCAGACGGGTTAGTCGGTGCCGATGCCGGGTGCGCTTGTGCTGTAAGGCGGCCATGGTCGAGCTGGGAGTCTGCGCTGCGCGCATGCGCTCATCGACTTCAACACCGAAGCGCCCGAGCTGCTCGCTCGTGGTGCTGCGAAGGTTCCCTCAGCCTCGTCCCGCTGGAGATTGAGGGTGCGTTGCGAGCCAAGACCTCACATTCTGACACGCAGGGCGGGGGCGTACAGGGCTCGGGAGTTGTGGTGGTGCGTCATTGCGGGGGCTCAGTGTCCTGCTTGCGTGCCGCGGGGTGATGAGCCGAGCAGGGGGAGCCATACCGTGTCCACGATCTCGACGATCTTCTCGTCCGGCACCGCGGCCATGGTCATCAGCATGTCGTGGCGCACCAGGTCGAAGGGCAGGTTCACGACGCAATCGGGACGCGGTACATCCGCAAGTTCGCCGCGCTCGACGGCGCGGTCGACGAGCGTCGCGAAGGGGGGCGTCCGGTCCCCGGGGCGCAGGCGGCTGCGCAGGTCGCTGAAGTTGGTGCCGGTCTCGCGGAAGTAGTCCGCCAGCTGGATGCGCAGGAGTATCACCGTACGGGCCCGCTCGGCGTTGACCGTGCGCAGGAGGGTGAGGGCGTCTTGGCGCAGGCTGCCGGTGTCGGGGATGTCCAGTGGACGCCAGTGTCGGGTGAGTGTGGCGATGAGGAGGTCCTCGCGCTGCGGCCAGCGCCGGTAGAGCACCGGTTTGCTGGTTCCCGCGCGTGCTGCGATGGCCTCGTAGGTGAAGCCGTTGTAGCCCAGCTCGACCAGCACCTCCCAGGCGGCATCGGTGATCGCGTTCTCCAGGGTGGCGCCCCTGCGCCGGGTGGGAGTGCTCTCCGTGCGCCGCTCACTCACCAATACCCCCTATGTCCATTTTCATGATACTTCTCCATGCGTTTAGATTCGCTTGCGTATCTTAACTCGCAGCCGTACGCTTGAGGCCACAAGAAACGGCATCGTATCTTAACGATGCCGTGCGCCACGCAAAGGAAACGTGCATGTCCATGATCAAAGCCGCGCTTGTGGAGTCCTTCGACGAGCCGCCGCACTTCCGCTCCGTCCCCGCCCCCGAGGCTGCCCCCGGCCAGGAACTGGTGGACGTCCTCGCCGTCGGTGTGCACCCCGCCACCCGCGGCATCGCCGCCGGCAAGCACTACACGAGTCCCAAGACATTGCCCGCCCTGGCGGGTGCCGACGCCGTCGTCCGCCGGGCAGACGGCAGCCTCGCCTACGTCATGGTCATGGGCGCGGGCACCCTGGCCGAGCGCATCGCCATCGATCCGGCCGCCGCCATCCCGGTCCCGGACGGAGCCGATCCCGCACGCCTGGTCGCCACCATGAACCCTGCCCTGTCCTCATGGGTTGCGCTGCGCACGCGCGTCCCGTTCCAGGCCGGGCAGTCTGTCCTGGTGCACGGCGCCACCGGCAACGCCGGCTCGATGGCCGTCAAGGTCGCCAAGCACCTCGGCGCGGAGCGAGTGATCGCCGCCGGACGCAACCGCACCCGCCTCGACGAACTCACGGACCAAGGCGCAGACGCTGTTGTTCAGCTCGTCCCCGACGAGGACGCCACCACGGTCGCGCTCGCCGAGGCCGCAGCAGAAGTCGACGTGGTCCTCGACTATGTGTGGGGGCCGCCCACCGAACTCGCCATGCGCGCCGTCCTCGGAGCGCGCACCCAGCACACCCGCCTGCTCGACTGGGTACAGATCGGCGGCATGGGCGGAGACGCGATCACCCTGTCCGGGCACGCCCTGCGCTCCAACGCCTTCCGCATCCTGGGCAGCGGCTTCGGCTCAGTGGACATGCAGGTCATGCAGCGGGAGTTCACCGAACTCGTCGCCGCGATCGCCGCGAACGGCATGGCCGTGCGCCCGCACCCGTTCCCGCTCGACCAGGTCGAGGCGGCCTGGGCCCACCAGGACGCACCCGGTGAGCGCACCGTCATCCTCCTGTAACACCCGCCGGCGGCTCCCCGGCTCGATGCACGACCAAGTCGGCCTGCTCTCGCACGCCCACCCCACACAACCCATCTCCCGCACTACCGCCCACAAGTGGGTCCGGCGATGGCGCGCCGAAGGCGACGCCGGGCCTGTACGACCGCTCCAGCCGCCCCCGGAGCACACCGCATCGCACCCCCAAGGACGTCGAGAAGCGCATCTGCGAGCTGCGGCGTGACCGCAGGCTCGGCCCCGCACGCATCGGACCGATCCTGGGCATACCCGCCTCGACAGTCCACCGCATCCTGACTCGCCACGGCCTGAACCGCTTTCGCTGGATCGCCCGACCTACTGGCCGGGTCATCCGACGCTACGAACGCGAGCGTCCCGGGGAACTCGTCCACGCCGACATCAAGGAGCTCGGCAACATCCCCGATGGCGGCGGACATCGGATCGTGGCCCGCCAGCAGGCCGCCAATAATCGGCAGGCCACCACGGACGCCCGTAAAGGCGGCCGGCCGATCAGCCCGGCCCCTCCGGTGACCAGGACGGTCGCCCCGGCAAGGCGCTGAAGATCCGACGACGGCCTGAGAACAGGGTTTTACTGGTGCCTCATGTGCGTGCCCCTTCGCGGGCTGTGGATCAGGAACGGCTGCGCAGCCCGCTGTTGGCGATGAGCGTCGGCACCGGCCGGGAGGAGAGGTCCGTGGGAGGTCGCGTCTGGTTCGCGCCGTCACAGACCGCGCACGGCCGGTGCCACGATGGCCGGGTGGATGACCGCGACTTACGCCCCCTCGCCCGCGCCCGCCGAGCTCTGCCGAATCGTGGCTATCCGCGCGCACCCCAGCATGCGCAGTTCATCGGCCCGCACCTTGGCCGCGGGGATGGACTGCTTCCCCTTCGTCGACGTCTCGGGGGAAGGGAGAGAGGTGTCAGCGTGCCGCGAGGCCCCCTGGCGGGCGGTGTGAGCTGCGGTGATGGGCACAGCGTTGGAATCGTTCGCGGCGCCGTTCAGGGCACTGGATTCCGGGCCGCCCGGAGGGCGTTCAGCACCCCTTGACACGGTCGGGCACGGCTCCGGTCCGGGCTGCCGGGCGCTGCCGGTGTACGTCATGACAAGGCTCCTCGTGCAGGTGGCGCTGGGGCCTGGATGGAATCGCCCCGTCTCACCTGCTAGAGGTGTGGCGACAGTCGACGGTGTGACACTCGCCTGAACGCCGTTACCGACCCGTGATCGTCAGGCAGGGGCGGCTGTCCTCTGACACTGAACAATGGACCGATGGCCAGGAAGGTTGGACAACCATGACGTTCCTGCCATTGATGTCGGACCGAGGGGGCTGGGGGCTCCCTTCGAAGCAGAGGCCAAGGCTGGGTGGGGGATGCGAAGATCAACGGTTTGGACACGCGGGTGGGGGTCGGCGGCGCTGATATGCGCGGCGGCAGTGGTTCTCCTTCCCGTCGTACGGTTCACTGCTGCGGCGCCGCGCGTGGACATGCTGGTTGCGATGACGATGGCGCTCGTGTGCGGCCTGGGGTGGGTGGCGGCCACGCGCCGGGCGCCCGTGCTGGAGCCGGGCCCGCCCGCCCTCGGCCTCGGCGAGGACCGCCCGCCGATCCCCTCGGTGCTCCCCCGGCCTTTCCCCGTCCCGCTCGGCCCGGCGTTCGCCCTCGTGCTCGCTGCCACCGCCGTCGCCTCGGCGTTCCTCGTGGGGCTGCGGCCGGACGGCGCCCAGGGCGAGGCGCTCGACAGGATCCAGCGCGCGCAGCCGCGGGTGTCGACGGGGACCGTCGTACGGGTGGACGGCGAGGAGTTCACCGGCGTCGGGAAGGGCAAGCGGAGCGGCGGCGGCTACTACTTCGCCGATCTGCAGGTCGAGCTGGCAGATCACACGTTGCTCTCCGTGGACCGCGGGATCGTCCGCTCATCCCCGGAGGAGGGCATGCACGTTCAGATCCTGCACGCCCACGGCCGCCCCGAACTGGGCGGCTGGGTGGACGACGGTGAGGACCTCTCGTCGTACCTCTCGCCCTGGTACGTGCCCCTGAACGGCGGAGCGGTGATGCCGTTCGCGGTTCTCCTGGTCGTGGCGTGCTGGGCCGCCGCCATGGTGAACCGGAACCATGAGCGGATCGCGGAGTACGGTCCGCGCAGGCTGCTGACCGAGGACGCGGCGGCGGGGCGGGTGAACGCCGGGTATGTGGAGCGGCTGACCGCGGTACACGACGCCCACACCACGCTCGGCGGCCGGGCCGGCAGCACCAAGGTGGTCGACGGGGTCTGGCTGAGCGCCACGGTCGACGGTGTCAGGTCGGTCGAACTGTGCGTCGACCGCGCCGACGTCCTCGCCCTGGCGACGGCTTTCGGCGAGACGACCGGCCGGCTGGTCTGGGCCCGGCGTTGGACCATGGTGAACGGCAAGACCACGGTCCCGGCGGTCTTCGTCGCCCCTGACGGCCAGACCTTCACCTGCTCCGTCTCCCGCGCCGACATCCGCCGCCTGACCGACGCCGCCGGAGGGACTCACGAGGCGGCGACCACCCCCGGCACGGCGGCCCGTCCCTGGAAGGGCGTCTGCCGCACCTCCCCCGGCATCCGGCTCACCGCCGTCGGGCTGTACGCGGCAGCCGGGGCATCCCTGCTCCCAGCCCTGACCGGGAACGCCAGCCACCTCACCGGCTACCTCCCGCTCGCCCTCACGCCCGTCGCCGCCATACTGACGGCCGTACTCGTGGCCCCCGGCTGGCGCCGCACCCTGCCGCTTCCGGGGTGGGAACGGCGGACGAGCCGGGACGCACGCGTGCGAGCGTGACAGGACGATCGGTGGCCGGCTTCGACGAGCGGGCCACCGCCGCGGCGGAACCTCAGCCCGCCTGCTCCGGTCTGGATCCCCCATCACTGGCAAAGAGTCCAGGTCCGTTGGCACAGGACAGCGACGCACAGCTCGCAGTGCGGTGCGCGCACCAGGTGCGGTGGACCGGTGCGCGCGAGAGTGCCGGGCATCGTCGGAGTGGTGCGGTGCCGGACGCGGTGGCGCACCATCGCGGGGTGCACCACGGTGGAGTCCATCGTCGTCCGGCGCACCCGGGTGGGCTCCACTCGGTGGAGCGTCGGGTGGAGTCCACTGAGTGGAGCCCACTCGATGTTCTGCATCCGGTGGCGGTGCGCGACATCGGGTGGGCTCCACTCAGTGGACGGTGCCCGGCCTCGTCACCACAGCCAGGCGTTGGAGGGCCGCACCCGGGACGGGCCCCGGCGTCGCGGCGCGCGGCCGCGCTGCCGATCCGGTTCTGCCGGGGCGGGGCCGGCGCGACTGCGCGGCGGCGAGGCGGCCATCTGCTCGCGGGCCGCATGGGCGCGGGCGAGGGCTTCGTCGGGGTTGGGCTGGTCTTCCAGGGTACTCACGTGACTCCTCCTGTGGTTCGGCCCGGTGTGCCGGGTGCCACTTTGCTGATCATGCGCTGCTCAACGGCATAGACGGCGTCACGGGCCGCGTGCAGGCGTTCCTGGCCGGCCGGGGTGAGGTGCACGGGCCGAGCGCGGCCGTACTCAACGGAAACCGTGTTCGCGCAGCGCATTGTCCGTGGCGGAGCGCAGCGCGGCCGAGGTGCGCTTGAGGCGGTATCCCACGTGCTCGGTGACGTCCTGTGGGTGTGGCGCTGTGGCTGCGTACCAGCAACGGCACCCAACTGCTGCCCTGTTGGACAAGGCCCCCACCGTCCCCGGCCGTGTCCACCGACCGCGCCGGCGGCCGGACGCCCTGCAGGCAGACGGCGGCTACGACCACAACAAGTACCGGCGCCCGCTCCGGAAACGAGGCGTCCGCCCGGTGATCGCCGAACGGCCACCCGCACGGCTCCGGCCTGGGCATCTTCCGCCGGGTCGTCGAACGCACTATCTCCCGGCCGCACGGCTTCCGCCGACTGCGTATCCGCTGGGACCGACGCGACGACATCCACGAGGCCTTCCTCGGCCTCGCCGCGTGCCCGATCACCCACCGCTACGTCCCACGCCTTTCCTAGGACCTCTGAGGCCGAGGGGAGAACGGAATCGGCACGGGGGCTGGGGCGGCCGTGTGGTCAGTCTTCGAGTGCGGCGGAGGGCTCGTTGCCGTTCTGAGCCTGCTGGGATCGCTTGGGGAGCATTGTGGCCAGGTCCCGAACGCCGTCTTCGTCGATGTCGCCCTTGTGTGCGGCGGACTGCACGGTCCACAGCAGCGTCCTGCCGACCCGGGTCTGGGTCACGGCTCCGGGCTCGCCCTTGAAGCCGGCGGCGTCGAGTCGGGCGTCGTGCTCGTCGCCGATCGGGCCGAGCTTCAGAGGCTTGGCTTTCTGGCCCGCCAGGCCGGCCTGGTTGCCGCAGTAGCCGTTTCAGAGCACGTCATAGGCATCCTGGGCAGCCTGTTCGCTGCCGCAGGCGATGACCTGGAAGGTGACGGAGGCGAAGGGGTCCTCGCGACGGAAGACCGCGGCGCCGAAGAAGCGGGAGTTTTCACAGCCCGCATTGCCGTTGACGGGGCAGGCCTGTCGGCGGTAGAGCTTGTCCATCTCGACGGCTATGGGCTCGAAGGCTTGTTTCCAGCCCCTCATGGCCTCGCCGTCCGGCAGCGTCCGGCCGACCTGATCCTTCGTGAGCACCGCCGCCTTGCCGGTTGTGCCGTCGCTCTCGGGCGCGCCTCCGCAAGCAGTCAGCAGCAGTGGTGTCAGCGCGGTCGCAGCGTGCCACCGGCGCATTCCCATGGCCATGCCGCCTCCCCCTGTGAGTTGGTCATCGTACGCGGACCGCAGGAGATCGCCGCCTGCCCGCTGGTGTTCACCGACCAGCCGTTGTACGAGAGCGCAGCACGCTACGGGCATGCGGTGCACGCCCTCATCGCGCCGGCGGTTCCCGAGGGGACGCCCGCGACGGGATGCGGTCGTATGCCGGTCCCGGCGTCGTGGCAGGGCGGGTGGCGGGCGTCGGGTACATGGGAGGCGATCACCTGCACATCGGCGGTCACGTCACTTCATGAACGCAGAAATCATTGAAGCAACAACTGCGGCACCCCGGACGAGCGTCCTGCATCCGCGCAGATCAAGCAGCTCGCACGCCTGAAAGCGGTCAACTGGCCTGAGTTCGTGATCCCCTCATCGCGCACACCGCTGCATGACTGACACTGTCATTTGTCGAACACAAGACCGCAGCAAGCTCGTCTTGTGACTTCAGGAATTGGATTGAATCCTAGGAAGGCGAACGGTTATGCGCATGCGGGTACTTCGACACGCGGCTCTGGTGGGTGCGGGCGCAGCGCTCGCCCTGTCTCCCCACATGACAGGGCCTGCCTCCGCCGAGGCGCTCCCTGCCGATCCCGCCCCCTCGTGCGTCGCCCTCTACCAGAGCTGGCGGTACGCGCAGGCCCACAACGGCTGCGCCGAGACGGTGACCGTGAAGGTCGTCTACGAGGACGGCGCCGAAGGCACGTGCTCCGCCCTCGGAGCGGGTGAGATCGCCACCGTCGGCGAGGGGTACATCGGCCAGCACGGGCACGCCCGCTACCTCGCCCGCTGTCTGCCGGTCCTGTCCGATGACTGACCGGCGGTGGGTCGGGGTGGGCTGACGGATGCCGCGGGGGAGCGGACAGCGCTCCTGGCGCTGGGTGCCGACGGTCGTGGTCGTCCGTGACGGGCACACCGGGCGGACCAGAACGCCAACCGCTTGCGGCGGCCGGAGGCCGGCGGCAGGCCGGCCGGCCTTCGGCCGCGCGCTGTACACGGCCCACGAGGTGGCCGAGCGCTACAGCTTCATCAGACGATCTCCTTGTACGACGGAACGACAACCCCGTACAGATCGGCGATGGTGGCGAGGGCGCTGTCGTGGACCTGCCGGGCGGGCAGCTCGGTGCCGGTGACCGGCAGCGCGCGGGTGGCGCAGGCGTCGGCCACGACGGTGGGGCGGTTGCCGCGCAGGAAGGCACCCTGGGCGGTGAACGCCACGCACATGTGGGTCATGAAGCCGGCGATGACGAGGTCGCTGTGGCCCGCCGCGTCGACGTGCGCGTCCAGGTCCGTGCCGACGAAGGCGTTCGGGGCCTGCTTGACGACGACGGGCTCGCCGTCGACCGGGGCGACCTTCGGATGAATCTGCCCGATCTCGGCCCGGATGTCGTACGGGGTGCCCTCGCCGCCGTCGTTGACGACGTGGATGACCTTCATACCCTCCCTGCGGGCCCGGGCCAGCAGCTCCGCGGCGGCGTCGAGCGCCTCCCGCCAGCCGTCCAGCTCCATCACGCCGGTCGTGTAGGTGTTCTGGTAGTCGATGAGGACCAGCGTGGACTCGGCCGGCTTCGCGGGGGTGTCGTCGAATCCGTTGAGCCGGCGCAGCGTGGTTCTGGGCATGGCAATACCGCCTGACGATGTGGTCGGGTCATGAGGGGGGCAGCTCACCCATCGCGGTGACCTGCGCCTATGACGCTATGACCCGAACCCGGACGTCGGCAATGTCATCTAACATGCAGTTACCGACATCCATGATGGCTGCTACGGGGGGCCGTTGAGCGTGCGACGACTGATCGTCATCGTTCTCTTCGAGGGCGTCGACCTGCTCGACGTCACCGGACCACCGGAGGTCTTCTCCCTGGCCCGCCGGGAGACGGACGAGGCGGCCGCATACGAGGTGCTGCTGGCCGCCGAGACCATGGCACCGGTCACCACCGCCGCCGGGGTACGTGTCTTGCCCGACACCACCTTCGGCGACTTGTCCGGCAGGAGCCTCGACACCCTCGTCGTGCCGGGCGCCGTCGAGATCGACCGGGAGCGCCGCGTCCACCCGCTCACCGATCCCGCGGTGGTGGACCGCGTGCGGCAGCTGGCCGGCCGGACCCGCAGGGTCACCTCCGTCTGCGTCGGCGCGCACATCCTCGCCGCCGCCGGGCTGCTCGACGGCAAGCGGGCCACCACCCACTGGTCGACAGCGCAGCAACTCGCCGCCGAACACCCAGAGGTCGAGGTCGACGCCGATCCGATCTTCATCCGCGACGGCGCCGTGTGGACCGGCGCGGGCATCAGCGCCTGCCTCGACCTCTCCCTCGCACTGATCGCCGACGACCTCGGCGAGTCCGTCGCGCTGCGGGTCGCCCGTCAGCTCGTGATGTACCTCAAACGCCCCGGCGGCCAGAGCCAGTTCAGCGTGCCCCTGGAGCAGGTGGCCGCAACGCGGCGCATCGAGGATCTCCGCCACTACATCCTGCGCAACATCGCCGAGCCGCTCACCGTCGCGGACCTCGCCGCTCAGGCCCATGTCAGCGACCGGCAGCTCACCCGGATCTTCAAGAGCGAACTCGGCACGACCCCGCACGCCTACATCGAGTCGGCCCGTGTCGAGGCGGCCCGCCGGCAGCTCGAGTCCACCGACGCAACGCTGGAACGTATCGCGACGGCCAGCGGCTTCGGCACCGTCGACACCCTGGTCCGCGCGTTCCGCCGACGGCTCGACGCAACGCCGACGGAGTACCGCCGGCGGTTCCGTACGAGCGTGGCGTGAGTCCGTACGAGCATGGCGTGAGAGGGCGCCACGTTCCAACCGGTGCCCGCGAAACAGCCGTCGATCAGCTCCGGCCGGTTCTGGAGCGTCCTTGGGCGATGGGTGACCGTGTGGCTGGCGTGGGCCGTGTCGCCTGAGGGTCGAGGTTTCTGCTACGACGGCGCCCGTCGCCAGGGCGCCCCTCGTCTCCCGTTGCCATACTGATGACGCCCAGAGTGACCACGGTGACCTCGCCGACGGAAGGTGCCAGGCCAGTCGGACCCTGTTGTTGGATCTTCTAGATGACGGCGACTTTGGGATAGCGGTGGATCAGCTCTGCTGCTCGGTGCTTGACGTCGAACCCTTCGGTCATGGCCACGTAGCCACGCGTTTCGTGCAGGCCCCAGTCGCCGTCATCCTCCCGGTAGAAGGCGTGGGCGGTCCTGAACTGCTCGGGGGTGCCGATCACGACGTCGGCCAGGTACTCGGCGCTTCGCTGTTCGGCCGTTGGGTTGGCGGTCAGCCTGTTCACGGTGGTGCCGGTGATTCCAGCCACTGCGGTGAACATCTCGAACCACTCGAGTGACTCGGTCTCGGAGGCTGTCATCACGTGCACGCCGCCGCCGTGTGCGGGGCGGCCGGAGGCTGTCCGCGACTTGGTCGCGTAGAGCATGGCGACCGGGAGCGCCGAAGCCAGCTTGTCCCGGCCGTCCAACGCCTGGATCATGGCGCTGTTTCCGACGCTGCACGCCAGAGTCGCCCGAATCAGATCGTCACCGACCACAATACCCAGCTGTCTCCTGAGCATTTCGACAATCAGGGCGATCATTTCCAATCGCACCTTCTTGGCGAAATCCGTTTCGCTCAGCAGCTGCACCGGTTCGGTGTAGGTGATCCTCGCGGCACCGAGCCGCACCCGCTGCGCGCTGATCAGGCTCGGCAGCGGGTTGCCCGGCATCCGCCGGCGCAGGTCCAGCGACGTGGTCACCCCGACGGTGATCCAGTCCTTCGTGTCCAGCACGTCGCGCATGCTCGGGGGTGGCGGTGAAATGTGCCAACTGTGGGCCGTGGTCGCATCCTCGACCATCCGAGCGGAAATCCGGTCCGCGTCGACCACGACCGACAGCGACGGTTGCGCGATCACTCCGTCGAACAGGTCCGTGCCCATTCCGCAGGCAGCGAACCGGTCCAACGTAGCCAGACGCCATCGCCCGTTGTCCCTGCGCAACGTGGCGTACTCGTAAGAGGGGTTGATCAGGAATACCGGTGTGTTGCCCGTCGGAAGGAGGATGAGCGCCGCCCGCCACGTGACGTGCGGGAAGGCGGTGAACTCGGGCACGTCACCGGCCGGATACTCGAGCCATCGCGCTGACCGGCAGCCGCGGTGGTGCAGTGATGCGTCAGCTGTGTCGGCTGTCGCCTGCACCGCCAGGGCCGGCTTCTCCCATCGCCCGAACTGCCGACCGCATGTCTGACAGTCCACCGCCCAGAGGTTGGCGCGGAGCTCGGCCAGAAGTTCAGGGCCGAGTTGCGTTTGTGTGGTCGAGTCGGTCAACAGCCTGGACACCGGCATGCGGTGACCCCCGTCTCCTGCGGCGCGTCATCGGTGGTCCGTACGTGAATGAACTATGACGCTCACGCCGAGGCGCGCCAAGTACACAGCAGCCCCTTCTGACGAACTGTCCCCGGCCGCAGACGCGGGGGGGCGCGGGGCCTGGATCAGGGCAGGAGTTCGATGGAGCCGTCCGTGCCGTGGAGACGGATGCGTTGGCCGTCGCGGATGCGGCGGGTGGCCTCATGGACGCCGACGACGGCCGGGAGGCCGTACTCCCGTGCGATGACCGCGCCATGGGTCATCAGGCCGCCGACCTCGGTCACCAGGCCCGTGATGCCGACGAACAGGGGGGACCAGCTGGGGTCCGTGTACGCCGTGACCAGGATGTCGCCCGGCTCGAGGTCGGCCTGCGCCATGTCGTGGACCACGCGGGCGCGTCCCTCGACGGTCCCGGCGGAGACCGCGAGACCCGTCAGGGCTCCGGGCGGCACGTCCTCGCGCCGATAGGCGCCGTGGAAGCTCTCCCCGTCGGAGGTGAGCACCCGCGGTGGGGTGAGTGACTCGAAGACGCGGAACTCCTCCTTGCGCTGCCGCACGAGCCGGCCGTCGACACGCTGCACGCGCACGGCGTCGTGCAGCTCCTGGAAGGTGAGGTAGTAGATATCCTCCTTCTCGGACAGCACACCGGCCTCCACCAGGCGTTCGGCCTCCTCGAGCAGGGCCTGCCGGTAGACGAAGGAGCGGCTGACGATGCCGTACTTGGGATACTCCCGGTACCCGATGAAGGTGCGGACCCGGTCGATCATGCGCTTGGTCTCGTCGGCCTTGCGCTGCCCGTCCGGCAGGGTGCGCAGGCGTGCCAGCACGTCCTGTTCCTTCTGCCGTGCCTTGTGCCGTCCCTCGTCGAAGCGACGCTTCGCGGCGTCGGGTTCGAAGTTGCGGACGTTGTCGAGGATCGCGGGCAGGAGCGCGGTGGGGCGTTCACGCCAGCGTGGCCGCGTGATGTCGATCTCACCGGCGCAGCGCATGCCGTAGCGGTCGAGGAAGGCCTCGATGGCGTCACGGGCTTGGGTTCCGCCGGGCAGCTTCGGCAGTCTGTCGAGGAAGTCGTCGTCCTCGGCGCTCTGCAGGAACGCCACCACCTGTGGATGCGGGCGGATCGCGTCCGCGACGTCGAGCAGGTCCAGTCCCATCTGCGAGGTGATGTTGCCGGGGACGGACAGGGTGAGCGTGTCGGCGGCGTTCGTCTCCCCCAGCCACTGGTACAGGCGGTCGTTGAGCCACCGCGTGGCCTCCATCCCCGCCATGATGACCTGCATGCTGAGCGGGTCGCCCAGGACGCGCTTGTGCTCCTCGAAGGCCTCGAGGAGGAAGTCGAACAGCGCCGGTCCGGTCCTGGTACGGATCTCGCGTTCCAGGGCGGTGACGGACGCCTGGCTGCGTGCGATCAGTTCGGTGACGACGGCGGGGTCGGTCTCGAGCGGGGTGGAGGTGGCGGGGCCGGGCAGGGTGCCGGCGGGTCGGCTTCCGGGGGCGGAGGCGTGGTCGGGGGCCCGGGTGGCCTGCGCTGGGGCGGTCTGCGCCGGGGCCGCCTCGCCGCGGTTCAGGGCCGTTTCCAGGGCATCCCTGATCAGCGGGTCATCCCTGCCCATCATCTCCAGCAGAGCCGCACGGCTCTCCGGTGCGGCCAGGCGGCCGGTGACGTCGACGAACAGCCTTCCGCCGGCCGGGTGCATCGGGACCATGGCCGTCAGCTGCCACATCGACAGGCCCAGGGGCTTCATCGCGTCGGTCATCATCTGCTGGTGGCCGACGGACACGTAGACGTGACGCTCGTCGTCGCCGGTTACGGGCACGGGGAAGAGCGTGGTGATCGGCCGGCTCTGGACGACGTGGAAACCGTTGTCGTCCAGGCACCATTCGATGTCCTGGGGGCGGCCGAAGTGGGCCTCGATCCGCCGTCCCAGGCGCACCAGTTCCACCACCTGGCCGTCCGTCAGGGCCGGCTGTGACTGCCGCGCCGGGTCCATGGTCACCTGCTGCGTACCGCCTGCCGGCACGGCCTGAACAGCACGCTCCTTGACGGCGACCGATCTGTCGACGACCTCACCGTCGCGCACCCTGAAGACGTCCGGGTTCACCAGACCGGAGACCAGGGCCTCCCCCAGGCCGAAACCGGCGTCCACCGTGGCCACCTTCCGGTTGCCCGTGACGGGGTCGGCCGTGAACAGCACACCGGCGGACCGCGGGATGACCATCCTCTGCACCACCACCGCCATCCGCACGGTCCGGTCGTCGATGCCGTTGCGCCGCCTGTAGGTGACGGCCCGTTCGGTGAACAGCGAGGCCCAGCACCGCCTGACGTGCTCCAGCACGGCCTCGGGTCCCACCACGTTCAGGTACGTGTCCTGCTGGCCGGCGAAGGAGGCCGTCGGCAGGTCCTCCGCCGTGGCGCTGGAGCGGACGGCGTAGGCGGCTCGTTCGCCGTACGTGGCGAGGGCGCGGGTGATCGCCGCCGCGATGTCGGCTGGGACGGCGGTCTCCTCGATGGCCCGGCGTACCCGTGCGCTCAGCGCGCCGGTGGCCTCCCGGTCCTGCGGGTCCGCATCCGCCAGCTGATCGAGCAGGCCGTCCATCGACGGCGCCTCGGCCATGACCCGCCGGAAGGCGTCGGTCGTCACGCAGAACCCGGCCGGCACCCGGACGCCGTCGATCCGTGACAGGGCGCCCAGGTGCGCGGCCTTGCCCCCGGCTCTCGCTGCCTGTCCTGCGTCGATCTCCTGAAGAGCCAGGACGTACTGCCCGACGTACTGCTCGGTCACTTCGGCACCTCCGAGGGCCGCTCGCGCCCCGTCACGTCACGGGGACCCGTTGCATCACCGGTGCCTCAAGCTGACGTCTGCGCAGGTTGTCGCACCGGCCGACGATTGTGCGCCCTGACCAGGGGCTTGCGGCAAGCCCCCCATCGCGCTATACCTTGAGAGTGGCGAGGAGAAGGTTCTCCTCGCTTTCGTCGTCTTCCGGGGGAACGGCACACGCGATCATGAGCGCAGGTGCGGTCAGCCGTCACTCAGCCTTTTCGAGATCCGACCGAGCCGGATGTCCGCACGCCTGAATCCTTGCGTGCCGAGAGCAGGAACAGGACCGCGGAAGCGGCGACGAAGCCGAAACCGACGTTCATGCAGACCATGACCGTCTCGAATGAGGCGTCGGCGATCCGGGGAATGCCGTTGACGAGCACAAGGGCGTAGATGCACAGAACGCCGTAGGCGCGAAGCCGCATCCCGGCCTGTCGCTTGCGCATCCACGGCGGTGTCCATCCGGCCAATATCGCCACCGGCACCGGCAGCATGAGCACCGTGGACACTGCCAGCGCTGTCCAGTGGTACAGCGGATTACCGTTCACCCCGCCCCCTCGCATGCGATCGCCGCCCTACACAGGGGGTGGCAAGGGCCCTGCTGGCGACGGCTGTGTACCGCACCCTGTCGAGAGCAAGGGCAGGCGACGCGCCCAGGAGATGGCGTGCTCGATGCGTGAGAACGCATACGCGGCAGTCGGGTGCGCCCGCGGCCTCACATGCGGGATCTCAGCACGTCGACCTCACAGCCCGGCGCGAAGGGGTCGAAGCCGTGCTCGATCAGCCAGCGGACTGCCAGCAGGCTGCGCAACGACCACCACGCGTGGATCACGTCCAGGTCGACGCCGGTGCCGTAACCGGCGACGACGTGGTCGAGTTGCTCCTCGTGTCCGAGCGTGAAGGTGGCGAGGTCGTACAGGGCATCACCCTGGCCTGCCTCGGACCAGTCGATGATTCCGGTGACCTCGTCGCCGTCGACGAAGACGTGCGCGATCTGCAGGTCGCCGTGTGTGAACGCCGCAGTCCACGGCCTCAGCGCGGCCTCGGCGACCTGGCGGTTGCGGGTGACCAGGTCGGCGGGCAGGATGCCGTTCGTCACGAGCGACTCGCACTCGTCGTCCAGTTCCGCCGCCAGCGCGACGATGTTCCGGCCGGCCCGGCCCGGCCGAGGCGGCAGGGGTGCGTCGTGCAGCTTCCGGATGGCAGCGCCCGCCGCGGCCCAGGCAGCCGGCGACCCGGTCGACGGCCCGCCGAGGCGCCCCAGAGTCGTCCCCGGGAGTGCGGCGATCGCGAGCACGGGCGGCTCGCACCACAGGACCTCCGGGGTCGGGACCGGCGCGAGGAACATCGCCTCGACCTCGGCGTCGATGCGCGTCTGATCGGCGTCCACCTTCAGGAACACGTCACCGACGCGCAGAGTCGCGCGCTCGGAATGGGCGACGACGACTTCGACCTCATCCATGGGCGACCAGTATCCCGGGGATGATCGCCGACGTCGCCACGTTTATCGAGTGGTATTACGGGCCTGACCGCGTCCCGGGCCATCGAGGGGCTCGTGAGGTTCTGGTTCCGGGGCCTCGGGTGCGCACCGCCGGATGAACCAATGCTCAGCGGGGACTGATCGAACGTCGCCCCGGCCGGGCCTGATCTGCGCCGATGGTCACGAGGACGTGGCATCAAGGACCGCGTCGACCGCGAGGGGGCCGAGACCTCGCAGCGGCTGGGCTGCCACCGCTGGACCATCGAGCGCACCATGTCCTGGCTCGTCGGCTGTCGTCGCCTCCACCGCCGCCATGAACGCAAGGCCGAGCTCTTCCCTGCCTTCACGAGCATCGCCTGCGCCCTATCTGCTTTCGGCGGCTCGTCTGCCGACGTGGGATTGCAGCAGCTTCTTCGCCAGGTCGTGGCCATAGTGATTGGCCACGTCCATGGGGGTACGGCCGTCTGGGTCTGCGAGCTCCGGATCCGCCCGAAGGCCAGCAACACGGCCATGGTGTGCGGGGCAGCGGTCAGTCGTCGACGAGGTCGAGCCGGGCAGCACGGGCGTCCGCTACTCGAGTCCTTCGAGACGGCGGGCATTTTTGATCTCGCTGATCCTGGCAGCCGTCAACGGGGTCCGCTCCCTCCTCTCTCCGGCGGCACGGAGGGCTTCTCCGACCTCGCCGAGCTTCACGGAGGACAACACGCCCGCCCGCTCGATCAGGTCGTCCCGGGCCACGGTGGTCAGCCATGTGCACGGAGTAAAGCCTGGACGCGGGAACGCGAACCGCAGCACGCCTTCGAAGGGCAGTCCTTCCGGGGCTCCTACGGCCACTTCAACGCCCAGACCGCTGATGTCGACGCCCGCCGGCGCAACGACCTGCATCGCCTGGAACCCGGACGACTCCTCGTCCGAGAGCAGCACGACCGGGCGTCGCTCATCGAAGTCGACCCACCAGACTTCACCGCGTTGCATGTGTCCTCCTGGCACGAGACGGGCGGGCGAACGCTGCGTGCCCCGTGCGGGACACGGCAGGGATGCGGCCCCGTCTTCGCACGTCGTGACCGAGGGGCGGTGAAGACGGGCGCGGCCACCGTTGATCACCGGTGTGTCAAGACTGAAGATCATGCGGTGGCCACGAGCCACAGCGTAGACGCTGCCCGCCGGCGGGAGGCGTTCGAGGTCCTGATGTCCCGGACAGCGGGCCGGTTCGTGGACGTGCGGCCCGGACCGCTGCCGGGCGGCGGGACTGGGCGAGGACGCCGTCTTCACGACCAAGCCGGAGCCGGCCGCCCGCATGATCGGCCGGTTCCCTGTCAGCACGGGTGCCGGGAAGTTCCGCCGCGAATGCCCTGGCCGTTACGGCGGCCCGGGCCACCGTCACCTGGCGCTGCTTGAGGTCGACCATGTCCACCTTGAGCACGGCTTCGGAGCGGTGAGGGTGGGTCTCGGGTGAGGCTGAGGGCCGAGCGCGCCGCGGGCCTGCCCAGGCACGACGGGCAGTGCGCCCACGGCCCGCATGTGACGGGCATGCCGGCCACGGGCCGCTTCCCCACACTGGCCAAGGCCGTGTACGACGGCACGGACGTGGACGCCGAGACATCCCTCGCGGCCGGCCTGGATTGGGTCCTCGACGCCCTGGCCGCCGACATCACCCGGCCGCCGGCGTGACGCTTTGGCCGGCTTCTCGGCGATCAGAGGTTCTGCTTGGTGAGCTCGCCGCCGGTGCGGATGGATCGGCCGGTGAAGACCTGGCAGCCCCGGCGCCGTTGCGGCATCAGGGCCGGCGGCGGTCCAGGCATGCCAGGGCAGCCGACTCCAGCGCCGTGACGCCCGTCTCCAGCACCGCCGGGTCGGGGGCGAAGCGGAGGTGTGGTTGCCGGGGACGGCGAGGAGCTTTTCCGCTGCGCTCTCCCCCGGCGCCGCGTGCCACACGCCCCACGGCGTGCCGCCCACGAACCAGTAGGCGTACGGGATGTCCGTGCCGCCGTTGTGCTCGGCCGTGCCGAACAGCGGGAAGTCCTCGCTGCCCATGAGCGGCGCGTACTCCAGGACCGCCGCCGGGCCGAACTCCTCGCGGTGCGCGGCGCGGACCCGGTCGACGGTGGCGGGGTCGTTGCTGGTGACCGGGAAGTCGTGGGAGAGGGTCAGGCGCGGCGGGAGGGGGCAACCGGAGGCGGCGCACTCGGCCTCCGCGATCCGGCGGACGGCGTCGAGGACGCGGGTGCGGGCGGGCTCGCCGCGGGTGCGGATGGTGAGGGTGAGCCGGACCTCGTCGGGGATGACGTTGGCCTTGGTGCCCGCCTGAACGGTGCCCACGGTGACCACCGCGGCCTCACGCGGGGAGATCTCCCGGGAGACGACGGTCTGGAGGCGGGTGACGAAGTAGGCGGCGGTGACCACCGGGTCGACGCAGTTCTCGGGCGCGGAGCCGTGCCCGCCACGGCCGTAGATGCGGACCTCGACGTCCAGGGCGGCGGCCATGAGCAGTCCGGGGCGGTGCCCGACCGTGCCGACGGGGGCCGGGCCGACGTGCTGGCCGAGAATGACGTCGGGGCGGGGGAAGCGGGTGAACAGGCCGTCGGCGAGCATGGCGCGGGCGCCCTCGGCGGTCTCCTCGCCGGGCTGGCCGACCAGGACCAGCGTGCCGCTCCAGGCCTCGCGCCGGGCGTACAGGCGCTCCACCGCCCCGGCGGCGCAGGCGACGTGGACGTCGTGGCCGCAGGCGTGCATCACGCCGGGGACGGTGCTGGCGCAGGCCAGGCCGGTGCGCTCGGTGACGGGCAGGGCGTCCATGTCGGCGCGCAGCCCCGGCGGCCCGCACCGCCGACCGGGTACTGACCGTCGCCGTGGCGTGCGGCCGGCCCCCGGGCATCCACCGGCTACGGGACGTGCTCCTGGAGTACCACCTGGCCCGCCCCGGCGACAGCGCCCCGCACATCGCTGCGCTCCTCGACCCGGTGGCCGACCGCCCCGAACTGACCGGCATCGACCACGCCACCGACCACGGCGCCGCCCTGATCCTGGCGGCCACACTGCTGCGGGAGACGCCGTCCGGCCGAGGGGGCTGGACGGCGCGTCGTCAAGCTTGATCTTGACCAACGTGCGCCGACAGCTCTATGACTGCCTCCAGCACGAACGGTGCTTCGAGGAGGTCGTCGCCTTCCCTACCGCGACCGAGGCTCTCGCGGTGTGAGATCCCTCAGCCACCGGTTGCGAGGGACCAGCGCTCTTGGATGACGGCCTGCTTCCGTTCGAGTTCCCCATCCATCATCCGGTTGGTGAAGGTCCCCGGAATCGTGAGCGAGCGCCCATGGGTCCTGACGACCTGGAGGTCGCACCAGATGCCGCTCCGTGACACCCGCTGCCGCTTCTCGATGCGGGCGACCTCGCTCCAGGGAACCACTCGCCTGCTGACGAAGGTGCGGAACTCCAGCCCCGTCGCGGTCAGGAGGACCCGGCCGTAGATCGAGTTGACCGTGCTGAAGACCACGACCACGGAGACGACCCCCAGGCCACCGACCCACCACCATTTTCCCGGTTCGTGCGTGGTCAAGGTCATCGCCGCCGTCACACCGACGAGCGCCGGCGTCAGGATGCCGGTCCGCCACCAGTGCCTCTGCCGGTCACGAGAGTCGAAGCCGATCCACACGTCGGGCATGTCCATAACACTACCGGCGCACCCGCGGCGACGTCGTTCCCCAGTGGCTCGCTGCATCGTCCTCGTCCTCGTCCGTGGCTCCGGGCTCCTTCGGAAGCGGGCGTCAGGGGCCGGTGGGGTCCCCCGCCCACACCGTGGGTGTCCGGCCCGACCAGGGGCTTGCCTGTTCGAGTTGTCCGGCGAAGCGGAAGAGGCGGTCTTCGAGTCCGTAACCGGCGGCGAACTGCATGCCGATCGGCAGCCCCGTCCCGGCGTCGGCCGCCAGGGGCACGGACATGGCGGGCGTGCCGGCGACGTTGAACACCAGGGTGAACGGTGAACGGTCGTTGATGCGGTCGATCCAGCCGAGGCCGTCCAGCGCCTCGGCGTCCCCGGCGAGGGTGCCCAGGGGCAGGGGCAGGTCCGGCAGGGTCGGGGTGAGCAATATGTCCCGCACGTCGAAGTACCGTGCCAGGCTACGAGCGACCCTGTTCCGGATCGTGAGAGCGGCGACGAACTGGGCGCCGCTGACCCGCTGTCCGTAGCGGTATCCGGCGAGGGTGAGCGGCTCCAGGGTCGAGGAGTCGACGGGCCGGCCGAAGGCGGCCGCCAACTCGTCGACCTGAGCCGTCAGGTTCGCCGTCATCAGACGGGCGTTGGCCAGGACGAACTCCTCCCAGCCGACCCCGAGGTCGACCTCGGTCTCCTCCACCCGATGACCGAGGGACTCGAGCAGACGCACGGTCCGACGGAGCGCGTCGGCCACGGGCGGGGTGGTGCGACGTCCGCCCCACGCCTGGGTGAGGACACCGATCCGCAGCCGGCCCGCAGGGCGGGTCACCTCCCGGGTGTACGGCCGGGACGGCTGCTGGGCGAAGTAGGGGTCGCCCGGCTCCGGGCCCCGGATCTGGTCCAGCAGTGCCGCACTGTCGCGTACCGTGCGGCTGACGCAGCCCTGCACGCCCAGGCCGTTGAAGACCTCGTCGGCACCGGGGCCCATGGAGACCCGGCCGCGCGTGGGCTTCAGCCCGAAGAGGCCGTTGCAGGCGGCGGGGATGCGCAACGAGCCGGCGGCGTCGGTGGCGTGCGCGAACGGCACCACCCCGGCGGCGACGGCCGCGCCCGCGCCTCCGCTGGATCCGCCCGCGCTCCGGTGCACGTCCCACGGATTGCGGACCGGGCCGTGCAGCCGTGGTTCCGTCGTGATGCTGTAGGCCATCTCCGGGGTCGCGGTCCGCCCGAACGTCACGAGGCCCGCGCGGCGAAAGCGCACCATCAAGGAGGAGTCGGCGCCGGCGACGTTGCCGCGCGCGAGCCGGCTGCCCAGCTCCATTCGCCTCCCGGCCATCGAGACCGCGATGTCCTTGATCAGGAAAGGCACCCCGGCCAGCGGCGCGCTGCCGGGGTCGGGCGCGTCGTCGGTCGGCCATGTCTCCACGATGGCGTTGACCTGCGGATTCACCGCCTGCGCGGCCTCGCGTGCGGCTGTTTGGACTTCGGCGGGGGTCGCCTCGCCTTGGGCGATCAGCTCCGCGAGCCCGACCGCGTCGAAGCTCACGTACTCGGACATTCTCACTGTCACTCCCAGCAGACGGAACGATACCGGCGGGTCTCCGATGAGACCGAACGGTATCGCATGGAACGGGCTGGTACCGTAGCAGGGGGCGGGGACCCGCACCGGACCGGACGTCACGGAGAAGTCATGGCATCGACCGCCAGAAGGCCGAGCAGGGTGGCGAAGCTGCCGCCCCGTGAGCGCATCCTCGACGCAGCGGAGGAGCTCTTCCAGAGCGAGGGGATCCGGCGGGTGAGCGTCCAGACCATCGCCGAGAAGGCCGAGACCACCAAAATGGCGATCTACCGGCACTTCGAGACCAAGGACGCGCTGGTCGCGGAGTGGATGCGGATCGTCGCCGCCGACTACCAGGCGGCCTTCGACCGGGCCGAGGCCGACCACCCCGGCCGGGCCGGGGAGCAGATCCTCGGGCTGGCCCGTTTCATCGCCGAGGGTCTGCCCGCGATCTCCCACCGGGGCTGCCCGTTCATCAACTCCCTCGCCGAGCTCCCCGACCGCTCCCATCCCGCACGGCAGGTGATCGAGGAGCACAAGGCCCACCAGACCCGCAGACTGGTCGGCATGTGCACCGAGGCCGGGTTGTCCGACCCCGAGCAGGCCGCTGCCGAGATCACCTTCGTACTCGAAGGCGCCCAGGTCAGCACGCAGAACGGAAGCATCGCCCAGGCGGGAGATCGGCTGATGCGGACCGTGGAGGGGATCCTGGATCGGTACCGCACCCCTCTCGGTGCGCCCCGCACGGCCAACGGCTGACCGCCCGGGCCAGTCCGTCACACCGCCAGTACCGACGCCGCGTCCTCTGCCTCGCCGGCCACCTCCCCGGATCCGAGTCGTCACCCTCTTGAGCGACCGCCACGCCAGGACGAATATGTGACGTGACGCACAAAGAGGTAAACCATGAACAACCGCGGTATCGCATCGATCTTTGTAGCGGTCATGACGGCTGCCGGCCTGGCGGTCGGCGGCTGCACCACCGACGACGGCGAGTCCACCCCGGCACCCACCGAGAACTCACCGACCGAAGAGCAGCAGACACAGCGGCAGAACGAAGAGCCGCAGGGCGGCCGGGAAGAGGCCCCAGCCGACGAACGCGATGATCTCGTCAGCTTCAAGATCGATGACCGGTCGCAGGCAGGCTTCAAGAACATCTGGGTCACCTGGACGATCGAGAATCAAAGCTCCGAGAAATCCAACTACTCATGGGACTGGGAGGCCATCGCCCCTAACGGCGAGCGGGTGTACAACTCCACGGAGTACGTGACCGACGTCCAGCCTGGACAGACAACCACTGGCGAGACGCCCACGACACTCCAGACCTCGGACGTGAAGCTCAACATCACGGAATTCGAGCGAACCAAGGCTTATTGACCAACAAGAGCCGTCCCGTACAGAGCCGGGACCTTCACCGGCGAGGCGGAGCATCGTCCTGCCGCTCCGACCATGATCGTCTCGGGTCGTCGCCCCACTCCCCCTCCCTGGTGATCAGGGAGGGGGAGCATGTCGGGGGCGGTGTGTGTTCCACCCGCCTGCCCGGCGCTCGGCTCGGTCTCATGCTCGTGGCACCGGCTGCTGGATACCAGTGCGTGCCCGCACGTCATGGGCAGGCCGGCGCGGTGGTCACGGGTCGCAGGGCTGGGCGCCTTCTCCGGGCCCGCTGTATTCGTCCGTGGCCATCCACAGTGCCTGGAACTGGTTGATGTACCGATTGGTGACCGCGCCGTTGACGATGCGCAGCATCGCGTCATTGGCCCGCGTGGCGGAGTTCTCGGTGAGGTTGTAGGAGCCGACGAAGACCGCCTTGCGCCATTGGCCCGCATACTTGGCGTCGATCAGCAGCAACTTGTTGTGGTTCCAGCCATTGCAGTGGATGTTGCTTTCAGCGACACCTGCGCTGCGCAGTTGGTCGCGGCCGCCCTTCTTCTGCACGATGATCTTCACATCGCAGCCCAGCGACTCCAACCGGTTCAACTGGTCGGCGACGGCCCTCGAGGTGGGGCTGTCGTCGAGGAGGCTGGCTTCCACCCAGACGCGGTTGTTGCCGTCGGTGCATGCGCTGACGTTGCCCAGGACATCCGCCACCCGATTGCTTTTGGGCTGGGGGTAGAAATACGCCTTGGACAAGTCGTTGCTTCCGTCGATGGTTCTCTTCTGGTCGGTGTCCCAGGTCTCGTTGCCGTAGGTCCACGTGTGGGCGTACAGGCGGCGCCAGTAGTTCACGTAGGCCGAGAACAGGAGGTCGTCGTCCCGGACGATCAGCATGTTCTGGGCATGCTTCGCCTGGGTGCCGACCAAATTCTGGGACGACTGCATCACCAGCTTGGTATCGCCCTTTTTGATCAGGAAGAACTTGTTGTGCATCGAGCCCTGCTCGGTTTCGATGCACGATTTCGGGCAGTACCAGATGTCTATCCCGTGACCCGTGAGCATGTTCTGGATGGTCGCGTCCGCCTTGCCGATCACGAGCCGGACGCTCACCCCCATGTCGGCGGCCCGGGTCAGGGCGTCCGCGACTTCCTTGCCGCGGCCGGCCGTGTCGGACTCCCACTCGAAGAGGGCAACCCTGATGTAGTGCTCACCGGGCTCACCGGCAGCCTTCGCGTCGGCCGTCGCATTGATCTTGCCCAGGATTTTAGAGACGAGAATGGTGCTGGCCTGCCCATTCCCGTACGTGAAGCAGGTTTCGTACTGGCCGCCCTCGACTTCCACGCAGTCCGGGGAGGCAGCCGACGCCGGTGGCGTGGCGAAAGTGGCCAGCAGCAGCGACATGACGAGCATCACCGCAAGCCGCAAAGGGGTTCGCCGGAACCCGTGTCTGTTTCTGATCACCGATTGATGCTATGGCATGTACAGGTTCAATGCAGAAGTGGAGTTGAGGCCTTCCTCGAGGAGTCACGTCACTCGGGACGCCCGGATGACACGTCGCGCGCCGACGGCGGCCGTGAGGAGGGCGGCGCCCGCGCCGGCCAGCGGCAGCAGTGCGCGTCGCCGCGGCGGTGCGGGCCGGTCCGCCACGGCCTGCCTCCCGTGCAGGCCGGCCGCGAGGATCTCGGCGAGGTGCAGGGGGGTGCGTCCGATGCCGGCCTGGTCGACCTGCGTACGGCAGCTGAAGCCGTCGGCGAGCACCAGGGTGGAGGCGTCGGCCTGCCGTACGGCGGGCAGCAGCCCGGCCTCGGCGCAGGCCATGGACACGTCGTAATGGCCCTTCTCGAAGCCGAAGTTGCCGGCCAGGCCACAGCACCCGGCGTCCAGGACGTCCGCGTCGACCCCGGCGCGCTGGAGGACTTCGCGGTCGGCGTCGAAGCCCATGACGGCGTACTGGTGGCAGTGACGCTGGACGACCGCCCGGGCGTCGACCCGGGGTGGCCGCCAGTCGTCCGCGCGCTCCACGAGGAGTTCGGCGAGCGTCCTGGTCTGGGCTCGCAGCCGCTCCACGTCCGGGTCCTTCGGCAGCAGTTCCACGGCGTCGGCGCGGAGGACGGCGGTACAGCTCGGTTCCAGACCGACGACGGGAGTGCCCCGGCGCAGGTCCTCGCGGAGCACGTCGAGAGTGTGGCGCAGGACCCGTTCCGCAACGCCCAGCTGTCCCGTGGAGATCCAGGTCAGCCCGCAGCAGACCGCACGGTCGGGGACCTTGACCCGGAAGCCGGCCGCTTCCAGGACCTCGACGGCGGCCCGCCCGACGGCGGGGTGGAAGTGGTCGGTGAAGGTGTCCGGCCAGATCACGACCTCGCCCCGGTGTCCGTCACCGCGCGGCGCGCCCCGCGCCCGCCACCAGTCGGTGAAGCGCTGCTCGGCGAAGACCGGCACGTCCCGCTCCGGCGCCACCCCGCCCAGCGCCTTCGCCGCCCGCGCCGCCCAGGGCAGGGACGCCAGGGCGTTGACGGTGCGGGGCGCGAGCGAGACGGCCCGCGCGACGGCGGGCAGCCAGCCCATCGAGTAGTGGGCGAGCGGCCGCATCCGTCCCTTGTAGTGGTGGTGCAGGAACTCGGCCTTGTAGGTGGCCATGTCGACGTTGACCGGGCAGTCGGTCTTGCAGCCCTTGCAGGCGAGGCAGAGATCGAGGGCGTCGTGCACCTCGTCGGAGCGCCAGCCGTCCGTCACCGGGGAGTCGCCGTCGTTGTTGACCATCTCGAACAGCAGGCGGGCACGGCCCCGGGTGGAGTGCTCCTCCTCGCGGGTGGCCCGGTAACTGGGGCACATCACGCCGCCTTCCAGGGAGCGGCACTTGCCCACCCCGACGCAGCGGGCGGCGGCCCGGCTGAACTTGCCGTCGTCGTGCGGGAAGGAGAAGGCGGTCTCCGGTTCCCAGGGGAGATGGTCCGCTCCCAGCCGCAGGTTCTGGTCGAGGCGGTAGGGCAGGACGACCTTCCCGGGGTTCATGCGGTTCTCCGGGTCGAACAGGCCCTTCAGCCGCTCGAAGCCCTCGATCAGCTCCGGCCCGAACATCTTCTCCAGCAGTTCGCCCCGGGACTGGCCGTCCCCGTGCTCGCCGGACAGCGACCCGCCGTAGGAGACGACCAGATCGGCGGCGCGTTCCACGAACGCCCGCATCCGGGCGACACCCTCCTCGGACTCCAGGTCGAAGGGGATGCGGGTGTGGACACAGCCGTGGCCGAAATGGCCGTAGACCGACGGGTGGCCGTAGTCGAATTCCTCGTACAGGCGTTTGAGGTCGCGCAGGTAGTCGCCGAGGCGGCTCACGGGCACGGCCGAGTCCTCCCACCCCTCCCAGGTGTCCGGCTCGCCGGGGACGTGCGCGGTCGCACCGAGGCCGGACTCGCGGACCTTCCACAGCTGTCCCATGTGCTCGGGGTCGTCGTACCAGGTGTGGCCCACTTTCGCGGGCTTCGCGTCGATGAGCGCCCTGGCCCGCTCCCGCACCTCCTCGCGCGTGTCGCCGGCGAGCTGCACCATCAGGTAGGCCCGCCCCTCGGGCAGTTCCTCCAGCGCGTCGGGGTTGAGGTGCTTCTCCTGCTGGAAGCGGATCAGCTGGTGGTCGACTCCCTCCAGCGCCGCCGGCTCGTGCCCGAGGACGGCCGGCACGTGGTCGGCGGCCTGGCAGATGTCCTCGTAGCCGAGGACGACCAGCGCGCTGTGCTTCGGTACGGGAACGAGTTCGAGTTCCGCGCGCACCACGGTGACCAGCGTCGATTCGGAGCCGGTCAGCAGTCCGGCGACGTCGAATCCGTGCTCGGGCAGGAGCGAGTCCAGGTTGTAGCCGGAGACCCGGCGCGGGATGTCGGGATAGCGCTCGCGGACCAGGCCGGCGTACCGGTCGCGCAGGGCCCTCATGCCGCGGTACAGCTCCGCGACGCGCCCGTCGGCCGCGGTGAGCCGTCGCAGTTCGTCGTCGTCCGTCCGGCCCACCCACAGGCGTACGCCGTCGTAGGTGAGGATCTCCAGGCGGTGCAGGTTGTCGACGACCTTGCCGTAGGCCTGGGCCGTCGAGCCGCACGAGTTGTTGCCGATCATCCCGCCGATCGTGCAGTTGGGATGCGTGGCCGGCCTGGGGCCGTACATCAGACCGTGCTCGGCCAGTTGCCGGTTCAGATCGTCCAGCACGATGCCCGGCTCGACGACGCAGCGACGGTTGTGCACGTCGACGGAGACCAGCCGGTTGCAGTACTTGGTCCAGTCCAGGACGACGGCGGTGTTGCAGCACTCGCCGGCGAGGCTGGTGCCGCCGCCCCGCGACAGCAGCGGCGCACCGTGTTCACGGCACACCGCCACCGCCTCCCGGGCCGCCTCGACCGTGCGGGGGACGACCACACCGATGGGTACCTGCCGGTAATTGGAAGCGTCCGTCGAGTACGTCGCCCGGGTGCCCGCGTCGAAACGCACCTCCCCGTCGACGCGGGACCGCAGATCCCGCTCGAGGGCTTTCGCGTCGGGGCCCTCCTGCGGACGCCTGACGACGGGAAGGGGGAGATCGACCGGGTCCATGAACAACTCTCCACTGGGTGACGAAGGGTACTCCCGGATGCTCCGGTCGGCCCCGGGGCAGCCGCACCGTCCGCCTCTTCGGCGGTCGGCGCGCGGCGTCGGTGCCGGCCGGAGCCGTCAGGGCGCGCCCGATGCGGTCCGCCGTGCCGGTGCCGGAAGCCGGCGGCTTGTCGGCCGGCGCCCCGCCCGGTTCCGCGATGACGTCCCTGCCGCGAACCACCGGTTCCGCCATCCTTCACCGACCGGATTGCCCCGACCGTGTATCCACGGCTCCGCGCACACAAACCGGGAGGCCCGTTCGGCGCAACGGCGCCGGTGCACAGCAGAGACCGCTCACGACTCCGCGCGGCCGGTCGCCGGGAGATCCCCAGCCGTCCGCCTGACACCAGGCAACCGGAGGCGGCTGAGACACCGGTCCGTCACCCGGATCAGGCGCCGCTCGTCAGGTCGGCATCAGGTCGCCGGTGACGGGGACGTCGGGGGCGTCGGTGTTCGTGACGAGGGCGAGGTCGGGGCCCTTCGGGCCGGGGCGCCACTGGCCGCCGGCCAGACGCAGCAACGCGATGTTGGGGGTGGGGCCGCGCTTCCAGTCGAGCGTGCCCGCGATGGTGGAGACGGTCGTGCCGGCGAGAGCCTGGGCGACGGCCGCGCGGTCGGTGGGGTCGTCAGCGGTGCTGAGCGCGTGGTGAGCGGTTTCCGCCAGCGCGTGGGCCAGGCCGAGCGGCTGAAGCCAGGATTCTCCGGTGTCGCGCTGGTAGGCGTGAGCGAGATCGGCGCAGGTGGTGCCGTCCAGGCTGGAGCGGTAGGGGTGGTCGGGGCTCCAGTAGACCAGGGTGGCGACGCGGGCCTCGGCGATTTCCGCCTGGACGTCCCGAGCGGTGGTGCTGTGGGTGTGGGGGTAGGTCAGCCACCGCGAGCACGTGATCAGCCGGGGGCGGTGCCCGGCCCGGCGGGCCCGGCGGAGGAACAGGGCCAGATCGGCTGCGGTGGCGGCGCTGGTGACGATGTCGGCGCCGTCGTCCCGCATCCGGTCGACCTGTGCTCCGAAGTCGTCGGCTGATTCCCGGTAGGGTCCCAGGTCGACAAGGCGGTGTCCGCGCGCGGAGATGACCGGGGCGAAGCCGTACCTCTCGTGGCGGAGCAGGCTGCCTTGCAGGTCGTCGTTCCACAGGCAGCCGACGGCGTGCGGGCCGCCGTCCATCTGCTCCCACAGGTGAGCGAAGACGGTGGCGATGTCGTCGAGGCCCCAGGCGAAGTGGTAGGTCCACCGAAAGGAGTGCTCCGGGCCCGCGCGGCGGGAGTGGACATAGGCCTGCCACGGGAAAGTGGTCGACAGGCACGGAACGCACAGTTCCTCACAGGCGTCCGCGACGGCCGGCAATACCTGGGTCCCGGCCATGGTCACCACCATGTGTGCGTGGTCGGTGGTGACCAGGTCGTGGACGGCTTGCCGGGCCGCCGCCGGGTCGGAGCGGCTGTCCCGCACGGCGACCGACACGTCGTAGCGGCGGCCGCTGTTGCGGATGTGGGCAAGCCGGGGCGCCAACGCCTTCATGATATACGTCAGCGGCTTGCCCAGCGGCGCCAGACGCCCTGTCAAGGGCGCCACCACACCGATGGTCAGCCGGGCGGAGGACGGGTTCACCTGTACTGCCTGCTTTCTCGTGGCTCGCCGGACGGAGCCGGTGAAGCGTGGCGGTGGACGGCGTCACGCTTCCCGGCTCCGGCGGTACTTCTGTGATCCGGTGCCTCGTCAGCGGCCGGAGCGATCGACGGTGACGCACGTGGTGCGGCTCATCACCGAGACCGTCTCGTTGCCACAGTTGTTGCTGTGCCCCGAGGCATTGCGGGCGAACAGCAGGTTGGACAGGATTCCGCCGGTGGGGCCGGCCTGGTCACCGCCACTGCTGTCACCGGTGTCCTCGGACAGACAGGTGCGGTCCTTGAAAAGGGCCACCTTTCCCGTACCGCACAGGTTGGCGTGGCCGGAGGAGTTCCGACCGGACAGATTGGACAGCAGTCCGCCCGGCCCCGCATCTCCGTCACCGGCATGCGCCGCGGCCAGGCCCATCGGCGCGGCCAGCACCATCCCCACGATCGAAGCCACCACCGCGATGCGCCGCACACCGAACATCTGCACCGTGTTCCTCACTGTCTTCCTCATCACTGATCGTTGCCGGCCCTGCCGGCCGGTCCCACGAGCGATAACGACACTCCGCCGAAACGGCACTGGCACCGGGCCGGTGAATCATCAGCAAGGCAGTTGATCAGGACACACGAAAGAAATCTCGCCTTCGGCGGGTTGACAGAAGGCCGGCGGGGGGAAATCGCACCCGTGCAGCAGGTTGCTCGCAGACCCGGCGGCTGATCGCCGCCGACGGGCCCCGTCGGTCAGGCAGGCGGCCGGCCCGTGATGGCCGGCAGGGTCGTCGTCCTGATGCGGCGACAGGTCACGAAGCCGTACCCGGCCAATGCCGTCCAGATGACCGCATTGATCAGGGGCCACCACAGGTCCCATCCACGTGCGCCCCGGATGAGATGCACGGCCCAGCTGACCGACCAGCTCACCGCGAGGAGAAGCGCCGCCCATCTGGCCCACCGCCAGATCCCCATGGTCCCTCGGGCGCGGGCCTCCTGTGTCCTCCGCTCGTCCTGCCGCATTCGCGTGCCGTCCATGACACCCCGTCTACCCCCTTCCCGGCCGCTGCCCCAGGCCCTCCGAGAGAGACCGGAAACGGATGCCTCGGGCCGAGGGGTGGCAGGGGGCCGCGCGGCCGGGGACGGCACGGCCGCCGGGGCCGGGGGGACGGGTGCGGCGGCCGCCGGGCAGTGACCCGTAAGCCCTGGAGCTCGGACAGGATGTGAACGGCCGGGCGGACCGGCCCCTCTCCCCGTCGCCGGACGTTTCAGACCGCGAACTCCCGGATCACCACGTTGCGGAAGAGCGCGCGTCCCTCGATCGTGAACAGGGCGACGCCGGTGTCGATCAGATACGGAAACACCTGTGAGGAGTGCACGTACCGGCCGTCGTCGACGAACATCTCCACCGAGGTCCGGTCCACCAGGATCCGCAGCCGCACCCGCCGTGCAGCCGGGTCGAAGGGGCTGTGGCTCTCCTGCCACTTCCCGGAGACGTCCGGATTCCACGCACGGCGGCGATTGAGGAAGGCGTAGTCCCGGTACACGCCCGCGTCGACATGCCTGCTCCCGTCACCCGAGCGCCGCAGCTGAAGCCCGGCGCCGGCCACCTGGTCCCAGGTGATCTCGCAGGTCACCTCGTACGCCGTGCCCTCGTAGTCCAGCACCCGGGTTCCCTCGACCTCCAGGTCGCCGAGCCGCACCGTGCGGGAGACGTACCTCTCCAGCGCGGCCACCGGCCGTGATGCCAGGTAGTAGGTGCCGGAGGACGTCGACTCGAGGGTGACCTCGCGGACGATCGAGTCGGTTCCGTTGAAGCCACCGCTGTCGATCGTGGGGGTGACGTTCGCGTAGTCCCAGTTGTTCAGCCAGGCGATCGCGTGGCGGACGCGGTCGTCCACGCGGCCGGCCGCGTCCCGCTTCTCGAAGGTGACGGCGCCGTACCAGTCCCAGCCGTGGTCCAGCCACTGCGGGTCGGCGGCGTCAGGTGTGAACGTCGTGCCGTCGAAGTCGCCGGTCCAGTAGGCGTAGGTGTTGGGCTGCCCGGACGCCTTGCCGTTGGCGCTCACGCCCAGCACCCACTTCGCGGTGCCGTTCCCGGCGGTGATGCGGAACAGGTCGGGGCACTCCAGGACACCGATCCCCTCCTTGACGAAGCCGCCGGCGTACGTCCAGGACTTCAGGTCCCGCGAATGGTAGAAGCCGACCTTGGTGTTCTCGGCCAGGGCCATCACCCATCGGCCGCGTTCGGCGTCGCGGATCACCTTGGGGTCGCGGAAGTCGCGCACGCCCGGGTTGGGCAGCACCGGGGAGGTGCCGTGGTGGGTGAAGGTGCGGCCGCCGTCGGTGGACCAGTACAGGTACTGGGCCTGGCTGTTCGCGTTCTCGACGGGCTCCATGGTGACCAGGGCGACGACCGCGCCCGGGCCGAACCCGGCGGTGTCGCCGGTGTCCACCACCGCCGATCCCGACCACACGTCGCCGTTGGGCGTGGTGTCCTTGGGCACCGCGACGCCCCGGTCGGTGAACGTGACGAGGTCGTTGCTGGTGGCCAGACGCCAGGCGGTGCCGGCCGTGGTGCCGCCGGCGAAGTAGTCGGGGTTGTAGAGGTAGTAGTAGTGGTACTCGCCGTCGATCCAGACCGGACGCTGCGGGTCGTTCTTCCACTGGTCGGGGACCGTGAAGTGGTACCGGGCACGGTGGTTCGGGCAGCCGGTCCCGCGCTCGGCTCCGGTCTCGGCTCCGGGCTCGGTTCCGGTCCCGGGCTGGGCCGCGGCCGGTCCGGCGGACAGCAGGGCGGCGGACGTTCCCGCGGCTCCGGCCAGCAGCACTCTTCTGGACATTCCAGGCATCACTCATCGATCCCTTCGTCGGGACGAGCGGCTCGTGTGCACCAGGACTGTAGACCTAACTCGTTAAAGGTCAAGGCGTCCACGGCCCTTGACATCCGCGCGGAACGGTTCCCATCATCTGGGTCATCAACGTCCGGCTAACACGAGTTAGGGCCGCTCGATGAACTCACTCAAGCGCCGCACGCTGCTGCGGCTCGGCGGCTACGGGGCCGGTGCCGCCGCGCTGGCCGGCACCGCTGCCGGCTGGGACCGGCTCACCGCGGGGGACATCCCCGGCCGGGACGACGGATCCCTCGTCGTCGCCACGCTCGGTTCCGCCTTCGACCAGGAGGCCGTGCGCTTCCTCGGCGAGGGGTTCCGTGCCCTGCACCCCGGCATACGGCTGCGCGTGAACGCCGTACAGGCGGTCGACTGGTCCGACTTCTTCGCCAAGATCCTCACCCAGATCGCCGCGGGCACCGCCCCCGACGTGGTCTACGTCGCCACCGAGGGCGTGCAGCTCTTCGCACGGCGCCTCGGTGTGCCGCTGGACCGCTGGGTCGAGCGGGATGCCGCCGAGCTGCGCGAGTACTTCACCGACGTCCATCCCGCACTGGTGGAGTCGATGATGTACGAGGGCAGCCTCTACCAGCTGCCGCTGGAGTTCAACGCCGCGGACATGTACCTCAACCGGCAGGTGCTGCGCCGCGCCGGTGCGGACCTCCCGCCGCCGGACTGGACCCGCGACGACTTCACCGGCCTGCTGCGCCGGATGAAGCGGACCAGCGACTCCCGTTTCACTCCCTACTTCTGGACCAACCGTCTGTGGGGCGGGGTGGTCCCCTGGCTCTTCGCGGGCGGCACGAATCTGCTCGCGGAGTCGAAGGCGCCCGGCGGCACCTGGCTGTGGGACAGCTTCTACCCGCCCGACCAGCGGCAGGGCCGCGGAGGCGGCTTCCGCTGGACCACCCCGCAGGCGACCGACGACCGGGTCGAGGAGACGTACGAGTACCTCGCCTCCCTGATCAGGGACGGGCTGTGCACACGGCCCGAGGGCGGCAACGGCACCAACCTGGTCGGCGTGTTCTCCACCGGTCGGGTGGGGGTCACCCCGGCGGGCGGCTTCTGGGCCGGTGGCCTGCGTCTGGCCGGGATGAAGCCGACCGGTTACGACGTGCAGTACTTCCCCCGGTGGCACACCCAGCGCCACCAGTTCGGGGCGGCCGGCTACGCCATCCTGCGCACGTCCGAGCGGCAGGAGGAAGCGTGGGAATTCATCAAGTTCGCCGCGCGCAAAGACACGTTGACGCGGCTCTTCCGGGCCAACCAGACCACTCCGGCACGTCGCTCGATGCTCACCGCGGAACGCTACCGCGAGAGCGGCCCGAGGAACTGGCAGGCGTTCTACGGCACCCTCGACCGGTTCCCGGACACCGGTCCCGTCCCAGCGCCGCCGCAGGTCGCCGAGGTCGAGCAGGCACTGCTGAAGCACACCGGTACGGCTCTGGCCTCCCCGCGCGCGGTGCGTCCGGCACTGCGCCGGCTCCAGGAGGACCTGGAGAAGGCCATGGAGCGTGACATATGACGGACACCCAGGTCCCGGCCATGCGGTCCGAGCGGGCCGCCACGCGCCCGGCAGCGGTCCGGCCCACATCCGCGGCGCGTGAGCGCGGCACCCGCCTGCTGGCCGCGCTGTTCCTGGCGCCCACCGTCGTCGGCATCGTGGTCTTCACGGTCGTACCGATCGCCGGCTCGGTGGTTCTGAGCCTCTTCCACTGGAACGTCATCGATCCGCCGCGCTTCGCCGGCACGGCGAACTACGGTGCGGCACTCACCGACTCCACCGTGCTGGTCTCCTTCGGCAACACGCTGCTGTTCATGGTCCTGGCGGTCCTGCTCCAGCTGCTGATCGCGCTGATGCTGGCGCTCGCGGTGAACGGGCGGATGCCGGCGTGGCTGCGCTCGGCGTTCCGGTCGGCCTTCTTCTTCCCGCTGGTGCTGTCCGCCGCGTCCATCTCCGTGGTGATGAAGTACCTGTTCAACCAGGACTTCGGGGTCGTGAACTGGCTGCTCGGCCTGGTGGGCGTGGCCCCGGTGCCCTGGCTGACCTCGGAGAACGGCGCCATGGCCGCGGTGATCCTGGTGTACGTCTGGCAGCAGTTCGGATTTTCGTTCCTGCTGTTCGTGGGCGGTCTGAACAACATTCCCAAGGAGATCCACGAGGCCGCCTCCCTCGACGGCGCGACCGGCCTGCGCAAACACCTGCACGTCACACTGCCCCTGCTGTCCCCCACCCTGCTGGTGGCGTCCGTGGTCGGCATCATCAACGCCCTCCAGGTCTTCGAGCAGCCGTACGTCCTGACCAACGGCGGCCCCGGCGACTCCACACGCACCGTCGTGATGGTCATCTACGAGACCGCCTTCGAGCAGCTCCGCTTCGGTACGGCGTCCGCGGTGGGCGTGCTGCTCTTCGCACTGATCATGGCGGTCACCGCCCTCCAGTTCCGGCTCAGCCGGCGTTTCGTCCATTACCAGTGACCCGGGTGTGAGTCCATGAGCCAAGCGACCCTGACCACCAGCCGCGTCCGGCACTCCCTCGCGCCGTGGGCGCGGATCACCGCCCTGGCCGCGTGCGCCCTGCTCACCCTGGGGCCGGTCGTCTGGACCGTGTCCACCTCGCTGCGCACGCCGGCCGAGTCCTTCGACCTCCCCCCGGAAGTCATTCCGAGCAGTCCGACGACCGAGGCCTACGGCGAGGTCTTCGAGCAGATCGACATGTGGCTGCTCGCCCTGAACTCCACCCTGGTGACCGCGCTGATCGCGGTGGGCCAGATGGTCACCGCGGGGCTGGCCGGGTACGCCTTCGCGCGCCTCGACTTCCGGTTCAAGAGGTCCCTTTTCGCCCTGGTGCTGGCGACCATGATGGTGCCGCTCCAGGTCACGATCGTCCCGGTGTTCCTGGTGCTGAAGTCCGTGGGCCTCACCGACACCCTGCTCGGTCTGATCGTCCCCGCCTTCCCGACCGCCTTCGGCACCTTCCTGATGCGTCAGTACTTCCTCGGCATGCCCAAGGACCTCGGCGAGGCCGCGATGCTCGACGGGGCCGGCCCCTGGCGGGTGTTCCGGTCGGTGTACGCCCCGCTCGCCGCGCCCGGCCTGGCCATCGTGGGCGTCCTGGCCTTCAACTACCACTGGAACGAGTTCTTCCGCCCGCTGATCCTGGAGACCTCCAGCCAGAACCACACCCTGCCGCTGGGCCTCGTCTCCCTCCAGGGCAACCTCGGCACCGGCTCCATCTCGGTGGTGCTCGCCGGCGTCGTGCTGTCCATGATCCCCGCCGTCGCCGTGTTCGTCGTCGGCCAGCGTCCTCTCCGTGAGGGCATCACCTCCGCAGGAGTCAACCGTTGAGCCCCGCCGCTGCGACCCCCGACCCCGACGCCCCGCGCCTGAGGGTCCGTCCGCCCGCCAACTGGATCAACGATCCGAACGGCCCGTTCCGCCGGCGCGGCCGGTACCACCTCTTCTACCAGTACAACCCGCACGCGCCGGTGCACGCCGACATCCACTGGGGTCACGTCTCCAGCCCCGACCTGGTCCGCTGGCAGCACCACCCCGTCGCCCTCGCGCCGACCCCGGGCGGGCCCGACGAGGGGGGTTGCTGGTCCGGCTGCGTGGTCGACGACGACGGTGTGCCGACCGCCGTCTACACGGGGATCGGCCGGGACCACACCGGCCTGGGCACCATCTGCCTCGCGCCGGCCGCGGATCCCGGCGACGAGATGCTGACCGAGTGGAAACCGCTGCCCACGGCGGTGGTGGCAGGTCCTCCGGCCGGACTGGACGTGGTGATGTTCCGCGATCCGTTCGTCTTCCGGCACGGCGGGCGGCGCTGGGCGCTGGTCGGCGCCGGTCACGCCGACGGCACACCCTCGGTACTGCTGTACGACTGCGACGACCTGTACGACTGGCGGTTCGCCGGAGTGCTGATCGACGGCCGCGACCACGTCGCGACGGCCGCGTTCGGCGGCGCGGCCACCGGCTGGGAATGTCCGCAGTTGTGCCGGACTCCTGCGGGCGACTGGGTGCTCGTCGTGTCTCTGTGGGACGAAGTGCCCCTCGGCACCGGGTACCTGACGGGCGGTCCGGTGGGCGGCACCGACGGCGGATGGCGCTTCGTGGCCAGGGCCGGGGGCCGTGTGGACCACGGTCGCGACTTCTACGCGCCCGCCCTGCTCCAGGAGGCCGGCCGCATCCTGATGTGGGGCTGGTCGTGGGAGGCCCGCGCACAGGCGGAGATCGACCGCGCCGGCTGGGCCGGCGTCCTGACCACGCCCCGCGTCGTCGACGTGGCCCCGGACGGCACCCTGAGGATCGACCCGGCCCCCGAGACGCGACTCCTGCGCGCCGCCCGGCCCTTCACCACGGGCCCGGGACCGGTACCGCTGCCGCACGCCTACGACCTGTCGGTCACCGCCCGCGCACCCACCGGTGTACGTCTGCTGCGCTCGGCGCCGGGCGCGCAGCTGAGCCTCCTCGTGGACCCCCTGCGGGGAACGGTGACCCTGGACCGCGGCGGCCGGCCCCGCGCGGCCCACCCGGGGGACGGAACCGTCGTGGCCCGGACACCGGCCGGGAAGGAGGTCACGGTACGCGTCCTCGTGGACGGGTCGCTGTACGAGGTGTTCGCGGGCGGCCACGCCGTGATCACCGAACGCGTGTACCGGCGACCGGGCGATGTGCCGGAACTCCTCGTGACGGGCGAGGGGGCGTCCGTCATCGGCTGGGAGCAGGTCCCACCGACTCCCGGTCGACGACGGGACAGGTGATGCGCCGCACGGTGGGGCTCGGCATCCGTCCCGTGCCGATGGCGTCCAGCACCAGCCGGACCGCGGCCTCGCCCATCGCCCGGTGCGGCAGCGCGACGGTGGTCAGGGGCGGGGACAGAAACGCCGCCATGTGTTCCTGATCGTCGTAGCCGATCACCGACAGGTCGCCGGGCACAGTGAGTCCCAGCCGGGCCGCGGCGTGCAGGACGCCCGCCGCGACCCGGTCGTTGTAGCAGAAGAGCCCGGTCGGGTACCGCCCTGCGGCGGCTTTGCCGAGCAGCCGCAGGGCGCCCTCGTATCCACCGGAGATCTCACCACCGGTCCGCACGACCCATTCCCTGGGAATCGAGACCCCCTCGGCGCGCAGCGCGTCGCGGAAGCCCTGGAGCCGCTCCGCCGATGCGATGTCGGCCTCTCCCCCGACGACGGCGACGCTGCGATGGCCGTGGGCGAGCAGCAGCCGCGCGGCCGCCCGGCCACCCGCGCGTTCGGCGGGGACGACCGCCGGCAGGGAACCGTCTTCGGGGAGGCAGTTGGCGAGGACGGAGTGCGTGCGGTGGAGCCCCTCGGGCACACGGACCCGGCGCAGCGACATCGCGGCGTAGATGATTCCGTCGACCCGCCGGTCGAGGAGTTCGGCGACGGCTGCGTCCTCCTTGGCCGGGTCTCCGCCGGAGTCGACGGTCAGGACGAGGTGTTCGCTGTCCCAGGCGGTCTCCATCGCGCCGCGCAGCAGGCGCCCCGCGAACGGAGTGGAGGCGATCTCGTCGGTGACCAGGCCGATCACCGCCGTGCGACGGCTGCGCAGGCCACGGGCCACGGGGTCGGGCCGGTAGCCGAGCTGAGCAGCGGCCTGCCGGATGCGTTCCTGAGTGGCGAGGGAGAGGTTGCCCTCGGCACGGCCGTTGAACACGAAGGACACGGCCGTGTGGGACACACCGGCGAGCCGTGCCACGTCGCGGGAGGTGGGACGTCCCGACCGCGACGCGTCCTTGTCCTGCGCGGCTGCCATGCCCCTGCCCGCCTCCTCCCCCGGCCTGTGCCGGTCGGTGCCGCTCACCCTATCCGCATCGGATACTGCCTCACGAGGCCGACCGGAGTGCGTCGGGGGGCCGGCGCCGTCTCCGCGCCGGGCCGCCGCCGACACCGCGTGACGCCGCGAGCGGCGGCCTCGTTCGAGCCGCTCCCTCGTGCACAGGACACCGGGGACGTCAGGGCGGCCCCCGGAGACGCGGGAGGCGACTCGGGTCGGGGCACATCCAGCGGGGCCTACAAGGAGAGGTCGCCCTCGGCGCGGCCGTTGAACGGGTCGCGGACCGAGCCGGGCGTCCGGTCCCCTCCGCGGCGAGGGGCGCGGCGAGGATCAGTACTCCGTCCGGCTGAACAGGGCGGGCACGGGGTCGTTCATCCGGCACGGGGAGCCTCACGCGACGTCTCCTGTAGGGGCCGGCCGTGTGCGCGGCCGGGGACGGGAGGCGGAGCATGGCCGAGGACGGGCAGGGGCTGCACTGTCTGGTCACCGGGGCGTCCGGGTACATCGGCGGCCGCCTGGTGCCGGAGCTGCTCCGGGCCGGGCACGGCGTCCGGTGCCTGGCCCGCTCCCCCGGCAAGCTCCGCGACCACCCCTGGGCGCCGTACGCCGAGACGGTGCGCGGGGACGTCACGGACGCGGCGTCGGTCGCCGCCGCGATGCGCGGGGTCGATGTCGCCTACTACCTGGTGCACGCCCTCGGCAGCGGCGCCGGCTTCGAGGACACCGACCGGGAGGCCGCCCGGATCTTCGCCGAGCAGGCGCACGCCGCCAAAGTGCGCAGGATCGTCTACCTCGGCGGGCTCGCCCCCCGCGACGTGCCCGGCCGGTCGCTGTCGCCGCACCTGAGGTCACGCGCCGAGGTGGGGGACATCTTCCTGTCCTCCGCGGTGCCCGCCACGGTGCTGCGGGCGGCCGTCGTCATCGGCTCGGGCTCGGCCTCCTTCGAGATGCTGCGCTACCTCACCGAACGCCTGCCCGTGATGATCACTCCCAGCTGGGTCCACACCCGCACCCAGCCCATCGGGGTCCGGGACGTGCTGCGCTACCTCGTCGGCTCGGCGACCATGCCCGCCGGCGTCGACCGGGCCTTCGACATCGGCGGGCCGGACGTCCTCACCTACCGGGACATGATGCTGCGGTACGCGGCCGTCGCCGGGCTGCCGCGGCGCGTCATCGTGCCGGTGCCGGTCCTCACCCCCCGGCTGTCCAGTCACTGGGTCGGCCTGGTCACCCCGGTGCCCGCCTCCCTCGCCCGGCCGCTGACCGAGTCCCTGCGCCACGAGGTCGTCTGCCGCGAGCACGACATCGCCCGGTACGTCCCGGACGGCCCGGGCGAGCCGCTGCCGTTCGACGAGGCGCTGGCCCTGGCGCTGCGCAGGGTACGGGAGGCGCAGGTCACCACCCGCTGGTCCTCCGCCTCCGTGCCCGGCGCCCCCAGCGACCCGCTGCCCACAGACCCGGACTGGGCGGGCGGCAGTCTCTACCTGGACGAGCGGGAGCGGCCGGTCGACGCGTCCCGGGCAGCACTGTGGAGGGTGATCGAGGGCGTCGGCGGCGACAACGGCTGGTACTCCTTCCCGCTGGCCTGGGCGGTCCGCGGCCGGCTCGACCGGTTCGCCGGGGGCGTCGGACTGCGCCGGGGGCGCCGGGACACCGAACGTCTGCGGGTCGGCGACTCCGTGGACTTCTGGCGGGTGGAGGAGATCGAGCCGGGCCGGCTGCTGCGGCTGCGCGCCGAGATGCGGCTGCCGGGCCTGGCCTGGCTGGAGATGTACGCCGGTTCCGACGACCGGGGCGGCACCGTCTACCGGCAGCGTGCCCTGTTCCACCCGCGCGGGCTGCTGGGCCATGCCTACTGGTGGAGCGTCGCCCCGTTCCACTCCGTCGTCTTCGGCGGCATGGCCCGCAACATCGCCCGGGCCGCGGCGGCGGGGCCGGGCGACGGCCCGACCGCCGCCCGCGCCTCACGCCTCGGGCGGGTCCGCGCCGGGCTGTCCGTTCGGCGACGGACGCGTTCCGCACCACCGCACCAGGAGTGACACCATGACCGTCGCGGTCGTCCTGTTCACCGCAGACCTGCGTCTGCACGACCATCCGCCGCTGCGGGCCGCGCTGAAGGCGGCGGACGAGGTGGTGCCGCTGTTCGTCCGCGACCCCGCCGTCCACGCGGCCGGCTTCGACGCGCCCAACCGGGCCGCCTTCCTCGCCGACTGCCTGGCCGACCTCGACGCGTCGCTGCGCCGCCGCGGCGGGCGGCTGGTCGTGCGCTCGGGCCCGGTCGCCCGGGAGGTCCGCGCCGTCACCGCCGCGTGCGGCGCCACGGAGGTCCACATGGCGGCGGGCGTCTCCGGCCACGCCCACCGCCGGGAGGAGCGGCTGCGCCGGGAACTCGGCGCCGGTGGTGTACGGCTGCTGGTGCACGACACCGTCGTCACCGCCGTCGCGCCGGGCGCCGTGGCACCGGCGGCCTCGGACCACTTCGCCGTGTTCACGCCCTACTTCCGCCGCTGGTCCGGGCAACCGCTGCGCCGGCCCCTGCCCGCGCCGCGCACCGTGCGGGTCCCCGACGCGGTGCGCGGCGAGGAGCCGCCGTCCCGCGCGGCGATGCGGGGCCTGTCGCCGGGGCTCGCCGAGGGCGGGGAGACGGCCGGGCGGGCCCGGTTCGCACGCTGGGCCCGGGCGGACCTGCCCCGCTACGCCGAACACCACGACGGCCTGGCCGGGGACGCGACGTCCCGGCTGTCGCCGTACCTGCACTTCGGGGCGGTGTCGCCGGTGGAGCTGATCCACCGGGCCCGGGAGCGGGGCGGCGCCGGAGCCGAGGCGTTCGTACGGCAGCTGTGCTGGCGCGACTTCCACCACCAGGTCCTCGCCGCCCGGCCCGAGGCGTCGGTCCGGGACTACCGCACCCGGCACGACCGGTGGCGCGACGAGCAGGAGGCGGCCGGGGACATCGCCGCGTGGCGGGAGGGCCGTACGGGCTACCCGGTCGTCGACGCGGGCATGCGGCAACTGCGCGCCGAGGGCTGGATGCACAACCGGGCCCGGCTGCTGGTGGCGAGCTTCCTGACCAAGACGCTGTACGTGGACTGGCGGATCGGCGCCCGGTACTTCCTTCGGCTGCTGGTGGACGGCGACATCGCCAACAACCAGCTGAACTGGCAGTGGGTGGCGGGCACCGGCACCGACACCCGCCCGCACCGCGTCCTCAACCCGGTGCGCCAGGGCAGGCGTCACGACCCGGAGGGCACGTACGTACGCCGCTGGGTGCCCGAGCTGGCGGACGTCGGCGGCGCGGCGGTGCACGAACCCTGGCGGCTGCCGGCGGAGCAGCGCGCCCGGCTGGGGTATCCGGAGCCGATCGTCGGCCTCGGGGACGCGCTGGCGCGCTTCCGGCGGGCCCGTGGTCGCGCATGAGGACCGGAGACAGCGCATCCGGCCCGCGGCTGCGGGCGGAAGCGCACGGCACAGAGCGCGGACGCGCCGATGTGCGGACGCCGATGATCGGACAGGAAGGGTTTGCGCATGCGGGGACCGGGGCCGACGCCGGCCGGATCTGCGGAGGGGGGCGACGGAGAGCGGCCGCGGCCGGCGTTCGCGTGGCGCGTCGCCCCGCATCTCGTCGAGGTGCCGGCATGAGGACGGTGAAGGGGCCGACCGACCACGTCGTGGTGGTCGGCGCGGGGCTTTCGGGTCTGGCGTGCGCCCTGCACCTGCTGGGCGCCGGGCGCCGCGTCACGCTCGTCGAGCGGGACGCCGGTCCCGGCGGCCGGGCGGGCCGGCTGCGGCTCGGGAACTATCTGGCGGACACCGGGCCCACCGTGCTGACGATGCCGCACCTGGCCGACGAGGCGTTCGCGGCCGTCGGTGACCGTCTCGCCCGCCGCGTCGAACTGCTGCCCCTGCACCCCGCGTACCGGGCCGGGTTCGCGGACGGGACCTGGCTGGACGTGCACACCGACGGCGACGCCATGGAGGCGGAGGTGCGGCGCTTCGCCGGCCCCGCCGAGGCGGCGGGCTACCGCAGGCTGCGGCACTGGCTGGAGCGGCTGTACCGGGCGCAGATGGGCCGCTTCATCGACGCCAACTTCGACTCGCCGTTGCAGCTGCTGCACCCGGACCTGGCCCGGTTGGCGGCGCTCGGCGGCTTCGGACGGCTGGACGGCCGGATCGGCCGCTTCCTCTCCGACGCCCGCTTGCGCCGGGTCTTCTCCTTCCAGGCCCTGTACGCCGGAGTCGCCCCGGCCCGGGCGCTGGCGGCCTACGCGGTGATCGCCTACATGGACACCGTGGCCGGCGTCTGGTTCCCCAAGGGGGGCGTGCACGCGCTGCCCCGGGCGATGGCGGACGCGGCGGCCGACGCCGGTGCCGAGCTGCGCTGGTCGTCCGAGGTGAGCGGGCTGGAACGCGCGGCGGGCCGCGTGCGGGCCGTGCACCTCGCCTCGGGCGAGCGCGTCCCGTGCGACGCGGTGGTGCTCACCTGCGAACTGTCCGCCGCGCACCGGCTCCTGGGCCGGGCACCGGTGCGCCCGGTGCCGCTGCGGCACTCGCCGTCCGCGGTGGTCCTGCACGCCGGAACCGACCGGACCTGGCCCCGTCTCGCCCACCACACGCTGTCGTTCGGCACCGCGTGGGAGCGCACGTTCGACGAACTGACCCGCTCGGGAACGCTGATGAGGGACCCGTCCCTGCTGATCACCCGTCCGACGGCGCACGACCCCTCTCTCGCCCCGCCGGGCCGGCACCTCCACTACGTCCTGGCGCCCTGTCCGAACACGGACGTCGGCCCTCCCGCCGCCGCCTGGCGGGAACTGGGCCCGCGGTACCGCGACAGCCTGGTCGCCGAGCTGGAGCGGCGCGGCCTGGACGGGTTCGCCGACAGCGTCGAGGAGGAGGCCCTGGTGACCCCGCTCGACTGGACGGCCCAGGGCCACGCGGCCGGCACCCCGTTCTCCGTCTCCCACACCTTCGCCCAGACCGGCCCGTTCCGGCCGCGCAACCTCGTGCGCGGGCTGGACAACGTGGTGCTGGCCGGGTGCGGGACCACGCCGGGCGTGGGCGTGCCGACCGTCCTGATCAGCGGGAAACTCGCCGCCGCCCGCGTCACCGGCGCCCCCGCCGGGGCCGCCCGCCGGGCCGTGGCCGCGGACCGCCGCCCGGCCGCTGCGACCGCTCCGGTCACATCGACCACTGCGGCTGCCAGGACCGCTCCGGTCACATCGACGACCCCGGTTACCGCGACCGCGCCGGCCGCTCCGGCTCCCGAACGCCCCGACGTCCCCGACCGCCCCGACCAGCGCAGGTGCCCATGACCCGTCGTGAACTGGACGCCGCCGGGATCACCGGCCCCCATCTGCGCGCCGCCTACGCCCGGTGCCGGCGGCTCAACGCCCGCCACGGCCGGACCTACTTCCTGGCCACGCGCCTGCTGCCGCTGGAGCGCCGCTCGGCCGTGCACGCGCTGTACGGCTTCGCCCGCTGGGCCGACGACATCGTCGACGACCTGGACCGGCGCTCCACCCCCGACGAGCGCGACCTGCTGCTGAAGCGGCTGGAGGGCGACCTCGCCCACGCGCTGCGCACCGGCGGCGGCACGGAACCGGTCGTGCGGGCCGTGGCCGACACCGCCGCCCGGTACGGCATCGACACCACGCTGTTCGCCGAGTTCCTGGCCTCCATGCGGGCCGACCTGACCGTCACGGACTACCCGACCTACGCCGATCTGCGGGCCTACATGCACGGCTCGGCCGCGGTGATCGGCCTCCAGATGCTGCCCGTGCTCGGCACGGTCGTCCCGCGCGAGGAGGCGGCGCCCCACGCGGCGGCCCTCGGCGTGGCGTTCCAGCTGACCAACTTCCTGCGGGACGTGGGCGAGGACCTCGACCGGGGCCGGGTCTACCTGCCCGCCGACCTGCTGGCCGCGCACGGCGTGGACCGGGCGCTGCTGGAGTGGAGCAGGCGCAGCGGGCGCCCCGATCCGCGGATCCGGGCGGCGCTCGTCGCGGCCGACGCGCTGACCCGGGGCGTGTACCGGACGGCGGAGCCGGGCATCGCGATGCTCGACCCGCGGGTGCGGCCCTGCATCCGCGCCGCGTACACGCTCTACGGCGGCATCCTCGAGGAGATCGCGCGGCAGGACTACACCGTGCTGCACCGCCGCGCGGTGGTGCCGCGTCGCCGCCGGGCGGCCACCGCCGCGGCCGGGGTGCTGCGGGTGGCCGGCGCGCGGTGGCGGGCCCGGCTGCCGCACGCGGCACTCGCGCCGGGCTCCGCGCCGCTGGAGGGGAAGGGGACGGGCCGTGGCTGACCGATCGGAGAAGGCCCGCTGGACGTCGCCGCTGCGGCGGCGGCGCGGGCCGGGCTGGGCGGGGCAGACGCCGACCTGGCGCGCGGCCCGGCCCGCGCTGATCGCCGACGCCCTCGCCCGGGCGTCGGCCCGGTCCTCGGGCAACTGGTTCGTGGTCGGCGCTTCCCGGGACGTGCGCCCGGGTGGACCGTGCGGCAGGACGGTCGGCGGTGTCGAGGTGGTGCTGTGGCGCTCGGAGTCCGGGGAGCTTCGCGGGGGCACCGGTGTCTGCCCGCATCTCGGCGCCCCGTTGCGGGAGGGCCGGGTGGTGTGCGGCACGCTGGTGTGCCGCTGGCACGGGCTGGCTCTGGACGGCTCTGCGTCCGCCGGCTGGCGGCCGTATCCCGTCCACGACGACGGGGTGCTGGTGTGGGTGCGGCTGGACGCCGTCGGCGGCGAGGAACCGACGCCGCAGCCGGTGGTTCCGGAGCGTCCCGTGGCGGCCGGCGCGGTGGAGGCGGTGTTCTCGGCGGTCGGGCGGTGCGAGCCGCAGGACGTGGTGGCCAACCGGCTCGACCCGTGGCACGGTTCCTGGTTCCACCCGTACTCCTTCGTCGATCTGACGGTCGCCCGGGAACCGCAGGGGGAGGACGACGACGCCTTCGTCGTCGACGTCTCCTTCCGGGTGGCGGGCCGTCTGGTCGTTCCGGTGCGGGCGGAGTTCACGGCGCCGGAGCCGCGTACGGTCCTGATGCGCATCGTGGACGGCGAGGGTGTCACGTCCGTGGTGGAGACCCATGCCACGCCGCTGACGGCCGAGGGGGACGCCCGGCCGCGCACGGCGGTGGTCGAGGCGGTCGTCGCCACCTCGGACCGGCGCGGTTTCGCGCTGGCCCGGGCCTTCGCCCCCGTCCTGCGCCCGTTGATGCGGCACACCGCGGGGCGTCTGTGGCGCGACGACCTGGCCTATGCGGAGAGGCGCTGGGCGTTGCGGAGCACCGGGCGCTTCCCGGGGTGAGCCTCGGTGGTCCCCGCCCGGTGCGGATCGTCCTGGGACCGTCCGGCGGGCCGCTTCACCGGTGCGCGGGGCGACCCGCGAGCGCGCCGAGGGCCCGCAGCACGGGGGAACGGCCCCGCCGGGGCACCGTCCACAGCACCTGGCCGCGCACGCCCCACCCGGCGAGGAGGGCGTTGGCCGCCAGGAAGCCGGTGGTGGCGGCACGTTCCATCAGGGCCACGGGCAGGTCGCAGCGGATCCCGTCGCCGGCCAGCGTCAGCCACGGGTGGGGAGTGCGCACGGTGGGCCGCCGCCGGTACGTGCCCACATGGAACAGCGGGCAGTCCGAACGCCACTCGTGCCGTGCGTCGACGACGCGCGCCCGGCGGGTCTCCGGGTACACCCGGTGCAGTTGCCCGAGCAGTTCCTCCCGCACGGTCCGCGGGTCGGCGCCGGTGGCCACGGCGTAGGCGTGCAGTTCCACCACCGATCCGCCGTTCTTCTCGGCCCAGCGGGCGGCCTCGCCCTCGTAGCGCTCCAGGACGCTGACGTTGTCCAGGCCGCCGTAGCCGCTGGTGCCGAGGAAGCCGGGGCGGTCGGCCCGCACCGGCCGGTCGAGCCAGAACCGGGAGACCAGGAACGGCGGGGCGGTGCGCAGTGCGGCGATGCCGTCCCGCCAGGGGCCGGTGCCGAGGCCGGGCGAGGCGGCGACGACCCGCCGCAGCCCCGCGGTGTCGAGGGCGAGCACCACCGCGTCGTACCGGCCGGTGCCGGTGCCGGTGCGCACCTCGGCCCCAAAGGCACCGGCGGGCTCCACGCCCTCGACGGCGGTGCCGGTGCGCAGGTCCGCACCGAGGCGGCGGAGGTAGTCGCCGAGCGGCTCCCACAGGGCCTGGGGGAAGGGTTCGCCGGGCACGTCGAAGAGCAGGCCTTCCGCGGAGCCGAGGAAGTAGATGTGGAACATCAGCATCAGCTCGGCGGCGGACAGGTCGCGCGGGTCGGCGAAGAAGCTGCGCGAGAACACCTCGAAGGCCAGGTGGTGCGCGGCCTCGGGGAAGCGGACGCGTTCCAGGAAGGCGGTCGCCCCGAGGCCGTCGAAACGCGTGTACACCTCCGGCACCCGCACGTCCAGCAGCGGCAGCGCCGCACGGGCGTCCATCGCGGTCAGGTCGCGCCAGCCGAAGGTGGGGCTGAGCGCGACGAAACCGAGGGCGCTCAGGGGCGGGGTGCGCGGGACGCGGGCGAAGCTGTCGGTCGGCCCGCCGCTGTGCCGCAGGGGGTAGTCGGGCAGTGGGGTGAGGCGGGCGAGGGCGGGGTCGGTGCGCCGCAGCAGGCCGCGCAGGTTGTAGTACTGGCGGAAGAAGGCGTGGAAACCGCGGCTCATGGTCGCCTCGGAGCCGTCGGCCAGCCGGGTCCGGTACCCGGCGAGGCGGCCGCCGAGGGTCTCCTCGCGTTCGTAGAGGGTGACGCGGGCGCCGCGTTCGGCCAGTGCGGTGGCCGCGGCGAGACCGGCGATTCCGCCGCCGGCCACGGCGACGGAGGGGGCGTCCGCCCGGTCGAACCGGTCCCGGCCGGGTGCGGGCATCAGGACGTCGGCCTTGCGGTCGCGGCCGCGCCGGGCAGGGGCGTGGGTGCGAGCGCGGGTGCGGGTGCTCATGGGGTGACCTTCCTGCGGGTGCACGGGGTCGCGGGGTTGCTCGTCCGGCGGGTGCACGAGGCCGCGGGGCTGCCCGTCCGGCGGGTGCACGAGGCCGCGGGGCTGCCCGTCCGGCGGGTGCACGAGGCCGCGGGGCTGCCCGTCCGGGCGGTCCGCCGGCTCGCCGGGCTGCGTCTGATGCCGGTGCCGGTGCTCATCGGGCGGGCCGTCCCGCGGCGTCCGTCGTGGGGTTGCGGGCGACGAACGTGTGGGTGATGCCGGTCTGCCACCCCGGCAGGGGCAGGGCGCGCGCGTCCGTGAAGCCGGCGCGGGCCAGCCGGGCGGTGAAGGCGGACGCGGTGTCGAAGGCGAGGACGCTGCGGTACAGGGCCCGGTCGCCGGTGAGCGTGCCCGCCGGGACGACCACTCCCCCGCACACGGCCGTCCACAGGGCCCGGTGCCCCGGTGAGCCGCCGAGGCTGTACTCGTGGACGGCCAGGCGCCCGCCCGGCCGCAGCAGCGTCCGCACCGAGCCGAGGACCGCGTCCGGGTCGGAGACGTTGCGGAAGAGGTAGGCCGCGAAGACCGCGTCGAACGGGCCTTCGTCGGCCGGCGTCAGCTCCTCCGCGCTCAGGTGCAGGAACCGCACGTTGTCCGGCCAGTGCTTCTCCAGCGCCCGCCGCAGCATGCCCGAAGAGGCGTCCACCGCGGTGACACGCGCCCGGGGTGCGGCCCGCAGCAGGGCGCGGGTGGAGGCACCGGTGCCGCAGCCGAGGTCCAGGACGTGCAGCCCGGCCCCGTCGCGGGGCAGCCGCAGCCGGCGGGCCGAGCGCAGCAGGTCGGTGCGGTATCCGGGGTTGAGGGCGGTGAGCCGGTCGTAGGTGCGGGACGCGTGGTCGAAGGCGCGTGCCAGGTCGTGGTCGCGCAGCAGGGTCATCGGGGGCTCTCTCCGGTTCCGGGGGCGGAATGGGTCCGGCGGGGCAGAAAGGGCAGTTCGGCCGCGGTGCGCAGCATCGGCCCCACCGGGGTGCGCAGCCCGATGCCCCACTCCTCCCGCAGCGAGGTGGCGCCGTCGAGGAAGCGCAGCAGGCGGTGCGTCGGTGTCCGGCGGAACAGGCCGGTGAAGAACGCGGGGCCGTCGACGCGCCCGGTGTCCAGGGCCCGCAGCAGCACCGCGTCCATGGCGAGCGCCCGCCGCCGGTGCGGTGGCGGCACCGTGCCGCGGCCGGCGCGCAGGGCGGCGGCGATGGCCCGGCTGTCCCGCTGCACGGCAGCGAACGTGTACCCGGTGGCCGGGCGGGTCGCGCCGCCCGCGGTCCCGATACGGGACACGGCCGCGCCGGCCCGCCGGGGGAAGCGCGCGTCGGTCATGGGGACGACCCCCTGTTCCGCCGTCTCCACGACGAACGCGCCCAGACCCAGCACCTCACGGGCGTAGTGCTCGAGCGCGGCCTCGTAGGCCTCGGTGGTCAGCGGTGTCCGGGAGAACTCGGTGTACTCGACGAGGGCCCGGTCGGGGGCGAGCGGCAGGACGTAGCCGAAGGCGAGACCGTGCCGCGGCTGGGGCACGCGGAAGTCCATGAGGCCGGCGACGGCCGTCTCGAACCGGTCGGCGGCCGTGCGGACGAACCAGCCGCGGAAGTGTTGCAGCAGTTGTGTCCTGGCCGGGGGCGGGGCGGGCAGGGACCGCGAGTCGAACACGTGGCGTGCGCGCAGGGTCAGGGTCCGGCCGGCGGGGTCCGTGCAGCGGACCTCGGCGCCCCCGGGCATCTCGCGCACGGTGTGCGCCGTGGCGCGCAGCAGCCGTCCGCCGGGTGCCTCGGCCAGCCGTGCGTGCACCAGCCGCTCGAAGGCCGTCGAGCGCACCATGCGGTAGCGCGCCGGGGCGGGGTCGAGGGTGAGCGCCTCGCCGTCGGGGCCGTGCACCCGCAGCAGGGGCCAGGTGGCGGTGACGGCCTCGGCGAACTCGCCGGGGTCCTCGTCCCAGTAGCACCAGGTGCGTTCCGCCGGCCGCCCGGGACCGTCCGGCGGCTCGACCACGGTCACGGTCGCCGCGCCGGTCTCGATCAGCCGGTACGCCAGACTGAGGCCGGCGGCACCGCCCCCGACGATCACCACGTCCGGGGTGGGGGCGCTGCGGCTCACCGGTCCCCGCGCTCTCCGCCGGCCGCGGCCCGCACCGCGATCATGTCCATACTCCGCTCCCGCCACTGGCTCGACGTCACCGATCCGTTCCTCCCATCGCTTCCCGCCGGAGGTCGTGTCCGGACGCGGCAGGCTGACGGTGGGTGCCGCGTGCCCCCCATTCCATCGCGGCAACGCACTGTCCCGGTGGACGACTGGCCGTGCAGCGGGACTGGTCGGCCATCGATAGCCTGAGTCACCATGAAGCGCGCTTGGATCCTGCCGATGCTGCTCGTGCTCAGCGGCTCGGCCGTCGCCGCCGGGCAGCTTTTCAACGGGAGCCCCGGCACAGCCGCCGCACTCCTGCTGGCGTTCCTGGCGCTCGCCGGCGTGCACTCACCCTTGATCTTCCCGAGGCCGATCGGTGCGCAGGAGGCACAGCGCCGCAGCGCGGTCGACGGCCGGCCTGTCGTCTTCTGGCGGCCGGGCTGCAAGTACTGCATCCGGCTGCGTATCCGGCTGGGCCGCAGCGCCCGCCAGGCGTACTGGGTCGACATCTGGCGCGACCGGGAAGGAGCCGCGGCGGTGCGAGCGGCCAACGACGGCAACGAGACCGTGCCGACCGTCGTCGTGGCGGGCCGGCCACACACCAACCCCGATCCCGGTTGGGTGCGCGAGCAGCTCTTCCCTTCCGCGTGATCGAGTCCGCTTGATCGAGTCCGCTTGATCGGAGCGGCATGATCGAAGCGGCGCCCTGACGGCGCGGCGGTCCGCGGCCGAAAACCGAGCGTCGCTCTGCCCTACCTGCCCTTCCTGCCCTTCGGCCCCCGGCGAAGGCGCCTGCGTTCGAGCGGCGCCTGCCCCTCGCCGCCGAGCCGCTCACGGGAGCGCGTGGTGTGTGCCGTCGGGCGCGGGGAACGTGCCGGGCAGCCGGACCGTGGCGAGGAGGCCCCCGGCAGGGCGGGGGGTGAGGGTGAGGGACCCGGCGTGGGCGCGGACGATGCTGTGGACGATGGCGAGACCGAGGCCCACGCCGGCGTGTTCGTCGGTGCGGGCGCGCTCTGCTCCGCGCTGGAAGGGTTCGGTCAGGGTGGGGATCAGTTCCGGTGCCAGCCGGTTGCCCGTGTTCTCGACCCGCAGCACGCCGACGTCGCCCTGCGCCTCGGTGCTGACCGTCACGGTGCCGCCGGAGGGGAGGTTGTGGACGATGGCGTTCTGGACGAGGTTCGTCACCATCCGCAGCAGCAGCTCCGGGGAGCCACCGGTCCGGGCCGCCCCGCCGGTGACGTCCAGTGTGACGGCGCGTTGTTCGGCCAGCGGCAGCAGGGTCTCCGCGGCCTCTTCGGCGAGCAGGGAGAGGTCGACGCTCTCGCGGGTGAAGTTCCCGCGGTCGCTCCGGCTGAGCAGCAGGAGGGCCTCGATGAGGCCGATCGCCCGCGTGTTGACGGCGTGCAGGCGTTCGATGAGCGGGTCCCGGTCCCGCGCGGGGTCCTTGCGGGCGACGTCGAGGAGCGTTCGTGAGACGGCCAGCGGGGTGCGCAGTTCGTGAGAGGCGTTGGCGGCGAACCTCCGCTGCTCGGCGACGTGCGATTCGAGCTGCTCGAGCATCGAGTCGAACGCGTCGGCGAGTTCGCGGAACTCGTCCCGGCGGCCCCGCAGGTGGATCCGGTGGGACAGCGACCCGTGACCGGCCCGGCGTGCCGCGGCGGTGATGTGGGCGAGCGGGGCGAGCATCCGGCCGGCGAGGAACCAGCCGCCGACGAGGCCGAACAGAAGGAGGAAGCCCATCGCCACGGCCGCGGCGGGCACGAAGGTGCGCACCAGAAGGTACCGGTTGGGCGCGATGCCGAGCAGGCCCTTGGGACTGTCGGGGACGTAGCGCAGGATGAAGACCCACACCACGGCCAGCAGGAGGGCGCCGGCGACGGCCAGGAATCCGGCGTAGCTGAGGGTGAGTTTCATACGGGCGCTGAGCCCTGGGCGCCTAGTCATGCGTACGGCGGGAATCGACGGGGTGGCTGCCGGGGGCTCTGCCCGGCCCGCCGGTGTCGATCCGGTAGCCGACGCCGGGGACCGTCGCGATGACCCACGGTTCACCGAGCCGCTTGCGCAGTGCGGAGACGGTGATGCGCACCGCGTTGGTGAAGGGGTCGGCGTTCTCGTCCCAGGCGCGTTCCAGCAGTTCCTCGGCGCTGACGACGCCGCCTTCGGCCGCGACGAGGACCTCCAGCACGGCGAACTGTTTGCGGGTGAGGGCGACATGGCGCCCGTCGCGGAACACCTCCCGGCGGAATGGGTCCAGCCGCAGGCCCGCGATCTCGCGGACCGGGGGGCGGGCGTACGCGCGTCTGCGGTCGAGTGCCCTGAGCCGCAGGACCAGCTCCCGCAGTTCGAACGGCTTGGTGAGGTAGTCGTCGGCGCCGAGGGCGAAGCCGGACGCCTTGTCGTCGAGCCGGTCGGCGGCGGTGAGCATGAGGATGGGCATGCCGCTGCCGGAGGCGACGATGCGCCGGGCGACCTCGTCGCCGGACGGGCCGGGGATGTCGCGGTCGAGGACCGCGATGTCGTAGGAGTGCACGCCGAGCATCTCCAGGGCTGTGTCGCCGTCGCCGGCGATGTCGGCGGCGATCGCCTCCAGCCGGAGACCGTCACGAACGGCTTCGGCCAGGTAGGGCTCGTCCTCCACGATCAGTACGCGCATGTCGGAAGCCTATGCAGGGGTGTGTGTCGCCGGTGTACGGGCTTGGGCGGGTGCGTCCACCGGGGAGGTGGCTCAGCCCGCCGCTGCGGATGCGGGGTGCGGCCGGTCCGGCGACGCCTGGGGCTCCGTACGCCACCAGCGGCGCGAGGCCAGCGCGGCCAGGAGGGCACCGGTGGCGTTGACCAGGACGTCGTCCACGGAGGACACCCGGTCCAGCCGCAGGACGTACTGCGCGGTCTCGACCAGGACCGAGCAGCCGGCGCCCAGCGCCAGGACCCGCGGCACGGACGCCAGCGCCGCGAAGCGTATCGGGGCGAAGAAACCGAGGGCCGCGAAGATCAGGAGATTGCCGGTGATCCCGAGCAGCCCCATCGCGAGCAGGTCCCGGAGGGGCATCAGGCTCACCCTGGCCGGTGCGGTGCCGGCCCCGGCGCCCGGCATCATGGTCAGCCACAGCAGTGGCACCGTCCCGTGGACCATCCCCACCTCGGCGAGCGACCTCCGCCACGCCGCCGTGACACCAGCGGCACGCCGGCGGCGCGCCAGGGCCCAGGCGACCAGCACGGCGAGCGGCAGCGTCACCAAGGTCATGAGCACCACGCCGTTGAAGGTGTCGAGACATCCGTGCCACCGGCCGGCCATGCAGCGGGGAGCTGCCATCAGCAGCATCCGGCGCACGAGGAACAGGATGCCCGCCAGGCCGAGCACCGCCAGGCCGAGGAGCACCGTCGTGCGGGCGCGCATGCGGGTGCGGGGACGGCGGGGCGCTACGTGGGAGGATGCGGCGTGCTTCATGCCCTCATCACAGCCCAAGGGGTGTTGCGGCGGCGTATGCGGATTTCGATATGCCCGCGATATGTCCCGGACCGTGGTGGCCGGGCCCCGGTCCGTCAGGTCTGCGGCTGAGTGGGTGGCGGGACCGGGCGCCGGGCGCGCGCCGGCGGAAGCCCTCGGCGGTCGGGTGAACCCCGGCTCGTGCAGCCGGGGTTCACGCACGCCGCGCCGGCTCGTGGTCAGCAGCCGCCGCAGTTGTAGTAGGTGACGTCCCAGTGGTTGCCCTCGTCGGCGTAGACGTTGCCGGAGGCGGATCGCCACTGCGGGGAACCGTCGCCGCGGACGCCGATGTAGGTGAAGGAGCTCTTGATGTAGTTGCCGAGGCAGGTGTACTTGCTGAAGTCCAGCTTGTAGCCGTTCCAGTGCGAGTACGTGCCGGAGGCGTGCCCGGTCTCCGTGCCGCCCGTGATGTTCAGCGCGCAGCCGCTGGCCCGCTTCAGGGTCTGGGCTCCCTGGGCGGTGGCGAGGTTGAGCTGGTCGAAGGAGGTACAGGTCGGGTTGTTGCGGTTGGAGCAGCCGCCCGAGGACGACCAGGTGATGCCGGCCTCGCGGAACATCGACGTGGCGGTGGAGTGGCTGATCTTGGTGACGGCGAAGGCGTCACCCGCCGTTCCGATCACGACGGCGCCGGGAGCCACGACGAGTGCGAGCGCGGTGAGGATCGAGCGAATCCGGACGCCGACGACCGCTTTGATGCGTTTCACGTGAAACCTCCTGCGAAGAGCCATGGGGCATGTGGGGTGACCGTGCAGGTGGTGCGTGGTGGTGCAGATCGCGCACCGAGATCATGCCGGGGTCTACGCGCGTTGGCCAGAGGGCCTGTGCCCGAGCCTCCCCAGGGCCCTCGGTGCGGCCCATGGCGAGAGGCCGGGCTCACACCGACGCGCGTGCCACGAACTCGGCCTTGACGTGCACCGTCTTGTGGACCGCGCGGCCGTCGAGGCGCTCGGTGAGGAGGCGGGCGGCCGCCCGGCCGACCTCGGACGCCGGATAGCGGATGGTGGTCAGCCGGGGGCGGACCAGGGACGCGAAAGAGGCGTCGTCGTGACCGATCAGGGCCACGTCACCGGGGATGTCGATGCCGAGTTCATGCGCCTTGTCCATGGCGCCGACGGCGATGACGTCGTTGCCGCAGAACACCGCGTCGGGACGGTAGCGGCGGTTCATCAGCTCGCCGAAGCCCGCCGCACCGGCCTCCCGGGTGTGCTCGCCCCGCACCACCAGCTCGTGCGGGAGCGACATGCCGAACTGGAGGGCCAGCGCGCGCAGATGCTTCAGACGGGGGTCCCCTCCCGTGGCGTCGCGGGGTCCCGCGATCATCGCGATCCGGCGGCGCTGCGCCGCGGCCACCTGCTCCAGCGCACGGCGGGTCGCCACGCGCGCGTCGGGAGTGACGAGGTCGATCGGGCCGAAGGGGACGTCGGCGCTGACGACGAGGGGCATACCGGCGTCGATGAGCGGCTTGAAGTCGTCCGGCTTGAGCCGGAACGGGGTGATGATGACGCCGGCGAACCGCTGCTGGACCGCCTCGGCGAGCAGCGCGCGTTCCTCGTCGCGGCGCGCGCGGGTGTTGCAGACGACGACGTGCAGGCCGAGGCCGCGCAGTTCCTCCTGCAAGGTGGCCGCGAGCTGCGCGAAGAAGGGGTTGGCGATGTCCGGCACGATCAGTGCCACCAGGCTCGACCGGCCGGTGCGCAGACTGCGCGCCGTGACGTTGACGGTGAACGACAGTTCCTCGATCGCCGCTTCCACCGCCGCCCGGGTTTCGGGCGCCACCGGCCGCTTACCGGAGAGCACGTAGGAGACCGTGGCCGACGACACGCCGGCCGCCCGGGCGACGTCGGCCATCGTGACCCGTTCTCGCACCACACCCGCTCCCTTCCACGGCCACCCTACTTCACCTGCGACTTGGCCCGAGAGAGCGCTTCCCGGCGAGGGCCGGGGGAGGCGCGGCCCCGCCCGGCCAGGCGTCCGGGCCCGCGCCGTCCACGCGCCGCAGCCGCACCAGCGCGCTCGCGCAGTCGCCCGGCGGAAGGTCGGGCAGCGGAAGGCCGAAGGCCATCAGGGTCGCCCCCGACCACTCGCGTCCGGTGTCCTCGTCGCGGTACCGGGCCGCCTGCTGAAGGCCGCGCAGACGCAACGGCGGCTGTGGCGGACCGAACGCCGTGCCGGGCCGCCAGACCAGGACGACCGCACGGTCACCGTCGGAGTACTGCACGGCCGTCAACAGCCCTTCCCCGGGCGGCAGCAGGCGGAACTGCTCTCCCCGCTGCACCACCGGACGGATGTCCTTGTAGATCCGGACCAAATCCGCGGCCTCGGAGAGCTCGGCGTCCGTCCAGCGCGTCAGGTCCCCTCCGATGCCGAGGACACCGGCCATGGCGCTGTGGAAGCGGAACCGCAACGGCACCACCCGCCCGGTGAGCGGGTTGGGGCTGTCGGTCACCCACGCCGACATCACGCGCGCCGGGTAGAGCTGGCTGAAGCCGTGCTGGATGCGCAGGCGGTCCACGGCGTCGGTGTTGTCGGAGGTCCACACCTGGTCGGTGCGGCGCAGGATGCCCGGATCGACGCGTCCGCCTCCGCCCGCGCACGCCTCGATGCGCAACTGAGGGAACTCCGCCCGCAGTTGGTCCAGTACCTGGTACAGCCCTCGGGCGTGCTCGACGTGCACGCGCCGGGCGTCGGGTCCGCCCCCGTGGACGCCCGCCTCGGTGAACGAGCGGTTGAAGTCCCACTTGAGGAAGTCGACCGCGTTGTCGGTGACCACCTGGCGCAGCCGTGCGAGCGCCCACTCGGTCACCTCCGGCCGGGAGAAGTCCAGCACCAGCTGGTGCCGCAGTTCGGTGGCCGTGCGGTCGGGCAGGTGCAGGACCCAGTCGGGGTGGGCGCGGTACAGGTCGCTGCCGGCGTTGACCATTTCGGGCTCCACCCACAGGCCGAACGCCATGCCCAGGCGGTGCACCTCGTCGGCGAGCGGGCGCAGGCCCCTGGGGAACCGCCTCGGGTGGGGCGTCCAGTCGCCGAGCCCCGAGCGGTCGTCCTCACGGCCGCGGAACCAGCCGTCGTCGAGCACGAACAGCTCCGCGCCGACGGCCGCGGCACGGCGGGCGAGGGCGATCTGGTTCTCCTCGCTCACCTCGAACCACGTGGCCTCCCACGAGTTGTAGAGGACCGGCCGCAGCTCCCGCGGGTGCGGCAGGACGCGCGTGCGCAGATGGCGGTGGACGGCCCGGCTCGCGCCGCCGAAACCGTCGCCGGCGTGCAGGGCCAGGCTGACCGGGGTGCGGTACCGTCCGCCGGGCCTCAGGCGCAGCTCGGCGCCCTCGTGGCCCTCGCCGGCCAGGACGCCGGTCCGGCCGGCGGCCGTGCGCTGGGCGGTGATGCGCCAGCTGCCGCTCGCCGCGAGCGCGACGACCCACACCTCGCCGTGCTCCTCCGTGGCGTCCCCGGGGTCGAGGGCGATCCAGGGGCTCGCGTGGTGGCCCGTGTGGCCGCGCCTGCTGCCGAGCACCGTCTCGCCGACCGGCAGCACGGACCGCTGGAGGCGGCCCTCGTCGGACCATCCTCCGTGCACGGCGCTCAGCCGCCAGTCCGGTCGCTGCGGGAGCGGCCAGTGGGCGCAGGCGTACCGGAGCAGGAGCACGTCGCCGTCGTCCGGCGTGCCCGTGTGCACGAACTCCGTCCACCGTTCCAGCACGTCGCCGTCCGGCGCGACGCGGTAGTGCAGGCGCCAGGCCAGCGGCCGGGTGCGGTCGCGCAGGAGGACGACGACGTGGTCGTCCTCGAGCAGGACCACGTCCTGCACGGTCGGTTCGACGGGACTGCTGCCGTCGGCGAAGCGCACCTCGAAGGCGGGCGCGCCGAAGCGGGCGCCGCCGTCGGCCGGGTACTCCTCGGTGCCGTCCCAGCGGCCGGCGAAGCTGTTGTCGTGGTCGCTCCACAGCGGCAGCGCGGCCGCGTCGGCGAGGGGCAGCGCGGCGCCCCAGTGGACGTGCCGGACGGTGCCGGCGGCGCGGTCCACCCGGAAGACGTAGGCGCCGCGCGCCGTGCGCAGCAGCACGGTGCCGCTCGTCTCGTCCAGCTCCACGCGGCGTGACGGGCCGGCGGACGACGAGGGGGCCGGGCGGGCGGGGTCGGTGGTCACGTGGCCGTACCTCATTCGGGATCTCGCGGACGGATCAGGCGGAGGCGGGCGCGTGGTCCTCGCGGACGACGACCACCGACCCGGGCGGCACCACGGCCCGGCCGCCGGCGAGTTCGGCCCCGGCGAGGGCCTCGCCGGCGACGGGAACGGTCACCGTCTCCTCCGTGTGGTTGATCAGGAACAGGTAGGAGTGCCGCGGCCCGGTTCTGCGGACCGCCTCCAGACCGGAAGGCGCCTCGACGACGGGGGTGATCCGCGCCCGCTCGCTCACCGCGCGCAGCAGTTCCCGCAGGGCGGGCACGGGCAGCCGGCCGGCCGCGTACCAGGCGGTGCCGCCGCCGAAGGCGTGCCGGGTGGCGGCGGGTCCGCCGCGGGCGGGGCCGCCGTCGGCCGTGTCCGCGTAGCGCAGCACCGTGGTGCAGCCGCGGGGTTCGACGCGTTCCGTCCACTGCTCGACGTGCGTTCCGTCGGCGAGCCGGGCCCGTTCGCCCGTCCGCAGCGGCAGGAACTCGTCCACGACGAGTCCGAGCACGTCCCGCAGCGCTCCCGGGTGGCCGCCGAGGCGTACCCGGTCACAGTCGTCGACGAGTCCGCTGAAGCAGCCGACGGCGAGGTGGCCGCCCTGCTGGACGTACTGGGTGAGGTTGTCGGCGTCGTCGTCCGACAGCAGATACAGGTTGGGGGCGACGACGGCCCGGTACGGCGTCAGATCCGCGCCGGGGGGCACGAGGTCGCAGGTGATGTTCATGGTCCACAGCGCCTCGTACCAGTCGCGGACCGCGTCCAGGTAGCGGAACGTGGAGGAGGGACGGGCCTGGAGTTCCACCGCCCACCAGTTGTGCCAGTCGAACAGCACCGCCACGTCGCCGCGCACGCGGGTGCCGGTGACCTCCTTCAGGGCGGCCAGCTCGGCGCCCAGGGAGCTGACCTCCTTCCAGACGCGGCCGTCGGTTCCGGCGTGCGGCAGCATCGCGGAGTGCCACTTCTCGGCGCCGGCGCGGGATTGCCGCCACTGGAAGAACATCAGCCCGTCGGCGCCGCGGGCGAGGTGGGTGAGGCTGTTGCGCCGGGTCTCACCGGGGCGTTTGGCCACGTTGACGGGCTGCCAGTTGACGGCGGAGGTCGAGTGCTCCATGAGCAGCCAGGGGCGGCCCCCCGCCATCCCGCGGGCGAGGTCGGCGTTGAGCGCGAGGTCGATGTGGCCGTCGGGGTCGGCGGCGGGCAGGTAGTGGTCGACGGAGACCAGGTCGCACTCGGCCGCGAAGGCGTACCCGTCGGCCTTCTTCTCCAGGGTGCCCATGACGTTGGTGGTGACCGGCACGTCAGGGGTGATCCGGCGCAGCAGTGCCGTCTCGGCGCGGTGCCGGGTGAGCAGTGCGTCGGAGGAGAAGCGGCGGTAGTCGAGTTCCTGTCCCGGGTTGCGGAAGGCGGTGGTGTCGCGGGGCGGGTCGATCTCCTCCCAGTCGCCGTAGCGCTGGCTCCAGAAGTCGGTGCCCCAGGCTTCGTTGAGGGTGTCGAGGCTCTTGTACCGGTCCTGGAGCCAGGCGCGGAAGGCGCTCGCGCTGGTGTCGCAGTAGCACAGGGCGTTGTGGTTGCCCCACTCGTTGTGGACGTGCCACAGGACGAGGGCGGGGTGGCCGCCGTAGCGGCGGGCGAGTTCCGTGACGAGGGCGTCGGCGGCCTCGGCGTAGGCGGGGCTGCTGGGGCAGAAGGCCTGCCTGCTGCCGTGGGCGAGGCGGGTGCCGGAGGCGGTGACCGGCAGGGCGTCGGGGTGCCGGCGGGTGAACCACGGGGGCGGCGCCGCGGTGGGGGTGGCGAGGTCGGCGGCGATGCCGTTCGCGTGCAGCAGGTCCAGGATCTCGTCGTGCAGGCTCCAGTCGTACGTGCCGGGCCGCGGCTGGATGCGGGACCAGGAGAACACGCCGACGGTGACGAGGTTGACACCGGCTTCGCGCATCAGGCGGACGTCCTCCCGCCAGACCTCGCGCGGCCACTGCTCCGGGTTGTAGTCGCCTCCGTAGGCGATCCCGCCGAGCCGGCGGGTCACTTCGGCGAGGGGGTGGTTCACGATTTCACGGCTCCAGCGGCGAGTCCGGCGCGCCAGTAGCGCTGCAGGAGGAGGAAGGTCAGCACGATCGGCACGACCGAGACCAGGGCGCCGACGATGGTGAGGGTCTGCAGTTCGGGTAGCCGGCTGGTCTGCGACTGCCAGGTGAACAGTCCGAGGGTGACGGGGTAGAGCTTCTCGTCCTGCAACATGATCAGGGGCAGCAGGAAATTGTTCCAGATGACGACGAACTGGAACAGGAAGACGGTGACCAGCGCCGGGGCCATCAGGCGCAGCGAGATGGTGCGGAAGATGCGGAACTCGCTCGCGCCGTCCACCCGGGCGGCCTCCATCACCTCGTCCGGGACGGACGCGGCGGCGAAGATCCGGGAGAGGTACACGCCGAAGGGGCTGACCACGCTGGGCAGGAACACCGACCAGAAGGTGTTGGTGGCGTCGAGTTCGGCGAACATCAGGAACAGCGGCAGGGCGAGCGCGGTGGCCGGCACCAGGACGCCCCCGAGGACGACGGAGAAGACCGCCTCCCGTCCGCGGAAGGCGTACTTGGCGAGGGCGTACCCGGCCGCCGCGGCCAGCAGGGTGGCGACGGCGGCCCCCACGCCCGCGTAGAGCAGGCTGTTGAGCAGCCAGCGGGCGTAGACGCCGTCCTGCTGCGCGAACAGCGAGGTCAGGTTGTCGCCGAGGTGCCAGTCGGCGGTGCGGAATCCGGGCGTGGTGACCAGGTCGCTCTGGCTCTTGGTCGAGGAGACGAACAGCCAGTAGACCGGCAGCAGCATGTAGCAGGCGACCGCGGTCATGAAGGTCACGGCGACGACGGTGGACACCCCGGCGCGTGGCCGCCGGCCCGCGGTGGCGGCGGGGGCGTGGGCCCCCTCGGTGCGGGTGAGGAAGCTCATCCCTGCCTCCTGGAGGTGAAGCGCAGGAACGCGAACGACAGGACGAACGTGACGAGCGCGAGGACGACGGACAGGGCGGCGGCCTCGCTGTAACTGTCGCCGGAGGCCAGGGAGTAGGCGGCGACGTTCGGGGTGTAGGTGCTCGTGACGCTGGTGGAGATGGACCGGAAGACCTGTGGCTCGTTGAACAGCTGGAAGGTGCCGATGATGGAGAAGACGCCGGTGAGGATCAGGGCCGGGCGGATGATCGGGATCTTGATGCGCAGGGCGATGGTCCAGCCGCTCGCCCCGTCCATCCGGGCCGCCTCGCCGATGTCGGAGGGCACGGCCTGGAGGGCGGCGTAGATGATCAGCATGTTGTAGCCGGTGTACGTCCAGGTGACGACGTTGGCGATGGACCACAGGATCGCGTCCGGGCCGAGCAGGTCGACGTGCAGGCCGGCCGACTCCAGCAGGTCCACCACGGGCGACAGCCGCGGGTCGTACAGGAACGCCCACATCAGGGCGGCGACGACGCCGGGGATGCCGTACGGCACGAAGTACACGAGCCGGAAGAACCGCTTGGCGCGTGCCACCGCGGAGTCCAGCAGCAGCGCGAGGACCAGCGCGAGCAGCAGCATCACGGGGATCTGCACGAGGGCGAGACCGAGGACGCGCAGCAGGCTCTCGGCGAAGTAGTCCTCCCCCAGGACCCGCCCGTACTGCTCGAACCCGGCGAAGACCGTCTCGGTGCGGCCGAAGGTGCCGCCGGTGCGTTCGGTCTTGTGCAGGCTCTGCCAGAAGGCGTAGCCGACGGGGACGAGGGTGAACAGGACGAAGGGTATGAGGAAGGGGGCCAGGAAGGCGTAGGGGGCGAGGGTCCGGCGCGGACGGCGGCGCGCCGGGGCGGGAGCGCCGACGGGCGGAGCGGGTGAACCGCTCACCGGGGCGGGGGCGTTGGTGGAAGTCACGGGCAGCCTTCGAGATGCTGTTCCCCGCCGTCCGAGGGCGGGCGGGGAGGCCGGGAGGGGACCGGTCACTCGGCCACGTCGAGCGACTGCTTGCGCAGGGACTCGGCGCTCTGCGCGCCGGTGTCCTCGAGCACGTCACCGAGGGTCTTCTTGCCGGCGATGGCGTTCGCCGTGCCGTCGCTGAGGAAGCGGTAGGTGTCCGTCATGGTCGGGCCCCAGGTGAAGCCGGTGTCGACGTTCGCGGAGGCCTCGGCGAAGACGTCGAAGATCTTCTGCTCGCCGTAGAAGTCCACCGGCTGCTTGAGCGCGGGCAGTTCGAGGCCGGTCTTGGCCGCGGGGTAGAGGCCGCCCTCGCGGTTGAGGATCTCCAGCGCCTCGGGGTCGGTGTTGAGCCACAGGGCGAACTCGGCCGCCTCGGCGGGGTGCTTCGTCCCGGCCATCACCGTGGTGGTGGAGCCGCCCCAGTTGCCCGCCCTCCGGTCGCCCTCCTTCCACTGCGGCATCGGCGCGACCGCCCACTTGCCGTTCGTGGACCGGGCGTTGTCCCGGATGGTGCTGTAGCCCCAGGCAGCGCTGATCCAGGTGACCACCTCTCCGGAGTTCCACGCCTTGTACAGCGCCGGGGAGAAGCCCTGGAGGTCGGTGGCGACGAGCTTGTCGTCGATCAGCTTCTGCCAGTAGTCGGCGACCTGGCGGCTCTCGGGCCGGTCGACGGTGACCTTCCAGGTGTCGCCGTCGCGCTCGAACATGGTGGCCTTGTTCTGCCACAGCAGGCCGGTGAACCAGTTGGGGTCGGTCTGGGAGAAGTGGGTGATGAACTTCCCCTCCTTCTTGATCGTGCGGGCCTGTTCCGCGTACTCCTCCCAGGTGGCGGGGGCCTCGAGGCCGAGCTTGTCGTAGACGTCCTTGCGGTAGAACAGGGCCATGGGGCCGGTGTCCTGGGGGACGGCCCAGACGCCGTCCTCGCCGCCGGCGCCGAACTCCACCTGCGACCAGGTCCAGTCGACGAACCGGCCCTCGGCCTCCTTCACGCCGGGGCAGGAGGAGATGTCCGTCAGGCCCTCCTTGAGGCGGAAGCTCGCCAGGGAGTCGTACTCGACCTGGCCGAGGTCCGGCGCCTTGCCGGCCTTCAGGGCGTTGGACATGTTCTGGTAGGTGCCGGCGTTGCCCGCGGGGGTCGTCTTCAGCTTGACCTGGATGTCGGGGTTCTTCGCGTTCCACACGTCGACGGCCTTCTGCATGCCCGGGACCCAGGACCAGTAGTCCAGCGTGACCTTGCCCGAGGAGGGCTTGCAGGAACCCCCGGCCCCGCCGCCGGCCTTGTCGTCACCGCCGCCTCCGCCGCAGGCGGTCAGCGCCGCGAGGGCGAGGACCGTACCGCCGATCACGCAGCGTCGGGCCAGGGATGTGCGATCACGCATCGTCATGGGTTGCTCCTTGCAACGGGGGCCGCTCGTCGCAGCGGTGGGCAAACGAGACCCCAAGGAGCGACGCAAGTCAACCTCTTGAGACGAACTCACGGACAAAGAGGCCCGTTCGTTACCTGTTCAATCGGCGACTCCAGGCTGGACATTGCCTACTGACCTGCACTTTTATCAAGCTGTGCACGAAATGCAGGCGACCCTCTCGCACGGCGGAATCGATTACGCTACGGTGCTGGAGATGGCCGGGGGCGGCCGCACGGCTGCCTCGGCCGTGGATGACCGGGCGGCGCCGTCACCAGGCTTCCGACTCCGTCGTGGAGAGCGGCGCCGGCCCGGCGGGCCCGCCACCGGCCCGCAGCCTCATCGCCGGCAGCGGCAGCACGAGCACGGAGAGCATCGCCGCGCCGACCAGCGCGGCCGCCTCGTCGGTGCCGAGGACCTTCTGGTCGACGCCGATCGTCGTGATCGCCACCACCAGCGGCAGACAGGTGGAGGCGAAGAGAGCGAGCGCGGGCCGGCCGCCGGGGCCGAGCCCGCGCGGCGCCAGCAGATACACCGGCCCGCCCCGCACCAGCAGGAACAGCAACAGGAACACCGGCAGCAGGGCGAGTGCCCGACCGCCGTGCAGCAGGGCGTCGAGGTCGAACTCGATGCCGGTGACGACGTAGAAGAGCGGCACCAGGAAGCCGAACCCGAGCGCCTCCACCTTGCCGAAGACCTCGTCGCCGTGGGCGGGCGAGGCTCCGCGCAGCACGAGCCGGGTGAGGACCCCGGCGGCGAAGGCCCCGAGGAGGATGTCGAGTCCGAACGCCTCGGCCAGGGCCAGCATGCCGACGAGCAGCAGCATGACGAAGCGGATCGCGAACTGGCCACTGCTGTGCAGCGTCGTGTCGATCAGCCGGGAGAACCAGGGTGGCCGGGGCCGCACCGCCCACCACACGGCACCCGCGGTGATCACCGCGAACGCGATCAGCAACGCAGCCGACTCGGCCGGCTTGCGTCCGCTGAGCAGCAGCGCGATGGCGACGATGGGCCCGAACTCGCCGACGGCGCCGAACGCCGACACCACCGTTCCGAAGCGGCCGCGCAGCTCTCCCCCGTCCCGCAGGATCGGCAGCACCGTGCCCAGCGCCGTACTGGTCAGGGCGGTGCCGACGACCAGCGCCTGATACGTCCCCCCGCCGCCGATCAGGAACCCGAGTCCGATGCCGAGACCGAGGGAGATCAGCCAGGCCCCCGCGGCACGGCGGAGGGTGGGGCCGCGGACGGCGGCGAACTCGATCTCGTACCCGGCCAGGAAGATCAGCATGGCCAGGCCCAGGTCGGACAGTGTGTCGGTGACCTGATCGGCATGGGCCCAGCCGAGGACGCCGGGACCGATGACGATGCCGAGGCCGATCTCGAAGATGACGAGCGGGATGGGGAACCGCCGCGCCGTCCCCTCCGCGAGGAGCGGCGCGAGCACGGCGGCCGTCATGATCAGGATCAGCGTCCCGGGATGGAACATGCGTCCCCCTCAGCACCTGGCGCGGGCTCACGGCGTGACGATCGCGAAGTCCGGGTCCGGCTCACCGAGGTGACCGAGCAGCTCGGTGAGTCTGCCGGCATCACCTGCGATCTCGACGCCGTCCCTGGCCGCCGGGTCGCCCGGGGCGGCGCCGAGCAGGAGCGCCGCGCCGTACATGCAGGCGGCGCGGCGGCTCATGGCCGTCCCCGCGTAGACGTTCTCGCTGACGGCGTGCTCGAGGTGTCCCGCCGGGGCGAGGACGCCGCGGGCGCCCTCGACGATCGTCATGTTCGACAGGTCGAAGCCGCGCACCTGGTAGATACCCTCGGTCACTTCGAACAGGCCGTGCTCGGAACAGAGCCGGCCCTGCCGCCACCCCCGCCGGGCGTCTTCGAGGTCCTGCTCGTCGTCGAAGGGGAACCGCCGCAGCGCGGCCCGGTCGGCCTCGGTGATGCCCGGCTCGGCGGGCCTGGATCCGCAGGTGTGAGGCATGTCGCCCTCCCTCGCTGACGGCACCGCTGCCCCGGCGGCACCGCGGACACAGCCAGTGCCACCCTCGCCCGCCGCCGGTGCGGGCACTACCCCGTGCGCGCCACACAGGTGAACGGCGGCCCACGACGACTCGTGCGGCGCAGGGTGGCGGACGCGGGGCGTCCCCGTCTCCCTGGCCCCCGACGAGACGCTCCTGCCACGGCGCCCCGCCCCCGAGTGGTGCGGCGCCTTCGGGCACTGCTGGATCGGGTGCGGGCCGGGGCGCCGTTCGCCACCGTCCGACCACCGGCCCACCGATGCCGGCAACCGGCAGCCCCCTCAGCCACGCCCGACACCTTCGACCCCGACGGCATCCCGGCACTGTGACCCATAGGGATCACTCTTCGGACGTCGAACCTCACGGGCGGGGCAGTTCGCGCCCCCTCAGCTCTTCGGCAAGCGCCGGCAGTTCGTTCAGCGTCTCGTTCGCCCGGTCGACCAGCCTGTCCAGCCCGTCCTTGTCGACACCTCGGGGGATGCGGCTCACCTCGGTGATGATGCGGCGGCAGATCCGTTCGGCCTCCGCCATGTACTCGGCGACGGCGGAGCGCGGATCCCAGAAGTCGTCGTTGACGCGGTAGCGGCTCCAGACGTCGAGGTCGGGCGGCAGCTCGTCGCGACGTGCGGCGCCCGCGGACCAGTCGGGCACGGCGCGGCCCCGGCCCCGCAGTTCGTCGTCGATGGTGTCGCGGAGGCTGTCGCACGCGCTGTGGAACCCGTGGATCTGCTCCATCAGCTCCTCGACACGGGGGACATGGACCGCGTTGCCGGGGCAGGCCACCGCGACGGGCTTCGACGTCGTCTGCTTGTCCGCACCGTCTCGGGTCAGTGTGAGGCGGAGCAGATAGGCGAACGTCTCACCCGGGTGCTCGGAGGGCCGCCCCCGGGACGGGCAGGTCTCGGCACGCAGGATGACCTTGAAGCGATCGGATTGCAGCGGGCCCACCTCGTGTGAGATGTGGGTGACGAGGGGCTCTGCCTCCCGGCCCGGGTCCGGGAGTGTGACCTCGTACTCGGCCGACGGGGAGAGCATCGCGGGCCCCGAGGCGTCGGTGTACGGCAACAGGACGTCCAGTACCGGGAACCTGGCCGACCACAGGACCTCCAGGGTCATGCGTTTGATGATCGTGGGCTGGCCGCCTCGGTTGCGCAGCTTGACGTCGAGTTCCGCCGGGTCCACCGCCCGCCCGCCGCATCCGGCGTGCACATCGGCGAGTTCGAGATGTTCCCGAGGAGAACGCTGCCCCGTACGGGAGATCAACCAGGTCGCCCCGACCGTGAGCAGAGTGCCGCCCACTCCGGCGAGCACAGCGAGGATCTCGGTGGACAAAGCGATGTCACCTCTGTTTCAGGCGCTGAAGAACAGCTTCCGGCGGGCGAGCCGCGAGAACGTGCGGTTGCCCCGGGACCATGCGGCACGCCAGTAGTGGTGCCGGGCGCGGGTACGGTCGCCCTGCTCTTCCGCGATGGCGCCCAGGTTGTACGTGGCCTGTACGCGAGCCGTGCGGGACGTTCCGGCCCGCACCTGCTCCAGGAGGCGCAGGGCGGTCGCCGTGTTCCCCCTCTGGTGCTCCAGCACGGCCAGGTTGGCCGTGGCGCGGGGTCCGAAATCGTGGTGGCCGGCCTCCCCCACGGCCTCGTAGGCGAGGCGCCGTTCGTCCGCCGTCAGCCGTGAGCGGCCGTGCAGGCTTCGGATCGGAAGGGTCTCGTCGTCGCCGTCGACCGCGTACATGAACACGATGGCCGAGGGCAGGCCGTCCCAGGGGAGTGCCCGCGCCACCCTGTTCGCCGTCCGCAGGGCCCGGACAGCCCTGTCCTTCTTCCCGCACCGCACCCAGCAGCGGGCCGCCAACGCGTAACAGCAAGCCGTCCCCTCCGCCTCCGGGCTCGCCTGCGCAGCGGACTCGAACGAGCGAGCGGCAGCCAGGTAGTCACCCCGCTCGTAGGCTTCTATGGCCCGCCCCGGCGCGAGCATCGACCTGAACACCCGGGTCAGATCCACTCCCGGCTCATTGAGCATGAATGGGCCACCTCCAGAGAACCAACACCCGCATTGCCGCGCCGAGTTGCGGATGACCAGATACCCGAACGAGGCTGCCGCCAAGCGCACGAGCGGGGGCGGAAGCCGTCTCTGCCGTCGCCCGGCATGGACCCCACGGCGCGAGGAGGAGACGGGCCGCGCCGGCCAACCGCCCGGATCGGCGCAAAGAGGCCGGGCGACGAGGGCTGGGAGGCGAGTTCCCGCCAGGGGTCGGGCCGTGGGCGCTGCTCCGGCCTCATATATCGTCTTCCGATATCGGAGGCCGTAAGGTGTGCGGCCGTGTGCCGCTGAGGAGTGTGCCCATGAGCAAGCCATCGACCGCCGGCGGCGTCCCGGAGGAGTTGCGGCGGACGCTGGGGGTGCCCGACGCCGTCGTGATCGGTCTGGGCTCGATGATCGGCGCCGGGATCTTCGCCGCGCTCGCCCCGGCCGCGCACGCGGCCGGCTCCGGGCTGCTGATCGGCCTGGCCCTGGCCGCGGTGGTCGCCTACTGCAACGCCACCTCCTCGGCGCGGCTCGCGGCTCGCTACCCCGCCTCCGGCGGCACGTACGTGTACGGCCGTGAGCGGCTCGGGGAGTTCTGGGGCCACCTGGCGGGCTGGGCGTTCGTGGTCGGCAAGACGGCCTCCTGCGCGGCGATGGCGCTCACCGTCGGCTCGTACGTGTGGCCCGGTCAGGCGCACGCGGTCGCCGTCGCGGCGGTGGTGGCGCTGACCGCGGTGAACTACACCGGGGTGCAGAAGTCCGCACTGCTCACCCGGATCGTCGTGGCGGTCGTCCTGGCGGTGCTCGCCGCCGTGGTGGTCGCCGCCCTCACCTCCGACGGGGCGGACGCGGCCCGACTGGACGTCGGCTCGGACGCCTCCTTCGGCGGGGTGCTCCAAGCGGCCGGGCTGCTGTTCTTCGCGTTCGCCGGATACGCGCGCATCGCCACCCTGGGCGAGGAGGTCCGCGACCCGGCCCGCACCGTCCCGCGGGCGATCCCGATCGCGCTGGGCATCACCCTCGTCGTCTACGCCGTGGTCGCCGTCTCCGTCCTGACGGTGCTGGGCCCGGACGGGCTGGCCGAGGCGGCGGCGCCGCTGTCGGACGCCGCGCGGGCGGCGGGCGCCGACTGGCTGGTCCCCGTCGTCCGCGTCGGTGCGGCCGTCGCCGCGCTCGGTTCCCTGCTCGCCCTGATCCTCGGCGTCTCGCGCACCACCCTGGCCATGGCCCGTGACCGGCACCTGCCGCACGCCCTGGCCGCCGTCCACCCGAGGTTCCAGGTGCCGCACCGCGCCGAGCTGGTGGTCGGCGCCGTGGTGGCCGTGGCCGCCGCGACGGGGGATCTGCGCGGGGCGATCGGGTTCTCCTCCTTCGGCGTCCTGGTCTACTACGCGGTCGCCAACGCCTCCGCCTGGACCCTCGCCCCCGGGGAGGGCCGCCCGGCCCGGGGCATTCCGGTCGTCGGGCTGGCGGGCTGCCTGGCGCTGGCCTTCGCACTGCCCGTGTCGTCGGTGATCTCCGGTGCCGCGGTGCTGGCCGCCGGCGCCGCCTGGTACGGCGTCCGCCGCCGGTTCGCCACGCGAAGCTGACCACCCCTGCGGTCCGCCCGGTCACCCGATCGGGCGAGCACCGCCCCGCTGGTGCCGACCTGGCTCGGCCGGCTCGACACGTCCGCCGGCAGAACCCTCGGCGGCTGACACGGCCAACCCCTACGACACGCCCGCTCCACGGAGGCGTGAAGCCGCCGGTGCCCCTCTGCCTCGCGGAACCCGGGGATCACCGAGCGGCTCTACGGGGCGTCGTCGCCGAGAACCTCCCGGGCCAGCTCCTTGAGCGCCTTGCGGTCCTCGGCCAGGGCCCTCTTCCCGGCCTCGGTCGCCTTGTAGACGCGCCGGGTACGGCCGTCGACGACGCGCTGCTCCGAGGTCAGCAGTCCGTCCGCCTCCAGCCGGTGCAGCGTCGGATACAGCGTGCCGGGGCTGATCCGGTAGCCGTGCGAGGCCAGCTCCTCGGTCATCCACGCGCCGTGGATCTCCTCCTCGGCCGCGTGATGAAGGATGTGCAGCCGCACCGCACCCCGCTGGAACCCCCGCACCCGTGCCCCACCTCCCCGCCCACAGGGCAGTGACGAAACCGATATCGGACACCGAGTCTACGACGGGGGTCACCGTTCACTCCGGCTCTGCGCGCGCCGCAGTGGTCAGCGAGCACTCCCTCGACCGCGTCATCGAGCGCCTCACGGCCCGCCTCCCCCACCACGAACCCAAGACCGTCACCGAGACCGTCCACGCCGCGCACGCGCGCCTGGCGTGGAACGCCACCGTCGGCGCCCACCTGGCCGCCCTCACTCAGCGGCGGATCGGCGCCGGAGCCGGCCTCTGCGAGGCCGATGTGCGCGATCCTGGAGAACATGGACATCGAGGCCATGGGGAACGGCACCGTCCCCGCGGAGGCCGAGCAGATCGTCGTGGTGGTCGAGGAAGCGGCTCCGCAGGAGAGCCGGTGAGCGCCCGCGGCATGCGCGCCGCGGCCCGGGCCGCCGGCGTTGGCGGCTCGCTGGCAGCCGCCTACCTGGGGCTGGTGACCGGCGCGGTCCCGGTCGACGTGGGCGTGGGGCGACGTACCCGCGGGCTGATCCGCAGACCGTCGACATCGCGGCGCCCCGGGAGACGGTGTTCGACGTGGTGGCCGGGCCGTACCTGGGCCGCGCCCCGCGGGCGGTGCGCGAGAAGCTGCGCGTGCTGGAGCGCGGCAGCGACATGGTGCTGGCCGAGCACTCCACACCGGTCGCCGGCGGGCGGCTGCGGGCGGTGACGGTGGAGACGGTCCGTTTCACCCGGCCCGAGCGCGTCGACTTCCGCCTGGTGCGCGGACCGGTGCCGCACGTGACCGAGTCCTTCCTCCTGGACGAGACCACGGCGGGGACACGGCTGGTGTACGAGGGACAGCTGGGCACCGACTTCTGGCGGCCGGGGCAGTGGTGGGGCTCCGCGGTGGCCGCCCGCTGGGAGACCAGGGTCGCCGCCTCGCTCGCCGCGGTCAAGGCCGAGGCCGAGCGCCGCGCGCAGGCGGCGGGCGGGTGATCTCCGCGGCCGGTCCGGCGAGCGCGCTCACCGTTTCCGCCGCCCCGGAGGGCCGCTGCCCGTCCGTCACGAACCTGAGCCCGCGCCACCGTGACGACGATCCGCACCGCCACGTCCCCTTCGAGAGGAGTGCCGAGATGGCCCAGACCCCGACGCCGAGGCGCAAGGTGGACCGGGACGAGGTGTTCGTGGAGTTCACCAAGTCGATCTGCCCGCTGTGCAAGGCACCGGTCGACGCCCAGGTCAACATCCGCGAGAGCAAGGTGTACCTGCGCAAACGCTGCCGCGACCACGGGGAGTTCGAGGCCCTGGTGTACGGGGACGCCGAGGAGTACCTGGCCTCGGCCCGCTTCAACAAGCCCGGCACCATCCCGCTCACGTTCCAGACCGAGGTGAGGGACGGCTGCCCGAGCGACTGCGGGCTGTGTCCGGAGCACAAGCAGCACGCCTGTCTGGGGATCATCGAGGTCAACACCGGCTGCAACCTGGACTGCCCGATCTGCTTCGCCGACTCCGGCCACCAACCGGACGGCTACTCCATCACGCACGGGCAGTGCGCACGGATGCTGGACGCCTTCGTCGCCTCCGAGGGTGAGGCGGAGGTGGTGATGTTCTCCGGCGGCGAGCCCACCATCCACCAGCACATCCTGGACTTCATCGACCTCGCCCAGGCCCGCCCGATCAGGAACGTCAACCTCAACACCAACGGCATCCGGCTCGCCACGGACAGGAACTTCGTCGCCGAACTCGGCAAGCGCAACGAGGTCCCCGGCCGCTCCGCGAACGTCTACCTCCAGTTCGCCGGCTTCGACGAGCGCACCCACCTGGAGATCCGCGGCAGGGACCTGCGGACGTTCAAGCAGCGGCCCTGGACAACTGCGCCGAGGCAGGGCTGACCGCCACCCTGGTCGCCGCGGTCGAGCGGGGCCTGAACGAGCACGAGCTGGGGGCGATCGTCGAGTACGGCATCGATCACCCCGCCGTCCGGTCGGTGGCGTTCCAGCCGGTCACCCACTCGGGCCGGCACGTGGAGTTCGATCCGCTGAACCGGCTCACCAACCCCGACGTCATCCGCCTCATCGACGAGCAACGACCCGGCTGGTTCCGGAGAGGTGACTTCTTCCCCGTCCCCTGCTGCTTCCCCACCTGCCGCTCCATCACCTACCTCCTCGTCGGCGGCGAGCCCGGCGACCGCACCGTCGTTCCCATCCCGCGGCTGCTGAACGTGGAGGACCACCTCGACTACGTCACCAACCGCGTCATGCCGGACGACGGTATCCGCGAGGCCCTGGAGAAGCTCTGGTCCGCGTCCGCGTTCATGGGCACGGCGACGACCGAGGAGAAGTTGCGCGCGACCGCCGAAGCCCTGGACTGCGCCGACGCCTGCGGCATCGACCTGCCCCAGGCGGTGAAGGACCTCGACGACAAGGCGTTCATGATCGTCGTGCAGGACTTCCAGGACCCCTACACCCTCAACGTCAAGCAGCTGATGAAGTGCTGCGTCGAGGAGATCACCCCCGACGGACGGCTCATCCCGTTCTGCGCCTACAACTCCGTCGGCTACCGCGAGCAGGTCCGCGCCGAGATGTCCGGCGTGCCCGTCGCCGGCGTCGCGCCGAACGCGCTGCCCCTCGCGGGCCGGCTCACCACGACTCCGTACGGCTCCAAGGCGGCGAAAGGCGGACAGGGTGAACAGTGACGAGGTCAAAGCCTGCTGCGCCGACGCCTACTCCAAGGACGTGGTCGCGCTGCTGCTCGGGGACTCCTACCACCCCGGCGGCACCGCCCTGACCCGCCGCCTCGCCGACCGCCTCGCGCTCCCCCCGGGCGCCCGGGTCCTGGACGTGGCCTCCGGCCGGGGCACCACCGCCCTCCTCCTCGCCGACGCCCACCGGGTGCGGGTGGACGGCCTGGACTACTCCCCCGCCGGCACCGCCCTCGCCCAGGGCGCGGCCCAGGCCGCCGGGCTCTCGGACCGAGCCGTGTTCACCACCGGTGACGCCGAGCACCTGCCCTACCCGGACGGCGTGTTCGACGCGGTGGTGTGCGAGTGCGCCCTGTGCACCTTCCCCGACAAGGCCCGGGCCGCGGCAGAGTTCGCCCGCGTCCTCGCGCCCGGCGGCCGGGTCGGCATCACCGACGTCACCGCCGACCGTGATCGGCTTCCGGCCGAGCTGACCGGCCTGGCCGCGCGGATCGCGTGCGTCGCCGACGCCCGCCCGGTGGAGGAGTACGCCGCCGTTCTGGACGGCGCGGGGCTGCGTACCGTGACCACCGAGCGCCACGATCCGGCGCTGCTGCGGATGATCGACCAGATCGAGGCGAGGCTGAATCTGCTGCGCATCACCGCCCCGGCCCGCATCGCCGAGGCCGGCGTGGACCTGGCGGCGGCCCCGGCCGTCCTGGCTGCGGCCCGTGCGGCCGTCGCGGACGGCGCGCTCGGCTACGTCCTGCCGACCGCTCTCTCCTCCCGGCTGTGACCCGGCTCGTGTGCGGTCAGCCGACGGACGCGGCCTCAGCGAGGTCTGTCTCGTCCGCCGTCGCGGAGGCAGTGTTCCCGGGGCCGCGCAGGGCTATGTAGACGCACAGGGCGGCCATGATGGCGGCGCCGGCCCACATGGCCTGCTGCCAGCCGTCGACGAAGGACTGCTGGGCCGCGTGGAGCACGTCCGGTGCGTGCGGTCCGGTGCTGCCCGCCACCTCCACCGCGTGGGCGACGCCCTCGCGGGCGGTGTCCGCGGCGGCCCGGGGGATGCCGTGCAGCTCGTCCTCGATGGCGCTGCGGTAGCCGGCGGACACGAGGGCGCCGAGCAGGGCGATGCCGAGTGCGGTGCCGAATTCGCGGGTGACGTCGTTGAGGGCGGAGGCCACACCCTGCTTCTCGCGCGGCAGGGAGCCTGTGATGGCCGCCGTGGAGGGGGTCATCGACAGGCCCATGCCCACGCCCATGGCGAGCAGTCCGGGCAGGAGGGAGGGGTAGCCGCCGCTGACGGAGAGAAACAGCGCCATGAGGGCCATGCCGACGCCGGCCAGTGCGATGCCCACGACCATGGTCGAGCGTGCGCCGATGCCCGCGGCCAGCTTGGGGGCCAGGCCGGAGGCCGTCATCATCGCGAGGGCCATGGGCATCATCGCGACCGTGGACAGCAGGCCCGACCAACCGAGTACGGCCTGGAAGAACGGGAACAGGACCACGCCGATGCCCGCCTGGACGCCGAAGACCACCAGCAACGTGATCGCGCCGCCCGACAGGCCCCGTTCCCGGAAGAGCCGCACGTCCAGCAGGGAGGCTTCGCGGCGGTGCAGCTCCCATGCCACGAACCCGGCCGTGGCGATCAGGCCGATGGTCAGGCCGGCCAGTGTCGCGGGCGCGGCCCAGCCGCGTTCGGGGCCTTCCTGAAGGACGAAGATGAGGCCGACCACGGCGATGACGGAGACCAGCGCGCCGACGGTGTCGAATCGATGGGCCGGGGCCTCGCGGGAGTTGGGAACCGACTTCGGCGTCATGGCCAGGGCCGCGAGCGCCAGGACCGAGGGCAGGGCGAACAGCAGGCGCCAGTCGGCGACGTCGACGAGGAGCGCGGAGAGGAACATGCCCAGGATGCCGCCGCCTCCGGCGATGCCGGTCCACACGCCGATCGCCTTGCCGCGCTGCTCTTCGGGAAAGGTGGAGGTGATGACGGCGAGCGTGATCGGCATGATCGTGGCGGCGCCGATGCCGGCGGCCACGCGGGCGGCGAGCATCACTTCGGCCGTCGGAGCCAGGCCCGCGACCACGGTGGCGGCGCCGAAGACCCCCAGTCCGGCGACGAGCACGGGCTTGCGGCCCACTCGGTCGCCCAGGGCGCCGAGCGGCAGCAGCAGCGCGGCCAGGGCGAGGGTGTAGATGTTGATGATCCACAGGATCGTGCCCTGGGAGGCGCCGAACTCCACGGCCATGTGGGTCTGCGCGACGTTCAGCCCGGTCACCGAGGCGATGACCGCCATCAGGGCGACGGAGACGGTGATCAGGACCGCGCGCAGTTGACGCGCGTCGGGGGCGCCCCGGCCGTCGGCCGGGGCGCCCGGTGCAAGCTGGTCGGTACTCATGGATTCCTCTCGAAACGGCATGCCGGATCAGCGCCGGAGCGTGACCGGTCGCGGGGTGGCGGGGGCGGGCGGGGCCCGGGGCGGCGCACACGTCGGGGCGTGCGGCGGCCGGTGCCGCGCCGGACGCCGACAGGCGGGGGCGTGGCCCTGTGCGCCGGCCCGGGACCTGCGGACCATCTGCACACGACGCTAAGCCCGGTATGCGTATGCGTCATAGACTGTTGCCCATGACGCAAGAAGATGGAGATCTGGACAGCCTCGTACGCAAACGCATCCGCGCCCTGCGGGTCGCACAGGGCTGGTCCCTGGAGGAACTGGCCTCCCGCGCCCACCTCAGTCAGTCCTCGCTGAGCCGCATCGAGAACGGCAAGCGCCGGCTGGCGCTGGACCAGCTGGTCGCCCTCGCCCGCGCTCTGGACACCACGCTCGATCAGCTCGTGGAGACCGCCACCGACGACGTCGTCACCAGCCCGACCATCGACAACACCCACGGCCGGATGCGCTGGGCCGTCAAGGCCGACCCCGGGATGAGCGTGGTGCGCCAGCGCATGACCGAACCGCCCCCGGAGAACCCGGCGCGCATGCGCGCCCACCCGGGGCGCGAATGGCTCGTCGTCCTGTCCGGCACCGCGATCCTCATGCTCGGTCACCGCCGCTTCCGGCTGGAGACCAACCAGGCCGCCGAGTTCCCGACGATGATGCCGCACGCGATCGGCGCCGGCGGCGGACCGTGCGAGATCCTCGGCATCTTCGACCGCGACGCCCGCCGCGGCCACCAGAGCGACGACGACACCCGAGGCGCTCCCGAGTGACCGTCGGGCCTATCCGCCTCGGTGCGCAGAGCGGTCACCACGACGAGCACGCGACGGCATCGCGGGCCGGCGAGTCGCCGACCGCCGCGACGGCCTGATCCGGCTCGAAGCCCACTCCTGGGTACCGGTCAGGCCGCGCGGTCAGGGGCGGCCTGCGCCTCGGCCTGGTGGGCGCCGTCGGCATGCAGCAGCTTCCGGCGCTTGGCGGCGCCGCCCGGCGCGCGGTGCAGGCGGAACGAACCAGGCTTGTGCGCCTCCTTGGACAGGTGCCCGGGGATGGCCGTGCAGACCATCTCCTTGATCCTGGCGCCCATGCCTTCGTCGATGTGCAGCCACACCGCGACGTCCGATCGGTTGGCGAACTGGTAGATGCCGGCGCTGCGGCCCAGGCTGATGCACTGGGCGTAGAACCCCTGGTGGATGGTCTTCGGCTGCTCGCCCGCGAGCCGGCTGAGCACGGTGTCGGCGGCCCGCGCGCCCAGCGGGGTGGCGTTCAGGCAGCTCATCCGCAGCGGCTGGTTCGACGGCGCCGCCGAGTCCCCGGCCCCGAGGATCCGGTCGTCGTCCACGCTCGTCAGCGTCTCGTCCGTGAGCAGGCAGCCCACGGCGTCGGTGCTCAGCCCGCTGCGCGCGGCCAGGCCGGGCACACCGAAGCCGACGGTCCAGACGGTCACCCGGCTCGGCAGCTCACGGCCGTTCGCGAGCCGCACGGTGTCGCGGGAGACCACGGTCACCTTCGCGCCGGGGCCGTCGATCACCCTCACACCGAGCTCGGCCAGCCGCTCGGCGACCGAGCGCCGGCCCCGGGTGTGCAGGTACGGGCCGAGGACGCCGCCGCAGACCAAGGTCACCCGACGGCCGGTCTCCGCCAGCTCGGCGGCCGTCTCGATGCCGGTGGGCCCGGCGCCGACCACCGTCACGGGGGCGGTCGCGGGCGTCGAGTCGAGGACGGCACGCAACCGCTGGGCCTCCTCCAGGGTGGCGAGCGGGTAGGCGAACTCAGCTGCTCCGGGCACGGCCGGTTCCGCGCTGCCGCTGCCCACGGCGTAGATCAGGTAGTCGTAGCCGAGCGTGCCGCCGACCGCGAGCTCCACGCCGCGCCCGGCCGGGTCGATCCGGGTGACCGTGTCGACCACCAGCCGGACGCGCTCGGCCAGGACGTCCCGGTAGGCGACGACCGCGTCGTCGGACCCGCCCACCAGCTGGTGCAGTCGGACCCGGTGGACGAGGTCCGGGCGCGGATTGATCAGCGTCACGGTCACGTCGTCGCGCTGCGTCAGCCGGTTCGCGGCCATCACGCCCGCGTATCCGCCACCGATCACGACCACACGCGTGTTCCCCGTCATGGTGCCTCCTCCGATTCCCGGTGCTCGGCCATAAGTCACCGCGCCATCGGCGGCTGTGACAGGACGGAGTGGACTGTGAGTCAGATCACGGAACGTGGACCTTTTCGCTGTGATGGGCGCAGGGGAAGTCCCCGGTCTGCTGCGCCCGCTCGCCGGCCTTCGCTGTCACGGCCCGCCGGCCTCCGTGGCCGTGGCCTCGTCCGCCGTCGGTCCCGGTGATCCGGCGGTGGTGGCGGCGCCGGTGCCGGCGGCCTCGCCGAGCCCGGGGGCCACCGCTCCTTCGTCCGTCACTCCCAGGACCACCTTGGTCCAGCCCGCGTCCCGCCGGTCGAAGCGCCGGTACGCCTCGACGGCGTTCTCGGCGTCGCCCCAGCGCGTGACCAGCGGCGTGGGATCCAAGGTCCCGGCGCCGACCAGCGACACGAGAGTCGGCACGTAGCGGCGGTGGTTGCAGTTGCCGGACCTCAGGGTGAGGTTCTTCATGAAAGCCTCACCGAACGGATAGTGCTGCACCTGCGGCGGATAGACGCCGACCGTGCCGACGGTGCCCGCCTTGGCCACCATCTGTACCGACCACCGGGCGGCCAGCGACGGCGCGTCACCGGGGACCCAGGTGTCGCCGTCCGGGTTCCGCTCGGGGGCCGCCTCCTCGACTTCGTGGTCGAACTGGCCGGCCTGCTCCCGCACCGCGTCGGCGGCGGGGCCGCGCTGCGGCCGCTGGGCGTCCACACCCACCGCGTCGACGACGCGGTCGACACCGATCCCGCCGGTCAGCTCGAGCACCGCCTCGACCGGATCCTCGGCATTGAAGTCGACCGTCTCGGCGTGCTGGCTGCGGGCCACATCGAGCCGGTCGGCCACGCCGTCGACGACGAGGATCCGCCCGGCCCCCTGGAGCCGGGCACAGGCGATGGCGGCCTGTCCCACCGGGCCGGCCCCCACGACGGCGACGGTGTCGCCCTCGCCGATCTCGGCCAGCCGGGCGCCGAACCACGCGGTGGGAAAGATGTCCGAGAGCAGGATCGCCTGAGCGTCGTCGACGGTGTCCGGCAGCGGTACGAGACCGACGTGCGCGAAGGGAACGCGGGCGTACTCGGCCTGCAGACCGTCCAGGCCGCCCGCCGCCTCCGGCCCGCCGAAGAACACGGTGCCCGCCCGGCGCCCGCCGGGGTTGGCGTTGTCGCACTGCGCGTAGTACCCCGCACGGCAGTAACTGCATGTTCCGCATGCCACCGTCGACGGCACCACCACCCGGTCCCCCGGCCGGAGGTTGCGCACGCCGGGACCGGCTTCCTCCACCACCCCGACGGCCTCGTGACCGAGGATCCGGCCCTCTTGCAGGCCCGGCATGGTGCCGCGGACGAAATGCAGGTCGGTGCCGCAGACGGCGGACGTGGTGATGCGCACGATCGCGTCGTACGGATCCTTGATCGTCGGTTCCGGCACGTCGTCCAGGCGGATGTCCCCCGGTCCGTGCCACACGACAGCCTTCATGGGGATGCTCCCTCCATGGGTTTCCGGCGAAGGACTCCCGTTGCGACGGGGTCGGTGATCCGCTCGCCCGCCGGGGTCGGGGACTCCGTGCCGCCGGCTCCGGCTCGCCGCTCGTGTCGGCAGCGGCGGACCGCCTCGACCGAGCGAGGCGATGTGTCCCTGACCGGTTTTCCTGACGGGCGTCCGGCAAACAGGCGCCGACGGGTGCCGGTCCTTTCCCCGGCCGGACCGGCCCGCCGGCCCCGCGCACGGCATGTCCCCGGTGGCCCGCCCCTTCCCCGGCGCCCAGAATTGTTCGGGCACCGCCTCGCCGCGCATCGCTGGAGGCCACCGCCCCATGGATGATCACCATTCGGAGCTCGACCCCCGGGCCCGCCTGGAGCTCGGGGCGATCAGGGAGCTCCTGCACGCACAGCGACGGCGCATCCGGGCCTACGCCCAGAAGTTCCCCGACGTCGTCGCCGAGCGCCCTCGGCCACGGGCTCCGGTGATCACACGGACATCGGAGCCATCGGGACAATCGGTGCCGTCGGAGCCGTCGGAGCCGTCGGGACAGGACGTGCTGGAGGCTCTCGCGGTGCCCGCCCTGTTGCTGGCTCCCGTGCTGGGTGACGACGGCGAGGTCGTCGATGCCTGGTGCACGCGCCGGAACGCGGCAGCCGGCTCCTACGCGACCGAGCGGCTCCCCGCCGGTTCGACGGCCCTGTGCTCAGGATCGCTGTACGAACGGTTCCCGTCACTGCGCCGGACGCCGGTTCACGAGATGATCGACCGCGCACACCGGCATCGCGCACCGCAGGGCCCTGTGGCGATCGAGTGGGCGGCCGACGACGGCGTCGGTCCGGTGAGGCTCATCGCCGAGGTCAGCGTCAGCCCCTGCGCCGACCAGCTGCTGCTCACCTGGGAGCCCGGCCACCGCCGGCACATGGCCGCCGCCGCCCAGCACCTGGTGCGCACGTGCTGGGCCGAATGGAACCTGGGCGACGACGGCATCGAGCCCTCCCGAGGGTTCCGGCAGGTACTCGGTCTGACAGCGGACGCCCCGGTGCCCGGCCTCGCCGACCTGGCCGGTGCCCTGACCGGCGACAGCCTGCCGGGCTACTACGACATGCTGTACGAGGTCATCCTGCGCAAGCAGACGGCCATCTGCTCGCTCCGCCTCACCCGGGTGCTCGACCGGATCACCCGCATGACGGCCGAGCCGGTGCGGATCGCTCCCGGCGGCCTGGTCTGGGCGGTACGCGCGGTGCTCACCGACGTCACCGCCGACCACCGGCGCCGTGAGGCGGCCGAGCGCGCCGCGCAGGAAGCGCGCCGGCAGCGCCGGCACGCCAAGACGCTCGGGGACGTCGCTGAGGCCCTGCGCGAAGCGGTGCTGCCCGCCTTCCACGACGAGCTGGCCGCCTACGGTCTCCAGGCCGCAGCCGTGTACCGCCCCGACGCCCGCGAGGCCGGAGTGGGAGGCGACTGGTACAAGGCCCGCAAACTGCCCGACGGCCGGATTCTCGTCGCACTCGGCGACGCCAGGGGGCATGGACTGGCCGCCGTCACTCTCATGGCGAAGCTGCGCTACGCGCTGGCAGGCCTCGCCTACACCGAGCAGCCCGTCGAGCAGTTGACCCGCTGGCTCAACGAGACGGCCTGCGCGGACGGCGCCGAGTCCACCGCCACGGCCGTCATCGCCGACTACGACCCGGAACGGTCGCTGCTGCGCTGGGCATCCGCCGGACATCCCGAGCCCGTACTGGTGCGCGACGGACGTGCCGAGTCCCTGCCCTCCCCCGCCGACGGACCGGGACTGCCCCTCGGCGTCCTGCCCGGCGCGACCTACACCGCCGAAGTCGTCCGGCTCAGGGTCGGCGACATCCTCCTCATGTACTCGGACGGCCTCACCGAACGCCGCGGCAGTGACCCGGACCGGGACACGCTGCGCTTCCTCGACGCCGCCCGAGCCGCCCTGCGGACCGCACCCCCCGGCCCCGGCCCCGACGGGCTCCACGACTACGCCGAACACCTCGTCGCGCGTCTCGACGGACCTCATCGCTCGGACGACGCCACCCTCCTCGCCCTGCGCCGGATCGCCCCGCCGGGCGGCTAGAACGTCCGGGGTGCCGTGTCGGCCAGACGTGAGGCCGGCCGGGCCGGCGCGTCCGGGCCCGATCGGACCTCGCAGGTCCCGGGCAGGGCCCTGGCACTCCCGCGGCAGGAGTCCTCACCGCCTGCTCCGCCCGCAGTAGGCGGCGAACCCTGCCGGCGACGGATGGGCGCCCGCCCCCGTACCGGGCATATTGACCGGTACGCCCCGAATCCATCCGCACGGCAGGAGTCCCGCATGCTGCTGATCGACGTCTTCGTACCCAAGAACGCCCTGAGCGACAAGGAACGGCAGGCCCTGGCCCAACGGCTCATCGACACGCTCTTGACCGAGGACGACAGTCACGCCGCCGAGGTCCTCGACGCCCAGCGCACGCTCACGCAGGTGCTCGTGCACGAACCGGCCACCTGGGTCCTGGGCCGGCGCCCGAGGACGGACCCCGCGGACCCGCCCCACTACGTGGTACGGGTCACCGTACCGGCATCGTGGCGCAAGGAGATGAGCAGCGACACCGTCGAGATCGTCACCGGTGCCCTGGCCGAGACCGAGCGGGCCGCCGGCCGCGACCCGGAGCGGGTACGGCGGGAACCCGACGCCGTCGTCCTGATCGACGGCATCTCCGAAGGCAGCATCGGCGTCCACGGCAGGGCCGTGAGCAGTCTGGACCTCATGGAACTCCTCTCCCGTCCCTACCGTGACACCGCCCCGCCCCACGACGACACCCCGCCCAGTGACGACACCCCGCTCCGTGACGACGCCCCCTCCCGCCCGGCGCACCAGCCCACCCGGGGCCGGCTCACCGACCCGGTGTGCGGCATGAGCGTCGACCTCGCCGACTCCCCGCCCACGCTGGTGTACGAGGGCGTCCTGTACGGCTTCTGCCACGGTCTGTGCCGGCGGTCCTTCGCCGAGGAGCGCGGGATGCACTGATCGCTCCCGTCGTCCGCTCGACCGCCCAGGCCCCGCGGGTCACCGCCCTCACGCCACCCTCATCCCATCGATAAAAGCGGACATGTCAGATCTATCGCTGCATACCGGATAACATGCGTAAAGTGCGACGCCGAACAAAGGATGCGTCAATTCCTGGCGGGCATTCTTGACTGCCGGGCAATAATCGGCTGCGTGACAGTGGACGCTCCGGAGGTTATTATTGGCCCGGATTCGGGGCCCGAACTCTCGCAGTGGTTCGCCCCGTGCGGCCTTCATCGGCCACCGGGCTGTAACGCGCCACCAGGGGGAAGTCGTGCCTCAGCCAAATAACCCCTCAGGGTTAGGCTCCACCCGCGAGACCAGGCGGGTCGTCATGCCGGACCACCGCGATCCGGGCAGGTTGCGCCTGCCACGCCGCCGCGCACACGCGCCGGGCCCACTGTTCCCGAGGATGTCACAGAGCCTTAACATCCCCACCGAAAACTGGAATCAAAGGCCCGTGAGAGTGGAACCGCGCGCGGAGCGGAAGCGTCTTGCACAGGGATTCCCATTCCCACGCAGACCATCTACGTGCCGGTGCAGACTTTCTACGCGCCAGTAATGACTGCCGGCCCGGAATTTCTTACCACCTGATTACCCGGCAGTATCCCGCGAAAATGCTTCGCGCGCCCGCGAGCCTCACCGGCCCGCTTCCACGCCGCCCCGGCACCGCACCGGAGCGGACTTCCCAGCGGCGGGGTGGGCGTCATCCCGCCAATGCTGTTCACCACATTCACAATATGCCGAACGACTGGGCGCCCGACCGGCGCCGTTGGAGTACGAGGGGTTCTGGTATGGCCGAGACGGGCGGACGCGGACTGATCGTCCTGCACTCGTCACCTTTGATACGCAAGGCGATCCTCGATCTGTTCCGGGGCGATCCGAACGTCACCGTGCTGGGCGGCTGCCCCCATCCCACCGCAGTCGACGCCCTCCCCGGCGGCCGGCCCGACGTGGCGCTCGTGGAGTACGAGCAGTGGCCGGAGGTCCGCGGCAACCGGGCGTACTGGAGCGGAACCCGCGTCATCCTCTACAGCAGGAACAACGCGCCCCGCAGCGTGGTGGACTGCATCAGGGGCGGGGCCGCGGGGTTCGTGCACGAGTCGTGCCCGCCCGAGTCCATCGTCAAGGGACTGCACGATGTGCTGAGCGGGCGCAGCTTCTGGCACCTGGGCGCCGACGAGCCCCCGCCGCCGGCCCGGGACACCGGCGTGTGCGGCACATGGAAGCTGAGCGGACGCGAGGAGGAGATCCTCGGCCTCTTACTGCGGCGCCGCTCCAACGAGGAGATCGCCCAGGAGCTCTGCCTCACCCAGCAGACCGTCAAGAACTACGCGAGCCGGGTCTTCCACAAGGTGGGCGTGTCCGGCCGCAAGGAGCTGTTCAGGATGCTGAGGCCTTGCGGATGACCCCGCCCGAGACGGCGCCCGAAGCGGAGCAGAACCCGCTGCTCGCCGAGCGGAACGGGCGGGTGGTCACCCTCACGCTCAGCCGGCCGCACCGCCGCAATGCGATGTCCACCGCGATGCTGGACCAACTGGCGGCGACATTGACCGAGTTGACGGGCCGGCGAGGGTCGGCGCCGGGTGCGCTGGTGCTCACGGGGGCCGGCGGAGCCTTCTCCAGCGGCGCCGACACCCGTGAACCCGACTGGCGCGATCTGTCGAGCCGCGCGGTGCGACGGGCCCACTTCCGCACGGTGTTCGCCGCGCTGCACGAGGCGCCCTTCCCCGTGATCGCGGCCGTCGAGGGGTACGCGCTCGGGGGCGGCCTCGAACTGGCCCTGGCCTGCGACCTGGTGGTGGCGGGCGAAGGTGCGCTGTTCGGCCTTCCGGAGCTGGGGGTGGGCGCGGTCCCCGGCGGCGGCGCGGTCCACTCGCTGCTGCGCCGGGCCGGACGCGGTGTGGCCGCCCGGATGCTGCTGATCCCCGGCGAGCGCCTGCGGGCGGACGAACTCGCCCGGCTGGGCGCGGTGGAGCGCATCGTGCGCGACGGCGGCGCGCTCGCCGAGGCGCAGGCGCTGGCGGCGTCGGTGGCCGCCGGGGATCCGGCACTCCTGGAGGCAGGCGTCCGGCTGTTGCGGGACTCCGGGCATCTGGACCGCACGGCGGCGCTCGGGGTGGAGAACGGCTACTGGTGGCAGGCGGCCTCCGCCGCGAACCGGGAGCCTGCCCCACCCTCGGAGCACCGTTCCTGACGCCGCCACGACCTGAACGTTTCGGGCCACAGGGGCAGGGGCTTCGTTGCAGCACGTGAGCCGCCCCGATAGCCTGTTGATCAGATTCAGTAAGAAGTGAATGTGCTGCGTGTCGTGTCGTACGGCAGATGCCGACCCCCCACCCCCCACCCTCCGCCCCGACGCCCGCCGGACGCCACACCGGCCGGCCGTGGACGCACGAGCCGTGGGCGCAAGAGGAGAGCAGAAGAGACGTGACCCCTCTCATCGAATGTACGGACGTCACCAAGAAGTTCGGTGACTTCACCGCGCTGAGCCGGCTGGACCTGACGGTCCCCCAGGGCGTGGTCTACGGATATCTGGGCCCCAACGGAGCGGGCAAGAGCACCACCATCCGCATGCTCATGGGCCTTTCCCGGCCCACGTCCGGCACGGTCCGGGTCCTCGGCCAGGACCCGGCCCGGCCCGAGGTCCGCGGGCGCATCGGCTATCTGCCCGGCGAACTGCGGCTGGACGAGCGGCTGACCATCGGGCAGACCCTGGCGTCCTGGGGGCGGCTGCGGGGGCTGGCCGACACCGCCTACCGGGACGAGCTGGTCCAGCGGTTCGGCATCGACCCGTCGCGGAAGGTACGGGGACTGTCCACGGGCAACCGCCGCAAGGTCGGCCTGGTCGGCGCCTTCATGGCCAAGCCGGAACTGCTGATCCTGGACGAACCGACCAACGGGCTCGACCCGTTGATGCAGCAGGTGTTCCTCGGCACGGTCGAGGAGGCCCGGGACAACGGGCAGAGCGTGCTGCTCTCCTCGCACATCCTCTCCGAGGTCGAGCGGGTCGCGGACCGGGTAGCGGTGCTCCAGGGCGGCAGACTCGCCGCGTCCGGTCCGACGCAGGAGCTGCGCCGCCGGGCCGCGCAGCGCTTCCACATCACCTTCGCGCAGGGCGAGGACCTCCCGCTCGCCGCGCTGGCCGCGCTGGACGGGGCGTCGGAGGTGGAACGGCGCAGGCCCGGGGGCCAGGAGGTCAGCCTGGCCTGGACCGGATCGCCCGGCCCGCTGCTGAAGCTCCTGGCGGGACACCGGATCACCACGCTCACGGCGCCCGAACCGGACCTGGAGGAGGCGTTCCTGGAGTACTACCAGAGCGACGCCCCGGGCGGCCGGGGAGCCGCGGCCGACGAGCCGTCGGCGGGCGCCGCCGTGCGGTAGCCGCCGCGGGAACCACCGCCACGGGTCTCAGTCACCAAGGCCGCTCCCCCGGGCCGGCCGGAAGGGAAACACATGTCGTCGCCCAGCTCGGAGATCTTCCGGCGCGGAGTACAGATCCAGAAGCGCACCCTGATCGCCTGGTCGGCCGCGCTGGTCCTGCTCGCCCTCTCCGTCGCCGGGGCCTGGCCCTCGATGGAGAAGTCCGGCGCCCTGGAGGACTTCGCCTCCGGCGTCTCGCCCGAGGTGGCCACGGCCTTCGGCATCGACCAGATCAGCAGCGCCAGTGGCTACCTCAAGGGCAACCTGTACGCGGTCCTGCTGCCGCTGCTCCTCGGCCTGATGGCCGTGACCGCGACCGCCGCCCTGACCGGCGGCGACGAGGAGGCCGGACGGCTCGAACTGCTGCTGGCGCTGCCGGTCGCCCGCCGCACGGTGTTCCTGGTGCGCTTCCTCTGCGTGGCCTTCGGCCTGGCCGTCACCAGCCTCCTGGTCTGGCTGTCGGTGTACGGCTCGGTCGTCGCCTTCGACATGGACGTCTCCGGGGGCGGGGTCGCGGCCGTGACGCTGACGGTCGGCCTGCTGGCCGTGCTGCACGCCGGGGTCGCCTACGCCGTCGTCGGATTCGGATTCGGACGCGGTCCCGCACTGGGCGTGGCGGCCGGTGTGCTGGTCGTCGGCTATCTGCTGCACGCCATCGCGCCGATGTCCGACGCCCTGGAGCCGCTGTCGAACATCTCCCCGTGGGAGTGGGCGCTGGGCAGCGACCCGCTGGTCAACGGCGTTCCGTGGGGCGGGGTCGCGCTGCTGGTGGTCCTCTCGGTCGTGGTCGTCGCCGCCGGTACGCACGCGGTCGGCCGACGGGACGTCAAGAACGCCTGAGCCGCACGCCCGCGCCCTCGCCCGCCCCAAGCGGTCCGGCCCCTCCCTCGCGGAGGCGCCGGGCCGCTGTCGTGCGCAGGGGCGTGCACCGCACGGCGTTGACGGATCCGCCCGGAAATCGAGTACTGGGAGTCACCACACCAGTCGCGTATGAGTACTTGACGGCCATATCGAGGCTCATGTAAGGGCAGTTAGCTTCGGTCCATGGACAGCAGCCGAGCCCCTTCCCCGGACCCCTCCGATCCCGTCGTGCTGACCGGCATCGGGTGCGTGCTGCCCGGCACCCCCGATGTCCATGCCTTCTGGAGGCATGTCTCCACCGGAACCCCACAGGTGAGCCGGCTGGAGAAGCCGGCGTTCGCCGCTGCCGGGCTGCCGGTCCACGCGGCCGCGCAGCTCGGTGCGTTCGACACCGCGGCCCGGCTGCCGGACCTCGATCCGGCGCACGCCGCGAAGTACAACCGCGACATCCTGGCCACCATGGCGGCCGTCGGCGACGCGCTCGCGGACGCCGGGATCGCCCGGGGCCAGGTCGCCCCGGAGCGGCTGAGCATCGTCCAGTCCTCCTCCCGCGGCCCGCTGTCCTGGTGGGCCGAGACCATGGCGGCGGGCCCGGACGAGAACCCGTACGCCGGCAGGGCGACGGCCATGTTCCGCGGCCTCGCCGGCTGCCCGGCCACGCTGGCCGCCATCGCCGTCGGGGCGAAGGGCCTGGTCACCACCGTCAGCAGCGCCTGCGTCGGCGGGCACCACGCGATCGGTCTCGCGCTGCGCGAGCTGCGTGCGGGCAGCGCCGACGTGGTCCTCGCCGGCGGCCACGAGTTCCCGATCACCCCGGAGGTCGCCCGCTGCTACCTGGGCCTCGGCGACGGGGTGCTCTCCCCGGAGCAGGAGGACCCCGCCTCCGCCGTCCGCCCCTACGACCGCGACCGGCGCGGATTCGCGCTGGGCGAGGGCGCGATGACGCTCTGCCTGGAGCGCGAGTCCTCCGCCCGCGAGCGCGGCGCACGCATCTACGCACGGATTCTCGGCCACCGCGCGCTCAACGAGGCCAACCACGCCACCAGCATGGATCTGACCGGGGACGTCACCGCCTCGGTCGTCGCGGGGGTGCTCGACGACGCCGGGCGCAAGCCCGAGGAGATCGGCTACGTCTGCGGCCACGGCACCGCCACCCGGTACAACGACCTCGCCGAGAGCCGGGCCCTGCGCCGGCTGCTGCCACACCACGACGACGCCGGCCTGCCGCCGCACGGCTCCAACAAGCCCATCTACGGCCACACCTTCGGCATGGCCGGGATCATCAACGTCGCCGCCACCTCGCTGATGCTCCACCACCAGCGGCTGGCCCCGACCGCCAACCACCGCACACCGGACCCCGAGTGCGACCACGACCACGTGGCCGAGGGGCCCCGCGACGCCGAGTTCGACCTCGCGGTCTCGCTGTCCTTCGCCTTCGGCTCGCAGACCTCCGTCATGGCCCTGGAGCACGCATGACCACAGCGTCCGAACGCCCCGCCGCCACCGGCCACCGGAGCGGCCCCTACCTGGCCGCCGGCCCCGACGACCTGATACGCCGCTTCGTCCGCGAGGGCGACCACGTGCACGCGGCGGCAACGATGTCACGGCCCAACGCCCTGCTCAACGCGGTCTGCCGGACCTTCGCCGGCAGCCGGAGCCTGACCGTGAGCACCACCGCCGTGCACTCCAGCGCCCACGCGCTGGCCCTCTCCGGAGCCGTGCGCAAGGTGATCACCGGCTTCGTCGGGGACACCTACCCCTCGCCGCGCCCCAACCGCCTCTACCGCGAACTGGCCGAGGGCCGGCCGTTCGAGATCGAGATGTGGTCGCTGCTGAGCTACACCCAGCGGCTGATGGCCGCGGCGCTCGGCCAGCCGTTCGCCACGACCGGCTCGATGCTCGCCGAGACCGACCTCCGGCACGGCAAGGAGGGCAGCCTCCACCTGGTGCCGCACCCGGAGGACCCGGAGCGCACCGTCGCCCTGCTCAGCCCGCTGCGCCCGCGCTTCGCCCTCTTCCACGGCGTCGTCGCGGACCGCCGGGGCAACGTCGTGGCCTGTCCCCCGCTGGGCGAGGGCCCCTGGGCCGCGTACGCCGCCACCGACGGCGTCCTCGCCTCCGTGGAGGCGATCGTCGACGACGAGGTGGTCGCGGCGATGCCGGACCGGGTGGTGGTCCCCGCCGCCCGCGTCCTCGGCCTGTGCGAGGCTCCGCTCGGCGCCCACCCGCAGTCGCTGCGCACGGGCCGTCTCGCCGGAGTCGACGGTTACCTGGACGACTACGACTTCCTCTCCGGCATCGTCGGCGCCTGCAAGACCCCGGAGACCGCCGCCGCCTGGTACGAGGAGTGGGTGGGCGGGGTGTCGGGCCACGCCGAGTACCTGGAGAAGCTGGGCGAGCGGCGCCGCACCGGCCTGGTCCTCCCCGCCCCGCCGGACGGCACCGCCGCCGCGGGGAGGGCCCAGGCCCCGGTGGACGCGACCGCCGCTCCCACCGAGCAGGAGCAGCTCATCGTGCTCGGTGCCCGCGCCGTCGCCGACCTGGTCCGGGAGCGCGGCTACGACACGCTGCTCGCCGGGATCGGCACCTCGCACATGGCGGCGTGGCTGGCGGCCAGGCTGCTGGCGGACGACGGCATCCACGTGCGGGTCGCCGCCGAACTGGGCCTGCAGTCGATGGACCCCGAACCCGGCGACGTCTTCCTCTTCAGCCAGCGCCACGCCGAGCGTTCGCAGATGCTCGCGGGCGTCGCGGAGACGCTGGGCGGCGCGGTCGCCGCCAACCCCCGCTGCCTGGGCGTGCTGTCGGCGGCGGAGATCGACCCGGACGCCAACATCAACACGACGCTGCTGCCGGACGGCCGCTGGATCACCGGCTCCGGCGGGGCCAACGACATCGCCTCCACCGTGGACTGCGTGGTGATCGCGGTCGCCTCGGCCCGCCGCTACGTACCGCGGCTGGCGCACCTGACCAGTCCGGGCCGGCGGGTCCGCGACGTGGTCAGCCAGTTCGGGCGCTTCACCCGCACCGGAGCCGGCGCGGCGTTCGAGCTGACGAGCTGGCTGCCGCCGGTGCGCGGCCGGGGCCGCACCGAGGCGGACCTGCCCGACGGGCCCGAGGCGGCGGTCCGCGACCTCACCGGCTGGGACTTCCCCGACGGCTCCACGGGGGTCAGCGCGTTCCTGAACGACGAGAAGGCCGTCACCACCGAAGAACTCGCGCTCCTGCGCACCATGGACCCGGAAGGCTGCTACCGATGACCATCACCGCCGAGACCGTCCCCGACCCGGCGACGGCCCATCTGCGCCCCCTGCCGCCCACCGCGATCGCCCCCGTGCGGCTCGCCGGGATCGGCCACTACTTCCCCGGCGAGCCGATCACCAACGCGCACTTCGAGCAGCTCGACGCGCTGGGCATCGACGACGCCTGGATCCGCGAGAACACCGGCATCGTCAGCCGCCACTGGCCGGCCGACGACAAGGAGCGCGCGGTGGAGATGGCGGCCCGGGCGGTGGACGACGCGTTGAGCGCCGCCGGTCTGGGACCCGACGACATCGACCTCGTCATCGGCACGACCTCGACGACCCGCCCGCGCACCAACCCCTCCAGCGCCACCAACAACTACATGGACATCTCGCTGCCGTTGCAGAAGCAGGCCGGGCTGCGCCACGCCACCTGCTTCGACGTCACCTCGGTGGCCTGCGCCGGCTTCATGTACGGCACCGCGACGGCCGCCGCGATGCTCCCGGCGCTGGGCATGCGCAACGCGCTGGTCGTCTGCGCCGAGAACCCCCGCCCGATCCTGAACTTCGACTACCGCTACTCGGCGCTGTTCGGGGCGGGCGCCGCCGCGGCGGTCTGGTCGGCGGACACCGCGGAGCGCGGGCTGCTGGACGTGGCGCTGCACGCGGACGGCTCGTACTTCGACGCCTTCGACATCGACGAGAACGACAAGATGCTGATGCGCGGCCGGGAGGTCGGCGCGGTCGGCCCGAAGCTGCTCACCCACGTGGGCCGGGAGATCCTGGAGCGCAACGACCTGACGGTGGACGACGTCGACTGGTTCGTGCCGCACCAGGGCAACCTGAACATGATCAACCAGGTGTGCCGGGAGCTCCGGATCCCGCGCGAGAAGCTCCTCACCAACATCCAGCAGCGGGGCAACACCTCCAGCGTCTCCATCCCGAGCTGCCTCTCGGAGAACCTGAGCGCCGGGACGATCCGCTCCGGCGATCTCGTCGCGGCGATCGGCATCGGCCGCGGCTTCAGCTGGGGCGCGATGCTCCTGCGCATGCCGTGAGCCCGGCCGCATCCCCCTCCGCCGGGCCGTGGCCGGCACCACCGCACAGTACGGGAAGACGAGAGATGGACGACGAGACCTCCCTGTGGCGCGAGAGCGGACTGCGCCTGTCCGGATTCGGGCACTACTACCCACGCCTCCTTCTCGAGAACGGCGGCGCCGAGGACCCCGCGGGCAACGCGGTGGACGAGGCCGTCATCGGCCGGCTCGACGTCCGCAGCCGCCATGTGGCGGACGAGGAGGAGACCCCCGCCTACATGGCGGTGCGCGCCGCCCACGCGGCGCTGGAGCAGGCCGGCGTCACGCCCGACGAGCTGGACCTGGTGATCGTCAGCAACTGGACGGACCGCCAGTTCGTCCCCGAGTGGGCCCCGCACACCGCCCATCTGCTGGGCGCCGACCGGGCGCTGGCCTTCGACGTGTGCGGCGCCTGTACCGGGTTCGTGCACGGCGTGCAGACGGCGGCGGCGTACTTCGGCACGCACGCCGGCTGGCGGCACGCGCTGGTCGTCTCCAGCGAGCGGTTCTCGCGCCGGGTGCGCCCCGGCAGCAAGGGCGAGCTGATCGTGGGCGACGCGGCCGGCGCGGCCGTGCTCTCGCGCGGCGCGGAGCCGGACGCGGGGCTGTGGGACTCGCTGCTGATCAGCGACGGCTCCGGCCGGGAGACGGTCACCGTGCACCCGCCCAACGGGTGGATCAAGAGCAGCCGCGAGCTGGTCTCGATCGCCGCCGACTCCCACGCCGACCTGGCCGCCCGGATGCTGGCCCGCTCGGGCGTCAAGATGGACGAGATCGACTGGGTCGTGCCGCACCCCGGCACGGGCCAGCTGCACACCGCCGTACGCGAACGCCTGTCCATCCCGCGGGAGCGCTTCGTCACCAACTACGAGACCCGGGCGAACACCGGCAGCGCCTCGGTGCCGATCGTGCTGTCCGAGATGGCGCGCGACGGCCGGCTGAAGCCCGGTGACCTCTGCTACACGCCCACGGTGGGCTCGGGCTGGTACTACGGGGGGCTTCTGTTCCGTGTCTGATCAGCCCTCACAGTCCCGACAGCACGACGGCGTCCGCGGGACCGCCCTGGTGACCGGCGGCAGCCGGGGCCTGGGCGCGGCCATCGCCCGCCATCTGGCCGCCGCCGGCTGGCACACCGTGATCTGCGGGCGCGACCCCGAGACCCTGGACGCCGCCGTGAAGGCGGCGGCCGACGACGGGCTCGCCCTGCACGCCGTGCGGGCGGACGTCACCGACGAGCGCTCCGTGGCCGACCTGTTCGAGCGGCTGGCCGAGGACGCCCCGCCGCTCGGGCTCTGCGTCAACAACGCGGGCACCAACTTCTCCCGCCGCCTGGTGAGCGTCAGGGAACGGCCCGACGGGCCGCCCCTGCTCTCCCCGCACCCGCTGGAGGACTTCGAGCGGGTGGTGACCTCCCTGCTCACCGGCACCTTCCTGGTGGGCCGGCACGCGGCGCAGACGATGCTGGCCGCCGGCACGCCCGGGGCCATCGTCAACATCTCCTCCACCGTGCGCAAAGGCGCGTACGGGCAGTCGGCGTACTGCGCGGCCAAGTCCGGGGTGGAGGCGCTGACCCGCACCTGGGCGACCGAGCTGGGCGAGTACGGCATCCGGGTCAGCGCGGTGGCGCCCGGAGTCGTCGACGGAGAGGCACTGCGCCGCCGGTCGGCGGCGAGCGAGCGGCACGCGGCCTACATGGCCGACCTGCGGCGCCATGTGCCGCTGCGCCGCTGGTGCGACGAGCAGGACGTGGCGGAGGCGGTCGCCTTCGCCGCCGACAACCCCTCGGTGACCGGCACGGTGCTGGAGGTCGACGCGGGCGGGCTGCCCGCCCGCGTCCTGCCCCCGGCCGACCGGATCCCCGCGACCAGCACCCCAGCCGCGACGGCGGACCTCCCCGAGAAAGCGGAGAACACAGCATGACCAGCGGCTTCGCGCCCACCCTGCTCCAGGGCAGGACCACCTTCCTGACCGGCGCCAGCAGCGGCATCGGCGCCGTCCTGGCGACGATGCTCGCCGCCCACGGCTCCCGCGTGGCGCTCATGGCCCGCAGCGAGAAGGAGCTGCGGCTGCTGGCCGAGCGGATCGAGGCGGACGGCGGACGGGCGGTGGCGGTCCCCGGCGACCTCACCGACCCCGACAGCGTGCGCGCCTGCGTCCGCGAGGCCGAGGAGCGGCTCGGCCCGGTCGACCGGCTGGTGCACTGCGCGGGCGAGGCCCGCAACCAGGCGTTCCTGTGCGACCAGGACGAGGACCAGTGGATGGCCACCCTCGACATCAATCTGCTGGGGGCCTTCCGGGTCGCCCGTGCGATCGTGCCGGGGATGATGGAGCGCCGCGAGGGCAACATCGTGATGGTCTCCTCCATCGCCGGAAAGCGCGGGCTGCCCGCCAACACCTCGTACTGCGCGTCGAAGTTCGGGCTGAACGGCCTGACGCAGGCGCTCGCCGCCGAGCTGGGCGCCTTCGGCGTGCGGGTCAACGCGGTCTGCCCGGGGCTCACCGACAGCCCGGCCGCAACCGACGGCGAGCGGTACGGCGACCCGTTCATGGCCGCCATCGCCAAGCACCACGGTCCCCCCGACCTGACCTGGGAGCGGTACCTGAAGCGGGCGGTCAACAGCACCATCCTGCGCCGTCTGGTGCGCCCGGAGGAGATCGCGGCGCAGGTGCTGTTCCTGCTCTCCGACCTGTCCGGCGGGATGACCGGGCAGGCCGTCAACGTGGACGCGGGGGCTCTGTGAGCGAGGAGTACGGCCGGGCGCGGGGCGGACCGGCACCGCCTGAGGAGCTGCTCGCCCCGGCGGCGCGCCCCTGGGCCCCCGGGCCCCGGGACGCGCTGGTCACCGGCATGGGCTTCTGTCTGCCCGGCGCGGGGGACGAGCCGGTGCGCACGGCCGGGCAGGTCTGGGCGACGGCCGCCACCGGGACCAGTCACGTCGAACGCGACGGCTTCCACCACGGCACCGTGCGCGGGGCCCGGGAGGCGTTCGGGGAACTGCTGCCGGACGTCCCGTCGCGCTATCTGCGCAGCTACGCCGACGTCCACCTGTACGGGATGGTCTCGCTGGTCGAGGCCTGCCGGGACGCCGGCCTCGACCACGCGGCGGGCGAGTTGCGCGGTGCGGACGTGCTGACGGCGCGGGCGGGGGTGGACAGCAACTACGACAGCTACCGCGCCTGGCACGACGCCGATCCGGCGACGGTCGGCCCGAAGGAGGCCAAGTCCCTGTTCGTGCGGCTCCTGGTGGCGGGCACCTCCAGCGACGTCGGCCCGGTCCAGGCCGCGTTCCTCGGCTCCACCGGCGCCAACTACACGGTGAGCTGCGGCTGCGCCTCCTCCTCGGTGCTGCTCGGCATCGCCCGCACGATGATCGCCGCGGGGCAGAGCGACCTCGTCGTCGTCACCGGGGTGGACCGCTTCGACACCGAGCGGGTGCTGCACGGGCACCGGTTGCGGGAGGTCGTCGAGCGCGAGGCGGTCACCGTGCGGCACAACGACGATCCGCCGGCCGCGCCGCGCCACGACCGGCCGATGCGCCCCTACGACGCGGCGGGCGACTGCATGAACTACGGCGACGGCTCGGTGACCCTGGTCCTGGAGAGCCGGGAACACGCCGCCGCACGCGGCGCCCGCGCGTACGGGGCGGTCCTCGGCCAGGCCACCACCCGCTCCGGGCTCAACAGCGCGGTAGCCATCGACACCGGCGGCAGCGCTCTGGCCGAGGCGGCCCGCCGCGCCCTGGGCGACCACACCTCACTGGCCCGGATCCCGTACGTCAACGGGGGCGGTGAGGGCGACGCGCTGTTCACCCGGATCGAGTCCAACGCCGTCCGCTCCCTGTGGGGCGACAGGTCCGGGCAGGTGCTGGTCAGCTCGCAGGAGGCGTGCTTCGGGCACAGCGGCGCCCCGCTCGGCAATCTGGGCACGGCGCTGACGCTGATGATGATGCGCGAGGGCGAGGTCTGCCCCACCGCCAACTGCGCGGTCCCGTCACCGGCCTGCTCGTTCGACCCGGTGCCGGGGACGAAGACGCGTGCGCTGGAGTTCGACCGGGCGCTGAGCTTCAACTACCAGGTGGGCGGGGTCAACAGCGCGCTGCTGCTGGGGGGTGGCGATGCCCGCTGAGACACCCCTGCTGCGGCTCTCCGGCGCCGGGTTCGTGCTGCCGGGGCCCGACGGCCGTGCCTGCACCGACCTGGACACCTTCTGGCGGGTGGTGCGCGACGGGACGAGCTGCCTCTCCCCGTACGCCCACCCCGACCTGCCCCTCCGGATCGCCGGAACGGTCGGGCGGTGGGACCCGGAGCGGGAACTGCCGCTGTCGCAGCGGCAGATACGCCGCTCGTCGCGCGCCGGGCTGATGGCCACCGGCGCGGTCGCCCGGGCCCTGGAGCAGGCCGGGCTGGCCGCCGCAGACCTCGACGCGGAGCGCACCGCGCTGGTCGCCTGCTCGCTCCAGTTCGCCTTCCCGGAGACCGAGCGCTACTACGACCTGGCCCGGGACAAGGGCGTCGCCGCCCTCGGCATGGAGTACTGGCTCAACGGGACCCCGCCCAGCGTGATCGGCACCGTCGCCTCCGGGCTCGGGCTCCCCTGCCAGACGCTGAGCGTGGCGGGCTCCTGCAACGTGGCGCTGCGGACGCTCCACCTGGTCCAGCAGATGTTCCGCTGCGGGGACATCGACCGGGCCGTCGTCGTCGGTGTGGACACCACCGTGGACCCGGTGTTCGTGGCCGGCACCAGCCACACCGGGCGCAGCGGCTACCGCGCCTCCTCGCTGTCGGACGACCCCTCCGACGTCCGGCCGCACGACGAGATCCAGACCGGCAACGCCACCGGGGAGGGCGCGCTCGCCGTCGTCCTGGAGGACCCGGCGGCGACCGGGGACCGGCCGGGGCTGCGGTACCGCGCGCATCTGCGCACCTCGCGCTCCAACGGCCCCTCCACCGTCGCCACCGGCCCGCCCGACAACGTGGTGGGCGACGTGCTGGCCACTCTCGCGTCGGCCGGGCGCGGACCGGGCGACCTGGCGTTCGTCAACGACTACGCGGACGGCAACCGGTTCGTCGAGGACCACCTGTGCCGGGCGCTGGCCGGGATACGGGAGGCGACCGGGTACGACGGCGCGCTGCGGCTGACCAACCAGGAGGCGGTCTTCGGGCACGTCGCCGGGACCGGCGGCCTGGTCAAACTGCTCGGCAGCCTCCTCATGCTGCGCCACGGCCGGATCGCCCCCAGCGCCAACACCCTGACGCCGTACGCGGCGCTGCCGGGCGATCCGGTGCTCGCGGGCGGCCTGGCGACCGGGGGCGACAGCGCGCTGGTGCTGGCCTCCGGGGCGGGCGGCGACGCCACCAGCATGCTCATCGAATACGAAGGCGGCGACTTGCCATGACCCATGTACACAGCACGGCGGCACGGCCCGGGACGGCCGTGGCAGGGGATTCGCTGCGGGCGCCGGTCGACGCCCGCCTGGTCGTCGACGCCACCGGGGCGCCGGGCGCTCCGGTCGGCGCGCTCACCGACGCGCTCGGCGCGCTCGGCCTCGCCCCCGAGGCCCTCGAGGCCTCCGAGGCCCCCGGAGCCCCCGGCACCGGCCACGCCGGCACCGCGGAACCCGCCCCGGCCGCCTACTGCGCGCTGCTGCTCGGCGAGGAGGCGTACGGCGCGGAGCGCTCGCCGGGACTGGACCGGGCACGCATCCGGGCCGCCGCCCTGGCGATGGCGTCGGCGGGCCGGGGCCGCCTGGTCCTGGTGACCGACGCGACGGGCGAGCCGCACGCCGGGACCGACCCCGGCCGGCACGCCCGGCTCGCCGCCGACCGGGCCTGGTGGCAGCACCTGGTCACCGAGGTCGCCGGGCGCGGCGTCGTCGGCAACACCGTGGTCACCGGCTACTCCCCCGGCCTGGGCCACCGTCTCTCCCCCTCCGCCGAGGCCGGTCTGCTGCGCTATCTCGTGCAGCGCCGGCCCACCACGGCCGCCAATGTGGCCGCCGGCGTGGCCTTCCTGGTCTCCGAGGGATGCTCGTACCTGGTCGGGGAGACGCTGCCGGCCGACGGGGGCGCGGGACTCGGCCACATCCCGTCGCTGCCCGCGAAGCCGCCCGCCGTCCCCGCGCCGCGGCGCGGCGCCGCGGTCGCGCAGCCGGCCCCGGAACCGGTCACCGGCCAGGACCTCCTGGGACGTAGGGTCCTGGTGGCGGGGGCCAGCAGCGGCATCGGCCGGGCCGCCGCCCTGCATCTGGCGGGGCGCGGGGCGGACGTGGTGCTGGCGGCGCGCCGGACACCGGCGCTGGAGGAGGTCGCCGCCGGCATCGAGGACCGCGGCCGCCGCGCCTGGACGCTGCGCTGCGACCTCTCCGACGCCGAGGACGCCGCGTCGCTCGGCGAGCGCGCCTGGAAGGCGGCCGGCGGCGTCACCTCCTTGCTGTACGCGGCCGGGCACCTGGGTTTCAGCGCGGTCGGCGGCGACCCCGCCTCCGCCGCCCGGACCTTCGCGGTGAACCTGCACAGCTTCGTCACGGTCACCGAGTACCTGACGGGCCGCTGGCGGGACGAGGGGACGGCCGGCGCGGTGGTCGGGGTCTCCTCGGTCAGCTCCACGCTCAGCCCGGTCGCGGGGCTGGAGTACTACGGGGCGAGCAAGGCGGCGATGGCGCAGTACATCCGGTGCCTCGCGGTCTCGGTGGCCCGCCACGGCATCCGCGCCAACTGCGTGGCCCCCGGCATCATCGAGACGCCGATGGGCGACGCGGCGGGCCCCGAGCACCGGCGCGGCTGGATCAGCCGGATACCGGCCGGACGGGTCGGCGACCCGCGCGAGGTCGCGGCCGTCCTCGGCCATCTGCTCAGCGGATCGGCCGCCCGGACGACCGGTGCCGTGCTGCGCGCGGACGGCGGCTTCGGCCTCGGCGACGTGGCGCCGCTGCGGCCGGGCTACCCGGGACCGGCGCTCTCGGAGCCCGCGATCGCGGAGCCCGCGCCGTCGGATGCGGCGCGGGGGGAGCAGCGGTGAGCGCCGCGGGAGTGACGGACGGCCCGGTCGCCCTCGTCGCCGGCGCCTCCTCCGGCATCGGGGCCGCCGTCGCCCGCCGCCTGGCCGCCCGCGGCAGCGCCGTGGCGCTGGTCGGACGGCGGGAGGCCGAGCTGAAGGAGGTCGCGGAGTCGATCCGCGAGGCCGGGGGGACCGCGCTGCCGCTCGCCCTGGACCTGGCCGAGCCGGGCGCCCCCGCCGAGGCGGTCGCCGCGACCGCCGCCGCGCTGGGGCCGGTCGGGCTGCTGGTGTGCAGCGCGGGCGCCATCCGGCTGGCCGCCGTCCACGAGACCGAGGAGCGGCACTGGGAGCGGCAGGTGCGGGTGAACCTCACGGTGCCGTTCCTGCTGGCCCGCGCGGTGCTGCCGGGGATGCGGGAGCGCGGCCACGGCTGGGTCGTGAACATCGGCTCGGGCGTGGGCTCGGAGGTGGTGCCGGGCAGCGGCGGCTACGGCGTCAGCAAGCACGCCGTGCACCGGCTCACCGAGCTGATCCACGAGGAGAACCGCGACTTCGGTGTCCGCGCGGTCACCGTCGCCCCGGGCTGGGTCTCCACCCGGCTCGCGGCCCGGCCCCGCGACCTCGGCGTCCCCGAGGAGGAGGTGCTGGACGCGGAGGACATCGCGGACACCGTGGAGTGGCTGCTGGACCGGCCGGCCCGGATGAGCGTGGGCCCGCTGGTCCGCGTCGAGCCCTCGGCGAGCCGGGCCGCCGCCGGTGACGCCATGACCCGCCATCTGAACCGCTCCCGCGCCCAGGGTGCCGGACCGGCCGCCGAGGAGGACCGCTGATGGGCAGGACCACCCTCATCGAGCACGACGTGCCGGTGGAGATGCGCGACGGGACGGTGCTGCGGGCCGATGTGTGGCGCCCCGCCGAAGGACCGCCCTCGCCCGCCGTCCTCTTCCGCACCCCGTACGGCAAGTCCGCCCTGGGACTGGCCACGCTGACCCCGTCCCAGTGCGTGGACCGGGGATACGCGGCGGTGGTGCAGGACACCCGGGGCCGGTTCGCCTCGGAGGGCGAGTGGGCGCCGCTGGACTGGTCCCAGGAGGGCCCGGACGGGTACGACACGGTCGAGTGGACCGCGCGGCAGCCGTGGTGCGACGGGAACGTGGCCATGGCAGGCACCTCGTACCAGGCGATCGTCCAGTGGCTGGCCGCCATGGAGAAGCCGCCGCACCTGCGGGCCATCGCGCCCGCGATGTCCACCTCCGCGTCCTTCGACGCCGAACATCTGGGCGGCTTCCTGCGGCTGGACCACCTCACGAGCTGGCTCGGTCTGACGGCGCTGGAGTGGGTGCAGCGCCGGGCCGCGGCGGGCGATCCGGTGGACGCGGCGGTCGTCGCCGAGGTCGTGCAGCTCCTCACCACGCCCGACGTGCCGCTGCGCCGCCGGCCGTTGTCGGCCGTCCTCGACTTCGAGGGGTTCCCCGGCCGGCTGCGGGACGTCCTCGCGGGGAAGGCGGCGACGGTCGCCGACTACCGTATCGGCGACGTCGGCGTGCCCACCTTCTCGGTGGGCGGCTGGTACGACGTGTTCTCCTACGGCACGATCGAGCTGCACCGCGCGATGCGCGCCCAGGACCCGGTGGCCGGGCGGCACGAGCTGGTCGTCGGGCCCTGGGTGCACTCCGGTCAACTGCCGCAGGTGCAGGGCGAGGTGAACACGGGCCTGTACGGTTCGGCGCAGGGCGCGCGGCTGGCCGATCTGCATCTGGACTTCTTCGACCGCCATCTGCGACCGGCCGGGGACGGCGCCGGGCGGGCCGCGGGCGGTGACGGCGCAGGAAGGCCGGCGGGCGGTGACGCAGGAAGGGCGGCGGGCGGTGACGTCCGGTACTTCCTCTTCGGTGACGACACCTGGCACCGGGCCGACGGCTGGCCGCCGCCCGAGGCCGTGGACGCCTCCTGGTACCTGGCGGGTGCCGAGGGCGGCGGGAAGGACGGCCGGCTGCTGCCCGGACCGCCTCCAGGGGGCGTGGGGCACGACGCGTTCACCTACGACCCGGAGGACCCGGTGCCCTCGCACGGCGGGCGGGTGCTCCAGCTCGGCCGGCTGGCGGCTGGCCCGCTCAACCAGGCGCACCTGGAGAGCAGGCCGGACGTGCTGCTGTACACCTCCGAGCCGCTCTCCGAGCCGCTGGACGTCGTCGGCCGGCAGCGGCTGCGGCTCCGCTTCGGCTCGGACGCGCCCGCCACCGCCGTGGTCGCCAAGCTCACCGACGTGTACCCGGACGGGCGTTCGCTGCTGGTGGCCGAGGCCAGTCTCCGGCTGCAGGGCGAGGGGGACGCCCCGCCGGACGAGCCGTACGACGCCGATCTGCTGCTCGGGGACACCGCGTGGCGGTTCGCTCCCGGACACCGGCTGCGCGTCCACGTCACCAGCAGCAACTTCCCCCACCTGGACCGGCATCCCAACCTCCCCGGTCCGGTCGGCGAGGCGGAGCACTGCCGGCCCGCACGGCAGACGGTCTGGTACGGGGGCCCGTACGAGAGTGTGCTGCGGTTGCAGGTCCTGCCCGCCGCGGGCGCCGGGGGGACCGCGTGAGCGAGGACATCCTCGATCCGGCGTCCGCCGACGTGCCGACGGCCGAGCAGTGCGTCCTCGGCCCCCTGCTCCGCCGCCGCGCCGCCGCCACGCCGACCGCGCCGTACGCGCTGATGCCGGACGGCGACCGGTGGACGTACGCGCGGACGCTGCGGGAGACGGAGGAGACGGCCGCCGCGCTCCAGGCGCTGGGCGTCGCCCCCGGGGAGCTGGTGCTGAGCTGGCTGCCCAACGGGCCGGACGCACTGCGTGTCTGGTACGGGGTCAATCTGGCGGGCGCGGTCCTGGTGCCGCTGAACGTCGCCTACCGGGGCGCGATCCTGCGCCAGGTGGTCGCCGACTGCGGGGCCGAGGTGCTGGTCTGCCGGCCGTCGCTGGCGGCCCGGCTGGCGGAGACGGACGGAGGGGCCGGGTCGGTGCGCACGGTGGTGCTGCTGCCGGGTCCCGACGACGTGCCGCAGGAGGTGGCCGCGCTCGCCGGGCGGCTCTCCGGGCGCTACCGGGTGGAGACAGGACTGCGGGCGGACCGGGCGGAGTTCACCGAGCCGGTGCCCGCGCCGCAGCCGTGGGACCCGCAGACCGTCGTCTACACCTCCGGGACGACCGGCCCCTCCAAGGGGGTCGTCTCCTCCTACGCGCACCTGTACAGCAGTTGCACCGCCGCCTTCCACGGCATGGCCGGACCGCGGGACCGCTATCTGCTCCAGCTGCCGCTGTTCCACGCGGGCGGCACGATCGGGGCGTACGGGATGCTGGTGCACGGCGGTTCGGTGACGGTCGTGCCCGCCTTCAGCACCGATGAGTTCTGGCCGCTGGTCCGCCGTACGGGGACGACCCTGTGCACGCTGCTCGGCGTGATGGCGACCTATCTGCTCAAGCAGCCGCCGCTGCCGCAGGACACCGCGCATCCGCTGCGGGCGGCCTACGTCATCCCGTTCACCGAGGGGGCGGCGGAGTTCTCCCGGCGGTTCGGCGTGTCGGTCCGCGCGCTGTTCAACATGACCGAGGTGTCGTGTCCGGTGCTGTCCGCGCCGGACCACCGCCCGGGGGTCCCGCTGCACTGCGGGCGGCCCCGGCCGGGCATCACCGCCCGGGTCGTCGACGACCACGACCGGGAGGTGGCGGACGGCGAGGCGGGCGAGCTGGTGCTGCGGGCGGACCGGCCGTGGTCGTTCCTGAGCGGCTATCTGGGGCGGCCCGCCGAGACGGCCGCGGTCTGGCGCAACGGCTGGTTCCACACCGGGGACACCTTCCGGCGCGCCCCGGACGGCGGGCTGGTCTTCGTGGACCGCAAGAAGGACGCGATCCGCCGGCGCGGCGAGAACATCTCGTCCTTCGAGGTCGAGGCCCAGGCGGTGGCCCACCCGGGGGTGCTGGAGGCGGCGGCGGTGGCGGTCCCCGGCGACGAGGGCGAGGACGAGGTGCTGCTGGTGGTGGCGGGCCGCGACCCGGCGGCGCCGGTCGACCCGGCGGCGCTGCTGGAGTTCCTCCGGGAGCGGCTGGCCCACTTCATGCTGCCGCGCTACATCCGGGTGCTGCCACAGCTCCCGAAGACCCCCACCGGCAAGCCCACCAAGCACACGCTGCGCGCCGAGGGCGTGGTGGCGGGGACGTGGGACCGCGAGGCGGCGGGCATCCGCATACGCAGGGAGAGGATCGTATGAGCCAGGGAGCGATCGACGCGGGCCGGGGGTCCGCGGCCGAGTGGGCGGGCGCGGCGACCGAGTCGTTCGCGGACTTCGCCGACCGGGTGGACGGCAAGGAGGACGTGCCGCTGCGGGCCTCGCTGGCGGACGGGGTCGCCACGCTGACGCTGGACCGGCCGCGCCGCCGCAACAGTCTCGATCTGACGCTCTCCCGCCATCTCCTGCTCGGCCTGATGTGCGCGGGCGACGACCGCCGGGTGCGCGCGGTCGTGCTCACCGGGAGCGGCGGGGCGTTCTGCGCGGGCGACGACGTGGAGAGCGTACGGCGGTGGCGGCTGGGCGACCGGGTGGACACCCCCTTCGACCCGGTCACCTCGGACGCGCACTACCTGCGGGTCTGCGAGGCGATCCTGCACCTGCCGAAGCCGGTGATCGCGGGGCTGACCGGCGCGGCGGCGGGCGCGGGGGCGGAGATCGCCTGCGCCGCCGACTTCCGGCTGGCGGACACCCGTGCCTCGATCGGCAGTTGCCTGGCCGGGGTCGGCCATGTGGGGAACGTGGTGCTGATGTCCCGGCTGGCCGGTCCGGCGCGGGCGACGGAGATCTACCTCACCGGGCGGATGGTGTCGGGGGACGAGGCGGTGCGCCTGGGCCTGTTCGACCGGCTGTGCGCACCGGAGGATTTCGACCGTGAACTGGCGGAGCTGGCGGGCCGGTTCGCCGCGCTGCCGACCGCGTCGGTGGGGCTGTTCAAGGAGTTGCGGGAGCGCAGCTGGGGGCAGCCGGCGGAGTACGGGCTGCGGCTCCAGGACGCGTACCACCTCAAGACGCACGCCACGGTGGCCGACGCCCGCGAGGGGATGGCCGCCTTCGCGGAGAAGCGGCGGCCCCGCTTCACCGGCGGCTGAGGGCTCCGGTGTCCGCGCCGGGGCCGGCGGCAGGCCGGTGCAGCCGTCCGCCTTTGCGGCCGCGACGGAGAGAGTATTCTGATTCTGATGAACGTAGCGCTGCGGAACCCCCGCCCGACGGCCTCGCCGCCCCCTCCCCCGCCCGCGTCCGCCGCCGGCCGCGACGAGGAGTCCGGACGATGACCGGCCCCGAGAGCCGGGGCGCCGCCGGGTCCCGGGTCGAGGAGACGGCGCACAGCCTCGACGCCTTCGGCGCCCGGCTGCACTACTGGACGGCCGGCGCGGCGGACCGACCGGGGATCGCCCTCACCCACGGCGCCGGCGCCGACCACCGCATGTTCGATCCGCAGATCCCGGCCCTGGTGGAGGCGGGCTACCGCACCCTGCGCTGGGACGTGCGCCACCACGGGGCGTCCGCCTCCGGCACCGGCGGCTTCCGTACGGCCGACGCGGCGGACGACCTGGCGGCACTGCTGGACGCGGCCGGGATGCCCCGGCCCGTGGTGCTGCTGGGCCAGTCGATGGGCGGCAACATCGCGCAGGAGTACCTGCGCCGGCGGCCCGAGGAGGTCTCCGCGCTCGTGGTGATCGGCTCCACGTCCAGCACCCTGCCCATCACCCGGCGCGAACGGCGCAGGCTGGCCCTCTCGCGCTTCCTCATGCGGCTGGTGCCCTTCGGCCGGCTGACCCGGTCGATGGCGCGGGCGTCGGCCGAGAGCCCGCAGGCGCGGGAGTATCTGCGCGAGGCGTTCGCGGCGAACGGGCGGCGTTCCTTCCTCACCACCTGGGACGGCATGACCCGCGCGATCGACCCCTGCCCCGGCTACCGCGTGGACAAGCCCGAGCTGCTGCTCTGCGGTGAACGCGACGGCACCGGTAACATCCGCTCGGCGATGGAGCGGTGGAGCGAACGCGATCCCCACAGCGAGTTCCATGTGATCCCCGGCGCCGGACACGTCGCCAATCTGGACCGTCCCGACGAGGTCAACCGGCTGACCGTCGCCTTCCTGAAGGCCTGAGACCCAACGAGACCATGACTGACCACGACATCACCCCCGACGCGGGCCCCGTCGGTGCCTCCGGCTCCGAGGGGTTCGGCGACGCCGAGGCGTCCTTCATCAACGAGATGGGCTCGCTGATGGAGCGCTGGGGCCTCCCGCAGGCCACCGGCCGCCTCTTCGGCTACCTCCTGCTGCGCAACAAGCCGGTGGACCTCGACACCATGACCCGCGAGCTGGGCCAGGCCAAGAGCGGACTGAGCGTGGCCGCCCGCCAGTTGGAGGCGTGGGCTCTGGTGCGGCGCTCCACCCGCCCCGGCAGCAGGCGGATCGACTACGAGGCGGTGGGCGACCTCCACCACCTGCTGCTGGTGAACAACGCCCACATGCGCAAGTTCACCGAGACGCTGAGCTCGGGCGTCCCGGTGGCGCGCGGCGTGGCCCGGGACCGGCTGGCCTCGCTGGCCGAGCTGTTCAGCGGGTACGTGGAGCAGACCGAGGCGCTGGTGGCCGACTGGGAGGCCCGCCGCGCCGCCCCCTGACCCGGCACGGCCCACGGGCCGACGGCACGCGCCATCCCCGGGGCCCTCTTCCGGTTTCCGACTCTGGATTCCCGCCGGCCGACTCCCCACTCCCGGCCCTCGACCCCCGACCCCCGACCCCCGACCCCCGACTCCCGACTCCCGACTCCCGACGGAGTGATCGTGAACGTGTCGTGCGGCCTCGTGCCGAGCAACGGAACAGCGGCGGCCGGTGCCGTGGCGGATCCCGCCGCCCCGGGTCGACCGCCGGTCGTGGACGCCTGCTCGCTGGTGTACGACGACGCGGCCTGGCGGGTGTATCTCAACCGGCTGGGCGAGAACGCCCCCGAGTACCTGGACGTCTTCTCCGCCTCGTTCTGCCGGTACTTCGACGCCCCGCACACCGCGTACCGCGACGCGCTGGCCGTGTGCTGGCAGGACGCGGTGGACGTGCTGCTGCCGCCGGACCGGCCGCCCTTCGACCTGGCCGCGCACCTCGCGGACCGGCGACGGCAGGGCGTGACGGGAGAGTTCGCCATGGGCTCGGCGGAGCGGCTGCCGGACGGCCGGACCGTCAACGAGTGGCTGCTGGAGACCGTCCGGGACGTACGCGACCGGATCCACGTGTGGGCCGGGATCTCCCTGCGCGACCCGGCCGCCGCACTGGGGGAGCTGGAGCGGTCGCTGGCGGCGGGGGCGACCGGGCTGTGCGTGATCCCCTTCCTGGACGGCACCGATCCGGCCGATCCGCGGTTCGCGCCGGTCTGGGACGCGGCGGCGTCGGCGCGACTGCCGGTCTGGCTGCACACCGGTCACCACTTCGCCCGGAGCCACCCCAGCGGCCTCGGAAGCTGGCGTACGGTCGAGGCGCTGGCGGGCCGCCACCGCGAGCTGCTGCTCGTCGCCGGGCACGCGGGCTGGCCCGATGTGCGCGAGACGCTGCTCACCGCCGCCCGGCATCCGGGGGTCTACCTGGAGTTCTCCTCGCATCGGCCCCGGCACATGCCCAAGCCCGGCTCGGGCTGGGAGCCGCTGCTCCACCACGCCCGGGGACTGGCCCGGGACCGGGTCCTGTTCGGCACCTCGACCTGGGTCAATCCCGGGCCGACCGGGCCGCTGGCGGACGAGCTGGCCGCGCTGGGGCTGCCGGACGACGTGGTCACCGCGTGGCTCTCGGACAACGCCGAGGCGCTGGTCGCCCGGTCGGCCGGGGCGCACCCGGGCTGAGCGAGCCATCGGCGGTCACCGCCGACGCGCTGTCACGTCCTCCCCCACTCGAAACTTTTCGTTGCCGACGACCCATTGTTCCCGCGCAGCGGTTCGCCCACCATTTGTCAGGCCGCTGAGCAAATTGCTCCGTGAGCCGTGGGCGGGCAGCCGAGGGAGTGGTGTCGCGATGGGGCGGGACGTCAGCCGGAGAAGGGTTCTGGGTACCGGTGCCGGTCTGGGGGCGGGCCTGGCCGCGCTTCCCTCCGTGCCCGGGACCGCACACGCGGCGAGCCGGGACGGAGCGGGCGGGAGGCCGGGGGCGCCCACCCGCACCGACGCCGGCGCGTACGTCACGTTCCGCCCGGAGCGCGGGGCCTTCCCCCTGGTACGGGCCCGCCGCGCCGCCCCGGTCCTGGTCGACGAGGACGACCACCCCGGTGTGGTGCGGGTGGCGGCCGATCTGCGGGCGGACATCGAGCGGGTCAGCGGCGTGCTCCCGGACGGCCGGCGGGGCCCGGCGCGCGAGGTGGTCGTCGTCGGCACCGTGGGCCGCAGCGCTCTGGTCGACGGCCTGATCGCCTCCGGCAAGCTGGACGTCACCGCCATCCGCGGCAAGTGGGAGACCTCCCAGCAGACCGTGGTCGAGCGGCCGATGCCGGGCGTGGACCGCGCCCTGGTGATCGCCGGCAGCGACCAGCGGGGCACCGTCTTCGGTGCGTACGACGTGAGCCACGGCATCGGCGTCTCGCCCTGGTACTGGTGGGACGACGTGCGGCCCGTCCGGCGCCCCGAGATCTACGTCAGGGCCGGTTCCTGGACCCAGGGCACCCCCGCGGTGAAGTACCGCGGCGTGTTCATCAACGACGAGAACCCCAACCTCGGCACCTGGGCCCCGCAGTACTTCGGCGAGGGCAAGGCGCCGGGCTACCCGGGCGGCTTCAACGCCGACTTCTGGGAGAAGGTCTTCGAGGTCCTGCTGCGGCTGAAGGGCAACTACCTCTGGCCCGCCGTGTGGGGCAGGGCGTTCGCGGAGGACGACCCGGAGAACCACGCCCGCGCCACCGCCTACGGCGTTGTCATGGGCACATCCCACGAGGCGCCGATGATGCGCGGCATCGAGGAGTGGAACCGCCACGCCGTGCCCGCCGTCCGGGACGCGGACGGCACCGTCGTCACCCCGGGCCGCGACCCGTACGGCGGCACCGGTGAGTGGTCCTTCCGCCGCAACCGCGCCGCCGTGGAGGCGTACTGGCGCGAGGGCGTCGCGCGGATGCACCGGGAGGGCTTCGAGGGCGTCGTCACCCTCGGCATGCGCGGCAACGGCGACACCAGCCTGCCGGACGGCGACGCCATCGAGCTGATGGAGGAGATCATCGCCACCCAGCGGCGGATCATCGCCGAGGTGACCGGCTCGCAGACCTCGGTGCCGCAGGTGTGGACCCTCTACAAGGAGGTCCAGCGCTACTGGAGCCGCGGCCTGCGCGCACCCGACGACGTGACCGTGGTGCTCTGCGACGACAACTGGGGCAACATCCGCATGCACCCGGACCCCGCCGAGCCGCCGCGTCCGGGCGGGTACGGCCTGTACTACCACTTCGACTACGTGGGGGCCGGCCGCAACTACAAGTGGGTGGACACCACGTCGCTGCCGAACATGTGGGACCAGCTCCACCAGGCGTACGGCTACGGCAACCGCCGCCTGTGGGTCACCAACGTCGGCGACCTCAAAGGCAACGAGCTGCCGACGCAGTACTTCCTGGACTACGCCTGGGACCCCGCGCGGTGGGAGCTGGAGAACATACCGGAGTGGGAACGGCGGTACGCCGCCCTGCACTTCGGGGCGGAGCACGCGGAGGCGATCGCCGGGATCCTCTCCCGGTACGCGCATCTCCAGCAGCTGCGCAAGCCCGAGCTGCTCAACCGCCGCATCACCCTCGACCCCGCCAAGGACCCGGCCACCGACGACGACGCGGTGGTCTACGACGACCAGGAAAGCCCCTTCCACTGGGGCGAGTTGGAGCGCGTGACGCAGGCCTGGCGGGAGCTGGACAGGGACGCCGCGCGCATCGGCCGCCGGCTGCCCGCCTCCGCGCAGGACGCCTGGTTCGAACTGGTCGGCTACAACGTGGCGGCCACGGCCAACGTCTACTACCTGCGCGAGGCCGAGTTCACCAACATCCTCTACGCCCGCCAGGGCCGCGCCGCCACCAACGACCTGGCGGCCGAGGCGGAGGCCGGCCTGCGGGAGGACTTCCGCCTCCAGGACGTCTTCAACAAGGAGATCGCCGGTGGCAAGTGGAAGGACTTCCAGCTCCAGCCGCACATCGGCTACGGCGACGTGGAGCGCTACGGCCCCGACGCCGGCTGGCAGCAGCCCGAGCTGCACCACGTGGCCCTCCCCGACGAGATCTTCCCGGCGGTCCGGCGCATCGACCTGCCGGACACTGCGGAGATGGGCGTGGCGGTCTCCGGGTCGCAGGAGTGGTGGCCGGGGGCCGAAGGACAGCCGGTGCTCCCCGAGTTCAGCCCCTACCGGACCGGTGACGACGTCTGCGTGGACGTCTTCAACCGCGGCTCGCGGCCCTTCGCCTTCCGGGTCACCTCGTCGGCGCCGTGGCTGCGGGTGGACCGCCGCCGCGGCACGGTCGGGCGGCAGGTCCGGCTCACGGTGAGCGTGGACTGGCACCGGGCGCCGGCCGGCCGCGGCGAGGCCGAGCTGACCGTGGAGGGCGCGGGCCGCACGGTGACCGTCAAGGCGGTCGCGGACCGGGTCTCGCCGCGTGGCCTCGAGGGCTTCGTCGAGGCAGGCGGGTACGTCGCGATCGACGCCGAGCACTACAGCCGGGCGGTCGGCACCCGTGACGTGGGCTGGCTGCGGATCGACCGGGTCGGCCGGGCCACGGCCGGGATGACGCCCTCCCCGGTCACCGCCCCGGCGCAGACCCCGGGCGGCGACGCGCCCCGCCTGGAGTACGAGGTCACCCTGCTGACCCCGGGCGAGGTCACCGTCTGGGCGTACGTCTCGCCGCGCAACCCGGCGCTGGCCCGGCCGGGCCTGAAGTACGCGGTGTCGTTCGACGACGACGCCCCGCGGACCGTCGACGTCATCGCCGCCACCGGTCCGGACGACGGCGGCCTGAACAAGCGCTGGGCACGCCACACCTCCGACAACGTCAACCGGACGTCGACCACGCACACCGTCGCCCGGGCCGGGGCGCACCGCCTGACGTTCTGGATGGTGGACCCGACGGTCGTCCTCCAGCGGCTGATCGTCGACACCGGCGGCCTCCCGGAGACCTACCTGGGCCCGGTGGAGAGCCACCGCGTCCGCTGACCGGCATTCCCGTACCGAACGAGAGGACCGTCATGAAGCACTTCCGCACGGCCGCCGCCGTCCTGACGAGCGGGGCCCTGCTCTTCACGGCCGTACAGTCCGCCCAGGCCGCACCGGACGGCTCCCACCGCCACCCCAAGGGGGCTCCGCTCAAGGCCCTCGCCGAGCGGTCCGACCTGCTCTTCGGCACGGCCGTCAATACGACGGCGCTGGCGGAGGACCGTACGTACCGCAAGATCACCGCCCGCGAGTTCAACTCGGTCACCGCCGAGAACGTGATGAAGTGGGAGACCCTGCAACCCCGGCCGGGCGTCTACGACTTCACGGAGGCCGACGCGCTGGTCGCGTTCGCCGAGCGCAACGACCAGCAGGTGCGCGGGCACACCCTGCTGTGGCACAACCAGCTGCCGGCCTGGCTGACCGACGGTGTCGCCGACGGCTCGATCACCGCCGAGGAGCTGCGCGGGATCCTCCGCGACCACATCACCACGGTGGTCCAGCACTACCAGGGCAGGATCTACCAGTGGGACGTCGTCAACGAGGTCTTCGAGGAGGACGGCAGCTACCGCGACTCGCTATGGTACCGGCAGCTGGGCCCGTCCTACATCGCCGACGCCTTCCGCTGGGCGCACCAGGCCGACCCGGAGGCGAAGCTGTACTTCAACGACTACAACGTCGAGGGCGTCAACGCGAAGTCCACCGCCTACCACGACCTCGCCCGTGAGCTGCGCGCCCAGGGGGTGCCGGTGCACGGCTTCGGCATCCAGGGACACCTGGGCACCCAGTACGGCTTCCCGGGTGACGTGCCGGGCAACCTGAAGCGGTTCGCCGACCTGGGCATGGAGACCTCCTTCACCGAGGTCGACGTCCGCTCGGTCATGCCCGCCGACGCGACGAAACTGGCCACCCAGGCCGACTACTTCCGCCGCATGCTCGACGCCTGCCTGGATTCCTCGCAGTGCACCTCCTTCACCATCTGGGGCTTCGCCGACCACTACTCCTGGGTGCCCTCCACCTTCGAGGGGCAGGGCTCGGCCAACATCTACGACGAGTCGTACCGTCCCAAGCCGTCCTACTTCGCGATCCGCGCGGAGCTGGCCGCGGGCCGCTGACCCGGGCGCCCTGTGCACCCGCACCCGTCGAGCAGGTGCCGCCGCGGCGGGTTCACAGGGCCTTGCGCAGGAGGACGCACATCGTCTCGTGGCGCCGGACCGACCCGTCGGGCCCTTCCTCGTCCCAGCCGTCCGGCTCACGGCCGTACGCGACATAGCCCAGGCGCTCGTACAGGGCGCGCGCCCGGGGATTGTCCTCCTCCACGGCGAGCGCCGCCCTGCGCAGCCCGCGATCCCGGATCCGTTGTTCGGCTGCTCGGACGAGCAGCGTTCCCAAGCCGCAGGACCGCAGCGCCGGCAGGACGGCGAGCTGCCACAGGGTGCCGGCCCCGTCGGAGGCCCGGTAGTCGATGCCGCCGATCGCCACCGGCAGATCCGCGGGGGTGCACACGGCCAGGTATTCCACCTCACCCGCCGCGACGCGGGCCAGTGCCCGTTCCACGTGGCGCAGGTGGGTGTCCGAACCCGACCAGGTGCACGCGGGCAGGTCCTCGGGCAGGAGATCGCGCACACGCACAGGCAGGGTGACGGTGGCCTCGGTGGAGTCGTCGTCGGTGTTCACGCAGGGAAGGATGCGCCGACGGCACCGGCACGACAACGGATTTCTCCGGAGAACCTCTACTCGCCTCTGCTCGTACGGCTCTCCGTTGTCAGGCCGGTTCGACCGGCAGCCACAGCTCACACGTCGCCGTCGAGAAGTCCGGGGCCCGGTCGAGGACCGACACGATCGACGGGCCCGGACGCAACCGCCAGGGATTGGAGGGGAACCAGTCGGTCGCGGTGGCGGCCCAGGTGGTCTGCAACGTCCGCGGGTGCGGACCGGCGGTGCGGAAGACCGCCCACCGGCCCGCCGGCACCTCGATGGCGTCGAGGTCCTCGGGGACCGGGACGTCCCGGGCGACCGCGACACCGTGCAGGTAGGTCAGTTCGCTGCCCTCCTCGGCGTCGGGGGCCAGGTCGTCGCAGACCTGGAGCAAGCCGGCCGGGTCGGTGCCGCTGAGGGTCTTCAGACGCGCGTGCTCCTCCTGCGGCAGTGCGCCGATGTGCTGCTGGATGTGCGGATTGATGCCCTCGTGGATGAGCGGAACCCTGGCGGCATGTCCGATCAGCCGGAACTCCGGGCGGTCGACGACGCGGGCGTCCATGGGGGTGCTCCCTTCTACGGTCAGGCGGAACCTGAGCTGCGGTTGTGTACGCAAGGGACCTCCGTGACGGCGCACGTCTCCCACGGCCGCACCGTGAACGGCCCGGAACGCACGTCCGAACGCCTCCGTCGAGCCGTAACCGTGCCGGACCGCGATGCTCAGCAGATCGTCCTCGCCCCGCACCACGTCCGCGGCGGCGACGGTCATACGGCGCCGCCGCACGTACTCCGACAGCGGCATCCCCGCCAGCGACGAGAACATCCGGCGCAGGTGGTACTCGGTCGTGCCGAGCGCCGTGGCCAGGCCGCGGACGTCGGGGTCCTCGGCGAGGTGCTCCTCGACGAGATCGACGAGCCGGTTCAGAGCCGAGATCACGGAGGCCTCCTTTCCGCGTCAAGCCTGGCAGCGCACACCCCGCCACCACCCGACCGCAGCGAACCGGATCGATCGGACACCCCACGACGCCCACCGCCGACGAGCAGTGCGACGACCCCCGGCTACGGCCTGCACGGACGCCGGGGGCAGCGGGGCTCCGGGCGTGCGGCCGACGCCGTTACCCGGTCTCGCCCCCGCGCCCGGTGACCGCGGCGTGGGCGAGGGTGGCTGTTTCCTCGGGGGTGCCGTCGATCGGGACGGCCGCGCCCGGCTCGTCGTCGGACAGGGGTTCCAGGTCGGCGAACTGGGTACGGAGCAGGGCGGGCGGCATGAAGTGGCCCCGTCGCTCGGTGATCCGGGCGGCGATCAGCTCGGCCGAGCCGTCGAGGTGGAGGAAGAAGACCTGCGGCGCGGCGGAGGCCAGCCGGTCGCGGTAGCGTCGCTTGAGCGCCGAGCACGCCACCACCGCGCCGCTGTCCGCGTGGGCGGCCAGCCACTGGGCGATCGCCTCCAGCCAGGGACGGCGGTCCTCGTCGTCGAGCGGGTGGCCCGCTCTCATCTTCGCCACGTTCGCCTCCGGGTGGAAGTCGTCCCCCTCGGCGTAGGGAACGCCGAGGGATTGCGCCAGCAGGCGGCCCACCGTGGTCTTTCCCGAGCCCGACACGCCCATGACGACGACCGAGGGAGCGGTGTTGTGAGACATCCAGGCCTTCCGAGGTGTCCGGTTCCTACAGTTCGATGATCACCTTGACGTCGTCCGGGTGCGGCGTGAACGCCTCCGCCGCGTGCTCCAGCGGCACCCGCCGGGTGATCATGCGACCGAGCCACGACAGGTCGGTCTTCGCGAGCGCGTCCGCGGCCTGACGGTAGTGACGCAGATTGGCGTTGACCGATCCCACCACCGCGTCGTTCTGCAACACGATCTCCCTGTTCACGGCCCCCGCGTCCACGGTCGTCCGGCGGCCGGCGGGCGACACACCGGTCAGGCACACCACTCCGTAGGGCGCGGTGCCCGTCAGCGAGGCGAGGACCGGCTCGTTCGCGCCCGTGGCCTCGATGACGACGTCCGGGCACACCGTGGAGACGACCTGGTCGGCATCCTCGGTGTGATAGACGGCGCCCAGGTCCTCGACCAGCGCGGGCTTGGGGCCGTCGGTCACCCGGTCCAGCACATGCACCTGAAGTCCGCGCTGTGTGCCCAGGAGGGCGGCCAGCAGACCGATGGGACCGGCACCGGTCACCAGGACACGACGCGGCTCGAACCAGGCGCGGGCTCCGACCCGCTCGACCTGTTCCCAGGCCTTCGCCACCACGGTGGCCGGCTCCATGAGCACACCGACATGCTCCAGTTGCGGCGCCAGCCGCACCGCGTAGTCGGCTTCCACGGACCAGGTCTGCGCGCCGTAGCCGTCGATCTCCTTGATGCCGCGCTCGGTGTAGCGGCCGTTGCGGCACATGTCGAACTCTCCGTGCGCGCAGGCCCCGCACGGCTCGGGGTCGGGACGGCGCACCACTCCGGCGACCAGGTCGCCGGGCGAGAACCCGCTGCCGGACGGCGCCTGCCGCACCCGCCCGAGGGATTCGTGTCCCAGTACCAGCCGCTCACGGCCCGCCGGGGCCCAGCCGTACTCGCCCCGGGCGATCTCCCGGTCCGTCCCGCACACCCCCACCGCCAGGCCCCGCACGAGCAGCTCGCCGTCGGCCGGTACGGGACCGGGCACGTCCCGTACCTCGACGGACCCCTTCTCGCCGGGCTTCACGGTCACTGCACGCATCGCCAACCTCGTCTGCCTCTGGTTCCCGGACCGGTTTCCTGCTCGGCGCAGCCGACGCCACGCCTCCCACGTGCCCGTCGCGGCCGCGGGACGGGCGGGTACCCGCAGACGGGTCTCCTATCAGCGGTCCGGGACCGGCGCGGGCGACGGCCGCCACTCTCGCCTGAGCAATCCGAACACCCACGTGTCGGACACCTCGCCGTCCACGACGCACTCCTCCCGCAGCGTCCCTTCCCGCACGAATCCGATCTTCTCCAGGACCCGGGCCGATGCCGTGTTGCGCGTGTCGGTCTCGGCCTGGACCCGATTCAGGTCCAGGGTGCCGAAGGCCCACCGCAGCAGGGCCTGCGCGGCTTCCGTGGCGTAGCCGTTGCCCCACATCGCGTGATCGAGGCAGTAACCCAGCGACGCGCTGCGGTGGTCCGGGTTCCATGCGGTCACCGCGCACCAGCCGGCGAAGGCCCCGTCAAAGGCGCGGTCGACGGCCACCCGCGCCCCGGTGCCTTCGTCCGCCATCTTCCGGCACATGGCGATGAAACGTTCGGCGCGGGCCCGTTCGTTCCATGGTGGTGAGTCCCAGTAGCGCATCACGAGGCTGTTGCTGTGCAGCGCGAAGAGAGTGTCCGTCTCGGCGTCGGTGAAGGGCCGCAGGCGCAGGCGAGGGGTGTGCAAGGTGGGAGTGTCCAGGGTCATGAGCGCCATGGTGCTTGCTCACGGGGCGGGCGGTACACCCGATATCCCGGGCCCGGCCCGCCGTGGCGGCAGCGGGTGCGGTGTCGGGCGGGGGGTGCGCGGGGTGCTACGCGGGGTTCGCCCCGCGCAGGGCGCGCTCGCGCAGTTCCTTCAGGTCGGCGGCCCGCTTCCAGGAGGAGGCCGGCAGGCCGTCCTGGACGCGCCGCTGGACCGCACGGGTGACCTCGGCGAGTCCGGCGCGGCTCTGGCACGCCGCGTCGAGCCGGGCCAGCCGTTGTTCCCGGCGTCCGGCCCGCACCAGGGCCTGCCGGTCGTCCGCGGCCTCGAGCACGGCCCGCTGGACGACGCCGCGGGCCTGCTGGAGCGTGTCGTGCCTCTCCCCCCGGTCCCGCATGCACGCGGCCCATGTCCTCTGTGCCGCGAGGAACTCCGGGTCGGCGGTGACGGCGGAGACGACCGAGGCGCTCACGCCGGCCACGTCGATACCGGCCTGTTCCCAGTCGGGGCCGTAGACGTCGCGCCGGGCCCGGTACACGCAGCCGTCGGTGTTGATCCGTACCGACGGCGCGCCACGCGCGGTCAGCGTCACCTGCTGCTCGTCCGTGCCGACCAGCGCCTCCTGCCAGGCCGAGCGCCGGGCCGTGGACAGCCGCCCGAGGTGACGGGCGTTGGGGTCCCGCGGGGTGCCCGCCAGCGCGGCCGACGCGAGCCCGTACCCGTCGGTTCTGGCGCTGTCCTGCGTCAGCAGCCCGTAGGGGTTCGCGGAGGGCACGGGGGCGGCCGGGACGGGGCGGTAGGGGAAGCCGCGGCGCCGCATGCACGAGGCGACGGCCTCTTCCTCTTCGTCGTGCAGCGTCCGGGCCTGCTGGGCGGAGACGCTCTCCGCGCCGTTCAACGGGACGGGCAGGCCGCCGTCGGCCCGGTGGGCGGATGCCTGGCCGCATCCGCCCACCGCCAGCAGACACACGGCGATCAGGGCTGCTGGTCTCCGCTTCACGGCATCAGCACCAGTGGTTGGAGGCGACGTTCTTGTAGAAGGCCGTGCCCGCGAGGTCGCCGATCCCGTAGCCCCTCGGGATGTTCACCGAGGAACCGGTGCGGCTCAGTCCGCTGTAGATGCGGACGTTGCACTGGGTGCCGGAGTTGGACACCGAGACCGCGTTGTTGAACTTGTGGTACTGGAGCAGGTTGCTGTTGTTGCCGTAGACCGTGCCGGGGTCGCCGCGGTAGTTCGTGTAGAGGTAGGCGCACAGTGCCCCGGAAGGGCACGGGTCCGCGGCCGCGGGCGTGGCCAGCGCGAGGCCCGTCCCCAGAGCGGTGGTGGCGATGACCGCTGTACCCGCGATCAGTTTCTTCAGCATGTGGTCGTTCCCCTCCCATGGCGATCGGTGATGACTTCACCGCCATGAGCACGCTAGCCAGCGTCGCGCTCCCGGCCATCGGCCTCGCGTGCCCACCCGTTACCGACGCGTGCCGTCGCCGTGCAGCATCAGGTCCCGGTACTCGCCCGGGGGCATGCCGTACGCGGTGCGGAAGGCCCGGCTGAAGGCGGCGGGCCGTGGGAAGCCCCACCGGGCTCCGATGGCGTGCACCGGCAGATGGCCGAGGTGCGGGGCGGCGAGATCGCGGCGGCAGCGCTCCAGACGCGCCTGTCTGATGTAGCCGGCGACCGTGGTGTCGTGCTGTGCGAAGAGCCGGTGCAGGGCGCGCACGGACATCTGGTGGGCGGCGGCGACGGATGCCGGCGTCAGGTCCTCGTCGGCCAGGTGTGTTCGGATGAAGGAACGGATCCGGTGGAACAGGACGCGCTGCCGGGACTCGGGCGGCACCGCTCGTTCGCGGTCGAGGTGGTGGGCCAGCACCGCGCTCACCAGGTCGAGGGCGGTCGCCTCCAGGCGCAGGGCGTCCTGGGGCGTGCAGTGAGCGGCCTCCTCGCTCAGACCGGTGAGGAAGCGGGCGAGCAGCAGGCCGACGCCCGTCCTCCCGGAGAGCGGGACGGCCAGGAGCCGGGCGACGTGCGTGTCCCTCAGGGGCAGCCGCCGCTTGGGGAACTGGAGCACCAGCGAGCAGGCCAGGCCGGTGTCCGCCGCGGCTGCCTCGAACGGGCGGGAGCTGTCGTACAGCACCATGTCACCGCTCTCCGGCTCCGCGCCGGACCCGCGCTGCTGCGCGTCCTGCCGGTCGGGCCCGGCCAGGGCGCGGAGGAGGGCGAGTTGGTACAGCTCGGCGTCGCAGCGCCGGACGAGCGGCGCGGTCTGTCGGGAGTCCAGGGGGCTGTGGGCCGGTGCGGACAGCCGCACGTCCTCCCCCAGGGACACCGCCACCGCCCTCGGCCGGGCCCGTGGCGGGTCCTCGTCCCGTAACCGGAAACGGGTGGGCGTCAGGGCCGCGGTCGTGGTGACCGCCCGGCCGCCGGCCCTCCTGTCGGCCAGGAGCGCGTCACTGTCGAAGAAGGCTTCCATGTTCCCCCCGGAACCTCGTGTGATGGAGGCATGCCAAGGACGCCCCCGGCAGACGATCGTGCCCAAGGGGTCAGGTGGACGACAGCGCCCTTTCGGCCTCTCCGCCCGCGGGCACGCCTTCACGCCAACCTCGGCCCCCGGGAGCCGGCGGCCACCGCCGACGGGTTTCGGACGCGGCCGGCTCGGCCCCGGTCCGGCACACCCTTGCCGTCAGGGAGTGACCGCGGCGTGCCGGGCGACGGGGGTGCCGCCTGCCGTCGGGTACGTGGCGGTCAGGACTCCAGGTAGCGCAGTACGGCCAGGATGCGGCGGTTGTACCCCGTGGCGTGCGCGAGTCCGAGCTTGTCGAAGATCGTGTTGAGGTTCTTCTCCACCGTGCTCATGGAGAGGTGCAGCTTCTCGGCGACGGCCGCGTTGGTGTGCCCCTGGGCCACCGCCTCCAGGACGCTCCGCTCGCGTGGGGTCAGCCGGGCCAGCGGGTCGCTGTGCGCCGTACGGATCACCAACTGGCGTACGACCTCCGGGTCGAGGGCGGCTCCGCCCGCGTGGATCCGCTCCAGCGCGTCGAGGAACTCCTCCACCTGGGCGACCCGGTCCTTCAGCAGATAGCCGACCCGCTCCACGTTCGACGTGAGCAACTGCGCCGCGTAGTTGCGCTCCATGTGCTGGGACAGCACCAGGACCCCGGTCCCCGGCCACCGCTCGCGGATCTCCAGCGCGGCCCGCAGCCCCTCGTCGGTGTGGGTGGGGGGCATCCGGATGTCCACGACGACCATGTCCGGTGGCCGGGCCTCGACCTCCCGCAGCAGGGCGACGGCGTCGCCCACCGCGGCGAGGACCTCGTGGCCCTCCTCGGTGAGCAGCCGGACCAGCCCCTCTCGCAGCAGGGTCGAGTCCTCGGCCAGCATTACGCGCACGGGATCTCCGCGGTGATCGTGGTGGGCCCCCCAGGGGGGCTGTGGACGTGCAGCCGGCCGTCCAGGGCGCCGACCCGGCTGCGCAGCCCGGTCAGTCCGCCGCCCTCCGGTTCCGCGCCGCCGACGCCGTCGTCCTCGACCCGGACGACGAGGACCGGCCCGTTCTTGCCGACGCTGACCTGGATCTCCGTGGCGGCCGAGTGCTTGGCGGCGTTGGTCACCGACTCCGAGACGACGAAGTACGCGGCGGTCTCGACGGAGGCGGGCAGCGGCTCGTCGAGCGAGAAGTCGGTCCGGACGGGGATGCCGCACCGCTCCGACACCCCGGCCAGCGCCTCCTGGAGCCCCTGACTGTCCAGTGCCGTCGGATACACCCGCCAGGCCACTTCCCGCAGTTCCGTCAGCACCTCCTGCGACTCCTTGTGGGCCTGCTCCAGCAGGCTGCACGCCTGCTCGGGCGTGCGGCCGGCGCGACGGGCCCGGCCGAGGAGCATGGCCAGCGCCACCAGGCGCTGCTGCACCCCGTCGTGCAGGTCGCGCTCGATGCGCCGGCGCTCGGTGTCGACGGCTTGGAGCACCGCCGCCCGGCTGGTGGCGAGTTCGTCGATGCGCCGCTGCATCAGTTCGCGCTCCGTCGGGCCGAAGCACTCGCGGGCCAGCCGCGCGTCGAGCGCCGCCAGCGAGAACAGGCCCTGCACGTCCAGGAAGAGCAGCCCCCCGCCGAGCAGGACCTGCGTGACCAGTTCCCTCCAGTCGAGGGTGCCCCGGACCAGGCTCGCGACGAGCAGGCCCGCGAGGACGGCACCGACGGCGAGCAGGCCGAGCACGACGCCGGTGAGCAGACCGGCGTACGTGCGGGCGGCGAGGTAGCGCAGAACACGCTGGTCGGGAACGGGACCGGCGGGGAGGCGGTCCCCGAAGAAGACGCAGCGGCGCCGGCGTTCGAGCGCCGTCAGCCACCGGGCTCCGGCGGCGAGGACGGCGAACGCCCGCCGCCGGGTGCGCGGCCACAGCAGCAGCGGACCGAGCGGGACGCCGGCCGCGACGAAGTACAGCAGTCCCAGGAGCGCGGTCGGGCAGCCGAGGAGGACTCCGGTGGCCCGCAGGGGCAGTGCCACGGCCGGTACGGCCGGTGTCGCCGTGGACTCGCCTCCCGGCAGCGCGGTCGAGGGCGTCGGCGGGAGCGGCTGAGTGGTCATGTCCGCCGATTCCCCGTGCACGCTCGCCGAGCGTAGTCGGGCGGCACAGCCGGGGCAAGATCGTTCGGCCCGGGTGGGAGCGGGGCCGGTCACGGCGTACGGCGGTGCCGGGCCCTGCCGCGGGAGCGCGCCCGGACGACGAGGTAGCAGGCCGACGCGGCGACCACCAGGACCAGGACGCCCTTGCTGATCACCCCCACGTACGCGCTGACGGTGTCCCACTGATCGCCCAACCAGTAACCGGACATGACCAGTACGGTGTTCCACATCAGGCTGCCGAGGGCGGTCAGTGCCAGGAAGGCCGGCAGCGGCATGCGCTCGAGGCCGGCCGGCACGGAGATCAGGCTGCGGAAGATCGGCACCATGCGGCCGAGGAGGACGGCCTTGGTGCCGTTCTTGGCGAACCACTTCTCCGTCCGCTCCAGGTCGGAGGTCTTCACCAGGGGCAGCCTGGCCCAGACCGTGTACATCCGCTCACGGCCGAACAGCGCGCCGATCCAGTAGAGGACGGTGGCGCCGGCCACGGACCCGAGAGTGGTCCAGAACAGGGCCGCGAAGAGACTGATGACACCCTGTCCGGCGGCGAATCCGGTCAACGGCAGGATGATCTCGCTCGGCAGCGGCGGGAAGAGGTTCTCCAGGGCGACGGCGAGGCCGGCGCCGGGCGCGCCCATCGCGTCCACCAGGTCGGCCGCCCATCCCGCGATGCCGTCCGCCGGCTCCTGTGGCAGCGCAAGGGTGATGTGGTCCATTTCGGGATCTCCAGGTACGAGGCGCACACCGCGGGCCGGTGCCGCGATCTGGTGATCACGCTAGGAACCCCAGGTCGGCACCGGTACGCGGCTGGCCGTCGACATGGCGCGGTTTCCCTCACCCCGGACCCTGCGGTTTTCCGCAGGGGAACCGGGCCGCCCCACCGGCTCGGGGAACCTGCCGCGACGGCCCGGCGTCGTGTCTGGTGTCTGATGCGTCGGGGAGCAGTGGGGGCAGTGTGGAGGTTGATCCGCCGTGGTGGGTCGTCATCGTGATCTCGGCCGGAGCGACCGTGGTCCTCGGGGCGGTCCTTCTGTCCGTGATCGCCGCGGTCGCTCTCGGAGCGGGCTGGGCGCGCAGGCGGTACCGCCGCGCCGCCGGCTCACGTCCCGCCGACGGCGGGAGGCATGGATGAACCACGCCCCCCGGGTCTCATCGCCGGCAGCCTCAGATTCGACGCGTCGGCCGTGTCCCCACCGGCCCGTCACCTGCGGTGCCGGCGGACCAAGGAGTTCAGAAGAGCGGCTCCACGCTCCTGTGCCCGCTTGACGGCCTCGAACTGCTTGCCACGGGTGTGGGCGCACCGGGTGCCCGCCGTGGAACCCGCCCAGGAGACGGGCCGGGACGGGCGCCTGATCAGGCTTCAGAGTCATGTACCCGGTGCCCTTTCGGGGGTGCCCGCAACCCGCGCGTGATCGTTCACGGGTCGTTCCGTGCCGCCTCGCGGGCTTCGGTGAGGGCTCGCCGCCTGAGGCTGCCGCCGAACAACTGGATCCTGGTGGCGGCCAGGACGTCGTCCGTGCCTATGGTCCGCCCGTCCCCGGTGCGGGTGGACAGGGCCGAGAACGCATCCTTGGGGGACGGGGTCGGGGACGGGTCCGGTTCACCGGGCGTCACCAGGGTGACCGTACCGAAGCGTTTGACCCCGCCCTCGCGGACGACCATGGCCGCGTCCCGGGCGAGGTCGGTCAGGAACGCGCTCGCGATGCCGTCCAGGTCGCGGACCACCGCCGGTACGGCCGTCACCCCCCGGCTCCGCAGCAGCTTCCTCACCCCGGCCTCGAACCTGTGGGCGCCGGCCACAGCACTCGGTTTGCGCGACCTGCTGCGCCGGTGCGACGGCACGACAACGCCCTCGGCGTCGTACAGGACACCGACCCTCCCTTGAAAGGTCGGGCTGTGGTGGTACCACGCGCCGCCCACCTCGAGTTCGACGTTCCGGTCGATGGCCGAGACGAGGTCCGCGGGGGCCAGCTTCTTCCGGCCCTCCTCCGCCGCCGCTCTCCTCGCGCCGTCGACGATCCCGGTCAGCACCGTCCGCGTCACCGACGCGGCGGCCCACGCGGCCGACCGGGAGACGTGCAGCGAGGTCACGTCCCTGAACACCGCTTTGACGAGAGAGGGCTTGAACGGCGGGACGGCCATGACCGAGGCGGTCTCGGGGCCGCCGCGCTCAGGGCGTGCGGGCTGTGTGGTCATCGGAAGAGACGCTCCCTGATGTCGAGTTGTCGAAGGCTCGCCCACACTTCACCACGCGGCAGCGCCCGTGAGTTCTCCCGGGGCCGCCAGTTCGGTGAGAACGGCGAGGTCCGCGCTGGCATCGCCCTCGGTGACGAGCCGCGGGAGTGGTGACCGAGTCGCGCGCCTACCGCGTCGCCGGTTGCCTCGATGGCCGGGAGCCGGCGGCTCGCGCGGCCACCGCGGCGCGGAACGTGCTGGGGCTGAGGCCCTTGTGGCGTTTGAACGCGGCGCTGAAGCCGAAAGCGTCGGCGTAGCCGACCGACTTGGCGATCTGCGCGATGCCGAGGTCGGTGTCGGCCAGCAGCGCCTCGGCCTCGTCCATCCGGCACTCGGTGAGGTAGGCGAGGGGCGGGCGGCCCATCAGCTCGGTGAAGCGCTTGGCGAACAGCGCCCGGGACACGCCGGCTCGAGCGGCCAGGGAGGCCACCGTCCAGGCTTCGGCGGGCCGCTCGTGGAAGGAGTGCAGGGCAGGCCCGAGTACCGGGTCGGCCAGGCCCCGGTACCAACCGGGCGCGTCGGCGCCCGCCTTGTCGAACCAGCTGCGCAGCGTGCACACCAGGGCCCAGTCGAGGAGCCGGTCCATCAGCGCCTGCGAACCGGCGGAGTGATGGGCGGCGTCGACGGCGGCCGTCTCCAGCCAGGTGCAGACCTCGGCGTCCTCCGTGACGACCAGCACCGGCGGCAGGGCGCGCAGCAGCCGCTCGTGACGGTGGCCCGAGGCACGGTAGGCGCCCACGATCAGCGCGGTCGCCTCCTCGGTGTCGGTGCCCCAGTGGATGCCGGCCAGTTCCTCGGCGGTGCACTCGGGGTTCGCGGTGAAACAGGCGATCTCGTACGCGGCGTGGGAGCCGTGCACGGTGGCGGGGCGGTCCGCGAGGTGGAACGGTTCGGGTCCGCGCACGATGGCGGTGTCCCCCGCGCCGATCGCCCGTTGCGTTCCGTCGGACAGCAGCAGGGTGCCGCCGCCGCGCAGCACGGTGATCATGATGAGCGGTGCGGCGTCGGCGAAGCGGATGGTCCAGGGCACCGTCAGGACGGCGTGGCTGACGACCGACCCTTCGGCCCGGATGCCGCTCAGGAGCGCGCTCAGAGGATCCATGGACGACACCGTAGACGATCTCCTATGTTTCGAAGCGTTTCTCCCATGGATCATCTACGTCGTCGCGGCTGTACTGGACTTGTTCATCGGACCGATCCACATCAGCCGGGAGACACCGTGACGCAGCACGACAGCCGTGCCAGGACAGCCCTCGTCGTCGTCGCACACCACCGCACCGATTCCCTCACCGCGCACACGGCCCGCCGTGCCGCCGCCCGGCTCGAGGCCGCCGGCTACCGCGTCGACCTGCTCGACCTGCACGCCGAGGGGTTCGACCCCCGCATGAACGTGGCGGACCAGCCCGACTGGGGCAACCGGGAGAAGAGGTACTCGGACGAAGTCCACGCCCACATGCAGCGCATCCTGGAGGCCGAGGCGGTCGTCGCGGTCTTCCCGGTGTACTGGCAGAGCGTGCCCGCCATTCTCAAGGGCTGGATCGACCGCGTATGGAACTACGGGCTCGCCTACGGCCGCAGCAGGCCCCGCCTCGCCGGAAAGCGCATCCTGTGGCTGGGCCTGGCCGGAGCCACCTCCGACGATCCGATCGTGGAGGGAATGCAGTCCCTCCTCGAGACCAACCTGAACGAAGGCATCGCCTACTACTGCGGATTCTCCCGCTCCACCGTCGGCCTGCTCACCGACGCGGAGGAGCGCCCGCAGCGCGTCGACGCCGAAGGCAACCTCCTCGTCGGTGACGCCGTGACAGGCGCCGAACGAGAGGCGCAGTACGCGGCCTTCGACCGTCGCGCACGGGAGTTCGTGGAGAAGTTCGCCGCCGAGGAGGCCGTGGCCGCATGACCGACGCAGCGGGGGCCGGCAGACGGCGCCGGGCCCCCGCTCGGCGGGTTCACTCGTGCCGGGCGAAGACTTCGCGGAGGGCGCAGAGGTCGGCTTCCTTCTCCTTCTCGTCCTCGTACCGGCCGTGGTCGTCGCGGTACGCCACGACGGTCTCCGGGGTGAAGTCCTGGCCGAAGAGGTAGACGTCCAGGCAGTAGTCGAAGCCCGAATCACCGAAGAGGTCCACGTCCCCGCGGCGGCAGTACGCCGCCAGGCCGTCGGACACGTGCCAGCGCGTGCCGTCGTACCAGAAGACCCCGCCCGCGTAGTGAATCGTCCGGCCCGTCGCGGGGTCTGTGAGGTTCAGCGACTCGTAGTTCTCGGGACGGTCGCGGACCAGGGCGGCGAGGGATGCGGGAACACCCTCGTAGAGGGACTCCTGGAGGGCGAAGTCCTCCTCGGCGTACAGATTCAGCTCCGACTCGTGGTCGAACGTCAGCAGCAGCACGCGGCCGTCCTCCGCGAAGTACCAGACCCCGGACTGGCCACCGCCGTCGTTCCAGGCCAGACGGCGGGCGCCGGTCACGGTCACCGGTGCGACCCCGGCGAGGTCGTCGACGACGGCGGCGCGTCGCCGCACTTCCGGAAGGGGTGTCGCCGCCAGGGCGTCCCACGTCGCGTTGCTCATTCCCGCAGGGTATCCACCGCCTACGACAAGGCCTTCGCCACCTGCCTCGGCGCCGTCGCCGAGCGCTTCACGGCGCGGCGGCCGAGGAGTACGGCGCCCAGTCCCACGGGGACGGCGACGACGGCACCGGCGAGCCCGTTGCCGGAGCCGGGACCGCCGTCGGCGGTGGCCACGTGCAGCACCGCGGGAACCGCGCCGACCGCTCCCGCCGCGATGGCCGCCATCCCCCCGGCGCGCGCTGCGCCGGGGGGATGGCGGCCGACGCGGGCCTGGGCCAGCCGGCCGACGGCCAGCCCGAGCGCCCCCGCCGCGAGCGCCAGGTTGGCGCCTGTCCGCCCGTCGCCGACGATCCCACCCTCGGCGGCCGCCATCAGTGCTGCTGAAGCGCTCAGGACGGTTCGTCGTCCCGGCCGTGGTCACCGACTGGGTGATCGCCGTGGACGTGGCGACGCTGCTGCTGGTCACCGGGTTGACCGGGCCCCAGCCGCCCGGGGACGGGGGACTGCTGGGCTCCGTGCTGCTGGCGGCCGGCGGGCTGGCGCTGGCCGCGCGCCGCCGGGCGCCCCTCGTGGTCCTGGCCGTCACCGGCGTGTGCGCGGTGGGCCACCTCGGGGCCGGTTTCGAGGTGCTCGCCGTGTCGTACCTGGTCGCGGTCTACGGCGCGGTCCGTGCCGGGCACCGCGCCGTCACGTCGGCTGTCTCCGTGGCGCTGCCGGCCATGCTCCACGTCACGGCCCTCGTCGTCCACGACGGGACGGCCCGCGAGGTCGTGACGCAGGCCCGGAGCACCCTCGAACTCGCCTGGCTGATCGCCGCCTTCGCCGCCGGAGAGGCGGTGCGGCAGGCCGAGCGGCGGGCGGACGAGCCGAGCGCACTCTGGCGGTGTGCGCCCCAGTCGCCCCGGTGACGGCGAGGTCCGGTCCGCGGATGCCGCGTCCGCCGTCAGCGGTCGCGCTGCGAGCCGTAGGGCTGGAGGAGTTGGTCGACGGGCGCGTAGTCGTCGGTGAGCGGGCGGGCGCCGCCGATCCAGGACGTGACGTCGTCGCCGGTGGCGATCGTCCAGCCGGTCTTCCGGGCGTCCAGCGCTTCCTGGATCGGCCGCGGGTCGATCGCCCGGTCCGAGGCGACCACCACCAGGTTGCCTCCCACCGGGGTGCCTGCCGGTGCCGGCCCGATGTCGGTGGGTGCGCCGAGGAGAGCGACGTACCGGAAGGTCTCCTTCAGCGTTGCCGCCTCGGCCCGTGCGAAGGCCAGCTCCCCGTGATCGATGAGGTTGGCGACGTACAGGCCGTCCTCGTCGAGCACCCGCCGCACGTCGGACAGGGCCTCCACCGTGGTGAGGTGCCAGGGAACGCTGACGCCGCCGAAGGCGTCGCCGACGACGAGGTCCCGGCTGTCGGTGTCCAGTCTCCGCAGGCCCAGGCGGGCGTCCTCGGCGCGTACGTCGATGCCCTCCTCCTGTTTCAGGCCGAGCCGGTCGCGGTCGATGCGCACGACGCCGCTGTCGAGCTCCGACACGGTGCTGCGGGTTGCGGGGCGTGTGGCCGCGAGGTAGCGGGGCAGGGTGAGTCCGCCGCCGCCCAGGTGATGGGCGGCGAGTGGCCGGCCCTCGGGGAAAGTGGCGTCGACCACGGAGGCGATGGCGCGCACGTACGTGAACTTCAGGAACGCCGGGTCGTCGATGTCCACGTAGGAATGGCTCACGCCGTCCAGGACGAGGGTGCGACCGCCGTCCCGGTCGGGGTCGGCGACGACCCGTGCGCAGTGGTACCGGGTTTCGACGTCGCAGCCGCCCGGCGCTCCCGCGGTGGCGAGTCCGCCGGCGACGACCACCAGGGTCAGGGCGGAGGCGCCGCCGCTCCACCTGCGCATCCGCCATTCGACCAGCACCGAGGCCAGCACCAGCAGCATTCCCAGGCTGATCAGGATGCCGCTGACCGGCAGCCGTGAGACCAGGACGAAGCCGGTGACGACGGTGCCGAAGATGGAACCGACGGTTCCGACGCCGGACAGCCGGCCGACGACCGTTCCCGTCTCGGCGAGGGAGGTGAGGCGCAGCTTGGTCACCATCGGTGTCACCGCGGACAGCAGAGCGCCGGGGACGAGGATGGTCGCCGCCGCGATCAGCAACAGCAGCGCCGGTGCCCACTCCGCGGTGCTGCGCAGCACCGCAGGGGTGAGCGCCACGACCGCTCCCGACACGCCCAGCAAGGGACTCAGCAGCCGACGCGGGTCGACCTGGTCGGCTGCCCGCCCGCCCGCCCAGGAGCCGAGGGCGATCGCGGTGAGGGCGATGCCGATCACCATGGTGCTGGTCTCCAGGGTGAGGCCGAGGTAGGGGGCCAGCAGCCGCAGGGCGACGATCTCGACCACCAGGACCGCGGCCGAGGACCCGAACACGAGCGCGGCGGCCACACGCGGACCCGGGCCGACGTTGCGAGGCGCGTCCTCGGCGAGAGGCGAGGAAGACAGTCCGGTCACGGGCCACATCCTTCCATGCGGCTCGTCGGCCGAGTGGAAGCGGCGGGAATCGGGTGCCCCGTCGAACCTTTGACGGGGCACCGCACGATCGCGCGTCTGACGGGGCGCGCACGATCGGGCGTCTGACGGAGCGCCGCGTGGTGGCTGCCGTGTCACGTTCCGGGGCGGCCCCGGCTCAGTCCTCCTTCGCCCGCGCGTAATGGCGGGAGGCCTTGGCGCGGTTGCCGCACACCGCCATGGAACACCAGCGGCGGGTTCCGTTGCGCGAGGTGTCGAAGAAGTGCAGGACGCACGCCTCGTGCGCGCAGGCGCGGATACGGTCGGGCGCCCGGCGGAGCAGGTCGAGGTAGTCGCGTGCGGCCGTCCATGCCGGGCCCCAGGCCGGGTCGGCGAACTCCGGCCGCTCCCCCGGCCCTTCGGGCCCGAGCGTGGCGCGGATCCGGCCGTGGTCGAGGACGGTGTCGAGGGCGCGGACGCCGTCGGGGTCGGCCGGGGTGTCGACGACCGCGGCGAGGGCGTCCCGGGCGCTGCGCACGTGGGTGAGCGTCGCCTCGTCGGCCCGGAAGCCGTGGGCGTCGAGACCGGCGCTCACCAGCCAGGTGGCGAGTCCGCCGGTGTCCGCGAGCAGGTCGCGGAGGGTGCCGTCCTGGACCCATCGCGTGTTGAGCAGGTCCAGCGAAACGGGCTCGCCCACCAGCGGCCGGGGATCAGGTTCCGGCATGGGTCCGTCACTCCCTCTCGGGCTTCGGCTCCGACGTGTTTCTAACCCCTCAACTTTACGTGATCAGTTGACGCCTCTGGCATCTAACCCCTAAAGTCACTATCAGTGGTTAGACAAGTCGACGAGAGGGACACGCCATGACGGCGACCAGCACGCTGCGTACCGGCCACATCGGCCTCAATGTCACGGACATCGACCGTTCCCTGGCCTTTTACGGCGGACTCCTGGGCTTCGACGTCCTCGGCGAGGGCAAGGAGGAAGGCCGCCGCTTCGCGTTCCTCGGCCGGAACGGCGAGCTCACGCTCACGCTGTGGCAGCAGGCCGACGACGGCTACGCACCGGCCCGGGCCGGCCTGCACCACCTCGCCTTCCAGGTCGACACCATGGACCAGGTCCGCGCCGCCGAGGCCGAACTGGCCGCGCGCGGTGTCGACTTCGCGTACGAGGGGGTCGTGGCACACGGCGAGGGCGGCGGGTCCGGCGGGATCTTCTTCCACGACCCCGACGGCACCCGCCTGGAGATCTACGCCACGGCCGGCGCCGAAGGCGCTCCGGCCCCCACCGCCGAGGGCCCCACCTGCGGCTTCTTCTAGATCGGCACGTCGGGGCCCAGGCCCGGACCCGCCCTCGAAGCCCGTGGGCCGGGTCCGGCAGGAACGCGGAAGTCACGAGCGGAAACACCGACCAGGGAAGGACCTGACCGGCCATGAACTCCAGCCGTCGCACCTATCACGAGGGGTCCGTCGCGGTGCAGACCCGCGTCGGGGTGCGGGACGCCGCCGACCACGTCGGGCGTTCCATCGGGCGGGACATCCGCCCGGTCGCCGCCGCGTTCCTCGAGCTCCAGCCCATGCTCGTGATCGGTGCGGCGGACGGGGAGGGCCGGGTGTGGAGCTCCCTGCTCACCGGCGCGCCCGGGTTCGTCCGGGCCACCGGCCCCACCACCGTGTCGGTCGCGGGCGGTGTACCCGCCCGCGACCCGCTCCGCGCCGCGTTCCCCGAGGGCCGCCGCACCCCGGTCGGCACCCTCGCCCTGGACCCGCGGACCCGCCGGCGCATGCGCCTCAACGGCACGGCCGTCCCCGGCCCGCGCGGCCTGTCCGTCCAGGCCGAGGAGGTCTTCTCCAACTGCCCCAAGTACCTGCAGAAACGTGAGCTGTACGGTCGGGACGAGGCGGCACGCACCGGCCCACCGCGCGAGGGTCACCGCCTCACCCCCGCCCAGCGGTCGCACGTGCGGGCGGCCGACACGTTCTTCATCGCCACCCTCGGCCCGGACGGCGCCGCCGACGCCAGCCACCGCGGCGGCAACCCCGGTTTCGTCCGCGTGGCCTCCCCCACGGAGCTGACCTGGCCGGACTACCCCGGCAACGCCATGTTCCTCACCCTCGGCAACCTGGAGTCGGACGCCCGGGCCGGACTGCTCTTCGTCGACTGGTCCACCGGCACCACCCTCCAGCTCTCGGGCACCGCCCGCACGGAGTACGCCGGCCCGGCCCGCACCAGCCGCTTCACCGTCGAGCGCGTCGTGGAGACGCAGAGCGCGAGCCCACTGCGCTGGTCACCCCCCGAACCCTCCCCGGCCAATCCCCCGGTCACCGACGACACGGGCGCCGCCCCGGCGTAGACGAACGCCACCGAGGTGGACGGGGGGCACCGGGTGCCGACGACCGGTCCGGCGCCCCACCGGAGGAGTTCAGCTGTGCTGCATCCAGACGTTGGGCTCCTGATACACGCCCTCGTCGGCCGAGCGGCTGATGAGCAGCAGGCCGAGTCCGTCAGGGATCACGTACTCACCCGACTCGGGGAAGGTCATTCCGGTCCAGCGTTCCCACTCGGCAACCGTGCCCGTCATCGTCTGCGACGCCGGAGCCGCCGCCAGTATCCTGGCGCCAAGACGCTGGTGGGTTCGCAGCCACGGGTCGAGAGCCAGCCCGTCCGCACGGCTCCACCGCATGAACCTCTCGATCGGTGCCAACGGGTACCGGGCCTTGGTCGTCGGGCGGACCGGAGCGATGACACGGTCCCAGCCGGCTTCACTCGCTGCCCGACGCAGTGCCTTCAGGGTCTCCCCCGCCAGCCCTCGCCCCTTCCGTGACGGGGTGACGATCGCTCCGCAGATCACCAGGGTGTCGGGCTCGATCCCTTGCTCACGGCCCTCCACGGCCCGGACCAGCGAATCGGTGTATCCGGTGGGGAGGGACTCGGGCAGGCCGTCCCAGCGGATCGGCACACCCCAGCCCGACGCGACCGGAACGTCGTGGTCGTCCACCAGCATCAGGTTCAGGTCGGAGAACCACTCGCCGATCCCTGCCTATGTACTCCTTGACCTGCCGGTCAGCGGTGATGAACTCCGGGAAGCCTTCGCTGAAGAGTTCCTCGAGATGCGCCTCGTCCCAGCTTCGGGCGTCGGTCCGTTCGATCTTCACATTCACCGCGTGATCCTAGTGCTGCTCCGCGCAAGTTCGTGGAGGGGTATTGATCAGGGCGTGGGGTCGCGGCACCCCCTACGCGGTCTGGGCCCGTTCCAGTCGCCGGGCCTTGGCGCGCCGGTCCGGTGACGTCGGGTCGGCTCCGGTGCCGGCCCCCTGGCCGGGGTGCCGCTCCCAGCCTCTGATCCGGGCCGCGATGCGGGTGAAGGCGCGGCTGTCCGGCGGTACGTCGATCTGGAAGTGGGAGAGCTTGGTGGGCGTGAGGTCCGCGCCCCAGCGGACCAGGCCCTCGCAGTCGGCCAGGATGTCCCGTACGACGGCCTTCTCCCGGGTGCTCACGCCCTCCGGGCCGCCGATCGGCCAGGCGTGCGGGTGGAGGCAGACCGCCGTACCGGAGAGGTAGTTCGACTCCCAGTCGGCCGCCGTCCGGTGGTCGGGGGAGTAGCCGGTCACGCTCTCGCCGCCCTCGGTCAGCGGCCGGATCTCGTAGTGCCACCGGCGGGCGACGTGCAGCAGCACAGGCGCGGCGTCCCGGTGCAGGGCAACCGTACGGCCGGCCCCGGAGATGGCGAACCGGTCGATGGCCTCGGGCGCGATGGGCCAGCCGTTCGCGGACCGCCCGCCCCGCGGGCCGGCGGCGGCGTGCGCCGGGCCGCCCGCGCCCACCGCGGTCAGGGCGGCGGCACCGATCAGGCCGGTGCCGGTGGCCAGTACGTCTCTGCGGGTGATCACAGTGCCTCCGGTTCCGCGTTCGCGAGCGCGATCAGTTTCCCGGCGAAGCCGTCGACGAAGCCGTCGAGTCCGTCGCCCAGGGCCCACGGCTGCTCCCACGGCTCCAGGTCGCGCAGCAGCGCCAGCCGGCCGGCGTTCATCGCCAGGCTGTTGTCGCCGCCGGCGAGGGCGTCGCGCACGATGGGAACGGCGGACGCCTTGGTGCCGCCGAACCTCTGGTAGGCGAAGGACCGGAACCGGCGGTGCGCCCGGCACCGGTCGCTGCCCTCGACGTTCTCCGCCAGGTAGTAGGCCCGGATCGCCTCGGACACCTTCTGGACGGTGCCGTCGCGGAGCAGCTTCGCCAGGTTGTACGCGTCGGCGTCGGCGCGCAGGTCCTGCTCTCCGAGTGCGCTGGACCGGCCGGGATTGGCCAGGTACAGCCGGCAGAACTCGGCCCCGCCGAGGTCCTCGTAGTCGTTGCGCCACTCGGCGAAGAGGGCGATCAGGTCACCCAGCCATCCGGTGCCGTCGCCCAGCGTGCCGTCGTCGCTCGTCGGGTAGTTCCACAGCATGCCCTGGCAGGACGCCATCACATGCTGGAAGTCCACCGCGGAGTGGGCCACGGGGTCGTTCGGCCAGCGGTACGGGATGTCGAGCCACAGGTTCTCCGAGTCGAGGAAGTCGATCCAGGCGGGGTCCACGATCCCCGTCGCCACCCGCCAGTGCAGCTCGGTGTACTTGAGGTGCCGGAAGTACATCATGACGTAGTCGCGCTTGCCGTAGTGGACGGCGTTCGACTGCTTGAACTCGTCGTACGCGGCCTCGATCCGCTCCACGTGGTGGACCTGGGCGATCATGTCCTGGTACCGCTCGTCCACGTGGAGCCTGGAGACCGCCGGGTCCGCTCCCGTACGCCAGACGTTCTTGTCCAGCCCCATCGGCGCGATGGTCCCGTCCGTGAAACCGGTCGGCGGGTCGGCCTTCGGGTTGTACTCGTAGATCTGGTTCAGCGACCAGTTCGGCGGCAGCGGGAAGCCCATGTTCCCCGAGTACTCGAAGGACATGCCGGCGACGAACGACCAGCGGGCGCCGGTGGCGTCGGAGACCCGGGCGCACACGTTCCGGGTGCCGTACACCCCGAAGTCGTAGTGCGCGCCGCGTTCGGCCAGGCCCTCGCGGACCCCCTCGAAGTACTCGATGATGCTCGGGATCTCGTGGTCCTGGGCGTCGTAGTCCACTGCGAAGTAGATGCACGCCCCGGGCGGGATGCCGTGCTCCTTGGCCTTGCTGTGGGCGATGAGCCCCTGGTCGTAGCCCTTCGGCCTGGTGAAGTTGAAGAGCTGGGTGCCGTTGTACTGGAACAGCGGGATCAGCTTCAGGCCGGAGTCGATGATGGTCTGGGCCTCGCCCGGCCGGAGGGCCTTGCCGATGTAGTACTGGTCACCGGGCGGCAGGTGCTCGTCCAGGTAGCGGCCGACGGCCGAGAACCCCTTGGCCCGCAGGGCGGCGGCCTTCGCCGCCGTGATGGTCTCGGCGGTGTCGCTGCCCGTACCGGGGCGGGTCTCGTCACCCTTGGATATGAGCAGCTCGGCCCACGTCTGGAAGGTGCCCGTGCCATGGATCCCGTTCTGGGTGAACTCCTGGAACACCCGCAGCCAGCTCTCCGTCGCCGCCGTGAACTCGGCCTTCCCGTCTTCCCAGGGGAAGTCCACCGGCGCGCCCCCGTCGTACGTCGGCGAGTTGAACCAGCACGCCGCCTTGAAGAGGTACGCGAGCTTGCCGGTGTCGCCCTTCTTCAGCACGTGCTGCTTCAGGGCGGCCGTGGTGCCGGGACCGAAGTATCCGCTGATGGTGGAGGTGGGCAGCCCGATCTCGTACTGGATGGCCATCAGCAGACCCTTCTGGGTCTCCCGCGCGTAGGAGCCGTCGCAGGGCACGAGGCCCATCGCGGGGACGACGTATCCGGCCACGTAGGTGCGGTTCAGATACTGCTGGACGGCGCGGGTCGTGGCACTGGCCCCGGGCACCCGCCGGAACTGGTCCATGCGCAGCAGCGCCCGGGTGACGCGGGCCCACAGCCACCAGTTGTGGTGGCCGGCGACGCCCATGTCCTCGTACAGCATGCCGAGGGAGTTCTCGGCGGTGCTGTCCCACTTCTCGGCGAAGACGGAGCCGGTGTAGCCCTTGCACCACAGGGCGTAGTTGTAGATGCGGACGATGTTCTTGTCGGGTTCCGCGCCCGGGAGGAGGCGGTGGGCGTAGACGGCGTTCAGCGTGCCGTCGCCGAAGTTCTGCACCACCGGGGAGATGCCGAGCTCGTGCTGGAGCGCCTGGGTGAGGCTGAGCACGGTCTGCCATCCGGTCGAGCCGTCGGTGGCGCAGGGAACGTAGCCCCGGACGTCCTTGTACGTGTTGTTCACCCAGTGCTGGGCTTCCAACACCATCGGGTCCGACATGCCGGGGCTCCTATCGGACGGTCCGTGAGGAGAAGTGGACGCGGGTGCCTTGGTCGAACGTGTGGAACCCGTCGCCCCGCGACACCAGGTGGAGGTGGTAGGCGCCGCCGTCGCGGTACTTCGAGCTGTCCCCTCGGTGGAAGTCCACCCGGCCCACTCTGGAGCTGTCGTACGACACCCTGGTACCGGAGCTGTTCCAGACCAGCAGATCGTCGGCCTTGCCCCAGGTGGCGTCGCCGACCATGCCGTCGGCGGACAGCCCGTAGCGCTTCTGCCAGGTGATGGTGGCGTCCCTGGTCCGCGGCCCGAAGTCGCCGTCGGTCTCGCTCAGGTCCAGCAGGTGCTCCGACGCGAGGATGCTCTGCCAGAGCACGACGATGTCGGTGTTCGAGGAGTTTCCGCAGCCGTAGCAGAGCGAGTTGCCGAGCTCGCCGAACTGCTCGCCCCAGTCGTCGGTGAGCCTGCCGTCGCCGTCCACGAAGGAGGACGAGTAGGCGCCCGAGTTGCCGGCATAGGCGGCCTGCGCCGGGCTGACCGTCAGCAGCGCCGACAGGCCGGCGGCGGCGACAGTGAAGGCGAGCTTCGTGCGGGTCTTGCGCATGGTGGTCCCCCTGGGGAAAGCGCTGGGATGCGCGGCGAAGGTCACAGGACGGTCAGCGAGCCGAACTGGATGCGGTAGCCGCCGAAGTCCTTGGCGTGGTCGTGCCGGTAGACCCGGTACAGCTTGTAGGCGCCCCCGTCGCGGTACTTGCTGGTGTCGCCCCGGTAGAACATCACCGCCCCCGACTGGTAGCTGGCCGTGTACCCGGCCATCGAGTTGGTCTGCCAGCTCAGCCGGTCGTCGGCCTTGCCCCAGGTGGCGTCGCCGACCTTGCCGTCAGCGGACAGCCCATAGCGCTTCTGCCAGGCGATGGTGGCGTCCCTGGTCTTCGGACCGAACTGGCCGTCGATGTCGCCCAGGGTCAGCAACTCCTCGGCGGCGAGGATGCTCTGCCAGAGCACGACGATGTCGGTGTTGTTGGAGTTTCCGCAGCCGTAGCAGAGCGAGTTGCCGAGCTCGCCGAACTGCTCGCCCCAGTCGTCGGTGAGCCTGCCGTCGCCGTCCACGAAGGAGGACGAGTAGGCGCCCGAGTTGATCGAGTAGGCCGCCTGCGCCGGGCCGGTGGCGAGCAGCGTGGACAGGCCGGCCACGGCCGCGGTGAGGCCGAGCTTCCAGGATGTGATGCGCACGGGTGCTCCTCGTGCCGGATGGATTGGGGAACGCCGCCCACGGGCGGCGGCAGCGCAAACGATCGCCCACCGCCCTGGCCCGCTAAAGCTTTTGCGACGTGGTGCAAAGGCCGGGCGCCCGGACCGGGGGCTGATTACGGCAAGCGCTTGCCCCCTCGCTCTTTCCGGACCTGCGGCCGGCGCTTGCCCACTGCTTTTCATCGGTCAGTGTGTGACACTTTCCGTGCTGCTCAGTGATCGCAGGAGGGGGACCTGTGCTTCGCATACATTTCACCAGCACCGATCTCGGCCGCATTCGTGTGGCCCGCACACTCGACCCGATGTGGGAGATCGTCCTCAGCGTCCATCAGCTGACGCGCCCGAGACCCTGCTTCGCCACCTGGAGCCGGCAGGTCCGCCGCCGGCTCGCCGAGGCCGGACTGGCCCGCGACTTCCATCTGCTGGCGGCGCTCGCGCCCGCCAGCGCCTACTTTCCCGACTTCCTGACCCCGGCCGGGCACACCACCAGCTTCGCGGCCGGCGTGGAGGAGATGCTGTCGACCGGCAGAGGGCGGTTGCGCCACGAGGTCGGCCGGCTCACCGCCGAGCCGCCGGGTGTGCCCGGGTGGCTGGACGACGTCGCCGCCGGGCGGCCCGCCGCGTTACGGCGGCTCGGCTCCGCACTGCGGCGTTACCACGAGGTGGTGCTCACCCCGTACGCCGCAGAGGCCGCCGCGCTGACCGCCCGGAACGTGGCCGCGCACAGGGAGCACTCCCTCAGCCGGGGCATCGAGGCGGTGCTGACCGGACTCGGCCCCACCGCCCGCTGGCGGACGCCGGTGCTGGAGGTCGACTATCCCGTACGGCAGGACCTGTGGCTGGAGGGGCGCGGGCTGTCCCTGATCCCCAGCTACTTCGGCGTGGACCACCCGATCACCCTCGCCGACCCGCAGCTCCAGCCGGTGCTGGTCTACCCCGTCAGCCGCGAGGCGGAATGGCGGCCGGGGCGCGGCGGCGGCCCGGCGCCGTCCGACGCGCTGGCCGAGCTGCTCGGTAAAACGCGGGCGACGGTGCTGCGGCTGCTGGACGCAGAGCTGACCACTACGGCGCTGGCGGACCTGGCAAGGATCTCGGCGTCGGCCGCCAGCCGGCACGCGGCGACCCTCCGGCACAGCGGCCTGGTGACGACCCGCCGCCACGGCTTGTGCGTGCTGCACGCCCGTACGCCGCTGGGGAGCGCGCTGGCCCACGGGTGACGGCAAACGCCCGGCCCGGTGCGCGGGGGGGTCGGCCCGGTGCGTGGCCGTGGAGCATGCCGCTTTCGCCGCGTCACCGTCCGCGCGGCAGACCGGCCGGGCTCAGGAGGACCGTCTGATCAGACCGAACACCCCTCCACGAACTTGCGCGGAGCAGCACTGGCACACCGCCTGTGAACGGCCGCGAACGGCCGCTCGCCCGAGCAGGCCGGGCCCGATCGGCATGCGCAGGCCCGGTCGGCGCACGAGGTGCCTCTTGACCTGGAGAGCACTCCGGCTCCGAGCATGGCGGCATGAACACCACCCATCCGCAGATCGTCCTCGGCACCATGGACTTCGGTACCCGTGTCGGCACCGACCGGGCCTTCGCGATCCTCGACTCCTTCGTCGCCGGCGGCGGGGTCTGGCTGGACACCGCCAACTGCTACTCCTTCTGGACCGACCCGAGCGGCGTCGGTGGCGCCAGTGAGCGCGTCATCGGCTCGTGGCTCAGAGCGCGCCCGGGAGCGCGCGACGCGGTGCGGATCGCCACGAAGGTCCGGCACAACCCCGTCGTCCCGCACTCCTGGCCGGCGAGCGCCGAGGGCCTCTCCGCCCGTGCCGTCCGCGTCGGCGTGGAGCAGAGCCTGGAGCGCCTCGGGGTCGACCGCGTCGATCTGCTCTGGGCCCACGCCGAGGACCGCACCGTGCCGCTGGAGGAGACGGTGGGCGCCTTCGGCGAGCTGGTCGCGAAGGGAGTGGCGCCGAGGGTCGGGGCGGCGAACCATCCCGCCTGGCGGGTCGAGCGCGCCCGGTCGCTCGCGCGGCAGCAGGGCGTGGAACCGTGGTCGGCCCTGCAACTGCGCCATTCGCTCGTGCAGCCGCGCCCGTCCGCCCCGCCGGCCGAGAGCGGTCACCGCATGCTCACCGCCGAGGACCTGGACCTGGCGCGGACGGAGGGGCTGACCGTGTGGACGTACAGCGCGCTGATGTGGGGTGGGTACGTGCGCCAGGACAAGCCACTGCCCGGGATCTACGACCACCCCGGGACCACCCGGGTGCTCACGGTCCTGGACGACGTCGCCGACGCGCTCTCGGCCACGCGGAACCAGGTCGTCCTCGCGTGGCTGATGCGGCAGGGAATCGACCCCATCGTCGGGGCGAGCCGGGTGAGCACGTCGAGGAGGCACTCGCCGCACGCCAGGTCCGGCTGGCCGACGACCATGCGACGCGCTTCGCCGAGGCGCGCTAGCGCGCCGTCGGCACCGCAGCCGGGTCAGCCGGTGGGTTCGTCGTAGTCGATGCTCGGGTACCAGTCGCCGCGGCCCTGGGGGAGCAGGTCGAGGAGGTGCCAGACCGGGTTCAGCAGGTCGATGCCGCGCTCGTCGATGTCGCCGGCCATGCGCGGGTGCGCGGAGTAGAAGTGGCGGACGGTGCCGTCGGCGTCGCGGGTGAACACGGAGACGGTGGAGTCCTGTTCGCCGTCCTCGTCCTCGCTGCCCAGGTCGTACTTGAACGTGCTGTCGCCGCAGCTCAACAGCCGCAGCCGGTGCCAGCCGCGCCGACGGGCGTGGCTGCGGAGGGCGGGGAGACCGGCGGCGGCTGCGACGACGAAGTCGGCGTTGCGTGCGACATGGTGGGCGATGCCGTTGTAGCCGTCGATCCACAGGGTGCACATCGGGCAGGGGTCGGTCTGCCGCTTGCCGTACATGAAGTGGTAGACGATCAGCGGGCGGCCGGGGCCGGTGAACAGGTCGCTCAGAGCGACCTCGTGGACGGGGGTGTCGCCGTCGTCCAGGCCGGCGGGTCCCTCCAGGAAGACGTAGTCGTCCACGGGTGGCCCCTGGGGGAGCGCCCGTCGCAGGGCCGCCACCCGCTCGCGGTGCCGCATGAGGTCGATCTCGGCCTGGCGCAGTTCCTCGCGGGCCTCGAGGTGGTCCGCCGACTCGCCGGCCAGTCTGGTGTGCCGCCACATCCCGTCCTCCTGGGCTGGGCATCTCCGGCGCCGGTCCGGGGGCAGCTCCGTGCTCCCGCTGTCCGGGACCGGCCCTTCGAGTCTAGGGCGGGTCCGTGGCCGGCGGCATCCGTGGCCCGGCTCCTCCGGTCCCTGCGACCGGGCCGGCCCGCGGGGGGGGGGGGGGCCGCCGCCCAGCCCGCTGCGGCCGGCCCACCTGCCCCTCGCCCACCCCGCGGACACCGCGGGCCGCTGACGCCGGCGATCCGTCGGTGTCCCGGTGTCAGCGCCCGCGCACGGCCGTGCGCGGGCGCTCGCGCGCCACGGGATCGTGCGCCGCCTCACCGGTCATGGCGGGCGCGCACGCCCGTCACGCCCGGTCCGCGGCGAAGGCGTCCGCGTGGTCCGCGGCCCACCGGGCGAAGGTGCGCGCCGGACGGCCGGTGATCTTCTCGACGGTGTCGACGACCGTGCGCCCCACCTCCGGGGTGTTGCCGTAGGCCTCGAGCAGGAAGTCGACGACCTCCTGCGGGTGGCCCGCCTCCCGCCACCGGGCGACGGCCTGCTCCTCGGTCAGCTCGACCAGGGTGATCTCCCGCCCGCACGCGGCGGCGATCGCCGCCACCTTGTCGCCGACGGTCAGCAGCTCGGGCCCGGTGATCACGTACTCCTGGCGGCCGTGTCCCTCCTCGGTGAGGGCGACCGCGGCGACCGCTCCGATGTCGCCTTCGTGGACCATGGCGCTCAGCCGGGAAACGAACGGCTCGCGCACCTCGCCGCGGGCCGCGATGCCGTCCGCCCACTCCAGCGCGTTGGCCATGAACTCCACCGGCATGAGCACCGTCCAGTCCACCCCGTCGTCGGCGCGCACGGCGTCCTCCAGCAGCGAAGGCCCGCCGCCGTGCAGCACGGTGACGCGGCGTACGCCGGCCGCGCGGGCCAGTTCCAGGATCCGCGGGCCGGTCTCCAGCGGGGCGAAGTACGGCCCGCCGAAGGTGATCAGGTGCAGGCCGGTGACGCCTTCCAGGGCGGGGGCGAGGCCGTCGGGCTCGGTCAGATCGCCCTGCACGACCTCGACGCCCTCGGGGAGGGCGGCGCCCGCCGGGTTCCGGGTGAGGGCTCGGACCTCGTGCCCGCGGGCGAGCAGTTCGGCGACGACCTGCCGGCCGACGGTCCCGGTGGCGCCGGTGACGAGGATCTTCTGGGGACGGGCCGGGGTGGTGCGGGGGCTGCTGTGGGGCTGGGTGTCAGTCATGGAACGACCGTAGGAGGGCTTGCGGTCAGCTTCTGTCCGCGAGGACGCGGCCGCCGTCGGGCGGCCGCGTCGTCGTCCGGTGCGTCAGACCCCGGCCGCCTCCGGCTCGCGGGCGGGCTCGGCGGGACCGGCGGTGTCGCCGAGTTCCTTGTGGAGCTTCTCGCCCTCGACGTCGACGTTGGGCAGGAGGCGGTCCAGCCACTTCGGCAGCCACCAGGCCTTGGTGCCCAGCAGGGCGAGCACGGCGGGCACGATGGCCATGCGGACGACGAAGGCGTCGAAGAGGACGGCGACGGCGAGGCCGAAGCCCATCATCTTGATCATGTCGTCGTTCTCCATGATGAAGCCGGAGAAGACGCTGATCATGATGATCGCGGCCGCCGCGACGACCCGGCCGCCGTGGGTGAAGCCGGTGGTGACGGAGTCGGCGGCGGACGAGCCGTGGACGTAGGCCTCGCGCATGCGGGTCACGAGGAAGACCTCGTAGTCCATGGCCAGGCCGAACACCACGCCGATCATGAAGATCGGCATCATCGACATGATCGGCCCCGGCTGGTCGACGCCGAAGACGTCCGCGAGCCAGCCCCACTGGAAGACCGCGACCACCGCGCCGAGTGCCGCCGCCACCGAGAGCAGGAAGCCCAGGGCCGCCTTCAGCGGGACGAGGACGGAGCGGAACACCAGCATCAGCAGCAGGAAGGCGAGGCCGACGACGAGGGCCAGGTACGGGACGAGTGCGTCGTCCAGGGTCTGCGAGAAGTCGATCGTCATCGCGGTCATGCCGGTCACCAGCATGACCGCGCCCGTCTCGGACCTGATGTCGCCGGAGAGCGACCGGATGTCCCTGACCAGGTCCTCGGTGGCCGCGTCGCTCGGCCCGGTCCTGGGCACGACGGTGAGGAGGGCGGTGTCGCCCTGCTCGTTGAAGGTGGCCGGGGTGACGGCCGCGGCCTCTCCCAGGGCGGTGATCTCCTTGCCGACGGCCTCGGCGGCGGCCTTCGGGTCGTCGGCGTCCCGGGTGTCGACGGTGACCATCAGCGGGCCGTTGAATCCGGCGCCGAAGGACTCCGACAGCATGTCGTAGGCCTTGCGCTGCGTGGTGTCGGGTGCCGAGCTGCCCTCGTCCGGCAGGCCCAGTTCCAGGCTGGCGGCCGGTACGGCGATCACGCCGAGGCCGAGCACGGCGGTGAGCAGCACGGTCACCGGGCGGCGCAGGACGAAGCGGGCCCAGCGGGTACCGAGCCTGGGCTTCGCGGGCGCCGTCCCCCGTCCGGCGTCCGCCTTGCGGTCCTTGCGGCTGAGCGCCTTGCGGCCGGCGAAGCCCAGCAGCGCCGGGGTCATGGTGAGGGCGATCAGCACGGCGATGCCGACCGTGGCGGCGGCGGCCAGGCCCATCTTCGTGAGGATCGGGATGTTGACGACCGCGAGGCCGGCCAGGGCCACGATGACGGTGAGTCCGGCGAAGACGACGGCGGAGCCGGCGGTGCCGACCGCGCGTCCGGCGGCCTCCTCGGGGGCGCGGCCCTCGGCGATCTCGGCGCGGTAGCGCGAGACGATGAACAGGGCGTAGTCGATGGCGACCGCCAGGCCGATCATCATGGCCAGCGTGGAGGTCGTGGCGGACAGTTCGAGGGTGCTGCCGAGTGCTCCGATACCGGAGATGCCGATGCCGACGCCGATGATCGCCGAAAGCAGCGGCATCCCGGCGGCGACGAGTGAGCCGAAGGTCAGCAGGAGCACCACGGCGGCGACGCCCATGCCGATCAGCTCGGCCGTGCCGCCCAGTTCCTGCTCGGCCATGACCGCGTCGCCGCCGGTCTCGACGGTGAAGCCGTCGCTGCGCGCCTCGCCGGTGGCCGCGGTGAGCGACTCGCGGGCCTGGTCGGTCAGCTCCATGGCGTTGACCTGGTAGGTGACCGAGGCGTACGCGGTCGTGCCGTCCTTGCTGACGGCGTTCGCCTCGAACGGGTCGGCCACCGAGGCGACCTGCGGGCCGTCCGAGAGGGCGGTGACCAGTTCGTCGACCTTGGCCTCGCCGGCCGGGTCGGAGATCTTCTCGCCCTCGGGGGCTCGGATGACGACACGCGCCGTGGCGCCTTCGGCACTGGCCGCCGGGAAGCGCTCGTCGAGCAGGTCGAACGCCTTCTGCGACTCGGTGCCGGGCATGGAGAAGGAGTCTTCGGGCGGGGCGGGCGCGGTGGACGCGGCGACACCGGCGCCCACGAGTATGGCCACCCACAGCAGGGCGACGAGACCGCGGCGCCGGAACGCGCGTCGGCCGAGTCGGTACAAAAACGTTGCCACCTGGGACCAATCCGTCGTAAACGGGCAGGACGAGACCCGGCAGAGGGAAGGGCAGGGGTTCTGGCCGGGGTTACCCGTTCATGCTCACCCGGGTTCCGCCGCGTTTGATCCGTCCCTGGGGCTGGACCCGACTACTGCGTCCGGTGTAGTGCGTCCCTGTGCGCCGGTCCCCGGGGCGTAGGTCCCGAGGGATGGATGTACGCCTCATTTGTTCCATCGTGGAACCATTGGGCGTCGGCCGAGGTCACCGACGGGGTCGGGGAACGACCTGTCGCCGAAGAGGATCCGGCCGGCCGCGGCCCTGCCGAGCGGGGTGCGCAGCAGGGTGAAGGCCGCCGTCGCCGCCGCCGGGGTCCGCACCTGGGCCAGTGCCCGGCGCAGCGTGAGGCGCCCCCGGAACTCCGCGCGCAGAGCGGCTCCGTCGTAGTGGGCCAGGGCGTCGGGCCTCCCGGAGCGCAGCGCGTCGTCGAGAACGGAGGCCGCCAGTTCCGAGAGCCGCAGGCAGGGGTCCAGTCCCCCGGCGGTGAGGGGGGAGACGGCGCCGGCCGCGTCGCCCACCAGGAGGCCGTCGGCGCAGCCGATGCGGCGCAGCACCCCGCCGACGGGTATCGGGCCGCCGCGCCGCTCGACCACCTCGGGACGGTCCGTGTCGGCCAGCCCCGGGGCACAGGCGCCGAACCGGGCGAGGGCCCGGCGCAGCCCGTGCGGGAACCGCTCGGCGTAGCCCGCGACGCCGACGTGCGCGTGCCGCCCGTCGTTGACCACCCAGGCCAGGTAACCGGGGGCGATCGAGGGGTCGATGACGCAGTGGAAGGTCGGGGGTCCGTCGCTCGCGGACACCTCGAAGACCTCCTCGGCACCGACCAGCAGGTGGCGGTTGCGGTCGAGGCCGAGGTCCCGGGCGACGGTCGAGCGCGCTCCGTCGGCGCCGACGACGAAACGCGCCCGGATCGCCACCGGTCCGTCGCGGTCGATCAGCTGAAAGGTGCCGTCCCCCTGCCGGCCGGCGTAGCGCGTGCCCAGCGCGATCCGCACGCCCGCCTCCGCCGCGACGGCGGCCGACGCTTCGTAGAGCGGCGCCATGTCCCCCACGCGGTACTCGTCCCGGTCGCTGACCAGGCTGACCGGGCGGCGCAGGTCCGGGGGGTAGAGCACCATCCGGCGGATCGGCGGGCCGAGGTGCGCGGCGGGCAGCGGGAAGTCGTCGAGCGTCTTGCGGACGAAGATCCCGGTGGTGCGGATCGCGGTGCCGAGAGCGGACCGCCGTTCGGCGAGGAGCACGTCGTGGCCCCGCCGGGCGAGGAGGGTGGCGACGTGCAGGCCGGCCAGTCCGGCACCGACCACCAGGACGTCCGTACGGGCCATGGTCCTCGGGGTCCCGCAGTGGTCGGGATCGCCGGTCGGCATCGGCATCGGCATCGGCATCGGCATCGGCATGACAGTACCTCATTCCTATCGAGTAGCGATAGGAACCTATCGACTTTCGATAGACCGGGCAACCGCGGGGCCGGCCGTCGAAGCGATGCGTCGTCGGGGCCGGCCCCGGGAGATCACCGGGCGGCGGGCCCCAGGCGCACCGGCAGCGCGGTGTGGCCGTTGCTGATCAGGCTGGGCAGGGGCGTCAACTCCTCGACGGGTACCGCCGGTTCGATCTCCGGGAAGCGTTCGAAGAGCAGACGCAGGGCGGTGGCGACCTCCAGGCGGGCGAGCGGGGCGCCGAGGCAGAAGTGGACGCCGTGCCCGAAGGCGAAGTGGTCCTTCGCCGGCCGCGTGGCGTCGAAGCGGTCGGCGGACGAGCCGTGCAGGGCGGGATGGCGGTTGGCGGCGGAGAAGGAGACGAGGATCGCGTCGCCCTTCGCGATCGTCCGCCCGTCGGGCAGGGGGATGTCGGCGAGGGCGCAGCGCAGGGGGACGTGCTTGACCGCGGGCTCGTGCCGCAGCGTCTCCTCCACGACGTCGCCCCAGTCGGCGCGCCCGGCCCGCAGGTGCGCGAGCTGCCCGGGGTCGGCCAGCAGGGCGGTGACCGCCTGGTCGATGACGTTGACGGTGGTCTCGTACCCGGCGCTGATCATCAGCAGGAGCGTGTCGCGCAGTTCGGCGTCCGTGAAGCCGCCGCCGTCGCCCTCCTCGTCGCGGGCGGCGACGAGGACGGAGGTCATGTCCTCACCGGGACGGGCGCGCTTGTCCGCGATCAGCTTGTCGAGCGTCTCGTACAGGGCGCCGGTGTTCGCCGCGGTCTGCTCGGCCGTGAGGGTCGTGGCGAAGATCCCGTCGACCATGGAGCGGAAGAGCGGGCGCTGGTCCTCGGGAACGCCCATCAGCCGGCCGATCACCGCGATCGGCAGCGGATAGGCCAGCCGTTCCCGCAGATCGACGGTGTCCGCGGCCGGTACGGCCGCCAGGTCGTCCAGCAGCTCGCCGACGATGGCCTCGACTTCCGGGCGCATCGCCTGGATGCGCCGGGCGCCGAACGCGGGCGCGACCATCCGCCTGAGCCGCCGGTGGTCGGCTCCGTAGGCGGTGAACATGTTGCTCACCGCCACCCACAGCGCCAGCGGCCAGGTGGCGACGGTGTCGGCGAAGGCCGGCCAGTGGGCGCGCGCGTCCTTGGAGACGTGCGGGCTGGTGAGGAGTTCCTTCAGGAGCCGGGGGTCGGAGACGGACCAGGCGGTCACCCCGAGGATGTCCACCTTGGTGGCCGGGCCGAGGTCCCGCAGGGCCCGGTCCTCGGCGTGGTGGTCGGTGCTCGCGGGATCGAGCACGAGAATCCGCTGGTCGGACATGTGCCGCTCCTTCCAAGGCTGAGGGTGTGCCTTCCGCGGGGTCCGCCGGGTGCGACGGGTGCCCTCCGGGAGGTGAGGGAGGGGACGGACTGACGACGGGGGCACGCGGGCGCTCCGGTCTCGCCGATGAGACGGGTCGGGGGCTTCGATGCCTGCACCGTAGAGGGCACGAAGCCGCCCCGACCACCTGTTCTTCGGTCAAGATCCCGCGCTGCGAGGCCATTTCGCCGCGCACGGAAGGGACCGTTGGTACGGTTCCCCGATGTCCGTGGTCAAGCAGTTCCAGGTCACCTTCGACTGCGCGGAACCCGAGCGCGTCGCCCGCTTCTGGTGCGAGGTGCTGGGGTACGTCGTCCCCCCGCCGCCGGGAGGGTTCGCCACGTGGGACGAGTTCCAGCGCTCGCTGCCACCCGAGCGCCAGGGTGCGGGGTTCGTCTGCGCGGACCCCTCGGGCGAGGGGCCGCGCCTGTACTTCCAGCGCGTACCCGAGGGCAAGACCGTCAAGAACCGGCTGCACCTCGACGTGCGGGCCGGCACCGACCTGGTGGGGGAAGCGCGCCTCGCCGCGCTCGAGGCCGAGTGCGCGCGACTGGTCGCGCTCGGTGCGGTGCGGGTGCGTCTCCTGCCCGCCGACGGCGTCAACGAGTCGTGCATCGTGATGCAGGACGTCGAGGGCAACGAGTTCTGCCTCGACTGAGCGGCGCCGGCTCCCCGTCGGCCGAGGTGTGCCGGTTCCGCCTCGGCCGAGGCCGCCGCCGACGCGGAGGGTCCCGCGAGGGGTTTGTGACGTTTCGCACAGGGCAGACGTGCACCGTCAACTCGTGCGAGGCGTCAACGGGTTGGGCGATGTGTCACGCGCCACGCTCCTGGTAGAGCGGGGCAAATCGGTCATGTTCCGACTTCAACAATGGCCGGTTCGAATGTCGCACGGAACACTCGGAACCGCCCCCAGTACGACAGTTCGGACAAAAGCGAGCATGTACCGCCATGACCCACTCCCCCGAAACTCCTGAAGTACCCATACGCCCGTACACCGTCAGCGCCGCCGAGGTCGTCCCCGGCGATCTGCTCGCCCTGTCGCACGAGGACGCGGCGCAGCACCGGTGGCACGTCGTCACGCACACGCAGCCCGTGTCCCCCGAGGTGATCCGCCTCACGCTGCGACCGCCGCAGGGCGGCGTGGACCGCGACGAGACGCTGCGGCGCGAGCAGCGGGTGACCGTCGCCGGGCGGCGGCTGGACGTGGCCGCGGTACCGCTGGTCAGCTCCCCCGCCCTCGACGACGCGGAGTTCCGTGACGGGGACCGGGTGACCTCCCTGCGGGCCGTTGATCCGCTGGCCGAGGAGGTGACGTACGTCCGCCGCTGGGGCGTCTGGCGCCGGGACACGGACGAGGACGCGGAGCGCGGTGTGACCGACGCCGAGGTGCGCGGGTGGGCCGCCGGGGCCGACCGGGACGGCCACGTCGTGCGGTACGAGCCGCGGCCCGTACGGGAGGCGGAGGCGGCCGGAGCGCGGCGCGTCGTCGTCACCGGGCTCGGCGCCGTCACCCCGCTGGGCCTGGGCACGGACGAGTTGTGGCAGGGGCTGCTCGAAGGGCGGCACGGCATACGGGAGTTGGCGGACGAGGAGTTCGACGGGCTGCCCGTGCGGATCGCCGGGACCGTGCCGGTGGACCCGGCCGGGCTGCTGCCCCGCCAGGCGGCGCGCCGCATGAACCGCGCCGCCCAGTTCGCCGTGCTGGCCGCGCGCGAGGCGTGGGCGGACGCGGGGTACGCGGACGGCGGCACCCGTGAGAGCGGGCTGGACCCGGAGCGGGTCGGGGTCAGCCTCGGCGCCATCCTCGGGGACGCCTCCGTGCTCGTCGGCGGGGACCGCACCCTGCGGGACAGGGGACCGCGCGGTGTCTCCCCTCTGACCACACCCATGACGGTGCCCTCGCAGGCGGCCTCCCAGGTCTCGCTGGACCTGCACATCACCGGCGAGGCGCGGACCGTGACCAGCGCCTGCGCCTCCGGCACCGAGGCGATCGGGCAGGCCGTCGACCGCATCCGGTCCGGCCGGGTCGACGTCGCCCTCGCCGGCGGTGCCGAGGCGGTCGTCACCCCGGCGATCATGGCGTCCTTCGCCGCCATGCGGGCGCTGGCCGACGGTGACCCGTCGGCGGGCTCGCCGTCGCACCCGTTCGCCAAGGACCGTGCCGGTTTCGTCAACGGGGAGGGAGCGGGGGTGCTCGTCCTGGAGTCCGAGGAGCACGCGCGCGCCCGTGGCGCCCGGATCTACTGCGAGGCCGCCGGATGGGGGCTGTCCGCCGACGCCCACCACGTGGCGGCGCCCGATCCGTCCGGCGAGGGCATCGCGCTCGCGCTGCGCCGCGCCGTCCGGGACGCCGGGGGCCGGCTCGCGGACGTCGTCCACGTCAACGCGCACGCCACCGCCACGGTCGACGGCGATCTCGCCGAGGCGCGGGCCCTGCGGGGCGTGCTCGGTGAGCGCAGCGTGCCGGTGACGGCCCTCAAGGGGCACCTGGGGCACCTCCAGGGTGCCGCGGGCGGCGTCGAGGCCGTCGCCGCGGTCCTGACGCTGTACCACCGGCTGATGCCCCCGACGGTCGGCTGCGCGGAGGTCGACGACGAGATCGACCTCGACGTCGTCCGCGGCGAACCGCGCCCGCTGCCGGCCGCCGGCGACCTGGTCCTGAGCAACTCCTTCGGCTTCGGGGGCCACAACGCGGTCCTGGCACTGCGCCGGGTCGGCCAGGACCCCTCCCGGGACCGGTGACCTCGGTCCGCTCGCCCGCAGGGCGGTGTCGCCCAGGGGCGCAGCGGACGAACCGTGGGCCGGCCGAGGGCGGGGGGGGGGGGGGGGGGGGGGGGGGGGGGAGGGGGGGGGGGGGAGGGAGGAGAGGGGGGGGAGGGGGAGGGGAAAGAAGCCGGAGCTGCTGAGAGTGCTTCAGCGGAGGCT